>CAVRYV010000018.1:0-21898 GCA_963725555.1 uncultured Pseudomonadota bacterium | reverse complement strand
TAATGGAATGGTCCGGCCGTGCTCCTGCCCCGCCAGCGATAGAAGCTGGCAAGGGGCGCCAAAGACAAGGAGCACGCCATGCCTCAGAACCCACACTCCGCGACAGCCGTAGTCGGCATCGATATCGGCAAGAACTCGTTCCACGTTGTTGGCCTCGATCGGCGCGGCGCGATTGTGCTGCGTCAGAAGTGGTCGCGTGGTCAGATTGATTTACGATTTGCCAATATGCCGCCGTGCCTGGTCGGCATGGAGGCCTGTGTCGGTGCGCATCATCTCAGTCGCAAGCTCAAGGCGCTTGGTCACGACGCCCGGCTAATGCCAGCGAAGTACGTACGACCCTACTCGAAGGGACAGAAGAACGACTTCCGCGATGCCGAGGCGATTGCCGAGGCGGTGCAGCGGCCGACGATGAAGTTCGTGGCGACGAAGACCGTCGATCAGCTCGACTTGCAGGCCCTGCACCGAGTCCGAGAGCGGTTGGTCAGCCAGCGCACCGGCATCATCAATCAGATCCGCGCCTTCCTGTTGGAGCGCGGCGTTGCGGTGCGGCAGGGGCAACGCTTCTTGCGCGCCGAGCTGCCGCGCATCCTGGCTGCTCCCCCAGAAGTCCTGTCGCCACGCATGGTGCGGATTATCGAGGACTTGGCTGACGACTGGCGGCGGCTCGACGAGCGGGTCGAGAGTTCTATCGCATGAGATCGAAGCTGTTGCCTGCCAGGATGCCGGTTGCGAGCGGCTGATGAGCGTGCCCGGCATCGGGCCGATCATCTCCAGCGCGATGGTGGCAGCGATCGGCACTGGTGACGGGTTCTCCAAAGGCCGCGACTTCGGCGCCTGGCTCGGACTGGTGCCCAAGCAGATGTCGACCGGCGACCGCACGATCCTGGGCAAGATTTCCAAGCGCGGCAATCGCTACCTGCGCGTGCTGTTCGTGCAGGCGGCATGGGTCGTGCTGATCAAGCCGAAGAGCTGGGAGCGCCACGGGCTCAAGCCTTGGATCGAATCCGCCAAGAAGCGGCTGCACCGCAACGTGTTGGCAATTGCGCTCGCCAACAAGCTGGCCCGCATCGCCTGGAGCGTTCTGGCTCACGGCCGGAACTTCGAAACGAGGAAGATCGATGAGGCTGCCGCTCAGCCGGCCTGATACTCTTCGACACCGACGATCACAGACAGCGCGTGAGGAGCCCGCGATGACCTAATCAGATCGACACGCTTTACCTGCCGAGGTCTGCGAGAGGATGAGAAGAGATGGAGGTTCGGTCTTCCCGGCGCATGCGAACACTGGTGACCCGAATGGCCCGGTCGAGGCCTGTCCGCTAATGAGATCGCACGCGCGCTGATATCCATGATGGCCCGGAGCACGACACGCTCCAATCAGAGGCCGGATACATTGATGCAAGACCGTTACCGTCAGATCGACAAAACCTCTTGCGACGCACGGCCGGACCATACATTCGGGTCAAAAGCCGGTGCCCGACCTAAGCAGAGGCAGGGTACCTTAGCCCCAAAAACCGCAGCGCCGCTCGTCCGTCGCCGAGGCCGCGTTAGGGGCCACAGACCCCCATTTTGAGGCGTGATATCCTGCCGCATGTTGCGAGCGGCATGTTCGCGGTTGGGGGCGAATCAAATGGCATCTGAAATCGGTAGACGGCAATTCATAGCCGCGCTCGGCGGAGCGGCAGCCTGGCCATTCGCGGCGCGGGCGCAGCAACCGGCGCGGCCGGGCATCGCTATCAAGGCCGGGCTCGCCGATCCGGTCAATACCGCGCTCGCCTGGTTCATGGCGCGGGCCGCCGGTCTTTATGAGGCGCAAGGCCTTGCCGTCGATATCGCCGACATGCACGGCGGCAGCCGCGGCGCCGAGGAATTGCAGGCAGGCCGCATCGACTTCATGCATGTCGGTCTATCGGCGGTAATCAGGGTCAATCAGTCCGGCGGCGACCTGCGCGTCATCGGCGGGCTCTCGAACGTCATCCGCTTCACGTTCTTTTCCGCGCCCGGCGTCAAGACTGCGGCCGACCTGAAAGGCGGCGTCATCGGCATCAGCACATTCGGCTCGGAAAGCGATTCGACGGTGACGCTCGCCTTGCAGAAGCTTGGCCTGAAGCGCAACGACGTCACCGTCAAGGAATATGGCGGCGGCATGCGCCGCATCGAAGCGTTGAAGTCGGGTGAGATCAAGGCGACGCCGATCAACGAGCCGCTCTCCTCGCTCGCCCGTGAACAAGGCCTCAACGTGCTGGTCGACCTCGTTCCCGACCAGATTCCGTGGTTGTTCACCGGCATCGTCGTGCGCCATGACGATATATCGGCGCGCCGCGACATCCTCACGCGCTTCCTCAAGGCCAGCATCGAAGGCAATTATATCGCGGTCACGGACGAGAAGCGCGCCAAGGAGGTATTGGCGAAGGAGCTGAAAATCAGCAGTCCGAAAATCCTCGACATCACCTACAACGATTTCAAGGCGCAGTCGCCGCAAAACCTCGAGCCGTCGCTGCAGGGCGCGCAGAACATCCTCAAGCAATTCCCCGACGTTAATCAGAACGTCGGCGCTTACCTGGATACGAGCCTGCTCGGCGCGCTCAAGAACGAGGGATTTTTCACCGCGATGGAACAGAAGTACAAAGGTATTCTGTATGAGGGGAACCGGTTCGCCACAGGCAAAAAGAAGCGGGACAGCGCCCATGAAGACGATCGTACGGCTTTTGATGATGGCCGCGATCGGACTAGGCATTCCGGTTTGCAGCCAGGCGCAGACCTATCCCACCAAGCCGATCAAGATCATCGTGCCGTCGCCCGGCGGCGCCACGACAGATACCTTGGCGCGCATGATTGCCGGGAAGCTTCAAGAGAAATGGGGCCAGCCGGTGATCGTCGACGACCGCGGCGGGGCCGCCGGCAATATCGGGGCCGAAGAGGCCATCAAATCCGCGCCCGACGGCTACACGCTCCTGTTCTCCTATCCGGCGCCGCTCGTCGTGAACAAAACTCTTTACCCGAAGCTCGCTTATGATCCGGACAGTTTTGTTCCGATCTCGCTTGTGGCCAGCGTACCCCTTGTGCTTGTCGTCAACCCAAAGCTGGCAGCGGCCAACGTCCAGCAGTTGATCGCCTTCGCAAAGACACATCCGAACCAACTGAATTATGCCTCGCAGGGTTATGGCACGACAGGCCATCTTGCCGGCGAGCTATTCAAGTCCATGGCGGGGGTCGAGATCGTTCACGTCCCGTACAAGGGCAGCACGCCCGCGCTCACCGATCTTCTCGGCGGTCAAGTCCAGATGATGTTCATCGAGCTCAGCACCGTGCTGAGCCAAATCGACGCGGGGAAGCTGCGTGCGCTTGCGGTGGGGAGTGCAGGGCGCAACCAGTTTCTGCCCGATGTACCGGCGATGGCTGAAGTCCTGCCGGGATTTCAGGCCTTGACCTGGTTCGGGATGGTCGCTCCGCCGGGAACGCCGGCGGAGATCGTCGGCAAACTCTCGTCAGCCGTTGCCGAAGCGATCCATGAACCGGACGTGGCCAAGCGGTTCGTCGATATGAGCGCCAATGTGGTTGGCGATACACCCGCGGAAATGGCGGTCTTTCTTCACCAGGAGCGCGAACGTTGGGGCAATGTGATCCGCGCGACTGGGATCAGCGCAGAATAGAACCGGAAGACGTCAAATCCGCGTCGAGTCCTTGATGCCGTGAAGGTGGTCTCAACCGGTCGCCGCAACACATTGGCTAAATCGCTCTGCTGGGGTCTGGAAGTCCAGCGTTTTCCTGGGCCGCTCGTTGAGCTGGCGCGCCACCTTGTTCAGCTCGGCCTGGGAGTGGGCCGCGAGATCGAGACCCTTGGGGAAGTATTGGCGCAACAGGCGATTGGTGTTTTCGCTGGAGCCGCGCTGCCAAGGGCTTTGCGGGTCGCAGAAGTAGACGTCGATATCTGTTTCCATGCTGAACCGCTTGTGGTCGGTAAGTTCCTTGCCGCGATCCCAGGTCAGGGATCTGTAGAGCTCGTCGGGCAGTTTCCTTGCCTGCCGGATCAGTGCGTCGACCACGGTTTGCGTTTCCCTGTTCGGGACCTTGGCGAGCATCACATAACGCGAGTGGCGTTCGACCAATGTGACGATGTAGCTGTTCTTCGATCCACAGAGCAGGTCGCCCTCCCAGTGGCCCGGCACGGCCCGATCTTCGATCGACGCCGGTCGCTCGCTGATCGAGACAGCGTCCGGGATGCGACCACGCTGATCTGCCTTCGCTGTTGCATGCCGCGAGCGCCGGATTGGCCGTCGAGACCGCAGATGCTCCATCAGCTCTTTCTTCAGCACACCGCGGGCCTGCACATAAAGGCTGCGATAGATAGTCTCGTGAGACACGCGCCACGCCTCAGTCTCTGGATATGTCCGCTTCAGCCAGCCAGCAATCTGCTCGGGCGACCAGTTGAGCTGCAGCTTTCTAATAACAGCCTGCCGTAACTGGCTATGCATCGCCAACTTGCACGGCTTTGGCCGCAACGCCTGCTTCCAAGCGAGCTTGTCGGCCGCCGCAGCCCGGTACCGGCCCACCCCGCCGTTGCGACCGATCTCGCGGCTGACCGTCGATGCTGCGCGAGACAGCATCATCGCTATTGCCCGGATCGATTGGCCTTCCGCAATGCCCCGCGATATCTCCTCGCGCTCCGTCATCGTCAGCGCCAGACGGGATCGGCGCCGGGCCGCCGGCATGATCCCGCCGCTGGCCTCAAATGCGCAAAAATGCAGGAAGACGGCTTGCCAAAGGCGCGCCCGATCGACTTCAGGCCTTCACCCTTCTTCCAGCGCTCCCAAAGCTCCGCACTCTGAGCCGCCGTAAACCCAACCCGATGATACATCGCCATCGCTCCACGTCCTCGCTTTAAGGTACGTGTTGCGATGATCAGTTGAACTCGCCGCCATTAGCTGCCGCCATAGAGCTGCCGTTCGGTGTCAGCTTATCCTTGCTCGAAAGCTGCTGCGACCGAATTGCTTGATCGATCATATCCGGTATGCAAAGCGCGACATTGGATTAAAAGGGTTTCTGTGATTGCCTGATCTTGCGAAATAATCACGAGCTTGGAGAAAATGAAGCCAATAGCTGGCCGCTATCGCGGATATGAAATCCAAGTAACGCACGCCTCGCCAATTTATCAGGCGGCCATCTATCCTAGCGATCCAAGGCTGCGACCAGTCGATTGGACGGTCAGGCCAATTCAGGGGATGAACCCTCGCGCCGCGCTTCTTCAAGCCAAACGGCGCATCATGCAGACGCTAAAGGAGCATTTGCTCTAGTCTGTCCGCTTTTGGTGGCGAGTTCAACTGATCATCGCAACACGTACCTTAAAGCGAGGACGTGGAGCGATGGCGATGTATCATCGGGTTGGGTTTACGGCGGCTCAGAGTGCGGAGCTTTGGGAGCGCTGGAAGAAGGGTGAAGGCCTGAAGTCGATCGGGCGCGCCTTTGGCAAGCCGTCTTCCTGCATTTTTGCGCATTTGAGGCCGAGCGGCGGGATCATGCCGGCGGCCCGGCGCCGATCCCGTCTGGCGCTGACGATGACGGAGCGCGAGGAGATATCGCGGGGCATTGCGGAAGGCCAATCGATCCGGGCAATAGCGATGATGCTGTCTCGCGCAGCATCGACGGTCAGCCGCGAGATCGGTCGCAACGGCGGGGTGGGCCGGTACCGGGCTGCGGCGGCCGACAAGCTCGCTTGGAAGCAGGCGTTGCGGCCAAAGCCGTGCAAGTTGGCGATGCATAGCCAGTTACGGCAGGCTGTTATTAGAAAGCTGCAGCTCAACTGGTCGCCCGAGCAGATTGCTGGCTGGCTGAAGCGGACGTATCCAGAGACTGAGGCGTGGCGCGTGTCTCACGAGACTATCTATCGCAGCCTTTATGTGCAGGCCCGCGGTGTGCTGAAGAAAGAGCTGATGGAGCATCTGCGGTCTCGACGGCCAATCCGGCGCTCGCGGCATGCAACAGCGAAGGCAGATCAGCGTGGTCGCATCCCGGACGCTGTCTCGATCAGCGAGCGACCGGCGTCGATCGAAGATCGGGCCGTGCCGGGCCACTGGGAGGGCGACCTGCTCTGTGGATCGAAGAACAGCTTCATCGTCACATTGGTCGAACGCCACTCGCGTTATGTGATGCTCGCCAAGGTCCCGAACAGGGAAACGCAAACCGTGGTCGACGCACTGATCCGGCAGGCAAGGAAGCTGCCCAACGAGCTCTACAGATCCCTGACCTGGGATCGCGGCAAGGAACTTACCGACCACAAGCGGTTCAGCATGGAAACAGATATCGACGTCTACTTCTGCGACCCGCAAAGCCCTTGGCAGCGCGGCTCCAGCGAAAACACCAATCGCCTGCTGCGCCAGTACTTCCCCAAGGGTCTCAATCTCGCGGCCCACTCCCAGGCCGAGCTGAACAAGGTGGCGCGCCAGCTCAACGAGCGGCCCAGGAAAACGCTGGACTTCCAGTCACCAGCAGAGCGATTTAGCCAATGTGTTGCGGCGACCGGTTGAGACCACCACCGTAACCGGACATGACGGTGGCGCTCGCTAGACAAGGGACAACAGACATTCCCCCGTTAACTACTTCCAATCCGTCTACAGGGTGATGCATTTCGGTGACAGTATTCTACCGCTTTGTGGTGTAAATTGTGAGTTCGCAGGAAAAATCGAGCATTCTTTTCGTGATGGCCCGTGTTCATCGCTTGCGAAAAAACTTTGATGGGGACAGTGAGATGAAAGCTATATTGCGAACAGCTGTTGCTGCCGCCGCTTTGCTGGCAATCTCGTTTGCCGCCGAGGCCGCCGATCTACCAATGGCGCCAGCGTATCAGCCTCCCTCTGCTCCCGTGGTGGTACGCGTCTACAACTGGACGGGACTATATGTCGGCGTGAACGGTGGCTACGGTTGGGGCAGCCAAGACCCATTAAATATCATCACAAATCGCTTCGACAGCTTTTCCACTAATCTATCGGGCGGAGCATTCGGCGGAACGTTTGGCGCTCAAATTCAAGCTGGCCACGTTGTGATGGGCCTGGAGGCAGATATCGATTGGGCCAGTATCAGGGGTTCGTCGGTCGGCACGCCGACAGTTGGGGGCGTTCCTTTAGGTGTGGTCAATGCGACGACCAATATCGACTGGGAGACTACCGCAAGGGCGCGTGTGGGTTACGCCAGCGACAATTGGCTATTCTACGGGACCGGCGGCTTGGCACTGCTGGGGGCAAAGACCACTCTCGCGTCTGTCGCGGGAGGTGGAAACTGTGGAACGATTTTAGTTGGTTGTTCAGGCAGCAATCGTCAGGCTGGCTTGGCACTCGGAGGAGGTCTCGAATACGGCTTTACTCCGGAATTAAGCGCAAAGCTTGAATACCTTTATATCACCGCGGCTTCGTTCGAAGTCTCAACTCACAGCGAAATGCGGGCCGGTCTGAATTATCGTTTCGGCGGTATGTAGCCGCAGTACGAGTCGCCTCGGTTCAGGCATGTAAACCTGCCGAGCACATGTCCGCTAATGGAATGGTCCGGCCGTGCTCCTGCCCCGCCAGCGATAGAAGCTGGCAAGGGGCGCCAAAGACAAGGAGCACGCCATGCCTCAGAACCCACACTCCGCGACAGCCGTAGTCGGCATCGATATCGGCAAGAACTCGTTCCACGTTGTTGGCCTCGATCGGCGCGGCGCGATTGTGCTGCGTCAGAAGTGGTCGCGTGGTCAGATTGATTCACGATTTGCCAATATGCCGCCGTGCCTGGTCGGCATGGAGGCCTGTGTCGGTGCGCATCATCTCAGTCGCAAGCTCAAGGCGCTTGGTCACGACGCCCGGCTAATGCCAGCGAAGTACGTACGACCCTACTCGAAGGGACAGAAGAACGACTTCCGCGATGCCGAGGCGATTGCCGAGGCGGTGCAGCGGCCGACGATGAAGTTCGTGGCGACGAAGACCGTCGATCAGCTCGACTTGCAGGCCCTGCACCGAGTCCGAGAGCGGTTGGTCAGCCAGCGCACCGGCATCATCAATCAGATCCGCGCCTTCCTGTTGGAGCGCGGCGTTGCGGTGCGGCAGGGGCAACGCTTCTTGCGCGCCGAGCTGCCGCGCATCCTGGCTGCTCCCCCAGAAGTCCTGTCGCCACGCATGGTGCGGATTATCGAGGACTTGGCTGACGACTGGCGGCGGCTCGACGAGCGGGTCGAGAGTCTATCGCATGAGATCGAAGCTGTTGCCTGCCAGGATGCCGGTTGCGAGCGGCTGATGAGCGTGCCCGGCATCGGGCCGATCATCTCCAGCGCGATGGTGGCAGCGATCGGCACTGGTGACGGGTTCTCCAAAGGCCGCGACTTCGGCGCCTGGCTCGGACTGGTGCCCAAGCAGATGTCGACCGGCGACCGCACGATCCTGGGCAAGATTTCCAAGCGCGGCAATCGCTACCTGCGCGTGCTGTTCGTGCAGGCGGCATGGGTCGTGCTGATCAAGCCGAAGAGCTGGGAGCGCCACGGGCTCAAGCCTTGGATCGAATCCGCCAAGAAGCGGCTGCACCGCAACGTGTTGGCAATTGCGCTCGCCAACAAGCTGGCCCGCATCGCCTGGAGCGTTCTGGCTCACGGCCGGAACTTCGAAACGAGGAAGATCGATGAGGCTGCCGCTCAGCCGGCCTGATACTCTTCGACACCGACGATCACAGACAGCGCGTGAGGAGCCCGCGATGACCTAATCAGATCGACACGCTTTACCTGCCGAGGTCTGCGAGAGGATGAGAAGAGATGGAGGTTCGGTCTTCCCGGCGCATGCGAACACTGGTGACCCGAATGGCCCGGTCGAGGCCTGTCCGCTAATGAGATCGCACGCGCGCTGATATCCATGATGGCCCGGAGCACGACACGCTCCAATCAGAGGCCGGATACATTGATGCAAGACCGTTACCGCCAGATCGACAAAACCTCTTGCGACGCACGGCCGGACCATACATTCGGGTCAGAAGTTGCCGCGATCTCTCCAGATTCAAGTGTCCGCTTCACCCCTGAAAGCTGCCGCGACGGAAACCGCTCCGCGTGTCCGCTAAGAGCCAACGGCGGACATTATTGATGTTGGCGGGGAAAGCTTCGCAATCAAGCCTTATGGTCGCAGCAGCAACTTGCCTAGCACCGCACCGCTTTCAAGCATCTGATGCGCCAGCGCGGCTTCGGCGAGCGGTAGGCAGTCATGGATGTGCGGATGAAGCCTGCCGGCCGCCAGCATTTCGATGAGCGTGCGCATTCCAGCGCGGCGTTCGTCGACTAGGTCGTCCCACGTGTGAATGGTGAACTGTCGTACCGCCGGAGAGTTCTTACGCACCTTTGGTGTCGGCAGCAGATCAAGCGGCGCCTTGCCCCCGAGCGCGCCGTAAATGACGAGTGTCCCGCAAGGTGCAAGCATCGCGATATTATCGGGGAACCCCGGTCCGGCGACTGGGTCGACGATGGCCTCAACACCGCGTCCACGCGTGATCTCCTTGACCCGCTCGCCGATCGTTTCATTCTTGCGGTTGATGACATGATCGGCACCAAGATCGTGGGCGAAGCGCGCCTTTTCGTCACTGCTGACAACGCCTATGACGAGCAAGCCTGCGGCCTTCGCTAGGTCGATCAGTGCATTGCCCATGCCGCCGGCAGCGGCGAAAATAAGTACGGTCTGGCTTGGCGTAGCTGCAAGCCATCGTTGATGATGTGATAGGCGACCTGATAATTGGCGAGCGCCGCCGCGGCATCGAAATCAACATTGTCGGGCAGCAAAAAAATCGCTTCCGCAGGTGCCGTTACGTATTCAGCGTAATGGCCGCCCCGATGGGGCCGCTCCCGTGCGGTGGCGTAAACGCGCTGACCGGGCCGATGGGTTGTGACGCCAAATCCGACCTTTTCTATCGTGCCAGCCAGTTCGGTGCCCGGCGTCGCTGGCAGCGGCGGCATGTGGCCGTAAGTCCCGGCGCGGATCAAGCAATCCGGAATGCCGACGCCGATCGCATGTGCCCTGATTAATACTTCGCCGGGCTTCGGCTCTGGGATCGGAATGTCGAGGCATCGCAGCACGTCGGGCGGACCCGGCTCTCGGAATTGGATGACCTTCATGTGTCGTTTCCCGAACGTAAGCGGCACCGAGGACTCGATCCTAACACACTCCCGAATTACATGGTGATGTCCGCTTCTCTAATCGGCCGTTTTGGGTCAAGCGCTTTCTGACTGACTATCCACCACTACAGCGTCGATGTCGCTCGCGGGCTCGTGCTTCTCTTCGGAATCGGCACCAAGGCCCTTCCATCATGGGATTCGAAGACGAGGCGGAACAATCTTTACCGCGGCCTTGCCATCAGATGAACGGCAGGTCCAAGCGGACACACGAACTCACCTCATCCATCGTCCCGCGAGGGACATCATTCCACCGCTCGGTGGAGCTCGAGTTTCCTCCTATCGCGTTTGATGCTGCACGGCTGTCATGCGGCTGCGGTTTCCTGCCGGGTCCAGCGGAACTCAGTACCGTCAACCCAGATGCGGTGCATGATCACGGCCAACCGTCGCGCCAGCGCCACGATCGCCTTCTTCATTCCGCGGTGCCTGGCGATCTGCATCGCCCAGGCCTTGAGCCACGACCATTTCGCTGAACGCACCAACATGACCTGTGCGGCTTCGTAGAGCATCATCCGCATCATCTCGTCTCCGCATCGCGATATGCCGCCGGGGCGATCGCTCTCGCCGGATTGGTGCCGGGATGGCGTCAGTCCAAATACCGCCCCGACCGCCTTGGAGTTCTTAAAGCGAGCCGGCACGTCGACGGTGGCGCGATAGGTCAGCGCCACCACAGGGCCGACACCGGGAACCGTCATCAGGCGCCGGCACACGTCATCGTCGCGCACGATGGCCAGTAAACGGCGATGCAGGACGCTGACCTGCTCGCGAAGCTACCCGCCGGACGACAAGCAGCGGTTCGACCAGCATAGCCAGGTCGGGCAGGTTCTCGACCAGCTCCTTGATGCGGGCCTCGAACTTCGCCGTCCCGACCATGCCCACCTTGAGACCGAAGTTGCGCAACGTCGCGCGCAGGTCGTTATCGATGGCGATGGCCTTCGACTGCAGCAGCTTGCGATGGGTCAGCAGCATCCGCAGTTTCTGGCTGCGTAGCGTCTTCACATGCACCGGACGGTAAAGCCCCACTCGCATCATCTGCGCGATGCCGCGCGCATCGTTGCGGTCCGTCTTGTTGATCTGCGCCTTCAGCACCGCCCTCATGTGCCGCGTCTCAACACAGATCACCGGCAAGCCAGCTTCCGCAAGCGCGCTGTAAAGCCATTGCGACAAAGGCCCGGCTTCCAAACCAATCCGCTTGAAGTGATAGCCGGGGTTCGTCAGTACCTGCAGCAGAGCTTCCGGCTCGCTCGCCACCTTCACTTCCCGAGCGATCCTGCCCGTGTCATCCACAATGCAGACGCTGGTCTCCTTGACCGATACGTCCAGTCCAGCAAAATGGTCCATGCTGCGCTTCTCCTTCTGATGCTTGAGGCCCGTAACACGGTACCTCGTTTCACCATCAGCCTGAAGCGCAGCACCCAAAATCTTCAGCTATCCACAAGATCGCCGGCCGATTACCCCATCTTTGCCCTCGAAAGCGGACATCCCCCCGCATTTATGGGTGTATGTGCTAATTCGATCGAAGTCCCATCCGCGCCAAGCGGGGCAGCACCTCGGCGCAGAAATACGGCGCCTCGTTGAGGTAGTTCACGAACGAGACCGCGATGCCGCGCACGCCGGTACGGCTGAAGTCGGCAAACTCCGCGGCGACCTTGTCCGGCGTTCCGACGAACGGATAGCCGCCGATCCCGCTCTCCGCTTGCAACGACCGTTTGGCGGAATATTCGTCCGCGGCGGTGTTTTGCGGCGTGATGTTCTTGAGCGCGAGCATCTGCTCGATGGCGGGCCAGTCTGCGTTCTCGACGTTGGCATGGTGATGGTAGTCCTCGGCCTCCCGTTGCGTGGGCCGACAGATCACCTGTCCCTGCGTAAAAACTTCGATCTCCCGGCCGACTTCACGCGCCTCGTCCTTGATGCGACGGACTTGCCGCACAATTCGATCGAACACAGTCACATCGGTTTTGTCATCTGCGGTACCGGCGAGTGCAAGACGCACCGCCCCGGTTGATGTGAAGAAGGCGTCGCAATTGCGCATTGCGAAGGTTTGGCCGGGGCCAGACCTTCCGGCATTCATGATCACAGGGCGGCTGCCGCCAAATGGCTTCGGCTTGGCACGCACGCCTGCAAGCTTGAAAAACTTGCCGTCGAAATCGAATTCATCCTCCGACCAGGCCCGCTTGACCACATCGATCCACTCTTGAGCATATTCGTAGCGGTCCGCATGCTCGCGCTGCTGCACCCCGAACATCGCAAATTCATCTTCGTTCCAGCCAGCGACGATGTTCAGTCCGAAGCGGCCTTGCCCGATATGGTCGGCGGTGACGAATTCCTTGGCGGCGATAACCGGGTGGAACAGCGGCGCATGCACGGTCCCGAAGATGGTGATCCGCTGGGTCGCGGCGAGCAGGCCACAAGCCCAAGTCACGGTCTCGAGCGTGGTGCCGTGGAAGTCGCTACCGCCGCCATAACCCTTCCAGCGTCCGATCGGCAGCAGAAAATCGATGCCGGCCTCATCGGCCATGCGTGCGAGCTTGAGGCAATCCGGCCAACTCGCGAGCCAGCGCTCGGGCACCAACGTCGCCGTGCGTGCCGACGAGCAATTCGCCCCGAAGAAGCCGATCTTCAACGCATTGGCGTTGTGCATCTCGCGGCGATTGCGCAACGATCCGTTTTGATCAGGCAACGATATGTACCTTTCCTCGCCGATGCCCATTAGGGGAGGGTGTCGCCGTCAGATAACGGCGGAATGACCGCGCTCAGCGGCGCGCCGAATACTAAGCCGCCGCGTGAGCGTTTGTTTGAAGGCTGATATTGACGAGTTGGAGCGGCGATTGGGTATTTTCCAGCATGCCCCAGCTCTTCACCCACTCATAAGTGCGCTGCAATTCATCGGCGGGAATTGGCGCAGGATCGACAACAACGAGACGGCCCAGACGCAGATCCTCCGGTCTGAGCATTCCGATCTCGGGATCGTGTTTTTTATGATAGTCGATGAAGTAGTGCATATACGCGGCTTTGTTGGCATTGATACGGCGCACCGCCTCGCGCACAGCACGATTGAAGGCCTTGTAGGTTTCGGCATCGACCCGGTCGGAGGCGACTTCAGTGCCGTGATAGAAGGCAGAACAGATGACGCGGCAGCCTTTCTTCTCGGCGAGCGTGATGTAGGGCTCGGTCAGTGTCGTCGCCTCCAGTTCGCCCTTCATCATCAGATTGAAACGGTTGCGTGAGCCGGCCGGCGCCCGGCAGACCTTGATCTGATCGCGCGGCAAAAAGCCTTCCAGCATATGCAGCGCCAGATAATGGGTGCCCGCGTAGAACGGCACACCAACCGCCCGATCAACGAGTTGCTGCGGCGTGTAGACCGGTGAATCCGGCCGCACCACAATAGCCCCGTAAGTCACGATACCACGGCGGCCGACCTGTCGGCTGCCGACACCGGTCGCGCCGGCGCGGCAGTAATTGCCCCATTCGCAAGCGTTGTACATGTCGGCCTTGCCCTGTTCGAGCAATGTGCCGTGGGTGTCAAACGGATTGGCGCGCTTCACGTCGGTCAACGACGTGTCGGCGGCCCTAATGCCCGCCTCATCGCGGTCGGCCCATGCGATCTCGACGCCTTCCTTGACGAACAGGCCTTCGTCATAGGCCACGAGTTCCGGCAGGCCCTGAAACGGAGATGTCGTTTCCAAAACGAGCTTTTTGGTATTCATCGATCAAACTCCCAACATGGACACTCTCATTTCTCGTTCACACAGAATAGCAATTTAGGGCCGGTCCGAGTAGGTCTTTCATCTCTCATATTCCGGCAAATTATCAGCCGCGGCGAGGCTACAGCCCGATGTCCGCTTTGCCTCCGATTATGTTGCAAAACCATATTGTTTTTTGCGGCTGGGGCGGTTTTGAGTATTCGTCAGCTTGTGGCGCTCTCTGCTGACAGCGTCTGAGCAGGGTCACACACTTGCAGACCGCTACGCCGCACGGGGCAGTGCCGCCGATGGCGGCGGACGACAGAGGAATTTGACGAGGCGCCGCAGGTTCTGAGCGGTTGCGGTTAGTAGCACTTCGTCTTTAGCCCCGCTCAGACCTCGCAATCGCAGTCGGTCGAGCCTGAGGATGCGCTTCATGTGCGCAAACCGCATCTCGACTTTTTTGCGTTCCCGACACGATTGTTCGTAAGCCTCTGTCTTGGCCAGTGCGCGAGCAACATCGCGGGCATCCTCATGCAGATCGCGGGGAATCTGCCGCGCAGGCGTGTTGGGGCTACACCGCAGTTTGAGAGCACAGATATCGCAGTCGGATTTGGAGGCGCGATAGCGAAGCGTGCCGCCGTCGATGACTGTGCCGGTGGTGTGAAGCAGCTTTCCACCTGGACAGATATAGACGTTGCGCTCTCGATCGAAGACGAAGTCAGCGCGGCTGAAGGTGCCATCAGAACGCGTCGACTTGTCCCACACCGGGATGTGCGGGGCTATCTTGCGATCGACCAACCACTTGAGCAGCCTGACTGCACCATAAGCAGTGTCGGCTGCGAGCCGCTGTGGTTGAAGGTGGAAGCGCCTCCCGACCCGGTCCAGCATGGTCCTTGTAATGGCGATCTCAGCGATCCGGTTGGCGCGTGTGCCCTCGGCATCGACGATGATGCCGACTTTGTTGTCGATGAGATAATTGGCGTCGTAAGCGAAAAACGGATCGGTGTTCTTCCTCGCAACCCATGCCGCCTCCGGATCAGTCAGCGACACCTCTTTAGGGGGCTTGCGTCTGCTGCCCCCATCAAATTTGTCGTCATCTTCGCTGTTCTCCGCACGGTTTTGGGCGGCATCCAAAGCCGTCAGATACTCGCGGACCGCACGGGACGCTTCCTCTGACTTCGGCCAACTAATTGGCTGATCGCCAGGCGTCCGCTTCTTTTTGTCCACGTCCGCCCTGATCAGGCTCGCATCGATCGAAAATCCCTCGCCGCCAACCAGGCCAGCGGCAATGCACTTCGCCACGACGTTCTCAAATACCCGGCGTAACGCGTCGCTCTGGCGAAAGCGCTCATGCCGGGCGCGGCTGAACACCGAATGATCGGGTATCCCGTCTTCGATGCCGAGCTTACAAAACCACCGATATGCCAGATTGACCTGCACCTCAGAGCACAGCTGCCGCTCCGAGCGGATCGCAAACACGTAGCCCACAATCAGCATCCGGATCATCAGCACCGGATCAATCGAAGGCCGGCCTGTGTGCGAGTAATAGGGCCCAAGCTCCTTGTGCACCCAACCGAGGTCGAGAACGCCGTCGATCTGACGTGCCAGGTGATCCGGTGGCACCACCTTGTCGAGATCAAAAGAATAAAAGAACTGGCCTTGTCCGCCTTCCCGCCGACCCATCATGAGCCGCTCCCGCCAATGTCCGTCTCTCAATCCAACGGAATCATCGTTCGCGATTCGCCTCAATGGGAGTTTTGCAACACAATCGGGGTAAAGCGGACATCGCAATTTGACCGCGCCGTGGCGGTTCATGACCCGACTCAGACACGGCGAACGCATTGCAGCGTTCTGAAACAGCGACTATGGGGCGGCAGCAGACTGCTAGGCGTTATCGCCCCGGAACCATTCGATGTAGCGCGCAGCCAAGAAGGCGAGCATCGCTTGCTGCGTGTCGTATTCGTTGCCGGAGGCGTGCTGCTCAATGCTGCGGCGCGTCAGCATCGCCCGCATGCGCGGGAAATCGAAATACTTTGAGAGCTTCCCGGCCTTCTCCATGCGGTCGATTTCGGCGAGCACGCGCGGCTCGATGCGTTTCGCCATCATCAGGAAGTCCGGGCCGAGATCGTCGTTGCCGGGCGGACGGTCCTGGTACTCGGGCGGATACAAGTCCTTGAGCGCGGCGCGCGCCAGATAGCGCGTCTTGCCGTTCTTGACGTAAAGCTCCTCGGGGATGGCGAGGCCGAACTCGACGACGCGCTTGTCGTGGAACGGCTGGGTGAATTCGAGGCCGTGCGCGGCGGCGGAGATCGAGTAGCCTTGCGCCGGAGCGTTCTGCTGGCCAGCGCAGCGCGCGCACCATGCCGACGCGCTGGCTGTCGCCGGATCGCCGCGCAAATCGGGAGCGTGCGTTTTTGCTCCGGCCCTCGATCACCTGCCGCGACACCGGCATGGTCGGGCCGAACAAAGCAAGGCCGTTCCTGTGGCGTATCCAGACTTGCATCCATGACGCGGGCACGAGCTGCAACAGCACATTGCGGACCAAGGTCTGCTTGACGCTCTGCCGCAGATGTCTGCGCGTGGCATTGAACTCGGCAACGAAGCGGCGGAACTGTCCCTTGCGCAGCATGCGGACGAGCGCATTCTGGCCGCGCGGATTGACGCGTGTAGTCGCCGCCATGACCGTCCATGACGATGCGCGCGCCGGCCGCGGCAATCTCGGCCAGCATCTTGCCGGGTGACATAACCGTTCGGGCTGTGCCGGTTGTCGGTGTCCAGAAAGGCGCTGTTCCATGCCGGTGAAGATGTCGAGGCCCTCGCGGGTGACGTAGCGCACGTCGAGATGCGGCATGTGGCGGCGGCACATTTCCACCCATTTGCGCGCGTGCTGGATGCGTGCCGCGGTAATCCTCCGGCATGACCGACGACACGGCAATGAACTTGCGCCCCTGCGCGGTCACCACCGGACCCGCCAGCGCGCAGATGGCGCTGGAGTCGAAGCCGCCGCCCATGAACAGCCCGGCCGGCGTCGTGGCGCGGCGCAGCCGGCACTCGACCGCTTCGGTCAAGACCTTGCGATAGGTCTCGATGTAGTAGGCTTCGTCGCGACCCTCATGCGCCGGATCGGCGTGCGGCTCCCAGTAACGGCGTGAAGTGATCTCGCCGTCGGCCGCTATCGTCATCACCGTGCCGCCGGGAATGGCGCGGATGCCTTCGAATGCCGTCGCGCCGACATCGGTCGGCTCGTCGAACAGCAATCGCTTGCGCAGACGCGCTCTTCCAGCAGCACGCGCGGCACTTGTGGCAGCGCCCACAGTCCCTTGATCTCCGAGGCGAAGGCGAAGAAGCCTTCCCCTTGGTGATAGAACACATGGCGCTGGCCCATGTGGTCGCGCCCCAGCGTCAGCGTTTTCTTGTCGCGGCTCCCAGACGGCGAAGGCGAAGTCGCCGATCAGATGCTCGACGCAGTCCGCGCCCCATTTCTTGTAGGCGGCGAACAGAAGCGCGCTATCCGGCATGTCGGACAGCGCCGAGACGCCGATTGCCAGCGCGGCCGCAAGTTCCTCGCGATTGTCGAGCCGCAGATCGGCGACGAGCGTAAGCCCGGCATCGTGCAGCGGCTGAACGTCGAATTGGTCCTCGCGCGTAATGCGCATCATCAGATGGCCGAGGCCGACCGACCCGGCGCACCATGTCCGCGTCCGGTCCGGACCGAGATGCGCGAGCCGCGCCATCTGGCGATCTAGATCGCGCGCCTCGACCGCCCCGCCGTCAAATCGAAATATCCCGCAAATACCGCTCACGAGACGCTCTGGGATTTCCTAGTAACTTGAAATTCCGCATCCGGTCGACGCTTGCAAATTGATTGCGATCCGGACAAAACATTTAACGATAAGGTCGAAAGGGATTTCTCTTTCCATGGTAGCGGTGCCAATCGACACTTTCATCGCGCGCGCGTCGGACAACCCCGTAGGGCTGGCGCGACTGGCGGCTATTTTTTTCACAATGGGCGACAACGGGCGCGCGCGTGAGACTGCCCTTAAAGCACTCAGGGCGGCTCCTGACAATGCGGAAGTCAGGAACCTCGCCTGTGCGGTGCTAAGCAATGGGATTCCCAATTGGCACTTTGCGATTGTGCGGGACGAGGCGCGCAACGCCGCCTATGAAGCCGCGCTGAAACGTGCGGTGACCGCTACAACAAAGGTGCTTGAAGTCGGCACCGGCACGGGGATTCTGGCCATGATTGCCGCGCGCGCCGGCGCCGAGAGCGTAGTCACTTGCGAAATCGCGGAGGCCATTGCGGAAACTGCCCAGGAAATTATCGCACTTAACGGTTTTGCGGATCGCGTGCGTGTGGTGGCGAAGCGTTCCTATGATCTCGATGCTGACCGAGATATGGGCGGACTTGCCGATGTCTTTGTTTCTGAAATTGTCAATAACAGGTTACTCGGCGAGGACGTATTGCCCATAACCGAACATGCCGTCAAAGTCCTGCTGAAACCTGGGGCTAAAATCATACCGGCGCGCGGCATTGTCCGCATAGCGCTTGCGCACGATGACGAACTCCACCGCGCGCGTATGGGTACGATTAGCGGCTTCGATCTGTCGCCGTTCAACCGGCTCGCAGGGATTTTCCACCGGATCGGACGCGGCGACACGCGTCTTCATCTCTTGAGCGAACCTGTTGACCTTTTCGATTTCGATTTCCAATCCGGCGGGCCGTTTCCGGCCGCGACAACTGCAAAGACGCTCATCAGCACAGGTGGTCGCGTAAACGGCATCGCACAATGGATCGCGCTGCAAATGGACGAGGAAGGGTGGTACGAGAACAATCCCAGCCCTGGCAAATCGTCGGCATGGGCTGTCATCTTCTGGCCCTTCATAGCATTTCGCGACTGTTCTGCGGGAACGGCGATCGAAGTGTTCGCTAGCCACGACCGACGGCAGCTGCAGATTTGGGCATAAATCACTCGATTTCGCCACGGGGGCCAACGAGATATTAGCGGCAACGCATGGCGATGACCTATGGCGCGTCGTCTATCCAGTTCGGCGCTGGCTCGGCTGGGCGAATGGCGGGATGATGCAAATCGGGGTACGGACTGTGGAGGGCAGCGGATCAACGCAACAGCCACACCCCGGAGTACGAGGCCGTCCCGAAGCAAAGTCCGCATCTCGGGGACGCTCCAGTTCGAGCCGATAGGTTCGAGGCTCTCGACGAGCCCACGAGGGTGAGGCGCCAGGCTGTGGTCAAACTAGGAGACGCCGATAGGGTTTGATGTGTAATTGTGGGTATCGGTGTATGTTGGAAGCGCTTTGGAGGTTTCGAAGACAGCGGTGGGTGAAATTACCCGCGGAGGCGCCCAGCGCCGCTTCAGTGATGGGGATGCAAGGGTGACAGGGGTTTCGAGGGACGCATCGGGGACGACGAGATGGGAGAGGCACGAAACCAGATTGTCTGACACGGAACAGGACTCCGACTGCAGTTTCATTGAGTTTAGAGAAACGCGTGCATCGGTGGCACACAGCCCCAACATAGGCGCACCAATCCACGGTCCGCCGCTACGATCCAAAGCCGTAAGACCCCGATCGCCAACAATAATAACCGGACTGCAATTTATCGACCGACGCCAAATTAGTCGAGGAAAATGTTGCAGTGCGTGAGGCAGAACTTGGCCCTTAGCGGACATTCCACGACTGTGACCCGATGCCCGCTTTCGGGGGCAAAGCGGATATCTGCCATCCGTGCTCATTCGGTTCGATTTTATGAGTGCGCGAGTTTAGAAGCGCGGGCTGAACGCGATATTGTTCACGGTATCAAGGAACTCGACGCGGATTTGACGTCTTCCAGTTCTATTCTGCGCTGATCCCAGTCGCGCGGATCACATTGCCCCATCGTTCGCGCTCCTGGTGAAGAAAGACCGCCATTTCGGCGGGTGTATCGCCAACCGCATTGGCGCTCATATCGACGAACCGGTGAGCCACGTCCGGTTGATGGATCGCTTCGGCAACGGCCGACGCGAGTTTGCCGACGATCTCCGCCCGCGTTGCCGGCGGAGCGACCATCCCGAACCAGGTCAAGGCCTCAAATCCCGGCAGGACTTCCGCCATCGCCGGGACATCGGGCAGAAACTGGTTGCGCCCTGCACTCCCCACCGCAAGCGCACGCAGCTTGCCCGCGTTGATTTGGCTCAGCACGGTGCTGAGCTCGATGAACATCATCTGGACTTGACCGCCGAGAAGATCGGTGAGCGCCGGGGTGCTCCCCTTGTACGGGACGTGAACGATCTCGACCCCCGCCATGGATTTGAATAACTCGCCGGCGAGATGACCTGTCGTGCCATAACCCTGCGAAGCATAATTCAATTGGTTCGGATGCGTCTTGGCGAACGCAATCAACTGCTGGACGTTGGCCGCTTCCAGCTTTGGGTTGACGGCAAGCACGAGAGGTACGCTTGCCACGAGCGAGATCGGGACGAAGCTGTCCGGGTCATAAGCAAGCTTCGCGTAAAGAGCTTTGTTCACGACCAGGGGCGCCGGAAAAGAGAAAAACAGCGTGTGGCCGTCGGGCACAGATTTGCTGGCCTCTTCGGCCCCGATATTGCCGCCAGCACCGGCGCGGTCGTCGACGATCACCGGCTGGCCCCATTTCTCTTGCAGCTTCCCAGCAACAATGCGCGCCAAGGTATCTGTCGTAGCGCCGCCGGGCGACGGCACGATCATCCTGATCGGCTTGGTGGGATAGGTCTGCGCCTGGCTACAAACCGGAATACCGAGCCCGATCGTGACCATCATCAAAAGCCGTGCGATCGCCTTCATGGGCGCTGTCCCGCTTCTTTTTGCCTGTGGCGAACCGGTTCCCCTCATACGAGAACTACCCTTTGTACTTCTGTTCCATCGCCGATAAAAATCCCTCGCTCTTGAGCGCGCCGAGCAGGCTCGTATCCAAGTAAGCGCTGACGTTCTGATTGATGTCGGGGAATTGCTTGAGGATGTTCTGCGCGCCCTGCAGCGACGGCTCGAGGTTTTGCGGCGATTGCGCCTTGAAATCGTTGTAGGTGATGTCGAGGATTTTCGGACTGCTGATTTTCAATTCTTTCGCCAGGACCTCCTTGGCGCGCTTCTCGTCCGTGACCGCGATATAATTACCTTCGATGCTGGCCTTGAGGAAACGCGAGAGGATATCGCGGCGCGCCGTTATATCGTCATGGCGGACGACGATGCCGGTGAACAACCATGGTATCTGGTCTGGAACGAGGTCGACCAGGACGTTAAGGCCTTGTTCGCGGGCGAGCGAGGAGAGCGGCTCGTTAATCGGCGTCGCCTTGATCTCACCCGACTTCAGCGCTTCGATGCGGCGCATGCCGCCGCCATATTCTTTGACGGTGACGTCGTTGCGCGTCAGGCCGAGCTTCTGCAAGGCAAGCGTCACTGTCGAATCGCTTTCCGAGCCGAAGGTGCTGATGCCGATGATGCCACCTTTCAGATCGGCCGCGGTCTTGACGCCGGGCGCGGAAAAGAACGTGAAGCGGATGACATTCGAGAGCCCGCCGATGACGCGCAGGTCGCCGCCGGACTGATTGACCCTGATGACCGCCGACAAGCCGACATGCATGACGTCGATGCGCCCGGCCTGCAATTCCTCGGCGCCGCGGCTGCCGCCGTGCATATCGGAGATATCGACGGCAAGGCCTTGCGCCTCATAAAGACCGGCGGCCCGCGCCATGAACCAAGCGAGAGCGGTATTGACCGGATCGGCCAGCCCGGCCTTGATGGCGAGCCCGGCCCCGGCCGGCTGCTGCGCTCGCGCCGCGAGTGGCCAGGCCGCCGCTCCGCCGAGCGCGGATATGAGCTGCCGCCTTCCGATGTGGATTACCATTTCATTCGCCCCGCCCGCGATCATGCCCATCGCAATGAGGCAGGATATCACGCCTCAAAACGGGGGTCTGTGGCCCCTAACGCGGCCTCGGCGACGGACGAGCGGCGCTGCGGTTTTTGGGGCTAAGGTACCCCGCCTCTGCTTAGGTCGGGCACCGGCTTTTGACCCGAA
>CAVRYV010000017.1:0-377005 GCA_963725555.1 uncultured Pseudomonadota bacterium | reverse complement strand
CGGCAACGATAGGAATTGTGGGGCTCGGCTATGTCGGCCTGCCGCTGATGCTTCGCTATTGCGAGGTCGGATACAAGGTTGTCGGTTTCGATATCGATCAGGTCAAGGTCGACGCGCTTCGGGCGGGAAAATCCTATATCGAACATATCACACCGGCGAGCGTCCAGACCGCGATCGGACGCGGTTTCGACCCAACCACTGATTTCTCCCGCGCGGCCGAAGTCGATGCGCTTATTCTCTGTGTGCCTACGCCGCTCAATAAATACCGCGAGCCCGATCTGAGTTTCGTTCTCAATACCGTCGAATCGCTGCTGCCGCATCTGCACGATGGGATGATCCTGTCGCTGGAAAGCACGACCTATCCAGGCACGACCGAAGAAGAGCTGAAACCGCGCATCGAGAAGCGCGGTTTGAAGGTTGGCAGCGACTTCTTTCTGGTGTTTTCACCCGAGCGGGAAGATCCCGGCAATCCGAATTTTACGACCCGATCGATCCCGAAAATCTGCGGTGGCTGCACCACGGCATGTCTTGAGGCCGGCCTCGCGCTCTATCGGCAGGTGATCGACAAGGTTGTCCCGGTCAGTTCGACCCAGGCCGCCGAACTGACGAAGCTCCTGGAGAATATCCATCGCTCGGTGAATATCGGTCTCGTCAATGAGATGAAGATGGTTGCGGACAAGATGGGCATCGACATTCACGAGGTGATCCGGGCTGCGGCAACCAAACCTTTCGGTTTTGTGCCGTATTATCCCGGTCCCGGGATCGGTGGCCACTGCATTCCGATCGACCCGTTTTACCTGACCTGGAAAGCGCGGGAATACGGCATGCACACGCGCTTCATCGAGCTCGCGGGCGAGATCAATTCGTCGATGCCGGACTACGTGGTATCCAAGGTCACGGGCGCCCTTAACGGAAAGGGCAAATCCATCAAGGGAAGCAACATCCTCGTTCTCGGCATTGCCTACAAAAAGAATGTCGATGACGTGCGCGAGTCGCCGTCGGTGTACCTGATGGAAAAGCTCCGCGATCTCGGTGCAAAAGTGGCTTACAGCGATCCGCACGTTCCGGCGTTTCCCAGGATGCGCGAACATCACTTTGACCTGTCGAGCACGGCGCTCACGCCGGAAAGTGTCGCGAAGTTCGATTGCGTGCTGCTGGCGACCGATCACGACAAGTTTGATTACGAAATGCTGCGAACGCAGTCGCCGCTTTTGATCGATTGTCGCGGCAGGTTTCTCGCGCCCGCCGACAACATCATCCGGGCCTGATGCCAGTTGCTGCCCGGAGCGATCCAGAACGGAACCCGGGTTGAAGTTCGGTACCGGCGTCGGCTTCCGCCGCGTTTCCGGACGGATCGGGTCCTGGCCGGCCGTCCTTGACGATTGCGACGCGGACGGGCTAGGAAAACGCAACTGCCGCGAGCCCGTTGGGCTTGCCGGGCGCCAGTTTTTGCAAATCGGGGACAGCCTTTGACATCCTATGCTCTTATCGGCGCCGCCGGTTACATTGCGCCCCGGCACATGCGGGCGATCGCGGAAACCGGCGGAAATCTCGTTGCCGCCTATGATCCAAACGACTCCGTCGGCATCCTGGACAGCCATTTTCCCGATGCGCAATTTTTCGTCGGATTCGAGGAGTTCGATCGCCACATTGACCAGCTTCGCCGCCGCGGCGAGAAAATCGATTACGCCGCGATCTGTTCGCCGAACCACCTTCACGACGCCCATTGCAGCTATGCGATGCGCGCCGGCGCCGACGCCATCTGCGAAAAGCCGCTGGCCCTCAATCCGCGCGACATCGATGGCCTGGCGGAGATCGAGCGTGACACCGGTCGCCGGATATCCACCATCCTGCAGCTTCGGTTGCATCCGGCGATCATCGCGTTGCGCGATCGGTTCGCGAAGAGCAACAAGCGGCACAAGGTCGAGCTCACCTACATTGCCTCGCGCGGCCAGTGGTATCACACCTCCTGGAAGGGCGATGATCGCAAGTCGGGTGGCGTGGCGACCAATATCGGCGTCCATTTTTTCGACATGCTGGGATTTATTTTCGGGAGCGTCAGCCGCAACGAGGCCCATCTCCGGGAGCCGGTACGGGCTGCGGGTTCGCTCGAATGCGAGCGCGCCGATGTCAGCTGGTTTCTCTCGATCGATCGCAACGATCTGCCCGAGAGTGTAAGGGGCAAGAAATCGACGTTTCGTTCGATCACCGTCGACGGGGAGGCGGTCGAATTTTCCGAAGGCTTCACCGACCTTCACACCCGCAGCTACGAGGAAATTATCGCCGGCCGGGGCTTTGGGCTCGACGAAGTGCGTACCTCGATCGATATCGTTTCGAAATTCCGCGACCTGCCGGTCATCAAAACCAATGGCGTTCATCCATTTGCGATCAAGGCAAATCGCGCATGAGCGAAATGAGGGAAGACCCGAGGTTTCCCGGCGCGCTCATTCACGTTTCCAGCTTTGTTGATGACGGCGCGGTGATCGGTCAGGGCACCAAGATCTGGCATTTTTGCCATATCCTGTCCCGCACCGTGATCGGCGCAAATTGCTCGATCGGACAGAACGTCATGATTGGCCCCAATGTTCGGGTCGGCAATGGGTGCAAGATCCAGAACAATGTCGCGATCTATGACGGCGTCGAGCTGGCTGACGACGTGTTTTGCGGACCGAGCTGCGTGTTCACCAACGTCAACAATCCGCGCGCCAACGTCTCGCGCAAGGACGAATTTCGGGCTACGCCGATCGGCCAGGGGGCATCGATCGGAGCCAATGCCACGGTGGTGTGCGGCCATTCGCTCGGCATGTTCTGCTTCATCGGCGCCGGCGCCGTTGTCACCCGGGATGTCGCGGATTTCGCGCTGATGGTCGGAAATCCGGCGCGGCGGATTGGATGGATGAGCCGAGCGGGCGAGCGCCTCGGGGATCGACCTGATCTGCCCGCGTACGCAGCAGAAGCACGTGATCCGCGACGGCATCCTGGTCGAGGCCTGATCGGCCTTCACGGCGAACCGCCGGCACCCTCATTGGCATTTTAGACAACGGGCGCTGCTTCTCCGCCAGCGAGGGCGCCGGCTTGGCCGTGCCCACCAAACATGGCGCGCGGCGTGATGTACCACAACAGGAAGAGCACGGCGGCTCCATCTGACAACAAGGTCGTTGAGAATGGCACGTTCAGGAAGATGTGCGGAAGCACGCCGCCGGACAACAAGACAAACCTCGGCGGCAAGCCGGACGAAAGCCGGTTGCTCAAGGCTATGACCAGTCCGCACACCAGTGCGGAAAGCGGAGCCAGTGCAAGTCCGACGGAGGCGATCCCTTCCGTTGCAAAAAGCGACGCATTGAAGTTGCCGAACGTATAGGCGTTATTCATAACGACCGACAGCGGTTGGCTGTACGGACAACTGACGAACGGCTTCAGAACATTGATCTGGCAAAAATGAGTTAGATCGTGAGTCGAAAAAAAATTGTTGTACACCTCCAGCGCGACGGAGGGCATGGCAATCATCCTGGAATTGATAATGCCGACATATTGCTGCATCAGCGGAGACGATATTGAGCCGGATTGGCTTACAAGTACCCATGCAACTCCAAGCAACATGGGCAGGAGCAGGGACAAAATGACCGATGTTCTTGTCTCTGCCAGCCTGGACAACAGCAGCAGGAACAGGAGCCAGCACGGTGTGAACAGGGTCAGCTTGGTCAGCGTGATCGGGTAAAGCAGCAGGATCAGCAGCAGGACGATTGCGGCCCGCCAGCGATTTCCGCGTTCGACGAAGCATGCAAAAGCGAACGGCAACAACGCGCCGGATGTCATGCCGATCGAATATCTCAGCAAGGCGGGGAACTCGAGACCGGCGCGAAATTTGTAGATATCGGCGAGGTTGGCCAGCTTGAAATTATACAGAGCGCCGACCGCGACGGTTGCCGCCGCCAGAATCAATATCAGGGATAACAGCGCTTCGAAGGCGCGCGCCGACAACGCAAATCGTTGCTTGATCGGGGACGTGATAAACAAGGCAGGCGCAAGAAACGCCAGCGCGGAAAGGAAAATTGAAACAATTGCCAGCGGGTGATTGTAGGAAGTTTTCGAAAATTCGATGAGCCACAGATATCCCAGGATCATGGTGTAGAAATAGAATCCGAGGAAGTAGCCGAAGCTGAATGGGGCAATTGTGAAAAGAATAGCGACGATGCTGAACGATGCGACGATTAGTAAAGCGCGCGAAGAGGTGGTGGCTGTCGAATACAACAAGATCCGCGTAGGATGTCGCGACGCACACGAGCGACACGCAGCACGTAACGATGTACAGGCATAGAAGCGGTATGAGGCCGGGTCGAAATTGGGGTCGCGTGGAAACATATTTCGAACTGACGGCGGATAAGTCGTTCATGCTTGTTTTGAGCCCAGAGTGGCGGAATAAGCCCCGAAATAAAATCCTAAGACGTAATCAATATTGGCGCGAAGACCATCTTAGTCGCGATGTTGTATCAGATAAGCCCTTGCTCGCAAGGCGTAGGCGTGGGGTCAAGGCGGTTTTCACGACACTCTCGCTGATTTTAGCAGAAATAGAATTCGCACCACTTGACGCGAGAGTGCTGACTCATACCGTCCGAGCCGTTCGAATACCCCATTGTCGAGATTGGCAAGTCGTAGGAAGCAATGCGCGAGGTCTCGCGCAGAGTTGACTGGTTGCGGCGCCGAACGCGAAGTGGAATGAATCGGCCGGCCACGAGTCGCTGTCGGTCTGATCCTCCTGCACATCTTGAACGGCCAGAATATGCGTTCCCAAGAATTGGCGATGGCGTATTTCGCGACCTGACCGCCAAATGGCCTGATCTACGATCTCGCAAGACCTCCGCCTGGATCCTGAGCAGTTCGGTCTCAATCATGGTGGCGCGGCGTAGTCGCCATAACAGCGATGCTAGGCGGAGCACCAGTTCCCGCTCGACCGCGGTCCGAGCGTCGTAGTCTGCGATGATGGCCGCCTCGAAACCTCGGTAATCATCAATATCCTCGACTATCTCGACGACGGTTTCAGCGGACAACCCGTGCCGGACGGCGTTTTGCCGCGACCGGCGTTTGCCGTCTTCGGTGGTCGGACCGGTACTTCGGAGCGCGTTGCGCCGATTGGCTTCGATTTGTCGGAACGAGGTCACGGGTTGGTGGGTCGATCGGTAACGATGGAAGCTACATTCTCCAAATCCCCGCCGCGATCCGGGATCGTGGCAACCGAGTGCTGCTCCGAACGATTTGGCGCGATTGCAGACCTGGACCCGGCATCTCCATCAACGGCTACCGGCATGCCGTTGGGCCGCGCGCGCTGCCAGAGCCTGCGCGCGATCGGCAGCGGATCGATCTTGGTCTTTTGCCACCACGCGGCCTCGTCACCATGCCGGTGCAGCTCGCGATGATGGACACGGCACACCGGGACAGTGAACTCGTCGCTGACCTTGCGCCCGAGCGCGCGTGGCTGGGCAAAGCGCAGATGGTGGGCGTCTGCGGGCGAACGGCCGCACACCAGGCAGGGCTGCGAGGCGACGAACTTGCGGTGGTCCTTGTCGCGCAGACGGATGGTCTTGGCCGCTATCCGGCCTCGGCCGTTCCGAGGCCCTGTCTGAAGAGATTCCTGGGTTTTTGTTGCCGCATTCGGGTTTTGGACGGTCTGCGGAGGTTCTCCGGGTTGCGCCTCTCCCAAAGCGGCCATTTTGATGCGGAAGCCGTCTTCGACGAGTTGGGCGTCTGCGACGATCAGAGTGTTCTTGGCTGGGAGGCTTCGATGGGCCCAGTTGGCTGCCTCGTTGTCTGATTGCAGACCGCTCAGTTCACCGAGCAGACGATCCCGCAGCTGCGCGGACAGGTCGGCAGCCAGAACGGGGGGCACCGAGCGGGCAGCAGGGGCCCGGCGGCGGGAATTACCCGATGCCCCGGTGGCATGAGCGTGCCCGTTTGAGGCTTGCCCAGCCGACCCATTCGGCGGACCGGCCTTTCCGGCAACAACTTCCAAATCAGGGGCATCGAGATCGTCTTCGCCGGCAATCCCGACCAGCGTGAACAGCGCGTAGCGCCGGGCATAGGTGAGGGCGGCTCCCATCCGCTGCGGCGCTGCTGTTTCGCTGACCGGGCAAACCGGCCAGTCCGACGAGATCCATTCGCCGGACGAATGGGCAAGCACCGTGGTCAGCCGGATCAATCCTGCCGCCTCATCGATCGAGGTGGTCTGCACTGTTGCGATCTCTTGCCGGCCAAGGCTTTTGCGGATCAGGTCAAGCCCGCTCGAAAGCGAGGCGTACCGAAAGGTTCGGTTGGCTTCCCGCGGGAAGGGCGACTGGATGGTCGCGGTCAGCGACTTCTCGGGGTTCTGAAGTTCGATCTGCGCCTTGGCCAGTGCCGTTGCGATGGCGCCGATGGTTTCACTGGAGTGCTGCATGACCGGCCTCCACGTCAAGGAGGTCGAAGCTGATGGCGCCGGATTTGGAACGCTTGGCGCGCAGGCCGTGGCCGATGGCCTCCCTGGCGTCTTCCGGCACCAGTTTCTTCAGATCGGCCTTGGCGGCTTCGTGTTCCTGGTAGGCCGGCCGCGTCCGGCGGAAGGTGGCGGCAAATTCGGCCCAGCTGTTGGAAGCACTCATGTCGACGATACGAACGGCCTCCAGCCGCGGCCGCGGCGGCTCGACCCCGAAAAGGTGAGGGGTCTCGCCGGTCTCCACGCAGCGCCAGAACTTCTTCTCGGCCGTCAGCAGCAGGTGCTGGTAGAGCGGATCGGCGGGAATGGTGATCTCGACCCATTTGCCGCCGCCGGTAATGATCGACAGCACCGCCGTCCTGGACGCCGTGACCCACATATTGTGCTGCAGCTGCGCCATATGCTTTTCCGCCGCGGCTTCCTCCGAGAACGTCCAGGGCAGCATGAACTTGGCCTCAAAGACCGCGCCGGTGCCCTCGACCATGCCGTCCAGCGTCGCCGCCATCCATCGCTTGACGGGGTGGAAAACCCGCCTCTGGACCGCGCTGACCACCTGGCCGGTATTGCGCTCGTACCAGTGCCGGTTGAGCTCCTCGGTCGCGGTACCGAGCTGGACGATCAGGTTCCCGGACAAGTCCTCCGGCTCCGCCTCGCCCCGTTTTTCCCGCCAGAGGCGCAGCAGGGCGGCCTCGTCGTCGCCCATGATGATCCGGGCGTCCGAGCCGCCGATAAAGGCGACGTCGTGAAAATAATTCGTCATAGCTCCAATCTCCTTTCGTCATATGACAATTAATATTGTAATATGACAATATAATTGTCAATAGTCTTTCAGGGAAATGGGCCGTCCGATGAAGAATATTTTGGGAGCTCAGATGAGAGCAGCGCGAGGCCTCCTTAGTTGGTCTGCCGCGGACCTTGTGCGCGAATCAGGGGTTAGTCTCGCGACAATCCACCGTGCTAAATGGCCGACGGACAAACGGCGATGACACTTGCCAACGCGTCTGCCATTCGCAGGGCTCTTGAGAATGCGGGAGTCGAGTTGATCGACGAGAACGGCGGAGGCCCCGGGGCTCGTCTAAAGCAGCGTCTTGAGCTCATCGACAGAACAGCGGTGGCCCCGGTGTAAGACTTCGAAAGCCTGGAAAAGAAGGGCCCGCCAAATAGTCCGGTTCTTCGCATCGGCCCCATGTGCGCCTTTTGATTGGGCGAATCGCTTATCCTTTTCTTATGCAAGACATTTGCGTATGTCGGCCAACGTGACCATAAGGGTCATCGGTTCAATCGGTGACGGCTCGAATCCGAGCGCGAGGTAGAACGCCTTGGCGTCATCCAAGATTGCGCTCGCGCATCTGTTGGCCGAAGAGCGGAGGCCGAAAAAGAGCTCTTGGTCCCAGAATGGGACTATGTTAGCTTATTAGCGTGAGGATCATCGCGCTCAGTACGCTTAAGGCCTTCATTGGCCGAAGCCCCGCGCACGCCGACGCGCGCGAGCCATTGATGGCGTGGTACCGGCAGGTCAGGGGAGCTGACTGGGCGACGCCTGCGGACGTGAAGCGAGCCATCGGCAGCGCGAGCATTCTCAACGACGGTCGCGCGGTTTTTAACATCGCCGGCAACAAGTATCGCATTGTGGTGTGGATCAATTATCCTTATCGCGTCGTCTACGTCCGGTTCATCGGCACGCACCGGCAGTACGACGAGATCGATGCACAAACCGTTTGAAGGCAGTAGTGATGAACATATCGCCAATCAAGACCCAGCGTGATTACCGCAACGTCCTCAAAGAGATCGAGGGCCTGATGAGCGCGAAGCGCAACACGCCCGAGGGTGATCGCCTCGACGTGCTTGTCACATTGGTGGAGGCGTGGGAGCGGAAGCACTATCCAATGGATCTTCCAGATCCGGTGGAGGCGATCAAGTACCACATGGACCAGAATGGACTGCAGCCTCGCGACCTCATTCCCTTCATTGGCAGTCGTAACCGCGTGCACGAGGTGCTAAATCGAAGACGCTCGCTGACGCTCAAAATGATCTGGCGACTGCACGAGGGGTTGGGCATTCCCGCAGAGTCGCTTATCAAATTGGGACCGGCGCGGGCAGCCTGAGCGCCTACCAGGAGGGATAGCATATGCCATTCGCGGCGGCCTGAGCCTGACCGCTGGCGCGTCACCGCGGTGGAATGGGTCCTCGATCATTCGATGTCTTGCAGCGGCTTCCGTGACGGGAATCGTGGACTATCATTGACCCTCGCAAAGATCAGGATAGAACCGATCATGGGACAGCTTCGCAATCCGCATCCCTGCGAAATTCTGAAAGAGGAATTTCTCAACGAAATCGGTGTCAGCCAAAACCAACTGGCTCAAGCGATTGGCGTGCCGGGCAATCGCATTCACGCCATTGTTAATGGGACGCGCGATATTACCGCCAATACGGACCTGCGTCTGTGTAAGTTCTTTGGGCTAATCTAACGGAGGGCTATTTTTTGCCGGCTGCAGAATGCCTACGACACGTTGGAGGCTAAGCGTCAGATTGCGCGTGAGGTGGCGAAGATCACCGGACAAGGCGGCATAAGCGACGGACGCGACGCGAGCTTGGGCGAATTTCGATGATTACGAGCGCCGTGCGTCCCCGCGCTGGAATTCGGTTATCGCATCACTCTATGTCTTGCAGCAGCTTCCGTGACTGCCGCAGCAACGCCTGGAACTGCTTCCGCTCTGCAATAGCTTGTCTCGTAAATACGCCGTGCTTGAATGCATTCCTATCGTTTGTCGGCGCGGAAGCTCGTCTAAAGCAGCGTCTTGAGTTCATCGACGAGAACGGCGGTGGCCCCGGTGTAAGACTTCGAAAGCCTGGAAAAGAAAGGCCCCCAAATAGTCCGGTCCTTCGCATCGGCCCCATGTGCGCCTTTTGACTGGGCGAATCGCTTATCCTTTTCTTATGCAAGACATTTGCGTATGTCGGCCAACGTGACCATAAGGGTCATCGGTTCAATCGGTGACGGCTCAAATCCGAGCGCGAGGTAAAACGCCTTGGCGTCATCCGAGATTGCGTGCACGACAATGCCACGGATACCGATTGCATCGGCCGCATGTACGACGCGCCTTGCGGCGTCGCGGACCAGTGCGCGGCCGAGGCTGCGACCATGATAAGCGCGATCGACAGCGAGCCGCGCGAGCACAACAACAGGGATCGGCTCGGGCATATTGCGCCGGAAACGTCCCGGCGCTCCAGCAACAGTCACTGAACCGGAGGCCAAGGCATATCCTACCTTGTCCGCCTCGCACACCACGAACGTTCGCGCAGCGCCGCTTGCTTGATGCAACTGCGCGCCGTTTGAGCCATAGGATGCTTTTCACCCTTCTTCGGAACTACAGTTCGACGCCCTTGTAAGTTGTTATTTTTCTAATAGTACAATCTTAATGATTTGTCTGGCAGGTAGGTATCAGCATTCGTACTTTATTCACATCTACTTCACATCTACTTTAGTAATATTTCAAAATTCTCCGCGCCAATGATTTCGCGGCAGCGCCTGCATCCTGAGCTCGCTCTCTCCATTTATCTCGGAATGTGCTTGGTGAATATCCGGACTGCGGCGCTTTTGATCGTGGGGCCGGCGTCGAACAGGTCGGATGCGATTTGCTCGATAGCGTCTCGATGGGCCAGGAACTGCGCTTGCCTGGCGGTGCTCAAGGTGCCCTTCACGCCGGCAAGCTCGTCCATCGCGGCGTCACTGATCTGACATTCAACGATTTCACCATCGTTGAGCATCGAAAACCTAAACGCCAATCGTTCAAGGTCATATCCCAGGACTTTGCCTCGCGTCAGCGGCATCGAAATATCCCTTAACGCTTCGTCTGATCCTGCTTCTCCATGGTAGTTTTGTCGAGAACGTGGCTGACGTGATCGCGAAATTCGACGCTCACAACCACCGCTTCCTGCGCTTGAAGCTCTTGAGGTTCTTGAAGCTCTTGCGCTGGTCGCCGGCGCCGCCGAGATAAAACTCCTTGACGTCCTCATTGTCGCGCAATTCGGCGGCTGAGCCGTCGAGCACCACCTTGCCTTGCTCCATAATGTAACCGTGGCTTGCGACCGACAACGCGGCGCGGGCGTTCTGTTCCACCAGCAGGATGGTGACGCCGAGATCCCGGTTGATTTCCCGGATGATCGCGAACACCTCCTTGACCAGCAAGGGCGACAATCCCATCGACGGTTCGTCCATCAGGATCATCTTGGGGCGCGCCATCAGCGCGCGGCCGATCGCCAGCATCTGCTGCTCGCCGCCCGAAAGATAGCCGGCGAGGCCGGTGCGCTCCTTCAGTCGCGGGAAATAATTGTAGACCATGTCGATGTCGGCGCCGACCTCGTTGTCGCCGCGGGTAAAGGCGCCGAGCCGCAAATTTTCCAGCGACGTCATGTCGGCGATGATGCGGCGGCCCTCCATCACCTGAAAGATGCCGCGGCGAACGATCTTGTCGGGGTCGATGCCGTTGATGCGCTCGCCGTTGAAAATGATTTCTCCGCGGGTGACTTCGCCGTCTTCGGTCTTGAGCAACCCGGAAATTGCTTTCAGCGTCGTCGACTTGCCGGCACCATTGGCGCCGAGCAGTGCCACGATCGCGCCTTGCGGCACCTCGAGGCTCAGGCCGCGCAACACCAGAATGACGTCGTCATAGACCACCTCGATGTTGCGCACGCTGAGCAGCGGGGCAGGTGCTGATGCGACGGGCGAGCGATCGATTTCGGTTGCTTCGGTCATGTCTTGATCCTGACGTCGATAGTAAATTGACGCCTTCCGCTCCATTTGCTGCCGTCATCACCCGCGATGCGGGTGACCCAGTATTCCAGCGCCTCCGCGAAAAATCGAGACGCTGCGGCGTCCTGGATCCCCGCTGGAGCCCATCGGGCTCGCCGGAAGGCGAGACCCGGTGGCGGGGATGACGGCTGAGCATGTTGGTCGCCTTACCACCCGAACCATTCCGCCTTGCGCGGCAAGTCGACGGTCTTGACCTTCTCGAGCTTGATGGTGCCTTTCTTGATGAGGTCGTTGAGGTCGCCGTCGGTCGCGCCGGATACCTTGGAGCGATAGAGATCGACCTTGAGCGTGCCGCGATGGTCCTTGTCGGTCCAGGTCGAGGGATTGCAGACACCTTCCATGCCGGCCGGCACCCAGTCGGCCTTCTGATAGAAGCCCTGGGCGACGTTGTCGCCGGTCGGGCCGCCGTTCTTGATGGCCCAGTCGATGGCTTCCTTCATATAGAGCGCAGTGCAGACCCCAGCGATGTAGTGAACCGGGCGATAGACGTTGCCGGTCGGATCCGACATTTTCGAAATTTCCATCACCGTCTTCATGCCGGGCGCGTTGCCGCCCCAGCCTACCGCCGTGCGCAATGGGAAGATCACGCCATCGGCGGCATCGCCGGCGGCCTTGGCGGCGTTTTCATCCATGCCCCAGACGTTGCCCATGAATTGCACGTCGACACCGGCGGCCTTGCAGGCCTTCAGCACCGAAATGTCGGAGGCCGCGGTATTGCCGAGATAAGCATAATTGGCGCCGGCGCTCTTCAGGCTCAGGCATTGCGCGCTGTAATCCCCGGGCGTGAGAGCGAACACCAGCGAGGGCAGCACTTCGAATCCCAACTCGGTGGCGAGTGCTTCGCCGGCGGCCTTGGGCGCGTTGGGAAACGGATGGTTGGCGCCCATATGCACGAATTTCGGCTTGCCCGGCTTGCCCTTGGCCTTCCAGTCCTCCGCCGCCCATGTCAGCTCGGCGCGCAGCGCATCCGAATAGGTCGGCCCATAAAAGAAATTGTAGGGCGCAGCCTTGGCCTTTCCACTGGCGCCGGTCGGGTCCGAAAGTGCTGCGGCATAGGAGCCCGAAATATCCGGGATCTTGTCCTGGGTTACGAAAGCGGTGAGCGCTTCGGTGTCGGCGGTGCCCCAGCCCATGATCGCAGCTACCTTGCTGTCGGGGCTTGACCACTTCTTGTACAGCGCGACCGCCTTGGGCACCTGATAGCCGTAGTCGACGGTATCGACGTTAACCGGCTTGCTGCCGATCCCGCCATTCTTGTTGACCCATGCGAAGGCGTCCGCGACACCTTGTCCATAGGGGGTTCCGACATCAGAGGTTCCGCCGGAATAATCGGCGAGCTGGCCGATGGCGATCTGCGCCTGCGCCGTTACCGCGGAGCTGGAAAGCAGCAACGCGAGCGAAGCGGTGCTCAACAGGGATTTCATCATCATAAGCGTATTCCTCCGGTTGTTTTGTTACGTGCAATTGTAGTCGGTCCCGTCGCAACCTCAATGTGAAAACGGGTAGAGTTTCCAGTAAGTCTTGATCTGTCGCCAGCGATGCGCGAGCCCGTCCGGCTCGAACATCAAAAACCCGATGATGATCAGCCCGATCGAGATTTCGCGCAGGAACGTGATGTTGTTATTGAGCGACAGCGCCCTGTCGATGGCGCTGCCTTTCAAGGCTGGCGCTGATCCATTCCATCGATTCCGGCAGCACCACCACGAAGGCAGTCCCCATCAGCGTGCCCATGATCGAGCCGGTGCCCCCGATGATGACCATGGCGAGAAATAGGATCGAGCGCTCGATGCCGAAGCCTTCGTTGGAGACGACCAGTTGATAATGCGCATAGAGCGCGCCGGCTATACCGGCAAAGAACGCCGCGAGCCCGAACGAAAGCGTGCGGTATTTCGTCAGGTTGATGCCCATGATTTCGGCGGAGAGGTAATGGTCGCGGATCGCGACCAGCGCGCGGCCGTCACGCGTGCGCATCAGGTTTGTGACCAAGAGGTAACTCGCGAGCACGTAAGCCAGCACGACGTAGAAATATTGCCGGTCGCCCCGCAAGGTGTAGCCGAAGATCGAGAACGGCTTGGCGCTGGCCGGCACCGAGCCGCCCGAAAACCAGTCGGCGCGGGAGAAGAAATCGAGCAGGATGTATTGCGCGGCCAGCGTCGCGATGACGAGATAGAGCCCCTTGAGCCGCGCCGCCGGCACGCCGAAAATCAGGCCGACCAGGGCTGTGACCACGCCCGCCAATGGAATCGCGAAGAATACCGGCACCGGCCAGGTGTTCGAAATGTAAGCGGAGGTGAAGGCGCCGAACAGGAAAAACGCGGCATGGCCGATCGAAATCTGCCCGGTAAAGCCGACCAGAATGTTCAGACCGAGGGCGGCGATCGAGAAAATACCGATCTGGATCAGGATGCTCAGCGAATATCCGTTGAGCAGCAGCGGCGCAAAGCAAATCAACACAATGCTCGCAATCGCCGCGTTACGGCTGGCCGTGGTCGGGAAGATCGTGGTGTCGGCCGCGTAGGAAGTGCGGTAGTCGCCGGCCGGAATCAGGGAAGGGCTTGCCATTGTTACACCCGCTCGATGTCTTTGGTGCCGAACAGGCCGTAGGGCTTGATCATCAGGATGATGATCAGCACGTAGAAGGGCGCGATTTCATACAGATTGCCCCAGTGCAGATATTCGCTATCGACATATTGCGCGATGTTTTCCAAAAGGCCGATGATGATGCCGCCAAGCACCGCGCCGCCGATGAAGTCCAGCCCGCCGAGGATCGCGGCTGGAAAAACCTTGATGCCGTAATCCGACAGGCCCGACGATACGCCGTTGACGACGGCTACCACCACGCCGGCCACCGCCGAGACTGTCGCCGAGATCGCCCAGGCTATCGCGAACACGCTTTTGACCGAAATGCCGAGCGACTGCGCTACCTGCTGGTTGAAGGCGGTGGCGCGCATCGCCAGGCCGTATTTCGAGACCCGGAAGAACCAGGCCATTCCGACCATCATCGCCAGCGAGACGACAAGGCTCATCACATAGACGGTCTGGATCTGCAGGCCGAGGAAGTTGATGGATTGGCTGGTGAAGACGCGCGGGAACGGCTGCGGATTGACGCCGAAAATCCATTTCAGCGCGGCCTGGAACACCTCCGATAGTCCGATGGTGACCATGATCACTGAAATGATCGGCTCACCGATCATCGGTCGCAGGATCACGACCTGGATCGCGATGCCGAACACGAACATGAACACCAACGTCAGCGGCATGCCGATCCAGAACGGCACCTGATATTTGGTCAGCAGCGCCCAGCACACCCAGGCGCCGATCAGCAGCAGTTCGCCTTGCGCGAAGTTCACGACCTGGGTTGCCTTGTAGATCAGCACAAACGACATCGCGACCACGCCGTAGAGCGTACCGACCACGAGGCCGTTGACCAGAAGCTGGATCAGGAACTGGATGTTCATTGCAATACGCGCGATGCTAACCTCGCCCCGCGCGCGGGGAGAGGTCGTATCATCGCATGGCGATGATACGGGTGAGGGGGCGCTTCCACGTGCGAGAAGCTGATGAGATCAAAAACGGGCACGCTTGCGATCCTCATTCCGCTGCCTCCGCGACTGGTGCGGCCTGCGCCAGATCGACCACCGCCAGCGTGGTGCGGATGCGCTGCGTGGTGCCGTCCTGGAATCGGATCACGGTGTCGATCGGAATCGTGCGTTCGCCGCTATAGATCGCGTCGATGATGGTGGCGTATTTTTCGTTGATGACGCTGCGACGGACTTTGCGGGTGCGGGTGAGTTCGCCGTCGTCGGCGTCGAGTTCCTTGTACAGCAGCAGGAACCTGGAAATACGTTGCGCCGGCGGCAGCGTGGCATTGACGCTTTCGACTTCCTTGCGCAGCAGCGCGTACACTTCCGGCCGCGAAGCGAGATCGGTGTAGGTGGTGAACGAGATCCGGTTCTTTTCCGCCCATTTCGAGATGATGGAGTACCGGATACAGATCATCGCCGCGAGCGCGTCGCGGCCGGCGCCCAGCACCACGGTCTCGGCGATGTAAGGCGAGAATTTCAGCTTGTTCTCGATGTATTGCGGCGAGAACCGCTCGCCGCGCGCGGTTTCCGCAAGGTCCTTGATACGATCGATCACCACGAGCTGTTTATTGTCGTTGAAATAGCCGGCATCGCCCGACTGCATCCAGCCATCCTTCATGTCGGCGGCGGAGGCTTCCGGGCTCTTGTAGTAGCCGAGAAACATATTGGGGTGGCGCACCACGATCTCGCCGACGCCGTGGATGTCGGGATTGTCGATGTGGATTTCGATATTGTCGGCCATCGGAACGCCGGTGGTATCGGGATCGACCTGACCGAACGGATGCAGCGTATAGGCGCCAAGCAATTCGGTCTGGCCATACAGCGTGCGCAGCGGCACGCCCATGGCCTGAAAGAACTTGAAGGTGTCGGGACCGAGCGCCGCACCGCCGGTCGCCGCCGAGCGCAACCGCGTAAAGCCGAGACGGTCGCGCAAGGCGCGAAACAGCAGCGTGTCCGCGACCACCGAGTGCTTACCGCGCGCCAGCGCGGACAGTCCGGTCTTCATTCCGAGTTCGTAGAGGCCTTGCTTGAGCGGGGACGAGTCCATCACGCCGGCGCGCACATCGGCGGCAATGGATTCCCAGACTCGCGGCGCGAACAGCACGAAGGTCGGCGCGATCTCACGGAAATCATTCATCATGGTGTCGGGCTGCTCGACGAAGTTGACCTTCATCCGGCATAGCAGGCCTTTGCCGAGCACATAGACCTGTTCCATGATCCAGGGCAGCGGCAGCACCGAGACGTATTCGTCATCGGGCCCCTTGGGATCGAATGCCAGGTAGGTCGCGCAATGCCGCAGCACCCGCCCCGCCGCGAGCATCGCCAGTTTCGGGTTGGCGGTGGTGCCGGAGGTGGTGCAGAGGATGGCAACGTCGTCGCCCTGGGTGGCGTCCACCAGCCGGTCGTAGAGCGTGGGTTCGCGCGTGGCGCGGTCGCGGCCCAATGCGGCGAGCTTGTCGGCTTCGATCAGGCGGGGATCGTCATATTTCCGCATCCCGCGCGGATCGGAATAGACGATATGCTTGAGGTTCGGCACGCGCTCGGCCAGCGTCAGCAGCTTGTCGACCTGCTCCTCGTCCTCGGCGAATACCAGTTTGGCTTCGCCGTAGCTCAGGAGATAGGCGGCTTCCTCGTCGAGCACATCGCGATAGAGGCCAAGGCTCATGGCGCCGATGGCGTGGGTGGCGATTTCGGCCGACACCCAGTCCGGCCGATTATCGCCGATGATGCCGATCACGTCGCCGCGGCCGAGACCGAGCTCGATCATGCCGAGGGCGAAATCGTGCACCCGTGTCTGATAGTCGTTCCAGGTGAACACGTGCCAGAGCCCGAAATCCTTTTCGCGCAGCGCGATTTCGCCGCCATGTTCCGACGCGTTGAGGCGGAGCAGCTTCGGGTAGGTGTCGGCCTGTGCGACGCGGCCGGCATAATCCATCATGCCGCGCTCTCCGCGGTGGCCGGGGCATCGTCAGGATCGACCAGCACCTCGTCCTCTTCGCCGAGATAAGCGCGCTTGACATGGGGATCGGCCAGCACCGCGGCCGGATCGCCTTCGGCGATCTTGCGGCCGAAATCCAGCACCATGACCCGGTGCGAGATATCCATCACCACGCCCATGTCGTGCTCGATCATCATCACTGTCATGCCGTACTCTTCGTTGAGATCGACGATGTAGCGCGCCATGTCCTCCTTTTCCTCGAAATTCATGCCGGCCATCGGCTCGTCGAGCAGGATCAGCTGTGGCTCGAGCGCCATGGCGCGGGCGAGCTCGACGCGCTTGCGCAAGCCATAGGGCAGGGTGCCGGCGGTGGCCTTGCGCACCGATTGCAGGTCGAGGAAATCGATGATCTCCTCGACCTTGCGCCGATGTTCGAGTTCTTCGCGCCGGGCGCCGGTGAGCCAGTACAGCGATCCGGTGACGAAATTGTTTTTCAGCAGATGGTGCCGCCCGACCATAATGTTATCGAGCACGCTCATATGATGGAACAGCGCCAGATTCTGGAAGGTGCGGCCAATGCCGAGCCGGGGCCGCGCATTCGGATTAAGGGCGGTGATGTCCTGCCCGCGATAGAACAACTGGCCTTCGGTCGGCCGGTAGCGGCCCGAAATGCAATTGACGATCGAGGTCTTGCCGGCGCCGTTGGGGCCGATAATCGAGAACAATTCGCCGTCGCTGACGCCGAAACTGACCTCGGTGAGCGCACGAACGCCACCAAAGCGCAGTGACACCCCGCGCACCTCCAAAGCGTAAGCCACTCAGCCCTCCGGGAAACGGCGCTTGCCGCGCTCTTCAATCGATTGTCGTTACAGGCCGATCTTATATCGGCCATTCCTGATAGACCATCCAACTAACGAAGCCTTGCGCCACAGATGCCGGATGGCTCCATCGGATTTGATGTGTCGGACTTCATGCGTTCCTTTGCACCAGATGTCTTGCGCGGTGACGCGGCACCCGGTGCTATGCCCAATGTTTCATCCCTCTCAATCGCGCCACGCCGCCAACAGACCCGCGTGATGCGCGACGGCCCTGCATAGGATAAAGCGGTACCTTGAAATGTCTTGGACCCGACAATTTGTCGGCAAATTTCTCGAACGCGCGCGTTTTCCCCTGGCGAGGATCGAAGGGTGGACGCCAACCGGCATTGTTGCAGTGCAATATTGCGGTGGCGCGGGTTCGGGCAAGCGGTGACGGTCGACAACGATGATTGCTGCGGATTACCTGAGGCGGATCGCGGCGTGGTCGCATGAATTGAATGAGCGAGAGATCGAAATCGCGCGTGCCGGAATCGTCGAGAAGTCCTACAGCGCCAACGAATTCATCTTCATGCGCGGCGACCAGTTCGAGTATTGGACCGGGGTCGTCACCGGTCTCGCCAGGATGGGCATCGTATCGCGCGGCGGCAAGGCCGCCAGTTTTGCCGGCTTGACGGCTGGGGCCTGGTTTGGCGAGGGCACCGTGCTCAAGAACGAAGCCCGGCGCTACGATGTGGTAGCCGTGCGCGATACGCGTCTGGCGATGATGGACCGCGCCACCTTCTTCTGGCTGTTCGAGAACAGCGTCGGGTTCAACCGCTTCCTGGTAAGGCAACTCAACGAACGTCTTGGCCAGTTCATCGCGTTGCTCGAATATGGCCGCACGCTGGATGCGACGGCTCGCCTCGCCAGGTGTATGGCGTCGCTGTTCAATCCCATCCTCTACCCGGACCTGACCCATCATCTTGAAATCACCCAGGAGGAAATCGGGGCACTGTCCGGTATCTCCCGGCAAAATGCCAACCAGTGCCTGAAGAGGCTCGAAAAGGAAGGATTGCTGAGGCTCGAATATGGCGGCGTGACCATCGTCGATCTGGAACGGTTGCGGAGCTATGGCGAGTAGCTAAATCCTCAACGGGGAGCCTTCAACTTCGCCGATAACCAAACCCGCAATGTCCTGATACCAAAGCGACTTTGGTGTTAGACTCGACCGGGCTCGAATGTTATGGCCTGACACTTGCTAGAGGGTTGCTCGAGGGTTGGCGCGGGCTCAATTTAGTCGGGCCGTTTGGGCAGTTCCCAGGCGATACTGGCGTGTTGCTGGAGTAAAAATGGCGGTTCAGGATTCGAAACGGCGGGTGGCGCTTCTCACCGGCGTCACTGGTCAGGACGGCGCCTATCTCGCCGAATATCTGCTCGGCCTCGGCTACACCGTTCATGGCGTCAAACGGCGGTCATCGTCGTTCAACACCGCGCGGGTCGATCACCTCTACGAGGACCCGCACGCCCGTAATGTGCCGTTCCTGCTGCATTATGGCGATATGACTGATTCCACCAACCTGATCCGGCTGATGCAGCAGATCCGGCCGACCGAGATCTACAACCTCGCGGCCCAGAGCCATGTCGGCGTCAGCTTCGAGAGCCCGGAATACACCGCCAATGCCGACGCCATCGGCGTGCTGCGGTTGCTGGAGGCGATCCGGATTCTCGGCATGGAAAAGGAAACGCGATTCTATCAGGCCTCGACCTCGGAACTGTACGGTCTGGTTCAGGAGGTTCCGCAGAAGGAGACCACGCCATTCTATCCGCGCTCGCCCTATGGGGTGGCCAAGCTATACGGCTACTGGATCACGGTGAATTATCGGGAGGCCTACGGCATCTATGCCTCCAATGGCATCCTGTTCAATCATGAAAGCCCGATCCGCGGCGAGACCTTCGTGACCCGCAAGATCACCCGCAGCGTCGCCCGCATCGAGACCGGTCTTGAACAGACGCTGTATCTCGGAAACCTCGAGGCCAAGCGCGATTGGGGCCACGCCCGGGATTATGTCGAAGGCATGCACAGGATCTTGCAGGCCGACCAGCCGGACGATTTTGTGCTGGCGACCGGCGAGACCCGGTCGGTGCGCGAATTCGTCGAGATCGCGTTTTCGGAAACCGGCCGCAAGATCGAGTGGCGCGGCAAGGGTGTCGAGGAAACCGGTATCGACAGCAAAACCGGCAAAACGGTGGTTCGCGTCGATCCGGTTTATTTCCGCCCCACCGAGGTCGATCTCTTGATCGGCGATGCCAGCAAGGCGCGCCAGAAGCTCGGCTGGGCGCCGAAAACAACCTTCGCCCAGCTCGTCAAGGAGATGGTGGCGAGCGATCTCGCGATCGCCAGGCGGGAGGCCGCCAATGGCAAGAACCCCGTTTGAGCTGAAAGGCAAAACGGTCTTCGTTGCCGGGCATGGCGGAATGGTCGGGGCGGCGCTGGTACGCCGGCTGGCGCGGGAAAATGTCGAACTGCAGACGGCGGCGCGGAGCGAGGTCGATTTGCGCGACCAGGCCGCGGTGTTCGACTGGTTTGCCGGCAAACGTCCCCAGGTGGTGTTTCTGGCCGCGGCGAAGGTCGGCGGCATCGCCGCCAACAATGTGCTACGGGGTGAATTCCTTTACGACAATCTGGTCATTGCCGCCAACGTGATCCACGCTGCGCACACCAACGGCGCCGAGAAGCTGATGTTTCTCGGCTCATCCTGCATCTATCCGAAGCTGGCGCCACAGCCGTTGCGCGAGGATTCGATGCTGACGGGTCCGCTGGAGCCGACCAACGAGCCCTATGCGATCGCGAAGATCGCAGGGATCAAGCTGGCCGAAGCCTATCGCAACCAGTACGGCGCCGACTTCATCAGCGTGATGCCGACCAATCTTTACGGCCCCGGCGACGACTATCACCCCGAATACAGCCACGTCGTCGCTGCCCTGATCCGCCGGTTTCACGAGGCAAAGCTGTCGGGCGCCTCGAATGTGGTGGTCTGGGGCACCGGCACGCCGCGGCGGGAGTTTCTCTATGTCGACGATCTCGCCGACGCCTGCGTTCATCTGATGAAGACCTATTCCGACGCCCAATTGGTCAATATCGGCACCGGTGAAGACATCACCATCGCCGAATTCGCCCGCGTGGTCGCCGCTGTCGTCGGCTACAGCGGCGAGATCAGCTTCGACCCCGCCCGCCCCGACGGCACGCCGCGCAAATGGCTCGACGTCAACCGCCTTGCCGCCCTGGGCTGGCGCGCGCGTACCTCGCTGAGGGATGGGATCGGGCTCGCCTATCAGGCGTATTTGAACGAGCATCGGTAGTGACTAATTTTCGTCATTGCTTGGCTTCGTTCGCAATGACGGTGGAGCGCGGCGCCGTCTTCCCGAGCGCCACCGCCATCGCTGATATCAATGGCTTCATGAAGTACGCGTCGTTGGCCGGTGAGATGTCGGTGCGCAATCCCTGGGATTTGAGTTCATCGGAGACCACCGGGCCCACCGACGCAATCGGGGTGCGCGTCAGGCCCTCGCGCAACCGCGCTTCGTATCCGTGCGCGTGCGCCACCTCGACCAGGCGACGAACCTGGCCGGAACTGGTCAGCGCCATCGCGTCGATGGCGCCTTTCGCCATCTCATCGATCGCGGTGATGATATTGGTCTCGGCGGCCTCGGCGTCGTAGACATAGGGCAGCACCGGATCGACCTTGGCGCCCTGCGCCGTGATGGCGCCGATCAGCGCGCTGTGATCCTTGTCCGGATAAAGCTGCAGGCCAAGCCGATGTCCGCTGAGATCGATGCGGGCAAGCATCTCGGCGATGCCTTCGGAGGTCGGCTTGTCGGTCGTCACCTGCGGCTCGAGCCCGATCTCGCGCAGCGCCCGGCCGGGCTTGGGTCCGCGGGCGAATTTTCGCATCCGGCCGAGTGCCGTGATAAATTCCTGGTCGGTACCGATCCGCCGCGCGACCTTCATCAGCCGGCGCAGGCCTTCGCCGGTCATCAGCACCAGGTCATCGCAGGGCAGGTCGACGGCGCGCCTGATCCAGGCCTCGACGGGTGCGGAATCCGGCGCATCGTGGATGGTGAACATCGGACATTGCAGCACGTCGGCGCCCTGTTCCGCCAGCAGGCGGGAAAACTGCGCCTCCTCGCGGGTTTCCAGGATCAGAATGCGATAGCCGTTCAGTCTGTCAGCCATATTCTTGCAGCCACCGTGTCAACGCCGATCAACTTCGATGTGTTCATCATGATCCTTTCAGCGGGATTGGCGCAAGGGCGTCCCGAATGATAGAGCAGGGCCACGAATCCCAGTTCCAGTTTCATCCGAACAGCAGCCCCTCCGCTCCATGCCCGATCATCAATTCGTGTTGACGCTATCCTGTCCGGATCGTCCCGGCATCGTGTCAGCGGTGTCGACGTTTCTTGCTCATAACGGGCAGAACATTCTCGATGCCCAGCAGTTCAACGACGTCGAGACCGGTCATTTTTTCATGCGGGTGGTGTTTAACGCCGCCGTTCTGACGGTCAATCTTTCCTCGCTGCAAACCGGGTTCACGACGATTGCGGAACGCTTCGGCATGGATTGGCAGATGCGCGACCGCGCCGCCCGCCGGCGGGTCTTGCTGCTGGTCTCCAAATCCGATCACTGCCTCGCCGATATTCTCTATCGCTGGCGCACCGGCGAACTTGAGATGATCCCGACCGGCATCGTCTCCAACCACCCGCGAGACACCTATAGCAATCTCGATTTCGGCGAGATTCCGTTTCACTATTTGCCGTTGACCAAGGAGACCAAGCGCGCGCAGGAGATTGCGATCTGGGATTTGGTGACGGCAACCCGGACCGATCTGGTGGTGCTGGCGCGTTATATGCAAATCCTGTCGGACGAGATGACGGAGAAGCTGTCCGGACGCTGCATCAACATCCATCATTCGTTTCTGCCAGGCTTCAAGGGTGCGCGGCCTTATCATCAGGCGCATGAGCGCGGTGTCAAATTGATCGGCGCCACCGCGCATTACGTCACCGGCGCGCTCGATGAAGGTCCTATCATCGACCAGGACGTCGAACGCATCAGCCATCGCGATACGCCGGACGATCTGGTGCGCAAGGGCCGCGATATCGAACGCCGCGTGCTGGCGCGCGCGGTGCGCCATCATCTTGAAGATCGCGTCATTCTCAACGGCCGCAAGACCGTGGTGTTCATGGATTGACGAGCGGCGTACCGCTAGGGCGATGGGCTCCTTGACGAGGTAATAAGATACCAATATCTTGTATTTGGCGACCGAACGCGTTTTTCACGAGGCGGTTCTGACGCCGAAGCCGATGGCTCGGGTTGCGCCCATCGTCGTGATTGACAACATCGCGCGGCTGGGACGCCATGCCGCCCCAGTACAGGGTTGAATTATCTGGCTATGGTGAGCCGAGGGCCGGGAACTCGGTTCGATACAAAAATCGATCAGGGGGAGCGTTCATGTTCGTCAGTACTAAAATCTTGTCGCGGGTCGCGGTCGGCGTCGCGATGTTGGGCACTCTCGCTTTAGCGCCCGTCCGCGCGCAGGAGACCGTCAAGATCGGCCTGATCCTGCCGATGACCGGCGGGCAGGCATCGACCGGCAAGCAGATCGACAATGCCATCAAGCTGTACATGCAGCAGAACGGCGATACCGTTGCCGGCAAGAAGATCGAGGTCATTCTGAAGGATGACGCAGCCCTTCCCGACAACACCAAGCGCCTGGCGCAGGAGCTGATCGTCAACGACAAGGTCAGTTTTATTGCCGGATTCGGCGTCACTCCGGCGGCGCTGGCGGCGGCGCCGCTGGCGACCCAGGCCAAGATCCCGGAAATCGTGATGGCGGCCGGCACTTCGATCATCACCGAGCGTTCGCCCTACATCGTACGCACCAGCTTCACGCTGGCGCAGTCCTCCACCATCATCGGCGACTGGGCTGCCAAGAACGGCATCAAGAAGGTCGCGACCCTGACCTCGGACTATGCCCCCGGCAACGATGCGCTGAATTTCTTCAAGGAACATTTCGTCGCCGGTGGTGGCGAGATTGTCGAAGAGGTCAAGGTCCCGCTCGCCAATCCAGATTTCGCGCCGTTCCTGCAGCGGATGAAGGACGCCAAGCCCGACGCCATGTTCGTGTTCGTTCCGGCGGGGCAGGGCGGCAACTTCATGAAGCAATATGCCGAGCGCGGGCTCGACAAGTCGGGCATCAAGGTGATCGGCCCCGGCGACGTCATGGACGACGATCTGCTCAACGCCATGGGGGACGCCGCGCTCGGCGCCGTTACCGCGCATCTGTATTCCGCAGCACACCCCTCGGCGATGAACAAGGAATTCGTCGCCGCCTACAAGAAGGCCTATGGCAGCCGCCCGGGTTTCATGGCGGTCAGCGGCTATGACGGCATTCACCTGATCTATGAGGCGCTGAAAAAGACCGGCGGCAAGACCGATGGCGATGCGTTGATCGAGGCGATGAAGGGAATGAAGTGGGAAAGCCCGCGCGGCCCGATCTCGATCGATCCGGAGACCCGCGACATCGTGCAGAACATCTACATCCGCAAGGTCGAGAAGGTCGATGGCGAACTCTACAACGTCGAATTCGAGACCTTCGAAGCTGTCAAGGATGCAGGCAAGACGAAGAAGTGACGCCGACTTCGGCGTCATTCCGGGGCGCTGGCGAAGCCAGCGAACCCGGAATCCACGCAAATGATTGCAAAAGAATTCCGGGTTCAGCGCTACGCGCAGCCCCGGAATGACGGCTTTAAATTAAAGGCCCTGGATACGCTTTGCCATGACCACGCTGCTTACAATCCTGTTCGACGGCGTCGCTTACGGCATGTTGCTGTTCGTGCTGGCCTGCGGTTTGGCGGTGACGCTGGGGCTGATGAATTTCGTCAACCTCGCGCATGGCGCGTTTGCCATGACGGGCGGATATGTCTGCGCGGTACTCGTCAATCAATCCGGCTGGCCGTTCTTTGCTGCCTTGCCGCTGGCCTTTGTCGCCAGTGCGGCGGTGGGCGTGGTGCTGGAGCGCTTGCTTTATCGCCATCTCTACAACCGCAGCCATCTTGATCAGGTGCTGTTCACCGTCGGCCTCGTCTTCATGTCGGTGGCGGCGGTCGACTACATCATGGGATCGTCGCGAATCTTCATCAAGCTGCCGGCGGCACTCGAGGGACAAATCGATTTCTTCGGCGTTGGTATCGGCCGCTATCGGCTGATGATTATCGTGATCTGTGGGTTGCTGACGGCGGCACTTCAGCTGGTGCTGGCGCGGACCCGGTTCGGCAGCCGGTTGCGGGCGGCGGTGGACGATCCGCGTGCCGCCAGCGGGCTCGGCATCAATGTGCCGCAGGTGTTTGCTTTTACCTTTGCGTTCGGATGCGGCCTTGCCGGATTGGGTGGCGCGCTGAGCGCCGAGATCCTCGGGCTCGATCCGTATTTCCCGCTGAAATTCATGATCTACTTTTTGATCGTCGTGACCGTCGGCGGCTCCTCCAGTATCACCGGGCCGTTCCTCGCCTCGTTGCTGCTCGGCATCGGCGACGTCGCCGGCAAATATTACGTGCCCAAACTGGGCCCGTTCGTGATCTACACCATCATGATCGTCATCCTGATCTGGCGTCCGAACGGCCTGTTCGGCCGCGTCACGTCGCGTTGACGCCGACATGACCGTGTCAACCGATGTCGGATATCACGCTTTGCAACACGCGCGCTGGCGCTGGAGCGAAATTGCGTTCTGGATTCTGGTGCTGGCCGGCGCGCTGCTGTTTCCGTCCCGCTATCTCATCATGACCGAAGTCCTGCGGCTGGCGCTGTTCGCACTGTCGCTCGATCTGATCCTGGGCTACGCCGGGATCGTATCGCTCGGCCACGCCGCGTTCTTCGGCATCGGCGCCTATGGCGCCGGGCTGCTCGCGCTGCATGGCATCGTCAACGAGCCGGTGGCCGCGCTGGTGGTGGCCGGGCTTGCCGCCGCCATTGTCGGCTTTCTCACCAGTTTCCTGGTGATCCGGGGTGTCGACCTGACCCGCCTGATGGTGACGCTGGGGATCGCATTGCTGCTGGAGGCGCTGGCCGAACGCTTTTCAGACATCACCGGCGGCACCGACGGGCTGCAAGGCATCGCGATGCAGCCGATCCTGGGGCTGTTCGCGTTCGACATGTTCGGCAAGGTCGGCTTCTTTTACAGCCTTGCGGTGCTGTTTCTGTTGTTCCTGCTGGCGCGGCGGATCGTGCATTCGCCGTTCGGCCTGTCGCTACGCGCGATCCGCAACAATCCGCTGCGGGCGTCGGCGATCGGCATCCCCGTCAACCGGCGCTTGATCGCGATCTACACGCTGGCGGCGCTTTATGCCGGCATCGCCGGCGCGCTGTTCACCCAGACCACAGCGCTGGCGTCGCTCGACGTGTTCTCGTTCGAACGTTCGGCCGACTTGATGCTGGTGCTGGTGATCGGGGGCACCGGCTATCTCTATGGCGGGTTGATCGGCGCCGTCGTATTCAGGATGCTGCAGGAGTTCTTTTCCAATCTCACCCCGCAATATTGGCAATTCTGGATAGGCCTTGTGCTGGTCGTGATCGTGCTGATCGGACGCCAGCGCCTGCATCGCTGGGCGCTGTGGGCGCCGAACCTGGTCGTCCGGCGGCTCAGTCGCGGCAACACCATCGCCGCTATTGGCGGGAGTGACGCGCCATGAGCTTCGCGCTGGAAACCAAAGGGCTCGAAAAGCAGTTCGGCGGCCTCAAGGTCACCCGCGATCTGTCGCTGAGGATCGAAGCCGGCGCGCGCCATGCGCTGATCGGTCCGAACGGCGCCGGCAAGACCACCGTCATTAATCTGTTGACCGGCGTGCTCAAGCCCGATGCCGGACGCATCCTGCTCGAAGGCAACGACATCACGGATTTGCCGGTTCATACCAGGGTGCTGCGCGGGCTGTCGCGCACCTTCCAGATCAATCAGCTCTATGCTGACCTGACGCCGCTCGAGACCATCGGGCTTGTGGTGTCGGAACGTTTGGGCCGCGGCGGCGACTGGTGGCGCCGGATGGGCACGCGCGACGACGTCAACGCCGAGATCGCGGAGAATCTCGCGCGCTTCCATCTGCTCGATGTGATGAACGAGCCGACCGCGACGTTGCCCTACGGCAAGCAGCGCCTGCTCGAGATCGCGGTCGCCATCGCGACCAAACCGCGGGTGCTGCTGCTCGATGAACCGGCCGCCGGCGTCCCCGAAGGCGAGCGCCACGATATCCTGGCCGCCGTCGCCGCGTTGCCGCGCGATGTCACGGTGCTGCTGATCGAACACGACATGGATCTGGTGTTTAGTTTTGCCGACCGCATTTCAGTGCTGGTCGGCGGCGCGCTGCTGGTAGAGGGACCGCCCGGCGAGGTGGCGCGCGATCCGCGGGTCAAGGCGGTCTATCTCGGCGAGGGCGCCGATGCCTGATCTTCTCCGCATCGAGGGGCTGCGTGCCGGTTATGGCGAAGCGGTGGTGTTGCCGAAATTGTCGCTCGGCCTGGCGGAGAGCCAGGTGCTGGCGCTGCTCGGCCGCAACGGCGCCGGCAAAACCACGCTGATCAATTCGATCGTCGGGAACACCCGCCGTTTTGGCGGCGCCATCGCGGTCGGTGGGCTCGACCTCACGCCGATGCGCCCCGATCAGCGGGCGCGGGCGGGCATCGGCTGGGTACCGCAGGAGCGCAACATCTTTCGCTCGCTGACGGTAGAGGAAAACATGACCGCGGTGGCGCAGCCCGGCCCGTGGACGGTCGCGAAGGTGTATGAGATGTTTCCGCGCCTCAAGGAGCGCCGCAACAATTTCGGCAACCAGCTCTCCGGCGGCGAACAGCAGATGCTGGCGATCGGCCGCGCGCTCACGCTCAATCCGAAGGTGTTGCTGTTGGACGAGCCGACCGAGGGACTGGCCCCGATCATTGTCGAGGAACTACTCGCAGCCCTCGGCACCATCACCCGCGCCGGCGGAACCTGTTCGATCATTGTCGAGCAGAACGCGCAAAAGATTCTGCGGCTGGCCGATCGTGTCGTGATATTGGAGCGCGGTACGATCGTCCATGACGCGGCCAGCGCCGCCTTGAAATCCGATCCGGCGGTGCTCGAACGCTATCTTGGCGTCTCCGGCGCCTCGGTACATTGAATTGGTTGGGAGAAAAACCATGCAAAGAACAAAGGCTCCTTTTCGCGCCGACGAAGTCGGCAGCCTGCTGCGGCCGGCGCGCATCAAGGAAGCGCGCGCCAGGCTGGAGAAGGGCGAAATCTCGGCCGACGATCTGCGCAAGATCGAAGACATGGAGATTGAAAAGGTCGTGCACAAGCAGGCCTCGACCGGGCTGAAGCTCGCCACCGACGGCGAGTTCCGCCGCTCGTGGTGGCATTTCGATTTTCTTAAAAGTCTGACCGGTTGCGAACTGTTTCACCCCGACACCGGCATCCAGTTCGCCGGCGTTCAGACCCGGCACGACGCCATCCGCGTGATCGCCAAGCTCGACTTCCCCGCCGATCATCCGATGCTGGATCATTTTCGTTTCCTGAAAAAGCATGCCGACACCGCCCATGTGACCGCCAAGATGACGATCCCGTCGCCCGCGGTGCTGCACTTCCGCGGTGGCCGCAAATCGATCTCCAATCAGGTCTATCCCGATCTCGATGCGTTCTATGAGGATCTCGGCAAGACCTATCGCAAGGCGGTCAAGGCGTTCTACGACGCCGGCTGCCGCTATCTGCAGTTCGACGACACGGTCTGGGCCTATCTTTGCTCGCAGGATGAATTGAAGAAGGCGCGCGAGCGTGGCGACAATCCGGACGGCCTGCAGGAGATCTATGCCCGGGTGATCAATTACGCGATCGCCGAGCGGCCCGCCGATATGAAAATCACGACGCACGTATGCCGCGGCAATTTCCGCTCCACCTGGATTTCGTCCGGCGGCTACGAGCCGGTGGCCGAGATCATGCTGGCCGGCACCAATTACGACGGCTATTTCCTCGAATATGATTCCGAGCGCGCCGGCGGGTTCGAGCCGCTGCGGTTTCTGCCGAAGGGCAACAAGGTCGTCGTGGTAGGCGTCATCACGTCCAAAAGCGGCGAGCTTGAGAAAAAGGACGACATCAAGCGGCGGCTGGAAGAGGCGGCCAAATTCGTACCGCTGAACCAGCTCGCGTTATCGCCGCAATGCGGCTTTGCCTCCACCGAAGAAGGCAATATCCTCACCGAGGAAGAGCAGTGGTCCAAGCTGAAGCTCACGGTCGATATCGCGAATGAGGTCTGGGGCAAGTAACAAGGCGCGAGGGTAGATTTGCAAAATCCCGACGCGATCATCGTGGGTGCTGGCCCGGCAGGGCTGGCTTGCGCCATGACGATGCGCGCCGCGGGGCTCGACGTCGCCGTATTTGAGAAGGCGGATAGCGTCGGCTCGGCCTGGCGGCATCATTATGACCGTCTTCACCTCCACACCGATCGCAAGCATTCCGGTTTGCCCGGCATGGAAATGCCGCCGACCTATCCGACCTATCCGTCGCGCCTGCAACTCGTCGCGTATCTCGAAAGCTACGCCGCGCATTTCGATATTCGGCCTGTCTTCAATATGACGGTCTCGTCGATCGAGCGCGATGGCGTGCAATGGTGCGCGCAAACGGCTGAGGGCTCGATTCGTGCGCCGGTTGTCGTCATTGCCACGGGTCTGGCCGGCGCGCCCTATCGTCCTGCTTGGCCGGGTTTGGCAGCCTACCGAAACCCTGTCATCCACAGCAGCGAATATCGCAATCCGAAGCCTTTCGCGGGAAAGCGCGTGCTGGTCGTCGGATTTGGCAATTCGGGCGGCGAGATCGCATTGGACCTCGCCGAGGCCGGCGTCGACGTCGCTCTTGCGGTTCGCGGCCCGGTTCAGATCTTGCCGCGCGATCTGCTTGGCTTTCCGATTTTGACATGGGCGATTTTGTACCGGCCATTGCCCGCACGGCTGGCCGATTTCATCAACGCTCCAATTTTGCGGCTGGCCCTCGGTTCGATTGAAAAACTGGGATTGCGGCGTGCGGCCAAGGGGCCGCGCCAAATGGTCGAAGAGGACGGACGGGTACCGCTGATCGATATCGGAACCCTGGACAAGATCAGGGATGGTTCGATCCAAATCCGCCGCGACATTGATCGGCTCACCCCCGATGGTGTTGTGTTCGCCGATGCGACGCAGGAAAGATTTGACGCCATCATTCTGGCCACCGGCTTTCGCCCCGACCTGCGCCAATTGGTCGGCGATGTCGACGGGGTGTTCGACCTGCATGGCATGCCGCTGGTGACAGGTCGGGCGACCAACGCAGCCGGGCTTTATTTCTGCGGTCAGATCACGTCCCCGACCGGACAGCTGCGTGAGATCGGACTGGAGGCGCGTCGGATTGCGGATATTTCCAAGCGCTACATCACGGCATTTCGTGCCGGCGCGCAGGTGGACCGCGATGTCCGTTCAAAATAACCACATCGCGATCCAGGCAATCAAGTTCTGCAGGTGGGAATCAAAGATTTGAGTCAGAGCTGCTATTTTCGGGCTTCATCGTTTTTTCAGGCACTGGCTTTTTTAGAAGACCAACATCGCACTCGATCAAAATAAATATTTGCGGACCGCATCGCCATCTGGGCATTCAAGGTTTGCAGGTGAGCAACAAGCCCTGAGTTGAGACTGCCATTGCCGGGCTTCATCGGCTTGGCGGGCACTCACTTTCCCTGAGAGAGGCGTAAGCGATGTTTAACGGTGCACCTGCACGGTGCCCGCAATTCTTAGTTCCGGGGATCCGACTGGCCATGCCAACACGTCGATCTGCAAATCGTCTGACGATGCACATCGTCCGCTTCCACGGGGATCGGAAGGCCAATGTCGCGATTACATTTGCGCTGGTGATGATTCCCACTGTGTATCTGCTGGGGATGGCGCTGGACTATAGCCTGGCCGTCCGCAAACGATCGCAACTGAACGCAGCGATCGACGCGGCCGCCATTTCCGCCGTCACGCCATCGATGTTGGCGCAGAGCTCCAGCGTTGCTACTACCACCGCAACCAATGTCTTCAATGCTACCGCAAACGGCATGCCGGGCCTGTCCGGCCCACCAGCATTGAACGTCACTATCGCGAACAGCGGTCTTGTCCGCACCGCGACCGTTTCCTACAAGGCTGCATCGATCAACAATTTCCCGATCCTGCTCCGCGCTCCCGTATGGCAAATCAACGGGACTTCGACTGCGACCTCTTCAGGGGGAGCCGCGCCGAACATCAATTTTTATTTGTTGCTGGACGACTCGCCGTCGATGGCGATCGCCGGAACGCCGGCCGGCATTACGACGATGCTCAACAACGCCGGCTGCGCCTTCGCCTGTCATCAAAAAAACGCCGCGGGTCTGGGAAATCCGGGAGGCGAGGACAATTACGCGCTCGCGCGCAATCTCGGCGTCACCTTGCGCATCGACATGATGGCTCAGGCCGCCGCCAACCTGATGAGCACGGCGACGACAACGGAGGCCGCCAACCATAATACCTACAAGATGGCGATCTATACGTTCGATACTGGATTCAACACCGTCTACGCGCCTTCGGGAATGCCATCGGCGAACTTGACCGCAGCCGCGACCGCGGCTGCAAACATTCAATTGCTTGAAGTTTACGATGAGAACGATCTGACGGCGAGCAAATACAACGCCGACACCGATACCGATTTTTCATCCGCTCTGCAGGCGCTCAACACCATCATGCCCGCTCCGGGTGGCGGGACCAACAACGTCGGCGATACGCCGCAGGAAGTGGTGTTCGTTGTCACCGACGGGGTCGAAGATAAAGCCGCGCCTTCCTCGGCTTGCTCACAACCCATCACGGTGCAAGGTTCGATAAACCGCTGCGAGCAGCCCATCGACACCACGTGGTGCACCAAGGTCAAGAACCGCGGTATCCGCATCGCCGTGGTTTATACCGAGTACCTCCAGTTGCCGACCAGCCCCGAATACAACAACCACATCGCGCCCATTGACAGCCCGACTCCGTCCACCGGCCAGATCGCGACCAACCTGCGTGCATGTGCGTCTCCAGGACTTTTCGCTGACGTGGCATCCGGCGGCGACATTACCGCGGCATTGAATAACTTATTCCAGGTCGTGGCGACTTCGCCGCACCTGACGCATTAAGGAAACCTGCATTGTGACCTCTGCATCAGAAACCGGACCAAGCTGTCCGGAGCCCGTTCGCGGCACTGCGCGCGGGGCGAGGGCTGCTATTGCCGAGCTTCATCGGCTTTGACGGTACGTTTACTTAGAAAAACGATGACTGCACTCGCCCGAAAATAAATATTGGCGAACCGCATCACAGATCTAGGCGCTCAAGCGTTGTAGCTGAGCATTCAATGACGAGTTATGGCTGCTATTGTTTAGCTTCGTCGGCTTTGCAAATACTCGTTTTCTCTGAGATCAGCGTAAGCGATGTTTAACGCTGGACCTGCACGGTTCCCGAAATTCTTAGTTCCGGGAAACCGACTGGCCATGCCCAAGCTTCGATCTGCAGATCGCCTGATGACGCACATTGTCCGTCTCCGGAAGGATCGGAAGGCCAATGTCGCGATTGCATCCGCGCTGGTGATGATCCCTACCGTCTATCTGCTCGGGACGGCATCATGAACTTAGCATCAGCAACCGGACCAAGCCGTCGCCACAATCGACGCAGGAGATTTCTTGCCGACGAAAATGGCGCGACCGCCGTTGAGTTTGCCTTGGTCGCAGCGCCGTTTGTCGCGTTGCTGGTTGCGATCATCCAGACTTTTATCGTCATCTTCGCTGCGCAGCTGCTGGAAACGGTGGTGACGCAATCCAGCCGTCTCATTCTGACCGGTCAGGCGCAGTCCGCGAACATGACACAGAGCCAGTTCGCAGCACAGGTCTGCGCGCAGGTCGTGATCCTGTTCAATTGCAGCAACCTAATGATCGATGTGCAGGCCTCCAGCGCGTATTCCACGGCGAATACAGCCATGCCCACTTTGAGCTTCAATGCGCTGGGGCAGGTCACCAAACTGGCAATTCAACCCGGGAACCGCTGGGCAGGTTGTGGTGGTCCGCGTGATGTATCAGTGGCCGGTGTTCGGGGGGCCGCTCGGCTTTACTCTATCCAATCTCTCGAACGGCAATCGGCTGATTATGGCATCGGCCGCGTTCCAGAACGAGCCCGGGTCATGATCTCAAAATTCCACGCAACGTCCGTGCTGGCGCGGTCCGCAATCTGTCTGAAGATGCACGTCGCGCGTTTCCTCAGGGATCGGAAGGCCAACATCGCGGTTACGTTTGCGCTCACGATGGTCCCCGCCGTCTATTTGCTCGGGATGGCGCTCGACTATGCCCAGGCTAGCCGTAAACAATCGCAACTGAACGCAGCGATCGACGCGGCCGCCATTTCCGCCGTCACGCCATCGATGTTGACGCAGCCACCCAGTGTTGCCACTACCACCGCAACCAACGTCTTCAATGCCACCGCAACGGGCCTGCCGGGCCTTTCCGGCCCACCTTCCTTGAGCGTCAATATCACCAACAGCGGCCTTGTCCGCACCGCGACCGTTTCCTACACGGCGGCAGCGACCAACAGTTTCCCCATCCTGCTCGGCGCCCCGGCATGGCCGATCAAAGGGAGTTCGAGCGCGAGCGCTTCGGGCGCGCCGAATATCAATTTCTATTTGTTGCTGGACGACTCGCCGTCGATGGGGATCGCCGGAACGCCGTCCGACATTGCGACCATGGTCAACAATACGCCGTCGCAGGAGGGAGGTTGCGCCTTCGCCTGTCATGAAACCAACCCGACGCCATCGGATACTGCGGGAAATCCCCTGAACAGTCAGGGAAAGCCCATCGATAACTACACGCTGGCGCGCAACCTCGGCGTCACCTTGCGCCTCGATCTGCTGGTCCAGGCCGTCGGAACCGGGACCCCTAACCTCATGGACACGGCGATGCAGACGGAGGCCGCCAACAATAATACCTACAAGGTGGCCATCTACACGTTCGACGCCGGCTTCAATACAATCTATGCGCCTTCCGGATTGCCGTCGACAAATCTGGCTGCGGCCAAGACTGCGGCTTCGAACATTACAATGCCTCAGGTCTACAGCAATAACTTCCTGACGTCGTCCAATCAAAACAACGACACCGACACCAATTTTTCCTCCGCCCTGCAGAGCCTCAACACCATCATGCCGGCGCCGGGCGGCGGGACCAACAACGTCAACGATACGGCGCAGGAGGTAGTGTTCCTGGTCACCGATGGGGTCGAGGATAAGGTGGTGTCGAGCAAGGCGGCCTGCTCACAAGTCACTGTAAGCATGCCTTCATCGGGATACCGGTGTCAGCAGCCATTCGACACAACGTGGTGCACCACGGTCAAGAACCGCGGCATCCGTATCGCGGTGCTTTATACCGAGTACCTCCCGCTGCCGACCGACGCCTGGTACATGACATACGACGGGGTCACTGGCGGCGGCATAGCACCATTTAATAGTCCGACCCCGTCCACCAGCCCGATCGCGACCAACCTGCAGGCCTGCGCGTCGCCAGGACTTTTCTATGACGTGGCATCTGGGGGAGACTTCAAAACGGCATTGAATAAGTTGTTCCAGCTTGTGGTGGCGACGGCCGCGCACCTGACGCATTAGGAAACCTGTATCGTGACCTCTGCATCGGCAATCGCAAGAACGAGCCATCAGCCATGATCTCAGAATCCAGCATGACGAGCGTTCTGGCGCGCTTGCGCTATTTGCGCGACGATCGTCGCGGCGTGGCGGCGGTTGAGTTTGCCATCGTCCTGCCGTTCATGCTGGCGCTCTATATCGGCGGCGTCGAACTCGGCGATGGTATGGCCATCAAGGTCAAGGTGACAGACACCGCGCACATCATCGCCGATCTGGTCACGCAGAATTCGAGCGTCAACCAGGCCGCCTTGAACTGCATCCTCAACGCCTCATCGGCGACCATCGCTCCCTATGCGTCGTCCAACCTGGTCGTCACCGTCTCGGAAGTAAGTACCAATGCCAGCGGAGTCGCCAAGGTCGCCTGGAGCCAGTCTCTCAATGGTACCGCAAGGTCAGTGGGGCAGGTGATGGCGCTGCCATCCTCGCTGGCCGGACAGGCGAATATCTCGATGATCCTGGGCGAAGTTTCCTACGCCTATACGCCTAATCTGGGTTACGCGATCACCGGCACGATGAACCTTTCGGACAGCTACTACCTGTATCCGAGAAACTCGCCGTCGATCCCGTGCTCCGATTGCGCCGGCTAACTCATGCGACTATCGCGGACCTTTTGCACCACAAGGCGAAGCGGGGCACTTCAGGGCCGAGGATGGAGAGACCCCGCGGTCGCCGCTGGCTTGATGACCGGGACGACGGGTGAGGTTGGCTTCACCGCTCCACCGACCGGAACTCGGCTTCGGCGGGGTGCCAAGAGAATTTGGCTTGGCGGGGCCGCCCAGGGAGTTCGGCTTCACGGGGCCGCCAAGCGGGGTTTGCTTTTTGACTCCTCCGATCGAACTCTGAGCGGAAGCGGGGAGATGAAAACCGCCGCTGAATGCCGCGGCGACCATGATGATGGCGACTGTTAAGTTCTTCACGGCCACTGTCCTCACGTGCCAATGCGGGCCGTCAGTTACGCTGTGAACGCAAATGATCGCAAGTAGAGATTTAATCGTAGCAGCTTTCGAGCGGCACCGTTGAACCTCACGCGTACCAAAGGCTGAAAGCGCTGACGGAAAAAGCGCTTCTCACGATCAACGGCTACGCCACCGGTTCCGAGGGCCTGACCCGCGTTCGTCACTCAAGGCCAAGGGTATAGCGCCACTCCGTCCCCATATTGTCGTCGGTCACGGGGGCCGCGCTCGCTGTTCGGGCGAGAACCTCCGGACAATCCTCGATCACGTGCTGCTGTGAATTCAGATCCTCCGACGTGACTGAATCAAGCAGGGCGCGGTCCTCGGCATCGTGCAGATCGAACTGCTTCGCCCCGTCAATGACGTAGGATTCCAAGGTCTGGCGCCAGCGAGCGAAATTCCAATCGATCGCGGTGTCCGAAACAACCATATGGTTGATGAAGCGTGCCCCATAGGGGAACGATAGACAGGCGGTTCGCTGCACGCGGGCAGAACCCGTCGTGTTGTAGAACAGTATTCCCCGCGGATTGAGGTGCTGACGCGCAAGTTCGAGAAACTCGGTCGACAGCAAATTTGTGACATTGGCGCGGAAATTCCAGGTCGTATTGGAAACGATGGCGTCAAAACGCCGATCTGGATGGTGGCTCAACCAGCGTCGGCCGTCGTCGGTGATGATGGTGACCTTCGGATTGCGCAGCACCGAGGCTACCTCGGGTCGCTGGGCGATCAGGGAAAGATATCCCTGATTGATCTCGACGATCGTGAGCGACTTGACCTCGGGATTGTTTGCAATCACTTGCGCCCACGAACCGGAAGACAGGCCGATCATGAGGACGTCACGCGACGCGGCACGAAATAAGTTCAACGCATAGGGCCGGATGATTCCATTTCGATCATCCCGCAGCCGCGTGTTGAAGCGGCCGTCATACATTCCGTTGCCGAACACGGTGCCGTCGGTGTCGACGGTGATGATGCCGCTGCGATTTTCCACCACATCGGCGAAAGCGTGATCGACATTGCCCTTGAACAGCAGGTTTTCGAGAACGCGGTGGGACATCAGGGGTATGACAGCCAGCGCGATCACCAGCACACCGACGGCATCGGCCATACGTCTTCGCCGTTCTGACCAGGCGATATCGAGCGCTGCGATCAGCGACAATGCGCAAACCGTACCGGCAATCGCGAGTGCCAGGGCGGTTTGGACCAACGTCAAGGTGTTTGTCAGAATGAAGCCGGTAATGATGGCGCCGGCCGCCGACCCCAGGATGTTGGAGAAATACAGCAGCGAGGTTCGCATTCCGGCGCGATCATCTGCTGGGACGCCGAACTGAGCGAGATACGGCAACAGCGAACCCCAGCGGCGGGCGATCAGATAGATCATCACCATGGCAACACCGAGCACGCCGAGGCCGAGCCACGCCAGATGAGCCATCAAAGGCAGAAACAGCAAGCCGACGAGATTTGCAAAAACGAGTTCATCGGCAGCTTTACGCATGGTGTCCGTGGGACCTAGCGTTTCACATGTTTTCCCCGCGCTGCGGGCGCCGCCGGCAATACCGAAAAGAAAGCATGCCAGCGTGGCGGCAAAGGCCGTGGCGCTGGATCCGGATGCATAGGAGACGGTGCGGAACAGGAATATCTCGTAAGATAGCGAGATGAACCCGCCAAGCGCCGCCAACAGCATGATCCACGACATGCCGAGGATCGCCTCTTGAGGACGTTTCTCGGTTGTCGCAAGAAAAGGCCGCGCTTCGTCGCGATGAAATGCATGTGCCGTGATTGCACCGATGGCGACCGCTACATTGATGCCGACGGCTATCCAGATCGCACCGTGCATGCCGAAGAACGGGAACAGCACGGCGCAGCATGCGAGACAGGCTGCGCCTGCGCCCAGCGTATTGACGTAATAAAGCAGGCCTACCGCCCCGCCTACCTCGCCAGAGCGTCGAACGAGGTGTGAAACCAAAATCGGCAGCGTGGCGCCCATCAGCAGCGTCGGCACGATGACCAGCAGCAGATTGATGGCCGCCGTGGCCGGCAGCGACCAGTTAACGATGAGAGCGCCGACCTGTTCGAATACGGCCAGCGACACCAACCCGAAGGCGGCGGTGGCTAGTTCGATCGCCGCGAGCAACGGCAGCAAACTGATCCATCGCTGTTTCGACACCCAACCGCCGGCAAGACTGCCAAGCCCCAGCCCGAGCATAAAGGCCGTTACAACGATGGTCACCGATTCTGAATTGACACCGAAGATGCGGAACAGTTCTCGCTGCCAGGTCAGTTGATAGATCAGGGCCGGAAACCCCGAGAAAAAGAACAAAGCACAGAGAATTCTGGTCCGCGCCGGAAGGCGAGCCGCGGTGCCGATCGCGGGCAAATCGAGCGTCGTCATGCATCCTCCTGACGGAAAGCCTTAATCCTAGGGGCTAAACGTCAATCAATGCTTGTCGGGGTACCTGTCACTGCGCTTGGTGCAGCGGCGAGGACGCCAGGGTGGGTCCGCTTGACGGTTGTTCCGGCGCGGCGCGGGGTTACTTGCGGTGGGCAGATGATGGTAGGAGACTCCGGTAAACCGGCGCTGCCCACCCACTTGTCCCAAATCCTGGCTCTCCCGACCATCCGATGAAAAACGATCAAATCCTGAGCCAGATTTCCGAATACTGCCGCCAGGCCGACATGGCGGAGTCGACCTTCGGCCGCCGCGCCGTCAATGACGGCAAGCTGGTGCACCGGTTGCGCGAGGGCAAGCGCATTACCGTCGATACGCTGGACCGGATCCAGGCCTATATCGCGGCCTCGATGCCGGGCGGACTGCCGCCGCCGCGCGGGCTCGAAGTTCCACCCGAGAAGCGCGATCCCAGGGGCAATTTCCGGTTCTTTGAGAATCGACAGAAATACCTGCTGTTCGTCCATACCTGCAGCGAGAAGCGCGTGATCGCGGAGCGGGTGGCGCTGGAACTGGGCAGCATCCACCCGAGGCCGCCGGCGCTACGGGTATTCGATGCCGGGGTCGGCGACGGCACCGTGCTGGCGCGGGTCATGCGGTCGATGCATGGCCGCTTTCCCCATATGCCGTTCTATATTGCCGGCAAGGAACTCAGCCTGGAGGACGTCCGGCTGACGCTGGACAAGGTGCCGGACCGGCTGTTCGAGCATCCGGCGACGGTTTTTGTCCTCACCAACATGTATTACGCCGAAGCGCCCTGGCTGACGCCGACATCGCCGGCGGCTGCCGCCGGGATGATCTGGCATGAGGTGGCGTTGCGCGGGGCCTCATCGGGCGAATTCGAGGCCCAAATCGCCGAATTGGGCCCCTTTCTGGAGCAGAACTGGCGGGCCAATGTCAGCCCGAATTCCGGAATGCCGGTCTATGAGCGGCCGGTCGCGATCGTGCTGTACCGGGAAGACCACCGGTTTTTGCTGGATTCCATCATCCCCCGCGCCGGCCGTTCCGAGGCCAATTTCGACCTGATCATCGCCTCGCAGCCCTATCGGGCCAAATCTTCGGTTAATTTTCGCGCCAAACGCATCGTTGCGCCGCTGGCTCGGGCGTTGCGGGCAGGGGGCCGTTTGATAGGAATTCACTCCCACGGGCAGGATCCGGGCCTTGAGATGATCCAGGAGGTCTGGCCGGGAGAAAATCCTTTCGCCGTGAGCCGTCATGAGCTATTGCGCGTGGTGAAATACGAGCTCGGATCGGCGGGGCGCGATCTTAATTTTAATGCCTATGCCGATAACCGTTCGATCTTCCGGTATGATATGGAAGCGCTGCCAAACGAGGTCACCGGGTCGATCGGAACCTCCACGGCCTTTGCAGCATGGAACGCGGCGGTGTATGTCGCCCAGATCGAAGACGACCGGTTGACGGAGATGACACAAAGCGGCCGTTACCTCGATGCCGCCAGAGAAGTTCTGCGCAAGCATAACGGGCTCTGGTTCTACGACGAATCCTACGTCATCTCGCGCCGTCGCGACTGACATCTCAGGACATATCACGAAAGGAACCGCCGAGACTGGCGGAAAAAGGGGTTAGTTGATGCGCGCGTCTTATCTGTTCACCAGCGAGTCGGTTTCCGAGGGTCATCCCGACAAGGTTTGCGACCGGATTTCCGACGAGATCGTCGATCTGTTTTTCCGTGAAGGCCCGAAGGCCGGTATCGACCCGTGGGCGATCCGCGCTGCGTGCGAGACGCTCGCTACCACCAACAAGGTGGTGATCGCCGGCGAGACCCGCGGTCCGAAATCGGTCACCAACGACCAGATCGAAAGCGTCGTCCGCGACGCCATCAAGGACATCGGCTACGAGCAGGAAGGGTTTCACTGGAACACCTGCGATGTTGAAATCCTGCTGCATCCGCAATCCGCCGATATCGCGCAGGGCGTCGATGCGCTGCAGCCCGGCACCAACAAGGAAGAGGGCGCGGGCGATCAGGGCATCATGTTCGGCTACGCCACCAACGAGACGGCGGATTTGATGCCGGCGCCGATCTTTTACGCCCACAAGATTTTGCGGTTGATCTCGGAAGCCCGCCACTCCGGCAAGGAGAAGGTGTTGGGTCCGGACTCCAAGAGCCAGGTCACGGTGCAATATGAGAACGGCAAGCCGGTCGGCGTGCGCGAGATCGTGGTTTCGCATCAGCACCTGATCGAGGACATGACCTCGAACCAGGTTCGCGAACGCGTCGAGCCCTATGTGCGCGAAGCGCTGCCCGAAGGCTGGATCAACGGCAAGACCGTCTGGCACATCAATCCGACCGGGAAATTCTACATTGGCGGCCCCGACGGCGATTCAGGTCTCACCGGCCGCAAGATCATCGTCGATACCTATGGCGGCGCTGCCCCCCATGGCGGCGGCGCGTTTTCCGGCAAGGACCCCACCAAGGTCGACCGCTCGGCGGCCTATGCCGCGCGCTATCTCGCCAAGAACATCGTCGCCGCCGGCCTCGCCGACCGCTGTACGCTGCAGCTTGCCTATGCGATCGGCGTGGCGCGGCCGCTGTCGATCTATATCGATGCCCACGGCACCGGAAAGGTTTCCGAGGACAAGCTCGAGAAAGCGGTCGCCGAGGCGATGGATCTGACGCCGCGCGGCATCCGCAAGCACCTCGATCTCAATCGAGCCGATCTACGCGCGGACTTCGTCCTACGGTCATTTCGGCCGCACGCCCGATAATGAAGGCGGTTTCTCCTGGGAAAAAACCGACCTCGCCGAAACGCTCAAACGCGCGGTGTGATTTCTCGCCGTCATTCCGGGATGCGCCGCAGGGCCCAGACCCGGAATTTCGAACTTCTGGATTCCGGGTTCGCTTCGCGCCCCGGGATGACAAGCACAGGAACAGGATATCTGACATGACCGCCACCGCCAAGAAGCCGACCTTCACCGACTACATCGTCAAGGACATTTCGCTCGCCGAATTCGGCCGCAAGGAAATCTCGCTGGCCGAGACCGAGATGCCGGGCCTGATGGCGACGCGTGAGGAATACGGCCCCAAGCAACCCTTGAAGGGCGCGCGCATCGCGGGCTCGCTGCATATGACGATTCAGACCGCGGTGCTGATCGAGACGCTGGCCGCACTTGGCGCCGATATCCGCTGGGTCTCCTGCAACATCTATTCGACGCAGGATCATGCCGCGGCGGCGATCGCGGCGGCCGGCATTCCGGTATTCGCGGTGAAGGGCGAGAGCCTGACCGAATACTGGGACTACACCGCCAAGCTGTTCGACTGGCATGGCGGCGGCACTCCCAACATGATCCTCGATGATGGCGGCGACGCCACCATGCTGGTGCATCACGGCCTGCGTGCCGAGAACGGCGACGTTAAATTCCTCGACAAGCCGGAATCGGAAGAAGAGGAAGTTTTCTTCGCGCTGATCAAGCAGCTGTTGAAGGAAAAGCCCAAGGGCTGGTTCGCCGAGATCGCCAAGAACATCAAGGGCGTTTCGGAAGAGACCACCACGGGCGTGCACCGGCTCTACACCATGGAGAAGGAAGGCAAGCTGCTGTTCCCGGCGATCAACGTCAACGACAGCGTCACCAAATCGAAGTTCGACAATCTCTACGGCTGCCGTGAATCGCTGGTCGACGGCATCCGCCGCGGCACCGACGTGATGATGTCGGGCAAGGTGGCGATGGTCGCGGGCTTCGGCGACGTCGGCAAGGGCTCGGCCGCCTCATTGCGCCAGGCCGGCTGCCGCGTGCTGGTGTCGGAAGTCGATCCGATCTGCGCGCTGCAAGCGGCGATGGAAGGCTATGAAGTCGTCACCATGGAAGACGCCGCACCGCGCGCCGACATCTTCGTCACCGCCACCGGCAACAAGGACATCATCACCATCGAACATATGCGCGCGATGAAAGATCGCGCCATCGTCTGCAACATCGGTCACTTCGACAACGAGATCCAGATCGCGGGCCTGAAGAACCTGAAGTGGAACAACATCAAGCCGCAGGTCGACGAGATCACCTTCGCCGACGGCAAGCGGATGATCCTGTTGTCGGAAGGCCGACTGGTGAATCTCGGCAATGCCATGGGACATCCGAGCTTCGTGATGTCGGCGTCGTTCACCAACCAGACGCTGGCGCAGATCGAGCTGTTCGCCAACAACAAGGGCGGCAAATACGACAAGAAGGTCTATGTGCTGCCGAAATCGCTCGACGAAAAGGTGGCACGGCTGCATCTCGCCAAGATCGGCGTCAAGCTGACCCAGCTGCGTCCGGATCAGGCCGAATATATCGGCGTCAAGCCGGAAGGCCCGTTCAAGGCCGATCACTACCGGTATTGAGCATCACCGTATCGAAGTAAGAAATAGAGCCTGCGTTCCCGTCAATCGGAACGGAGGCTCCAGGCTGGCGGCTATCTGTCGGCCCTCACATTGGTTTGGTCGGTATCGGCGATCTCGTCGATGGAAAAACTGATCGGCACGCCCTGGCCGTCGCGACAGTTCAATAGACCCGAATAGGATTTCGACGCGGGTGCCACGATCCGGCAGCTGTCGTCCTTCATGGACAGCGTGCCCTCGATCGCCGAGGTCCTGCGCGACACCGTCAGAGTAACCACGCCGGACTTTTCCTCGACGCCATTGACGCTGCACAACCCGACATGCCGCAGCGTCACCGGGCCATCATAGTTGACGCCGCCGCGGGTCAGCGTTTTGGCCAGTTTGGCTTTCATCTCCCATTCCCCGAGATAGCCGGCGTGACCGCTGACGGAATAGGACTGCGCCATCACGCTTCCCACACCGGCGCCGATCCAGATCGCTAACGCTCGCATCACCATGATGGTCGAGCGCGGCGCGATCATTGCGGCAAATCCCGCACGATCCGGAAACCATTGGCGTAATAGCGCACGTCGACATCGTAGCGAAACCGCGCCGAGGAGCGGACTTCGGTGGCCTTGCTGGTGAAATTGCCGCCGCGCAAGACGCGCAAGCGGCAGTCGCCCGTGGTCCAGGCCACGGGCTCCTTGGGTGCGTTGCGATAATTGTCGTTCCAGCAATCCTCAACCCATTCGGCGGCGTTGCCCGCAGTGTCGTACAGCCCGAAACCGTTTGGCCGAAACGAGCCGACCGCGACGATCTTCTGATTGGTCGGGCTGCCGCATGTTTCACACTGTGCATGGCCGGTGCCGACGTCGCGGCCCCACCAGAACGGAGTCTTCGTTCCCGCGCGCGCCGCATATTCCCATTCGGCCTCGCTCGGCAGGCGGTATTTCTGCCCGGTCTTTTGCGACAACCAGGCGAGATAGAGTTTGGAATCGTCCCAGCTCACATTGATCACCGGGCGGTCGCCACGCCCCCAGCCGTGATCGTCGGGCCGGTGCTTGCAGGCGCCGGCATCGGCGCACTGGTCCCATTCCGCGAATGTCACCTCGCGGCGGCCGATCGCGAACGGGCGCCGGATCGAATCGTTCGCTCCGGCTTTTCATACGGCGTATCGCCGGAACCCATGACAAAGTCGCCGGCCGGGACAACCACGAGCTCGGGGCAGTCGTCGCAATCGCGAAAAATCTCACCGGGCTCGGGGTTGGTCTGCCTTTGGGCAATCACCATGTCCCGCTGAACCGGCAACGCCTGGTCGGGCGAAGAACCGTCGCTGAGCCCGCGTGGCGAATCGGTTCCGGCGCTCGCTGTCGCAGCCAGCACTGTGAGCGAGATCACAAACAACAAACCCAATCTCATGTTGTTTATCCGAAACGGACCACCGGATCTCCTTCTAACCTGCGGTGTCATATGTTGGGAGTGTACCTTGCTTCATTTGGCGATCATCGGCAAGGCGAGCGGCCGGCGCGACGAATTAGCGCCTGTCGGGCGCGTCTGGATTCTGGTTTACATCGCAAGGTAAACGAATATCGTTTGGTCGACCGCAACGAGCGCGGTTCCGGCTGCCGGAGAACTGCGATGATCCACAGACCATTTGCCTCGATACTTGCGCCAATACTTGCCTCGATGCTCCTGCCATTATTCGGCATGGCGATTGGGTGCGACACCGCTTTGGCTCAGACCGGCGGTCCGACGCCGTCCCCTCCGGGAGCTGCGGTTTATTTTATCGGCTTGAAGGATGGCGATACCCTGCCGACCAAGTCGACCATCCATTTCGGTCTCAAGGGCATGGGGGTGGCGCCGGCAGGCTCGGATCGGGCCAATTCGGGTCATCACCACCTGATGGTGGACGTACCGACGCCGGCGCTCGACCACGAAATACCCAACGACTTTCAGCACCTGCATTTCGGGGCCGGCCAGACCGAAACCGAGCTAACGCTGACGCCGGGCGAGCACACGTTGCAGCTGGTGTTCGGCGACAAGAATCACATTCCGCATTCGCCTCCGCTGGTGTCGGATCGCATCAAGGTCAAAGTGGTTGACCAGGCCGCTGCGCCGCCTCCGCAGGCGGCAGCGCCCGCTCCGCAGGCGGCACCCGGAACGCGGCATCCTTCGCCAAAAGATGCCAAGGTGTATTTCATCTATCCGACCGACGGCGCTTATATCACGCCGAACCCGGTGATCCGGTTTGGCCTGCTCAATATGGGCGTAGCACCAGCCGGCTTCGACAAGCCGAACACCGGGCATCATCATTTGCTTGTCGATGCGGAGCTGCCGCCGCTCGACCAACCTATCCCTAACGATTTTAATCACCTTCATTTCGGCGCCGGCCAAACCGAGGCCAAGATTACGTTGCCGCTTGGCCCGCACAAGCTACGCCTGTTGTTCGCCGACGCGGCGCACGTGCCGCACGATCCCCCGGTCTATTCCGATGTCATCAATGTCATTGTGACCGAGAGCGGCCGACCGCCGCACCGGCCGAAACCGAGACGTCACCACCATCATTCCTGGCACGACTACTATTGATGAGAAGATGAAACTAAGAGAGCTTTTTGTTTGCGGTTTCTGTTTTGCGGCGGCGGTGCTGTTCGCCACGTCCGCCGCGGCGGATCGGCGCGTCGCGCTGGTGATCGGAAATTCCGCGTACAAGAATGCCTCAACGCTGTCCAATACGATCAACGACTCGACCGCGATCGCGAACTTGTTCAAGTCGGTCGGTTTCGAGGTCGTTATTTCGCGAACCGATCTTGGCGTCGTCGATTTCAAACGTGCGGTGCGTGAATTCCTGCTCACGGCGGAGACCGCCGACATCGCCGTGGTCTATTATGCCGGCCACGGCGTCGAGATTGACGGCACCAATTATCTGGTCCCGGTGGATGCCAGGCTCGGCCGCGACTATGACGTGGAAGACGAGGCGGTGGCGCTCGACCGCATCATCTGGGCGCTGCAGCCGGTCAAGCGGCTGCGTCTGATCCTGCTCGACGCCTGCCGGGATAACCCCTTTCCGGCAAAGCTGCGTTCGGCGGGCATCCGTTCGACCATGAAGGGCGGCCTCGCCAAGCTGGAGGATGTCAGCGCCGACACGCTGGTGGCCTATGCTGCGAAGGCCGGCTCGGTTTCCTATGATGGCGATGGCGTCAACAGTCCGTATGCCACCGCGCTCATCAAGCATTTGGTCGAACCCGGACTGGATATCCGCATCGCCCTGGGGCGCGTTCGCGACGAGGTGGTCAGCATGACCGGCGGGCGGCAGGAGCCGTTCATCTATGGCTCCCTCGGCGGCGCGACCATTCCACTGGTGCCGGCACTGGCCGCCAAGAAGATCGAGCCCACCCCGGCGGCCGTGGCCAAACTCGAGCCGCCCACCGCCGTCAGGGCGGCCCCTCCCGCCGCGCCGCCGCCATCCAACGTTGTAGGTAGCCAAGCACCGCCAACAGCTCAGGCGCTCGCGAAGGTCGAGCCCGCCAAAACGCCGCCGGCAACGCCGCCACCGGTGCAAGCCGCACCCGATCCTGCACTCGCCTGCAACCGGGACGAGGCGCGTTTGGCGCGTCTGCGCTCCGACCCGAGGCGCGAGGAGATCGCCAGCTTTCAACGCGAGCTTTCCTGCGTCCGGCTGAAGGCGCAAGTGCAGCGCCTGTTCGAGAGCATCGCCATCGCCGAGCCGCCGCGGCCGCCGGCCCCTGCGGTCGACAACGTCCCCAAGGCAGCGGCGAGGCAGCAGGCGCAGGTGCAGCCGGTCCCGGCGGAAGACGCCTGTTCGCGCGATGCCGAGCGGCTGGCTCGCCTGCGTGCCGATCCGAACGCGGATGCCATCACCAAATTTGAGCGGGAACTTGGCTGCGAGCAAATCCGGCCGCAACTCAAGCGCCTGCGTGAAAGCCTCGGATTGTAAAGCCGATGGCGTCCGTTTTGCGCCGTCGATGCCTTGCTGGTCCTACGTCTCGATGACTACTCCCGCTCTTCGGTTGTAGAAGCGTTCATTAGGGTTGCCAGCAGCCAAAACGCCGTTGGCAATGGCGCGATGGCCTTGTTTTAGAGTTGATTTTCATTCGGCTTGCGCGCTAATCGAACGATGCAAATCACCAATCAACATGTCGACGTCCTGATCGTCGGTGCCGGCCTGTCGGGCATCGGCGCGGGCTATCACCTGCAGCACAACTGTCCCGGCAAAAGCTACGTGATCCTTGAGGGCCGCGAAGCCATCGGCGGCACCTGGGATCTGTTTCGTTATCCCGGCCTCCGTTCCGACAGCGACATGTTCACGCTGGGTTACTCATTCAGGCCCTGGACCGAACCCAAGGCGATTGCCGACGGCCCGCGCATCCTGAATTATGTCCGCGAGACCGCCGTCGATAATGGCATCGACAAGAAAATTCGCTTCAACCATCGGGTCAAGCGGGCATCATGGTCGTCGCAGGATGCACGCTGGACCGTCGAGGCCGAACGCGGACAAGCGGGCGAGGGCGGTGCGGAGCTCGTGCGCTTCACCTGCAATTTCCTGTTCATGTGCAGCGGCTACTACAAATACGAGGAAGGCTATTCGCCGGAATTTATCGGCGCGAAGGATTTCGCCGGCCGCATCGTGCATCCGCAGAAATGGCCCGAAGACCTCGACTATGCCGGCAAGCGCGTGGTGGTGATCGGATCCGGCGCTACCGCGGTGACGCTGGTCCCGGAGATGGCGAAAACCGCCGCTCATGTGACCATGCTGCAGCGTTCGCCCACCTATGTTGTCTCGCGCCCGGCGCAGGACGCCTTCGCCAACAAATTGCGCGCGCGGCTGCCGAGCAAGCTGGCCTATCATTTGATCCGGTGGCGCAACGTGCTGTGGGGCATGTATTTCTTCCAGCTCAGCCGGCGCAAGCCCGCGCAGGTCAAGAAGCTGATCCTCGGCGGCGTCAAGATGGCGCTCGGTCCCGATTACGACATCGCCACCCATTTTACGCCGCGCTACAATCCGTGGGATCAACGGTTGTGCCTGGTGCCGGACGGCGATCTGTTCGGCGCTATCAAGCAGGGCAGCGCGTCGGTCGTGACGAACCAGATCGACAGCTTCACCGAAAAAGGCATCCGTCTGAAGGACGGCAGCGAGCTTGAGGCCGACGTCATCGTCACCGCGACCGGGCTCAATCTGCAGGTACTCGGCGGGATGGAAGTCAGCGTTGACGGCCGCGTTGTCGATTTCGCGCACACCCTGAACTACAAGGGCATGATGTATTCGGATGTGCCGAACCTGGCCTCGGCCTTCGGCTACACCAATGCGTCGTGGACTCTGAAATGCGACCTGACCTGCGAATATGTCTGCCGCCTGATCAATTACATGGACCGGCGCGGCTACAAGCAGTGCATGCCGCACAATGTCGATCCCTCGATCACCGCATCGCCGTCGCTGGATTTCTCGTCCGGTTACGTGCAGCGGGCGGTCGCGCAGATGCCGAAGCAGGGATCGAAGCGGCCGTGGCGGCTCTACCAGAATTACGCCCTCGACATCGTCAGCCTGCGCTTCGGCAAGATCGACGACGGCGTGATGCGGTATTCGTAACGGCATCGCGGCATGATCCCGGTTTAGGGCGTCCTGCTGGCCGCCCAGTAGATGGTCGATCAGGCGCTCCAGATATTCGGTGGATTGGGGTTGGTTGAGGGGATCGTCGTCGAGCGGCTATACCGTCACATCCGGGCTTTCCGGATTTTCGACGGAACCAGCGAGATACAACGTCTCCTCATTGACCGCGACCTGCTCCGGGCCTGGAATTCACAGCCACCGGGGGCCATGTGATGGTCTGCTACAGGTGCGTGCCAGCCCCTCAGGCTCGGCACCGCCTAGGCCGCTATGCGTTGTTTCACGTATTCGCGCGGCTCCGGGAATTGGCCATCGTGCCAAAACGGTTAACGCCGAATTAATCGGCGAGTCCTAGGCTTTGGCGGCTAAAGCTGCTGACAGCATGAGGAAGTCCATGGACGCCCAGAGAATTGCCGTCGACGCCGTAGTTGCGCTGACGGATTGCGACCGCGAGCAGGTGACCGCTTTCATCCGCAAGCTTTACCTCGCCGGAGTGCGGGACCCCAAGCGCCTGACCTTCAAGGGTTTGCAGGCGTTGGCTCGGGGCTGAACGCCCTCAGAGCTTCATAGCCTTTCCGTTCCGATTGTGCCGAGAGGTGTGGCCTCAGGCGGAAGCGGCAATCGATTTGAGGAAGCCGTCGATCTCGGACTGCAGGTTGTTGGTCGAGTTCGACAGCTGCTTTGCCGATGACAGCAACTGGCTCGACGCCGCGCCGGTCTGGTTGGCGCCCTGGCTGACTTCGGCGATGGTGCCGGCGACCTGCGAGGTGCCGGCCGCGGTGCGCTGAATATTGCCGGATATTTCCTGGGTGGCGGCGCCTTGTTCCTCGATCGCCGCGGAAATCGCGCTGGTGATTTCGGAAATCTTGCCGATGGTCGAGCTGATCATCTTGATCGAGCCGACCGCTTCCTGGGTCGCGGTCTGCATGCCCGCGATCTGGATGCCGATCTCGTCGGTGGCCTTGGCGGTCTGCGCCGCTAGCGCCTTGACCTCCTGGGCGACCACGGCAAAGCCGCGGCCGGCTTCGCCGGCGCGCGCGGCCTCGATGGTGGCGTTGAGGGCGAGAAGATTGGTCTGTTCGGCCACCGATGTGATCAGCTTGATCACGTCGCCGATCCGGTTGGCGGCCTGCGACAGCGCATTGATGCGCGAGTTGGTTTCATCGGCCTGCTTCACGGCGCTGGCCGCGATGCGGTTGGATTCCTGAACTTGCGCCGAGATCTCGCGGACCGAACTGGCCAGCTCTTCGGTCGCGGAGGCCACCGACTGCACGTTGTTGGAGGCGTCCTCGGAGGCATTCGCGACCACGGTGGCAAGCCGCGTGGTGTTGCCGGCGTTGTCGCTCAGGGAGCGCGCGGTGCCTTCCAGTTCGCTCGAAGCTGACGACAGGGACGTGATGATGACGCGGAAGCGCTCGCTTGCGTCCGCGATGGTATTCTTGCGGACCTGGCGATTGGAGCCGAAATAGATCGCAACAAAGTTTTCGTTGTCCAGCATCACGATCTTGCCGATGGTGGATAGCATCAGCGCCTTCTTGTCGCGCGCGAGCTGCGCGCCGCGCCCGAAGCGCGGAATCGCGATTTCATTCTCGGCGGCCTTCATCAGCTGGTCGAAGATGAACATCATGCGGCAACCGACATACCATTGCGGGGCCATCCCGGCGCGCTGATTGAGTTCGCAAAACCGTGTCCCCGAGCTGTGGTAGTCGGCGCCAAAATCGCCGGTGGCGATCAGGTCCCAATGATGCAGTTGCATCCGAACCGATTCCTGCATCATGCCGTCCTTGAAAATGCCGCAGGCCGGATCGTGCTTGCGGACCAGGTCGTAGAACCGCGCAAGAATGCCCGGCATGGATTTGGCGAAAAACGGCCGCATCTCGCGCAATGTCGCCCGCACCTGCTCGTCGATCTGAAGCGAATCAAGGCGAATGGCATTCCAGTCGGGGGTCATCGGCGTCTCCAGCACGAGGTTCGTAACGATTTGCCTATCTAATGTTCGTATGGTTAACGGACTGCGAATTTGCCTCTCGTCGAGCCAAAAAAGGCCCCGAATCGGGTTCGGAGCCTGGGTTTTGGTGGAGACGAATTGGAGTTTATGCCGGCTTCCCGATCGTCACCTTCAGAGTGCCGACGCCATCGACCCCGCATTCGATTTTGTCGCCGGGCAACACGGCGGCGACCCCGGCGGGCGTCCCGGTCATGATGATATCGCCGGCGCCGAGCTCAACCTGCTCGGACAGTTTTTCGATGATCTCCGGCACGCTCCAGATCAGTTCGGTGAGGTCGCCTTTCTGCCGTTCGGTACCGTCGACCGAGAGCCAGATCCGGCCCTTTGCCGGGTGACCAATCTTCGAGGCCGGCTGCAGCGCGCTGCAGGGCGCCGAATGGTCGAACGATTTGCCGACTTCCCAGGGCCGCTCTTTCTTGCGCGCGGCGAGCTGCAGATCGCGGCGCGTCAGATCGATGCCGACGCCATAGCCGTAGACGTGGTCGAGCGCGCTGGCGGCGGGAATGTTGAGGCCGCCGCTCTTGAGCGCGACGATCAGCTCGACTTCGTGATGTAAATCCCTGGTCAGCGGCGGGTAGGGGATGGTGGCGCCGTCCGGTTCGATCATGTCGGCATGCTTGGCGAAGAAGAATGGCGGCGCGCGCTCGTCATTGCCCATTTCCCGGATGTGCTCGAGATAATTGCGCCCGACGCACCAGATCCGGCGCACCGGAAATGATTTGGTGTCGCCGGCAACGGCGATCGATGGCTGCGCAGGGGCGGCAATGACAAAGGATGTGGCGTTCATGACGGATTCCGGCACGGGGTTGCGGACCAAAATTCGGCCGTAGGCTTACGCCGTCGCGCTGATCGGCGCCAGTGTCAGCGGTCCTGCGTCGCGATGTTGCAGGCGGAAGAAGGACGCATAGCGGCCGCCACGGCGCAGCAGATCGTCATGCCGTCCGCGCTCGACAATCTCGCCGCCTTCGACCACCAGGATCGCGTCGGCATGCATGATGGTGTGCAGGCGATGGGCGATGACAATGGTGGTGCGATTTTGGCAGAGATGCTCGATCGCTTCCTGCACCTGTTTTTCGGATTCCGAATCCAGCGCGGCGGTCGCTTCATCGAGCAGGATGATCGGCGCATCCTTTACCAGCGCACGCGCGACCGCGATGCGCTGGCGCTGGCCGCCGGACAATTGCGTGCCATGCTCGCCCACCGGCGTCTCGTAGCCGAGCGGGAAGCCCAAAATGAATTCGTGCGCGCAGGCCGCCTTTGCCGCGGCCACGATCTCGGCCTGGCTGGCACCGACTTTGCCGAATGCGATGTTCTGGCCGATGGTGTCGCGGAACAGGTAGACGTCTTGTCCGACATAAGCGGTCTGGTGACGAAGCGATGTGCGCGACACTTTGGAGATCGTCTGTCCGTCGATCAAAATGTCGCCGTTGGTGACTTCATAGAGCCGCAACAGCAGCGCCAGCACCGTCGATTTGCCGCCCCCGGACGGGCCGACCAGTGCGGTGACTTTTCCGGGCTCGGCGACAAAGCTCATGCGGTTGAGGATCGGCTCGTTCGGCCGGTAGGCGAAAGTCACGTCGCGCAATTCGACCCGCGCATCGGTCAGCTTCAAGGCCGGCTTGTCGTCATCGGCCGGTTCGCTGGCCGGGCTATCGACGATCTCCAGCAGCTTGCGCGCGCCGATCAGGTTGCTGTTCAACTCGATGTTCAGCCGCGCCAGTCGCTTGGCCGGCTCATAGGCCAAAAGGAACGCCGTGAGGAACGAAAAGAACTGACCCGGTGTCGCGCCCAGCGCGACGACACGATAGCCGCCATACATCAACGCGCCGGCGATCGCGAAACCGCCAAGCGTCTCCATCAGCGGGCTGGAACGGTTGGAGACCCGCGCCATCTTGTTGGCGTTTTGCTCGACCCCCGTGATGCTGGCATCGATGCGGTCGCGCATGGTCTGTTCGAGCGTGAACGCCTTGACGGTGCGAATGCCCTGCAGCGATTCCTGCATGGTTTCCATGATGTCGGCAGTGCCGGTGAACTGGCTGTGCGCAAGGCCCTTGATCCGTTTCACGAGCTTGCGAAGCACGAGCATGGCCGGCGGCGCGACCAGGAAGCCGAGGATCGCCATATAGGGATCCTGTGTAACCATCACAAAGACGAGTGCGATCAGCGACAGCAGATCGCGTCCTACCGCGTTGATCAGCAGGCTCAGCACCTGCGTCACCGAATTGGCGCCGGCGGTCAGGCGCGCCAGAAATTCGGACGAATGCCGTTCCGAGAAGAAGGCGACGCTTTCGTTCATCAGCTTGGCGAACAGCCGGCGCTGGTTGTTGGCCAGAATCGCGTTGCTGATTTGCGACAGGATCACCGAGTGGCCGTAGGTCGCCAGGCCCTTGATGATGAAGATCACGATGGTGACGCCCGACAGGATCGCGATGCCGCGAACGCTTTTGTCGACATAGGCCTGGTTGATGACCTTGCCGAGCAGATAGGCCGATCCGGCGGTGGTCGCCGCCGAGACCGCCATCAGCGCGAACGCCAGCAGATAGCGCCGCCAATAGGCCACGCCCTGTTCCATCACCAGACGGCGAATCAGGATCGCCGCGCCGTAGGGATCGTCGGTGATTTTCTTCGGAAGTTCGGTCATCAATGTTCCATTGACGGCGCTGGGCGGTCATTCGTCCGCGCGTCAGGGTTGGCTGGTGTCCCTAAACCGAAGCTTATTGTGCCGGGCTCGCGCGAGGTTTGACGAGCCCGAAAGGACACCAGAATCCAAGGATTCTAGTGCCCGCAATAGACGGGTTTTTCAAGCCAAATCAGGACTTGCGCCCAACGTGATTTTAGGCCGACGCCGCCTGCTGCTGGTCGCCATTGCGTTCGCGGAACAGTTTCTCTTCCCATGCCAGCGCATGCGCCGCGATGGTTTCGAGATCGTCATATTGCGGCGTCCAGTCCAGCGTGGCGCGGATCCGGCTGGTGTCGGCGACCATGGTCATGATGTCGCCGGGCCGGCGCGCGGCGTGTTGAACCGCAAAATTTCGCCCGGAGACGCGGCGCACCGCGGCTATCGTCTCGAGCACCGAATAGCCGCGGCCATAGCCGCAGTTCAGCGTCGACGAAGCGCCGCCGGCGCGCAAATAGGACAGCGCCGCGCGATGCGCCTCGGCCAGATCGCTGACATGGATGAAATCCCGGATGCAGCTTCCGTCCGGCGTCGGGTAATCCGTGCCGAACACCTCGATCCTGGCGCGTTGTCCGGTCGCGGCTTCGACGGCGATTTTCAACAGATGGGTCGCGCCGGCGGTCGCGAGCCCGATGCGCGACAGCGGATCGGCGCCTGCGACATTGAAGTAGCGCAGCGCGACATAGTTCAGGCCATGCGCGGCGGCGACGTCGTGCAGCATGATTTCGGTCATCAGCTTCGAGGTGCCGTAAGGCGACAGCGGCCGGGTCGGCGCATGTTCGGGTACTGGCACCTGATCCGGATTGCCGTACACCGCCGCGGTCGATGAAAAGATGAAGCGGCTGACGCCGCATTTCACCACGGCGTTCAACAGGCTGCGCGTCGTCATGGTGTTGTTGCGGTAATAGGCGAGGGGATCGCGCATCGAATCCGGCACCACCACGGAGCCGGCAAAATGAATCACGCTTTCCACGTCGTGGGCGGCGATCACGCCCTCGACCAGGTTCTCGTCCGCCGCATCGCCGATGAACAGCGGAACGCCCTCGGGCAGGAACGCCGAAAAGCCGGTCGACAGATTGTCGATCACCACGACGCTTTCGCCGGCTTCCACCAGCGCTTGAACCATGTGACTTCCGATGTAGCCGGCGCCGCCCGTGACAAGCACGCTCATGAGTTCACCCATCTCTGATTTTTCGCTTCTGATGCTATCTGCCCCGCGATGAAGAGTGGGTTTCGGGTTAAGCGAACTGGCCACTATGCTTAATGTTGCGTATAGGACATGCGCGAAACGGAGCCTGACGTGGAAACCCCGAACATTTCCGCCGATAATCTGCAATTGATCGTGCCGAATTTGCACAGGCGCTATTCCGGCGTCACCGCGACCAATCGCATGGTGGCGCCGAAACTGGCGAAAATGTTTCGCGCAGGCTGGCTCGGTCCGGATGCAGCCCGACGGCATCGCGCGCCTGGGGCTTGCGGAACTTCTGAAATTGTGGCGGCGCCGCACCGCGCTGATCTGGCACGCGCGACGCAACAACGAGATGATCATTGGCGTGCTGTTGCGCGCGCTCGGCTGGCCGTTGAAGCTGGTGTTCACGTCGGCGGCGCAGCGGCATCATACCTGGATCACGCGGTGGCTGATCCGGCGGATGGATGCCATCATCGCGACCAACGACATCTCGGCGTCGTTTCTCAAGCGCGAAGCCACCGTGATTCCGCACGGCGTCGATACCGATACCTATGCGCCGCCGGCCGATCGTGCGGCGGCATTCGCGGAAGCCAAACTGCCGGGCCGCTACGCGATCGGCTGCTTCGGCCGGGTGCGGGCGCAGAAGGGCACCGACGTGTTTGTGGAAGCGATGTGCCGGCTGCTGCCGCGCTACCCTGATTTTACCGCGGTGATGGTCGGCGCCATCGTGCCCGAGCAGATGGGTTTCGCCAACGATCTGAAAAAGCGCATCGAGATCGCGGGCCTGCAATCGCGCATCGTCATGACCGGCGAACTGCCGATCGAGCAGGTGCAGCGCTGGTATCAGCGGCTGACGATTTACGCTTTCACTTCGCGCAACGAAGGTTTTGGATTGACGCTGATCGAGGCGATGTCGGCGGGTGCGGCGCTGGTCGCCTCGCGCGCGGGCGCTGCCGAGCTGGTGGTCGAGGATGGCGTAACCGGTCACGCTGTGACCGGTGTGCTGACGCCGCCGGGCGACGTGGATGCGCTGGTCGCCGCCCTGGAGCCGTTGATGAAGGATCCGGCATCGTGCGCCGCGATGGGCGACCGCGCGCGGGCGCGGGCGCTGGCGAAATTCAGCCTGGACGCGGAGGCCAACGCGATCGCGGAAGTTTATCGCAGTCTTGCTATTCCCTAGCGCTGTTTTCATGTTGATGGCTTTGGCTGCGGCTAGCGGGTTGGTTCAGTTTCAAAGCCGCAAGGTTTGCCAAGGATTTGGTCGTCCCTGCGGAGGCAGGGACCCATACGGCGCGGACTCTCGTTTCGGCAATGAGGCGCGACCTTGTGCAACAATCCACGCCAGGGGTGATGGGTCCCTGCGTCCGCAGGGACGACGAGAGGTAATTCGGAATAACGTCGACTCTAACACACCACCGCTTCTCGCGGCGCGATGCGCCCGAGTTGTGCATGAATTCTTACGCCCAAAAGGGCGTGGCGCTACCCCAAGAGGGAGCGGGCGCTACCCCAAAGGGGAGCGGGGAATGCCGGGTGCCCGTTGCACCCGCAGCCGCGCGTGTAGTGGTAGTAAGCACGCGCGTTAGTCACCACTAGCGCTCCGGGATCACCCGGCATTCCCGCACGCCGAATGGTTTTAACGGTTTCCTTCGTACTCTCCGCGGTGTTCGGGCTTTGTTGTCACCGTTGCCAAGCGGATACTCACGAAGCTTGACGCCAGCGTGAGATCAGGACCATACGACTTAACGTCCGCACACGTTCATTCGTCCTTGACATCGCTCCGTCCATCGCTTCCCAAGCCCTACGTTCCTGACGATCGCGAACCCCCTTTGTGGCCGGGATGGCGGGGGATATAGAAGTGATTTGGGTCGTGTGGGAATGGGAATATTTTTACGACGAGACTGGACGCACCAAATCAATTGACTGGGTTCAATGAATTACGGTCAGCGCGCGCATGTAGTGCGGACTAGTCACCGTAATCCGCCGTTACGCTCGCCGACGCGGCGGACTACGCCTTGCGGCTAATCCGCCCCTAGGGCCGGACGGCCATCAAACTGCTGCATTCGATTTGGACCGAACGAATCTGAAAGCGAGATTGCTATAGTAGCGGTGGTGAAGCATTACAATCTTTGTTTGCGTTCTGAAATAGCGAGACTTATGCTTCGAGACGGACGCGGGTTGGTCTGGTCCAAAGCCTATTTGGAATGGCATGCCGATGGACGATCCCGGGTCAGTAATTCTTCCATGGCAAATAATTTTCTCGCGCGCGTTGGATAGATTGAAGCCGCTTCCTGCCACGGGCGCGTGATGAGAGCGTGAATAGCATCCGTTTGAAGATAGTAGCAAGAACAATCATTCAGCCCGGCACGATGCCGATCCTCTTGGCTGCGGTTCTTGCGCTTTCCACGCTCCATGCATCGGCATTCAACGAGTTCCATTACGATCCGGCCTCCTGCAAGACCGACGCGAAAGGGCATTTATATATCGCCGTTGGAGAGAATGTGCTGGCGGTGCCCTTCCTCAAGAATGGCGTCTATGGTCTAAACTCTGTTCTGCCGTACGCCAAGCGTCTGGCTCCGGATCCGACGGAACCCGAAGGCATGCCGATGGTCGATCCCGGAGCAGATACCGTCCATGGCATGTAATTTTCTCGCGCGCGTTCGATGTACACGCCATTTCCAGCTCGGGACCTGTCAGAGCAAAAGGGCGAAACGCGCGCGAAGATAGTAGCAAGAACGATCATTCAGGGCGGCAGATGCCGATCCTCTTGGCTGCGGTTCTTGCGCTTTCCACGCTCCATGCATCGGCATTCAACGAGTTCCATTACGATCCGGCCTCCTGCAAGACCGACGCGAAAGGGCATTTATATATCGCCGTTGGAGAGAATGTGCTGGCGGTGCCCTTCCTCAAGAATGGCGTCTATCGGTCTAAACTCTGTTCTGCCGTACGCCAAGCGTCTGGCTCCGGATCCGACGGAACCCGAAGGCTGTCCTGGTAACCCCAGTCAACAAATGGCTTGACGTTCGAATTGGGTACCTCGCTGGTGGATCCGGAAAAGGGCGTTACCCTGCCGGCGCACCGTGAAGCGCCGGCGGCCGCCCGTATGGCTGGTTCCAGTATCGGGTCCGACCCCCAAGGCTGACCAGACTAAATGGCTCGGCGAAAATGCGGGGCTTGCGGAGCTCAGATGTTCCGATGCGACCATTCGCGAGACATTGCCGAACGGCCTTACAGCCTGCTGGACACAGCCCACTCAAAATCACACGGGTTGAGGATCGGGCCGCATCCTATATCGCCGATCCCATGTTTATACGACGCCGCTTGGACGTCCGTTCATCGTCGATTGCGGAAGCCGTTTTTGTACAGCACAATTATCTCGCATTGTCACGTCGCCTACGTTTTCGCGCCGGGATTGGCGGTCGGTTACGGATTCCAGCCTTATCTCGGTGACGCCGATACCGATTGATCACATCATCGAATTCGATCGTCAACTTCGCGCGCACATCGACGCGGCGCTGGTCTAAGGATTTCATCTGGCCAATCCGAAGTAACGGCAATGGTCGGAGACGCGCGGGTCAACGGCATGACAACCTATCACCGCGGCAATCGGAATTCATACGCGTGACAGTGCACTTAACTCCCGTTCGTCCGACAGCGCTTCATCACCGGCCTTCCGGTTCTCGCCGGCTTCGGACCCTGCGTTGTCCGGTTTGAAGTCCGCCGGGCGGCATCATGTCTACGACAGCCCGCCGCAGTTTAAGTGCACTGTCACCGGAATTCGGCTTCGGTACGAGTGTCTAACTAATTTAGCCGCAAGGCGTAACCCGCCGCTGCGAAGAAAGACGGCGGATTACGCTGACGCTGATCCGCCCTACGATGCCGCTTATTTTCCCTTGGCCCCGCGCATCATGGTCTGCTCGATCTCGTCGCAGATACCGTGGGCTGCGGTGAGATGGATTTGCTGGATCACCGGCGTGTCGTCGCTCGGTGCGACCAACAGATGATCGCAACACTCGCGCAATGTTTCGCCCCTGGTCCCGGTGAAGCCGATGGTGACCAGCCCGCGTTCTCTGGCAGCGCGCAAGGCCGCCAGAATGTTCGGCGAACGCCCCGAGGTGGATAGCGCCAGCAACACATCGCCGCGCTGGCCGAGGCCTGCGACCTGGCGCGCGAATACCTGCTCAAAACCGTAATCGTTGGCAATCGCCGTCAAGGCCGAGGTGTCGGTGGTCAACGCGATCGAAGCATAGCCGGGACGGTCCTGCCTGTAACGGCCGATGATTTCCGCGGCGATATGCTGGGCGTCGGCGGCGCTGCCGCCATTGCCGACGATCAGCACCTTGTTGCCGGCGCGCAGTGCCGCGATCATGACGGCTGCGATCTTGTGAGCGGTCGCCAGCAGCGTTGCATCCTGCGTCGCTCGCGCCAGTGCGGCGAGCGATTGCTCGAAATGCGCTGATATCGGATCTTTCGTATGGTTCGCTTCTGGCTTGGATTGTTGACTCAAGGCGCACCGTCGGGATTGCGAGTGGCTTCTTTGGTAAGGATGGCGTCGCGGCTGTGCAAGCGCGTGATCTCAGGGCGCCACGCGCAACGCGGCCCCGGCCAGCACCCGTTCGGCGATCCCAGCCACCTCGGATGCGGGAATGTCGCGCATGCAGCGATGGTCATTCATCCGGCAGATGGTGCGATGGCAGGGCTGGCACGACAGCACGGATTTGGTCTGCACCGTCGCGGCGAGGGCGTTGAGCGGCCCCCAGAGCCGGGGGTCGGTGGGACCGAAAATGCCCATGGTCGGGGTCCCGATCGCCGCGGCGACATGCATCAAACCGGAATCATTCGAGATCGCGACGCCGGCCGCCGCCATCGCCAGAACGCCGTTGCGCAGATCATTGCCGGTGAGATCGCGGACCCGCGGTCCGCCGGCGGCAACGATCTCCGCCGCGAGCGCCTTTTCGCCGGGTCCTCCGACCACCCAGACATCCAGGCCGCGCTCAGCCAGAAGCCGCGCGGCCTCCGCATAATAAGTCCAGCGCTTGGACGGGCCGACCGACCCCGGCGCCAACGCCACCGCGAGGCTGGCGCTCAATCCGTTGGCTTGCCGCCAGCGGTCGATCTCCTCGCCGGGGACGTGAAGCTGCGGCACCGGCCATTCCGGCGGCAACGGCGCGCCCTCCGGCAGCGCCAGCGCGGCCTTCTTGTCGATCATGCGGGGCAGCGCCCTTTCGCCCCAGCGCCATCGGTTAAGTAATCCGAACCGGGCTTCGCCGACGAAACCCACCCGTTCCGGAATGCCGGCGAGCGCCGGCGCAATCGCCGATTTCCAGGTCCGGGGCATCACCAGCGCGGTGCCGTAATTTCCGGCGCGAAGCCGCTGCGCCAGCCCCCATTGCTGGGCCAGCGCAAGCCGGCTGCGCGGCAGGTCCCATACGATTCCTGAGCGAACGCCCGGCATGTAATCGAGCAGGGGAGCGCAGAGCGAAGTGGTCAGGACGTCGATCGGACGATTTGGCCAGCGCTCCTTCAGCACCCGCACAACGGTGTGGCCGCGCACGAAGTCCCCGATCCAGACATAGGGGACAATGAGGATCGGCCTGGTATCGTCGGCGCCCCGGTCCGCATCCCTGGCAAACGCAGATCGGTCTGTTGAATTAATGTTCATGCCTTTAGTCGATGTCGCATCCGCCGTTTTCACGGGTTATAGGTAGCTATGCCGGGTCGCGAGGTAAACCCGCTCGTCGGTCTGTGCCGACACCCTTTGACCCGGGCATCGTCTTCACCAAATCGGATGATCGAAGTTGCCTGACAACCGCGACTGATGCAAAAGTCGTTGCGCAATCGCCCGGAATGAGACCAAGTCGCGAGCCCGGCCGGGGGCGGAATAAGGCGGATGTAAACCAGACAAATTCCTGGACAATTTCTCGACCAAGCGGGTCGGCCCATTTCAGACCCGCGTTTGATTATTTTGGCTTGTACCGAAGAAATGAGCCGACGTGTCAGATACTGACAATATTATTCCAGCTGATGAGGGGCTGACCGTCCTCGTCCAATTATTGCATTTTCTCGGTCTCGGCGTCGATGCCGCGCAGATTCGTCATCATGTCGGCGCGGTCCCGATCGGCGTGTCGGAGATGCTCCGCTACGCCAAGCAGAAGGGGCTGAAGGCTCGATGCCATTCAACCACCTATGAGCGGCTTGCCCGAACGCCACTGCCGGGCATCGCGGTGTTGCGCGACGGCGGATTTCTCCTGCTCGGCAAGGTCGGCGACGGCAAGGTTCTGGTTCAGTCGCCGCGGCAGCCCCGTCCGCAATTGATGAGCCAGGCGGAACTCGAAGAGATTTGGGATGGCCGGGTTGTTCTGATCGCGCGCCGGGCAAATCTGATTTCGCTGACGCGACGGTTCGACATCAGCTGGTTTCTCGGGGCCATTGTCAAATACCGAAATCTGCTGAGCGAGGTCCTGGTAGCGTCGTTCTTTCTGCAACTGTTCGCGCTGGTTTCGCCGCTGATCTTCCAGGTCATCATCGACAAGGTGCTTGTGCACCGGAGCATGAGTACCCTGGACGTTCTGATCGTTGCTTTTCTGGCGATCTCGGTGTTCGAAACGCTTCTGGGCGCGCTGCGGACCTATATTTTTTCTCACACCACAAACCGCATCGATGTTGAGCTGGGCGCCCGGCTGTTTCGCCATCTGCTCGCGTTGCCGATCGCCTACTTCCAGGCCCGGCGGGTCGGAGATTCCGTGGCGCGGGTCCGTGAACTGGAAAATATCCGGAATTTTCTCACCGGGTCGGCGCTGACGCTGACGATCGATCTGTTTTTTACCTTTGTCTTTCTGGCGGTCATGTTCGTGTATTCGAGCTTGCTGACCTGGGCCGTGATCGCGTCGTTTCCGTTCTACATCGCGGTATCGGCGGTTGCGACGCCGGTCTTTCGTCGCCGGCTCGATGAAAAATTCGCGCGCGGCGCGGAAAATCAGGCGTTTCTGGTCGAAAGCGTCACAGGCATCGAGACCCTCAAATCGATGGCGGTCGAGCCGCAAATGCAACGCCGCTGGGAGGAGCAGCTTGCAGGCTATGTGACGGCGAGTTTCCGCGTCACCAATCTGGGCAACATCGCAAGCCAGGGCGTTCAGCTGATCAGCAAGGTGACCACCGCGGTGACGCTCTATTTCGGCGCGCGGCTGGTGATCGAAGGTGCTCTCAGCGTCGGCGAACTTGTCGCCTTTAACATGCTGGCGGGCCGGGTGAGCCAACCGGTGCTTCGCCTGGCTCAAATATGGCAGGATTTCCAGCAAGCGCGGCTGTCGGTGGCTCGGCTCGGCGACATTTTGAACACGCCGGCGGAGCCGACCTACAGCGCCTCCGGTTCAAGCATTCCTGTGATCAGCGGGGCGGTCAAGTTCGATCATGTGACTTTTCGCTACCGGATCGATGGGCCGGAAGTCCTCAGCGATGTCGATTTCGAGGTGCCCGCGGGTCAGATCGTCGGCGTTGTCGGGCCTTCGGGATCCGGCAAGAGCACGGTCGCCAAACTCGTTCAGCGAATGTTATGTGCCTGAAGCCGGTCGCGTTCTAGATCGATGGTGTGGATCTCGCCATGGTCGACCCGGCGTGGCTGCGGCGTCAAATTGGCGTCGTGCTCCAGGACAACGTCCTGTTCAATGCCACCGGTGCGCGAGAACATCGCATTGGCGGATCCCGCGATGTCGATGGACCGGGTCATTGAGGCGGCAAACCTCGCCGGCGCACATGATTTCATCCTGGCATTGCCGGAAGGATACGACACCATCGTCGGGGAGCGCGGCAGCAGCCTGTCCGGCGGCCAGAGGCAGCGCGTCGCGATTGCCCGCGCGCTGGTCACCAATCCGCGAATTCTGATCTTCGACGAAGCCACCAGCGCGCTCGACTATGAAAGCGAGCAGATCATCCAGAGCAACATGCGGCGCATCGTCGAAGGCCGCACCGCCTTCATCATCGCGCACCGTCTGTCCACCGTGCGCCGGGCCAACCGGATCATCACCGTCGAACAGGGCCGCATCGTCGAGGACGGTACGCACGACGAACTGGTTCGTTCCGGAGGCCGTTACGCCATGCTTTATCGGCTGCAGGCAGGTATCCATGAAGTCGGATAGAAAAATTCTGTCGTTCCCGAACAAGAACGCCCGCAAGTCCGCGGCCGAGATGGCGTTTCTTCCGGCGGCGCTCGAAGTCGTGGAAACGCCGGCGTCGCCGGCCGGCCGCGCGGTTGCCGCCACCGTCATCGCGGTATTCTGTTTTGCCCTGCTGTGGGCCTCGTTGGGCCATATCGACATCGTTGCTTCCGCGTCAGGCAAGATCATTCCAAGCGGCGGGATCAAGGTGGTCCAGCCGTTTGAGACCGGTATCGTCCGCGCCATCCATGTCACGGACGGTCAGCGGGTCAATGTCGGCGACATACTGATCGAGCTTGATCCGACGATGAACGAATCCGAACGCAATCATCTGCAGGCGGATTTGACCGCCGCACAGCTTGAGATGGCGCGGCTGAAAGCGGGGCTTGCCGATGTCGAGGATCCGCTCACGGCATTCCAGCCGCCGGCCAACGCGTCGCAGGCCCTGATCGATGTTCAGCGCGACTATCTCGTCAAGCAGACGGCCGAATACCGGGCCAAGATCAAGGCGATCGAACGGCAACGCGAGCAGAAGCAGGCCGAACGCGCCACCATTGAGGCAACGATCAGCAAGCTGCTGGAGGTCATTCCGATCGTGCAGCAGCGCGTTGATATCAGAAAAATCTCGTCGGATCGCGAATACACCTCGAAATACCAGTATTTCGAGGCGTTGCAGGTGCTGGTGGAGCAACAGCAAGATCTCAATGTTCAGCGCAGCCGGCTTCAGGAAGCCGACGCCAGCATCGCGGCCCTGACCGACGAGCGATCGCAATCGATCGCGGAATTTCAGCGGACTTTGTTTGGCCAGCTCGTCGAGGCCGAGCGCAAGGCGGATGGGCTTGCCTATGACGTGGCGAAATCGCAGCAGAAGATCAACGCCCAGTTCATGACGGCGCCGATTGCGGGGACCGTGCAGCAACTGGCAATCCACACCGTCGGCGGCGTGGTGACGCCGGCCCAGATGCTGCTCGCGATCGTGCCGCTGGAAAGTCGCCTCGAGATCGAGGCGATGGTCCCGAACCGCGATGTCGGTTTCGTGCATCCCGGCCAGAAGGCCGAGATCAAGGTCGATACGTTCAATTTCACAAAATATGGATTGCTTCAGGGGCAGGTCGTGAGCGTGTCGCGAGATGCCATCGTCCGCGACAAGCCCACCGATCGGTCGACTGAAAAGAACCTCGGTTCACAGCGAGCCGAGCCGAAGGTCAGGAGCTTAATTTCGCCGCGCGGGTTTCGCTCGATCGTTCGCAGATGCGGATCGACGACGAGCTCGTCAACCTGACCCCCGGAATGGCCGTCACCGTCGAAATCAAGACCGGCTCGCGCTCGATCCTCGGCTATCTGCTGTCGCCGTTAATCAGGTATGGGCACGACAGCCTGAGGGAACGATGAAGCACATACCCGAACGCCGGTCGCATCGGATATGCGACCAACACAAGTCGAACGTCCACGCGGCGCCGACTGGCAACGAATGCGCCGGAGGGCCATGAAATGGCACTGACCTACAATCCCGAGATTTTCTCGGTCCCGAAATTGTCGCAAGCCAAGAACATCATTCTTACCGCCGAGAGTTCCACGACGGAGGAGCGATGGAAAACCGAAACGCCGATGCTGTCGGCTTTGATCGCTGCCCAGAACCAGATCGGGCCTGACACGGTCGTGCTCGACTATGGCTGCGGGATCGGCCGAATGGCCAAGGAACTCATCACAAGACACGGCTGCCGCGTGATTGGCGTGGATATCAGCCCGAGCTGCCAGCGTCAATCGTGATGCCGAGAGGATCGTGCGATGACCGTCGAAATTTATCTCCTAGAACGTTTTCCAACGAAGTGGATACCCGGTAGCGCTTAGGAGAAAAATGGGGCCTTCGTTCCGATTCAATCGGAACGAAAAGACTCCGGGGTGTGACCTTTACGTGCGTTGTTGAAACCGATTACCGGGTTGCCTGATATTTTCAGGCAGTCGCCGGCTGATCATGGCGTTGCCAGAGCTTCAGATTATTTGAGAGCACCGATATGCCAACGATTACAGTCTCCAGCGGCACAACCATTGTTTCAACGACGATTTCCGTCACCTCCGCCTACATTGTAGAGGGCTCCGGAACGCTCGATATCGTGAACGGGGGAACGGTCTCTGGTCTGATTACGGTTAGTAGTGGAGGCCTTGAGGTCGTATCGGGAGGCAAAGTTCTTAGTTCGATCGTCAGCAGCGGCGGCAGTGAAGTCGTTTCAGCTGGCACGGCCATCGCCACCACCATTCTCGCCGGCGGCAAAGAGCAGGTCTTTGCTGGCGGCACAGCGAGCGGAACGAAGGTCGCTAGCGGTGGCGACTTTAAGGTCTCCTCTGGCGGCACCGCCGTCAACACCACGGTCTCCAGCGGCGGCAAGCTTGAGCTCTTCGGGGGCGCGCAGCTGAGCGGCACGACAACGATGAGCGCCGGCAGCTATGAGCTCGTCGAGTCCGGCTATACCCTCAGCAATCAAACTGTCGTCAATGATTTCCTGGGAATTCTTGTCGGTGGCGTGGCCGTTGGTGTGACCGTCAGCAGCGGCGGCATCGAGGCCCTGTTGGGCGGCACGACGAGCAATACGACGGTCGATAGCGGTGGCACGCTTGAGCTGTTGAGTGGAGCCCAACTGAACGGCACGCCAACGATCAACTCCGGCGGCATTCTGGAAATTGGGTCGGGCTACACGATCAGCGGCTACAGCGTGAGCAGCGGTATCACATTGGTGGTGGGCGCAGGCGTAAGCAGCGGCAGCGTGATAATCGCCAGCGCCGGGGGTGCGGCGACCGGAACGACGATCAGTGCCGGTGGCACGGTCAACGTGAAGTCAAGCGGCCTGTTCGAGTCCGCAACGGTCTCCAGCGGCGGCAAGCTGAACGTGTCGGCTGGCGCTAGCGCCGACAATATCTTCGTCAGCGGCGGCGCGCTGAACGTCGCCGGCACCGTCACCAGCGGCACCACGGTATTTGCCGGCGGCACGGCGAACGTGTTGTCGAGCGGTACGTTCGAGTTTGCGACCGTCCTGAGCGGCGGTAAGCTGAATGTGTCGCTGGGCGGCACGGCAAGCGACACCATCGTTTCGGGCGGCGCCGTGATCGTGTTGAGCGGCGGTACGGCCATCGACCTGACGATCAGCGGCGGCAGCGTGACGGTTTCGTCCGGCGGCATTTTCGAATTCACCAGCGGCGCTGTGGGCACGCCTACAGTGCTCGCGGGCGCCACGCTGGAAGTCGGCTCCGGTTACGTCTTCAGCGGCCCTGTCAACAGCGGCGTCAAGGTCGAAGTCCTGTCCGGCGGCATCGACAGCGGCGTGACCGTGAGCAGCGGCGGCAGCGAGATCGTGTCGGCGGGCGGCACCGCGAGCGCCAGCATCCTTAAGGCACCGAGATCGTCTCATCCGGCGGCAATGCTTCCGGCGTGATCGTGAGCAGTGGCGGCACCGAGATCGTGTCCGCGGGGGGCTCGGCCACCAACACCACAGTCTCGAGCGGCGGCACGCTCAATGTTTTGTCCGGCGGCAGCGCCAATTCGGCGACGATCTGCAGTGGCGGCAGCGAGATCGTCAGCGCCCACGGCACCGACGATGACGCGGTGATCTCCGGTGGCAAGCAGCTGGTTTATGGTTCAGCGATCAGTGCGACGATCTTCACCGGCTCGCAGGCGGCGGTTTTGTCGTGACGGACGGTGGCACGCTCGATGTGCTATCGGGCGGCGTAGCGCATAACGTCACGGTGTCGTCGGGCGGTGTCTTGAACGTCGCGGGCACCACCACCAGCAATGTCACGATTTTGACCAGCGGCCTTGAGACGGTCTCAAGCGGCGGTGTGGCGAGTGGCGTGACCGGTTCGGGCACGTCGCTTGCGGGCGGTGAACTCGATGTGCTGAGCAGCGCTACCGCGGCTTTTGTTTCGGTGTCATCGGGTGGCCAGCTGAGCGTATCTGCTGGCGGCACCGTGCATGATGTGTCGGTATCGTCGGGCGGCGCGCTTAACGTCGCCGGCACCACCACCAGCAATGTCACGGTTTTGAGCGGCGGCCTCGAGACCGTGTTGTCGGGCGGGGTGGCCACCGGGCCGACCGGTTCGGGGACGCGGATTTCCGGCGGCACGGTGAATGTTTCCTCAGGCGGTGAGTTGGATCACACAAGCATTTTCCTGAGCGGCAACCTCAATGTGTCGTCGGGGGGCACGGTGCACGACGTCCAGGTGTCGTCGGGCGGTAATTTCAACGTGGCCGGCACCGTCACCAGCAATGTCACGGTATTTGCCGGCGGCGTCGAGACGGTGTCGTCGGGTGGCGATGTCACCGGTCCGAGCGATTCCAGCAACGTGATTTCTTCGGCGGCACGGTGAACGTGCAGTCGAGCGGTCTGTTCGAGTTTGCGACCGTCTTGAGCGGCGGCAAGGTGAACGTGTCGGCCGGTGGCAGCGTCGACAATATCAACGTCTCCAGCGGCGGCGCGCTGAACGTCGCCGGCACCGTCACCAGCGATGTCACGGTATTCGCCGGCGGCGTCGAGAATGTCTCATCGGGCGGCGACGTCACCGGTGCGACCGGTTCCAGCAACGTGATTTCTTCCGGCGGCACGGTGAACGTGCAGTCGAGCGGTCTGTTCGAGTTTGCGACCGTCTTGAGCGGCGGCAAGGTGAACGTGTCGGCCGGTGGCAGCGTCGACAATATCAACGTCTCCAGCGGCGGCGCGTTGAATGTGGCCGGCACCGCCACCGGCGTGGTCACGATATTTGCCGGCGGCGTCGAGACGGTGTCGTCGGGTGGCGTGGCCAGCGGATCGCTTTTTGTCGGCACCGTGATTTCTTCCGGCGGCACCATGAACGTGTTGTCGGGCGGCACGGCGCTCGAGATTACGGTATCGTCGGGCGGCAAGCTGAACGTGGCCGGCACCATCACCAGCGACGTCCAGATCGATGCCGGCGGCACGATGAACGTGTCGTCAGGCGGCGTGACCAGCGGCGTCCCGGGCGTTAACGGCACCGGAATCAACAGCGGGGGCACGGTGAACGTGCTGTCCGGAGGTACGCTCGAGCTTACCGAAGACTTCGGCAACATCAATGTCTCGTCGGGCGGTGTCGCCGAACAACTCATCGTTTTCAGCGGCGGGGTGATGACCATTTCGTCGGGCGGCATTGCGCACGACTTCACGATATCGAGCGGCGGCAGTGCCACGATACGGGGCAGGGTCACCAGCAATGTGCTGGTTGCCAGCGGCGGTGTCGAGACGGTGTCGTCGGGTGGTGTGGTCACCGGTGTGTTCAATACCGGCACTTTTATTTCCGGCGGCACGGTGAACGTGGTGTCAGGAGGCACGTTCGGATTTGGTCTGCTCTCCGGCGGAACGCTGAATGTGTCGTCGGGCGGCATTGCGCACGACTTCACGGTATCGGGCGGGAGTGCCGACGATATGGGGCACCGTCACCAGCGATGCGCTGGTCGCGAGCGGCGGCGTCGAGACGGTGTCGTCGGGCGGCGTGGTTAGCGGTCAGGCTGGTTCCGGCACCGAGGTCTTCAGGCGGCACGATGAATGTGCAGTCGGGCGGCAGGTTCGACTGGGGACTGCTCATCGGCGGTGGAGTGCTGAACGTGTCGGCCGGTGGCATCACCTCCGGTCTCTATGTCTCCAGCGGCGGCGAACTAAATCTGGCTGGCACCGCTACCGGAAACGTCACGGTATTTGCCAGTGGCACCGAGACGATAGCCGCGGGCGGCGTGGCCTCGGGTTCGAGTGTTGTCGACACCACCATCTCGGGCGGCGAAGTCGACGTGCTCTCGGGCGGCAAGCTGACCTTCGCGACGGTATCGTCCGGCGGCAGCCTGAACATTTCCGGCGGCGGCAGCGCCGCCAATGTCGTCGTGTCCAGCGGCGGCAATTTCAATGTCGCGGGCACCACCACCAGCAACGTCACGGTCTTGAGCGGCGGCACTGAGACGATCTTGAGCGGCGGCGTGGCGGGTGGCGTGGCCGGTTCAGGCACGTCGGTTGCGGGCGGTGAGCTCGATGTGCAGGGCGGCGGTAGCGCGGCTTTTGCCTCGGTGACGTTGAACGGCACGCTGAACATTTCCACGGGCGGCGTTGCGCACGACGTCACGGTGTTGTCGGGCGGCGAGTTGAATCTCGCCGGCACCATCACCAGCAACATGACGATCTCCAGCGGCGGCGTCGAGACGGTGTTGTCCGGCGGCGTGGTCTCTTCGGGTACCAAGATCCTCAACGGCGGAACGGAATATATCCTTGGTGGTGGCAGCGCCTTTGGCGTGACCATTTCCAGCGGCGGCGTTGAGATTGTTTCCTCGGGTGGCTTCTTGAGCGGGGTGACGGTGCTCAGCGGCGGCTTGCTTGAAGCGCTGAGCGGATCCGTCGTGAGCGGGATTGTAAGTAGTGGCGGTGGGCCGACGGCAGTAGGCCCAGGGACCGACCCTGAATATCTCCGCGACGCAGACATCCAGTGGTTTGGTCGTAACGGATAGTGGCGACCCTGGATGTGCTGTCGGGCGGCGTGGCGCATGACATCAGCGTGTTGTCGGGCGGCACTTTCAACGTCGCGGGCACCATCACCAGCAATGTCACGATCGCCATTGGCGGCGCTGAGACGATCTCAAGCGGTGGGGTAGCGAGCGGCGTGACCGGTTCGGGCACGGCGGTTGTCGGCGGTGAGCTCGATGTGCTGGGCGGCGGTAGCGCGGCGTTTGCTTCGGTATCGCTCAATGGCGTGCTGAACATATCCGCGGGCGGCTTTGCGCATGACGTCACGGTATCGTCGGGTGGCAATTTCAACGTCGGAGGCATCACCACCAGCAATGTCACCGTCTTGAGCGGCGGCCTTGAGACGGTGTTGGGGGGCGGCGTGGCCACCGGGGTGACCGGTTCGGGGACGCGGATCTCCGGCGGCACCGTGAACGTGTACGGCGAGCTCGATCATGCAAGCGTCTTCCTGAGCGGCAATCTCACTGTGTCGGCCGGCGGCATTGTGCATGACGTCCTGGTATCGTCGGGCGGCGCGCTGAACGTGGCCGGCACCACTACCAGCAATGTCACGGTATACGCCGGCGGCACCGAGAATGTCTCGTCGGGCGGCGTAGCCAGCGGTCAGTCCAATACCGGCACTGTGATCTCCGCCGGAACGATGAACGTGTTGTCGGGCGGTACCGCAGACGACATCACGGTGTCCTCAGGCGGCAAGCTGAACGTGGCTGGCACCGTCACCAGCGACGTCAGGGTGTTTGCCGGCGGCGTTGAAAATGTGTCGTCCTGTGGCGACGTCACCGGTCCGCCCGGTTCCGGCACGACAATTTCCGGCGGCACGGTGAACGTGCTGTCGGGTGGTATCGCCGACGACATCTTCGTTTCCAGCGGCGGCGTTCTCAACGTGATGGGCACGGTGCTGAGCAATGGTTTTGTCTTTACCGGCGGCGTTGAGAACGTGTCGTCAGGCGGATTTATCAGCGGGCAACTTTACTCAGGCTCGGGCAACTTCGGGACCGGCATATCCGGCGGAACGATCAATATTCTGGCGGGCGGCTCGGCGGCCTTTATCGGCGTATCGGGCGGCGGCGCCCTCAATGTCAAAGGCACGATTATCGAAGAACTCGGTATTTATACCGGCGGCATTGTTACTGTTTCGTCCGGCGGTTTGATCTCCGGCGGAACTGGTTCGGGAACCGCAATATTGGGAGGGACGCTGAACGTACTCTCAAGCGGTACCGCGGAATACCTTACGGTATTCAGCGGTGGCGTCATGAATGTCTCCGCTGGCGGGTTCGTCGAGTTTTTCGACTTCTCTTCTGGCGGCACGGTCAACGTCTCGTCGGGCGGGACGGTGGATTTCCAGACCATCTCAAGCGGCGGCACGCTGAAGGTTTTGGCCGGCGGTACCGACAGGGATTTCGAGGTCGCGAGCGGCGGAACGCTGGTGGTGTTCGGTGTCGCCAACACCGCTTCCGGCTTCTCCAACGTGGACGTTGGCGGCCACGAGATCATTTCGTCGGGTGGCACAGGAACCGGCGGCGGCGAAATCGTAAGCGGCAACCTGGCCGGCACCGGGGTCAACGGAACGGTCGATGTGCTGTCCGGCGGCTCATTCAGCTACTCGACCGATTTTGGCGGCACCACGAATTTTTCCGCCGGCGCTACCGGACACAATCTGGCCGCCCAAGGCGGCGGCATCTTGAATGTATTCGGCACCGTCACCAGCAATCTATGGGCCTATGCGGGCGGCACTATCAATGTCTCGTCCGGTGGCGTGGTCAACGGCACCAGTGCTGCCGACACGTCGATCTTGGGCGGCACGGTGAACGTGCTTACCGGCGGCAGACTGGGCTTTGCGGGGATGTCTTTCGGCATCCTGAACGAGTCCGCAGGCGGTGTCGTGCATGACATCGTGGTGTCGGGCGGCAATTTCAATGTCGCGGGCACCACCACCAGCAACGTCACGGTTTTGAGCGGCGGCGTCGAGACGATTTCGAACGGCGGTGTGGCCACCGGTGTGACCGGTTCAGGCACGTCGGTCGCCGGCGGTGAATTGGATGTGCAAAGCCGGGGTAGCGCGGCTTTTGTTTCGGTATCGTCGAACGGCACGCTGAATGTGTCCTCAGGCGGCATTGTCCATGATGTCACGGTGTCGACGGGCGGCAATTTCAATGTCGCCGGCACCGTCACCAGCAACATCACGATCGGCAACGGCGGCGTCGAGACGGTGTCGTCCGGCGGCGTCGCTTCCTCGGGCACCAAGATCCTCAGCGGCGGATTGGAAAACATCCTTGCTGGCGGCAGCGCTTTTGGCGTGACCGTTTCCAGCGGCGGCGTCGAGATCGTTTCCTCCGGCGGCTTCCTCAGTGGCGTGACGGTGCTCGCCGGCGGCGTGCTTGAAATGCAGAGCGGAGCTCATGTAAGCGGGATCACCAGTTCCGGCAGCGGGCCCACGGCGATAGGCTCGGGGACCGATCTGCAGGTCACCGCGGGGCAGGCGTCCGCTGGTTTTGTGATAACGGACGGTGGCGAACTGGATGTGCTGTCGGGCGGCACGGTGAATAATATCACGGTGTACACGGGCGGCACGTTCAACGTTTCGGGCACCACCACCAGCAACATCACGATCGCCAGCGGCGGCGTCGAGACGGTGTTGTCCGGCGGTGTGGCCTCCGCGGGCACGACGATCCTCAACGGCGGATTGGAATTTATCCTTGATGGCGGCACCGTCATTGGCGCGATCGTTTCCAGCGGCGGCATGGAGACCGTTTCGTCCGGCGGCTTTGCGAATGGGGCGACGGTGCTCAGCGGCGGCGCGCTTAATTTGTGAGCGGAGGCACTGAGAGCGGCGTCGTCGTCAATGCCGGGGGCGCGCTGTTGATAGGCTCCGGGGTCGACCTGCAAGTTTCTGCGGGGCAGACATCCAATGGCTTGGTGGTGATGTCCGGTGGCGAACTGGATGTGCTGTCGGGCGGCGTGGTCACGGCAGCGACATCAGATCTCGGCGGTGCGGCGAACGTGCTGTCGGGCGGTGAGTTGGAGTTTACGTCGGTCTTCGGCAGCGGCATCCTCAATCTGTCGTCGGGCGGCACGGCAAATGACCTCAGTGTGTTCTTCGGCGGGACGCTGAATGTGGCGGGCACGGTGCTCAGCAACACGCTGCTGTTCGCCGGCGGCATCGAGAATGTCTCGTCGGGCGGCTCCATTACCGGCCAGTTGTATTCGGGATCCGGCAATTTCGGCACCAGCGACCAGGGGCAGATCAATGTGCTCGCGGGGGGTTCCGCGGCCTTCATCACGGTGTCGGCCAGCGCCGAGCTGAATGTGGCGGGTACCGTCACCAGCGACGTGCTGGTTGCAAACGGGGGCTTCGAGACGGTGTCGTCGGGCGGCGTGGTCAGCGGTCAGGCTGGCACCGGCACGCTGATTTCCGGGCGGCACGATGGACGTGCTGTCGGGAGGCGAGTTCGATTGGGGGCTGGTCTCAGCCGGCGGAATCCTGAATGTGTCGGCCGGCGGCACCACCTACGGTCTCTATGTTTCCAGCGGCGGCCAACTGAATTTGGCCGGCACCGCGACCGGCAATGTCACGGTATTTGCCGGCGGCAACGAAACGATATCGTCGGGCGGCGTGGCCAGTGGTTCGAGTATCGTCGATACCACCATCTCGGGCGGCGAAGTAGACGTGCTCGCGGGCGGCTACCTGACGCAGGCGACAGTGTCATCCGGCGGCGTCCTGAACATCTCCAGCGGCGCCAGCGCCGACACCATCGCCGTCTCCAGCGGCGGCGCGCTGAACGTCGCCGGCACCGTCAGCAGCGGTGTCACGATATATGCCGGCGGCGTCGAGACGGTGTCGTCGGGTGGCGTGGCCAGCGGCCCGACTTTTGTCGGCACCGTGATTTCTTCCGGCGGCACGATGAACGTGTTGTCGGGCGGCACGGCGCTTGAGATTACGGTATCGTCCGGCGGCAACCTGAACGTGGCCGGCACCATCACCAGCGACGTCCAGATCGATGCCGGCGGCACGATGAACGTGTCGTCAGGCGGCGTGACCAGCGGCGTCCCGGGCGTTAACGGCACGGAATCAACAGCGGCGGCACGGTGAACGTACTGTCCGGAGGTACGTTCGAGCTGACCGAAGACTTCGGCAACATCAATGTGTCGTCGGGCGGTGTCGCTGAACAACTCACCGTCTTCGACGGCGGCCTGATGACCATTTCGTCGGGCGGCGTTGCGCACGATTTCGCGATATCGAGCGGAGCCAATGTCACTGTACTGGGCACCACCACGAGCAACGTCGCGGTATGCCAGCGGCGGCGTCGAGACGGTGTCGTCGGGCGGCGTGGTCAGCGGCAACCCCATCGCCGGCACCGGTATCAGCGGCGGCACGGTGGATGTGCTGTCGGGCGGCGCGTTCGAGTTTGCTGCCGTCTCTAGCGGTGGCATTCTGAATGTCTCGTCGGGCGGCGCGGTGTATTATATCAGGGTGTAGTCGGGCGGCGCGATGAACGTGGCGGGCACGGTGCTCAGCCATGTCACGGTATTTGCCGGCGGCGTCGAGACGGTGTTGGCGGGCGGCGTGGTCACCGGGTGCCTGGTTCCGGCACCGCTATTTCGGCGGCACGGTGAACGTGTCTGTCGGGCGGCGAACTGGATCATGCGACGATGCTCATGGCGGCACCCTGAATGTGTCGGCCGGCGGTTCCCTCCATCATCTCAGTGTCTCCAGCGGCGGCGAGCTGAACGTCGCCGGCACCGTCACCAGCAATGTCGCGGTATTTGCCGGCGGCGTCGAGACGGTGTCCTCGGGCGGCGTGGTCAGTGGCCGCTCGGTTCCGAAACCATCCTCTCGGGCGGCGAAGTGGACGTGCTCTCCGGCGGCAGCCTCGCCTTTGCGACGGTGTCGTCCGGCGGCGTCCTGAACATCTCCGCCGGCGGCAGCGCCGACAATATCGTCGTCTCCAGCGGCGGTCAGCTGACGGTCGATGGCACCATTACCGGCGGTGTCACTGTATTTGCCGGCGGCATCGAAACGGTGTCGTCGGGTGGCGTGGTCACCGGCACCGGCGCTTTCCTCACCGTCATCTCGGGCGGCGAAGTGGATGTGCTCTCCGGCGGCACGTTTGGCTTTGCGACAGTGTCGTCCGGCACCCTGAACATATCGTCAGGCGCCACGGCACATGACATCACGGTGTCGTCGGGCGGCATGTTGAACGTGGCCGGCACCATCACCGGCAATATCGCGGTTTCCAGCGGCGCCGTTGAGACGGTGCTGTCAGGCGGCGTGGTCAGCGCCCTCGGCGTCGGCGGTGACGCGCCATTCTCGGCGGCACCGTGGATGTGTCGTCGGGCGGTACGTTCGAGTTTGCCACGGTCCTTAACGGCGGCCATCTCAATATCTCGTCGGGCGGTACTGCCAACAACATCTTCGTTTCCAGCGGCGGCGCGTTGAATGTAGCGGGCACCATCACCAGCGATGTCACGGTGTTTGTGCCGGCGGCATCGAGACGGTGTCGTCGGGCGGCGTGGTCACCGGCGCGGTTCCGGCACCTGATTTCCGGCGGCACGGTGAACGTGCTGTCGGGCGGCGCGCTCGGATCATTCGACGTCTCTAGCGGCGGCAACCTGAATGTTTCGTCTGGCGGTACCGTGCACCATCTCAACGTTTCCAGCGGCGGCGATGCTGAACGTGGCTGGCACCGTCACCAGCAATGTCTCGGTATTTTCCGGCGGCGTCGAGACGGTGTCGTCGGGCGGCGTGGTCACCGGCAGCGAGCGTTGCCAGCACCGGGATTTCCGGCGGCACGGTTGACGTGCTGTCGGGCGGCACGGCTCGATTTTGCGACGGTCCTCAGCGGCGGCAATCTGAATGTGTCGTCGCGGCGGTACCGCCGACAATATCGTCGTTTCCAGTGGCGGCACGCTGAACGTGGCGGCACCACCAACAACGATGTCACGGTCTCCAGCGGCGGCTATGAATTGGTGTCCTCGGGCGGCGTTGCCAGCGGCACCACAATTTCAGGTGGTACGCTGGAGGTCGCCAGCGGCGGTTCGGTCGGCGGCACGGTGACCTTCGCAGCCAACACGGAACGCTGCTGCTGGATAATTCCACCAATTTCAGCGGAACCGTCGCGGGAATGACGGGACAAGACACGCTCGACCTGCGCGACATCAACTTCGCAACGCGTACACGTCACCTCTTCGGTTACCGCCACCAGCGCCACGCTTACTGTCACCGACGGCAGTCACACCGCCAACATCATACTGCTCGGCAACTACATGGGCTCCACCTTTACCCCCTCCAACGACGGTTTCGGCGGAACGTCCATCGTCGATCCACCGGCCAACACGTCTGCTTCGATCGCCTCCCTGGCGCAGACTCACAATGGATAAAACATTGAATCGAGCATGCTACCGATGAGGTGAAGTACGGCCATTTGGCGCACCAATGTCGCTGACGGCCCCCAGCGGATGTCAGCACCGCGTTTTCGTTCTATGAATGATCGAATTCTTAATTCAAGTCTTTTCTATCATTGAATGCCCGCGCCGGCAGGTCCGAACCAGGGCCGGCGCATCGTCTTCACCACGCCCGGCGGCCCAAGTTGCCTGCCGGGCTGGACTGGGGCAAAGGTGGCTCTGCACAGAGGGCAGGGACCATCATGTTGCTGGTGACCGGCGGCGCCGGTTTTATCGGATCGAATTTCGTGGCCGCGCTGAATGACGCGGGCCGCGCCGACGTGGCCATTTGCGATGTCCTCGGTCATGACGGCAAATGGCGCAACCTCGCCAAGCGCCAGCTCGCCGACATCGTGCCGCCGGCGCAATTGCCGGATTGGCTGCACGGCCGCCGGCTCGACGCCATCATTCATCTCGGCGCTATTTCGGAAACCACCGCAACCGACGGCGACCTGGTGATCGAGACCAATTTCCGCTTCTCGATGCGGCTGCTCGACTGGTGCACCGCCAATGCGACGCCGTTCATCTATGCTTCATCGGCATCGACCTATGGCGATGGCGCGGCGGGCTTTCGCGATGACCCTTCGATATCGGCGCTCAAGACATTGCGGCCGATGAATTTGTATGGATGGAGCAAACATCTGTTCGATATGGCCGTCGCCGAGCGTGCCAGCCGTGGCGAAAAGCTGCCGCCGCAATGGGCGGGCCTCAAATTCTTCAACGTGTTCGGGCCCAATGAATATCACAAGGGCACGATGATGAGCGTGCTGGCGCGGCGCTTCGGCGACGTCAAGGCCGGCCGGCCCGTGCAACTGTTCAAGTCCCACCGCGACGGGATCGCCGACGGCGACCAGCGGCGTGATTTCATCTATGTCGACGATGTGGTGCGGGTGATGATGTGGCTGTTGGCGACGCCGTCGATCAGCGGCATCTTCAATGTCGGGACCGGCAACGCGCGCAGTTTCAAGGATCTGATGTCAGCTGCCTATGTCGCGCTCGGAGCCGCTGCGAATATCGAGTATGTCGAGATGCCCGAATCAATTCGCGGCAGCTACCAGTATTTCACCCAGGCCGATGTCGATCGTCTGCAGCGGCGCCGGCTACAATGGCGGATTTACGGCGCTGGAAGACGCGGTTTCGGCTTACGTCAACGGTTTTCTGAATCAGGCCGATCGTTTCCGCTGACGACGCAACAGATAACGAGTTCCGATGTTCGATTTTGACGCTTTGTCGAATGCGATGGCCCGCCAGACCGTGCTCTGCGTCGGCGACCTGATGCTCGACGAATTCGTCTATGGCGAGGTGTCGCGGATTTCGCCGGAAGCGCCCGCGCCGGTGATCGCGGTTCAGCGCACCGAGACCAATATCGGCGGCGCCGGCAATGTGGCGCGCAATATCGCAGCGCTCGGCGCGCGCTGCATCTTTGTCGGCTTGATCGGCGAGGACGAGGCCGGCGCGAAACTAAAAGCGGCGCTGGCGCAGGAAAATTTGATCGAAAGCGTTCTGGTTTGCGATTCCGAACGGCCGACGACGCGCAAGGTGCGTTTCGTATCGGAACATTTCTCCAGCCACATGCTGCGCGCGGACTGGGAGTTGGCCGTGCCGGCTGCGGCCGGTATCGAGCAGAAACTGATCGACGCGATCCTGCCGCTGTTGCCGCGTGCGGATATCGTCTTGTTGTCCGACTATGCCAAGGGCGTGCTGACGGCGCGGGTGATCCGCCACATCATCGACGGCGCTCGCAAGCTCAACAAGCGCGTGATCGTCGATCCCAAGAGCGCCAATTTTGCGATTTATCGCGGCGCGACCCTGCTTACTCCCAATCGCAAGGAATTCGCGGAAGCGACCCGCAGCCGCGCCGAGACCGAACAAAGCATTGCGGATGCGGCGCAGGATGTCATGCAGCTTGCGGATTGCGAAGCTGTGCTCGTGACGCAAAGCGAGCACGGCATGACCCTGGTGCCGCGCACCGGCGACGCCATTCATGTTCCGGCCCATCTCGTCAAGGTGCGCGACGTCTCGGGCGCAGGCGATACCGTCGCCGCGGTGCTCGCGGTGGTGCTTGCCGCGGGCGCCGATTGGGAGACCGCGTTGCGGTTGGCGAGCGCCGCGGCCGCGGTCGCGGTCAGCAAGAAAGGCACCGCCATTGTCACGTCGGCGGAACTGCGACGAAAGATCCTGCCGCACGCCTACCTTGCGGCCGAGGAAAAGATCATGGCCACAAGCGGCAAACTCGACGCGCAGCTTCTGGATTGGCGCAAACAGGACCTGCGGGTCGGATTCACCAACGGTTGTTTCGATATTCTGCATCCCGGGCACGTCAAGTTGCTGACGGCGGCGCGCGGCGCCTGCGACCGGCTGATCGTCGGCTTGAACAGCGATGCTTCGGTGGCGCGGCTCAAGGGCGAGGGCCGGCCGGTGCAGAACGAACGCGCGCGAGCCGAGGTGCTGGCGGCGCTGGAGGCGGTCGATCTTGTCGTCCTGTTTGAAGAAGACACGCCGATCAAACTGATCACGCAGATCAGCCCGAGCGTGCTGGTGAAGGGTGGGGACTACACCCGCGACCAGGTCGTCGGCCACGAGCTGGTCGAGGCCGGTGGCGGCGAAGTGCTGCTGGTCGACGTCTTGCCCGGCTTCAGCACCACGTCGCTCGTCGATCGCGCGCGGGGAGGCAAGGGGTGAGCACCGCCGCAAGTATTTCACTGTCGGCGAAGATGTCGAGACGGTGGCGGGATCCGGCTGCCTGGGCGACAACCGTGGATATTCTTGTCATCCTGATCGCGCTTTCGCTGCCGTGGTCGACCTCGCTGGTCGGCATCTTTGCGGTGGCGTTGCTTGTCACCCTGGCGCCGTTCCTTGACGTCAAAGCCTTCCTGCGATCACTGAAGCGACCGATCTGTGTCGTGCCGATCGCGCTGTTTGCCCTGGCGGCTGTTGGGATGCTTTGGTCGGACGCGCCATGGGGCGCACGGCTGTACGCGGTCAGTCCGACCGCAAAGCTGCTGGTGCTGCCGGCGCTGTTCTATCATTTCGAGCGTTCGACCCGCGCTCTACAGGTGTTCATCGCCTTTTTGATATCCTGTACGGTGTTGCTGGCGATGTCCTGGATCGTGGCGTTCGATCCGGCACTCTCGCTTAAATCGGGAGCCACCTACGGTGTTCCGGTCAAAAACTATATCGACCAGAGCCAGTCATTCGCCTTGTGCGCTCTGACGCTCGCTTATCCGATTGTCACGCTACTCCGAACAAAAAGAATCTTGCTGGCGGTGCTGCTGATTGCGGTCTCGCTGAGTTTTGTCGTCAACATGGCATTTGTCGTCGTGTCGCGCACAGCACTGGTGACGATGCCGGTGCTGCTGGCTGTATTCGCACTGCTTCACCTGAGATGGCGAAGTATCGTCATCATCCTGTGCGCGACGGCCATATTGGCGGGATTGGCCTGGGAGACATCGCCCCAGTTGCGCAGGATCGGCGGGACATTCTCGAGGGACTACCACTTGTACGAAGAGCAGAACGTGCCCACGTCGCTCGGCTTGCGGCTCGAATTCTGGCAGAAATCGCTACGGTTTTTTGCCGAGGCGCCGATTTTCGGACACGGCACCGGATCGACGCGAGGGCTTTTTGAGCAAGCCGCCATCGACCATATCGGAGCCGCCGGCGAGGTCATCGACAACCCGCATAACCAGACCCTGAACGTCGCGATCCAGTGGGGCGTAATCGGAATCGTCGTGCTATATGCGATGTGGTGGCTGCATCTGCTGCTGTTCCGCGGCGAGGGCCTGATCCCGTGGATCGGATTGATGGTTGTGGCGCAAAATATTTTTACCTCGCTGTTCAATTCTCATATCTTCGATTTCCACGAGGGGTGGATGTACGTCATTGGCGTGGGCGTCGCGGGTGGAACGGTGCTGGGGGCAAGCTCGCGCGAGGCGGCGTTGGAGCCAGGAAATTCCGTTAAGCCATGACGGCTGGTATGCACACCGCGGATAGACTATCAGCAGTGTCGCGGCAGCGTAAGCCGGCCATCGTCCGTGTTCGGTCAGCGAAATGATGCGTCTCTCACAACTCACGTCGCGCAACGGGTTGATTGCGATCCACGACGCGCTGGCGACCGTGCTTGCCGTGTTCGCCAGTTTTTATCTGCGCTTCGACGGCGGTGAATATTTCTTTGACCGGGTCCCGCTTCTGCTGCGCATCTTGCCCTATTTCATCGCGCTCAGCGTGGTGGTCTGTTACGTCTGCAATCTGACCACGACGAAATGGCGGTTCATTTCGTTGCCGGATGCGCTGAACATCCTGCGTGCGGCCACGATACTGGCGCTGGCGCTGTTGGTGATGGACTATATCTTTGTCGCGCCGAATGTTCATGGCACCTTCTTCCTCGGCAAGGTCACGATCGTTCTTTACTGGTTCCTTGAGGTTTTTTTCCTCAGCGCCTCACGCTTTGCCTACCGTTATTTCCGGTACACGCGCGTGCGCCGTCATGCCCGCACCGAAGGCGCCTCGCCGACGCTCCTGATCGGTCGCGCAGCCGACGCGGAGATTCTCCTGCGCGGCATCGAAAGCGGTGCCGTTACGCGGTTGTGGCCGGTCGGCGTATTGTCGCCATCGACGTCCGATCGCGGCCAGCTGATACGAAATGTTCCGGTGCTGGGCGGGATCGACGACATCGAGGATGTGATCCGCGATTTTGCAACACGTGAAAAGCCGATTACGCGCGTCGTGATGACGCCCTCGGCATTCGATCCGGAAGCGCGCCCCGAAGCCGTGCTGATGCGGGCGCGCCGGCTCGGCTTGATCGTCAGCCGCCTGCCATCGCTGGAGAGCGGCGATGCGCCGCGGCTGACCACGGTCGCCGTCGAAGACCTGTTGTTGCGTTCCAGCGTGGACATCGACTATGCGCGTCTCGAAGCTCTGGTGAGTGACAAGGCGGTCATCGTTACCGGCGGCGGCGGCTCGATTGGCTCCGAGATTTGCGAACGCGTCGCGACATTCGGCGCCGCGCGACTGTTGGTGATCGAAAATTCCGAACCGGCGCTTTATGCCGTGATGGAATCCCTGGCCGAACGTAATTTCAGCGCGATCATCGAAGGCCGGATTGCGGATATTCGCGACCGCGAACGTATCCTGCGGCTGATGCAGGAGTTCAAGCCGAATATCGTTTTTCACGCCGCCGCGCTCAAGCATGTACCGATCCTCGAGCGCGACTGGAGCGAGGGCGTCAAAACCAACATCTTTGGCTCGGTAAACGTTGCCGATGCGGCGTTGGCCGCGGGCGCCGATGCGATGGTGATGATCTCGACCGACAAGGCGATCGAGCCGGTCTCGATGTTGGGTCTGACCAAGCGATTTGCCGAGATGTATTGCCAGGCGCTCGACCATGATCTGGCGCAGTCCGACGGTAAGCCGCGGATGCGGCTCATCTCCGTGCGATTCGGCAACGTACTGGCGTCGAATGGCTCGGTAGTGCCGAAGTTCAAGGCACAGATCGAGGCGGGCGGACCGGTTACCGTCACCCATCCGGATATGGTCAGGTATTTCATGACGATCCGCGAGGCTTGCGATCTCGTGCTCACGGCCGCTACCCACGCTTTGGCGCCGGCGCGCGCGGACGTGTCGGTTTACGTGCTCAACATGGGGCATCCGGTGAAGATCGTCGAGCTCGCCGAGCGAATGATCCGTTTGTCGGGCCTGGAGCCTGGTCACGATATCGATATCGTGTTCACCGGCATGCGGCCGGGGGAGCGGCTGAACGAAATTCTGTTTGCCAGCGAAGAGCCGGCCGTCGAGATCGGCGTCGCCGGCATTATGGCGGCCAAGCCCAACGAACCACCGATGCCGGTGCTGCGAAAATGGATCTCGGCGCTGGAGCAGGCCATTGCGAAGGACGATCGAGTTACCATCAGGGCCGTGCTGAAGGACGCCATTCCCGAATTCGGTTCGACGGCCGCCTAATCCGACACGAATGCAGAAGATCGCGAAAATCGTTGTCGTCAGCCAGCACTACCCGCCGGATCAGAGCACGACAGCGGCCATCATGGCTGCGATTGCAGGCCATCTCGCGTCTCAGACGCCGGCTTTGGTGCTTTCGGGGACACCGGGCTCAGCCTCGCACGAGGCGACGGGTTCGGGCCGACCGCTCGTCGTCGAAATCAAAAACAGGATACCGGATAAAGCCGCGTTGATCCGGCGCGCTGCCGCGGAAACGCTTTTCACCCTGCGGGTATTCGTGGCGCTGTTGCTGAAATTGCGGCGCGGCGACGTTGTTCTCACCGTCCCGGCGCCGTTTATGTTGCCTTATGCGGTTTCGGCCGCGGCGACGTTGAAGCGTGCCCGGTCGGCCCTGATCATGCACGACCTCTATCCCGACGTGCTGGTGATGGCCGGGCTTCTGCGATCTTCGTCGCTTCTGGCAAAAGCGATGCGCGGCGCAAATGCGCTGATGTTTCGGGTGTTGAATGCCGTCATCACCATTGGGCGGGACACCGAAGCGCTGCTTTTGCGTTATAAGGAAATAACGCCCGACAAGATCCGGTTTATTCCGAATTGGGCCACGCTGGTTCCCGGCATACGGCCCGTTGAGCCCGATAACCCTTATCGCCGCTCGCACCCGGGGCGCTTCCTGGTAGGTCTTTCCGGTAATCTTGGTTTCACACATGATCCGGATGTCGTGTTCGAAGCCGCGCGATTATTGCGAGACGATCCAAGCCTTCATTTTTTGCTCTCGGGCTGGGGAGTAGGTTTCGAACGGCTCAAGCATATGCAATCCGCTGCAAATCTTCCTAATGTTACGTTGGTCGAGCGCGTGCCGGAGGAAAACCTCGAACAGTTCCTTGCCGCGGCTGACGTCTGGCTCATTCCCTATCGCAAGGACCTCGCCGGCGTATCGGTTCCCAGCCGGTTCTACAATCTCCTCGCGATCGGGCGACCGGTGCTTCTGGTTTCCGAAGCCAATGCCGAGGCGGCGCTGACCGTCAGCGAACACGATCTTGGTTGGGTGGTCGAGCCCGGCAATCCCGAGGCGCTGGCCCGAACGATACGCCTTGCATCCATGTCCGAGGATCCGTCACGAGCCGAGCGCGCCGTCGCGATCGCACGGCGCTACAATTTTGCGGACGCGATGGCGAGTTATTCAGAATTGATGCAGAAGCTGCTGCACGAGGCTCAATGATCTTGCGGAGAGATCAGAAGCGCGGCCGCGCGAACCGGCGCAGCAGTGCTGCCACGGCGATGCCGCCGATGGCGAGACAGGCAGCCTTGATCGGTGCCGACGGCGTCATGATCGATCCGGCGGCCAATGCCGCAAGACCGATGTTGAGCGCGAAAACTTCGCCCACCACCTGCCATACCGTAAAGCCATTATCGGTCGCGCGCTGATAGAAATGCGAGCGATGGGCTGCCCAGAATGGCTCGCGCCGGGCTAACCTGCGCAGCAAGGTCGCCGTGGCATCCAGCAAATAATACAATGGCAGCAGCAGTGCTGCGGCGAATTGCTTGTCATAGGCCAGTTGCAACAGACACCAGCCGAGCAGCAAACCGATCGGCAGGCTGCCGACGTCACCGAGAAAGATTTTCGCGACTGGACGGTTGAACGGAGCAAATCCCAACGTCGCACCGCACAGCGACGCGGCAACGATGGTTGCCGCCACAGGAAGCTCGCCAAGCGAGCCGAAGACAACCAGCGCGCCGGTGATCGGGATGACCTCGGCCACCGTCATCCAGTCCAGTCCGTCCATGAAGTTGACCAGGTTCACGAACCAGAGGCCCGCAATCAACAGCAGGCCGCGTTCGATCCAGAGCGGACAGCCGGAAACGATCCGGAGATTGTCGGGCGCCGAGAACAGAATCGCGCCGACCGCCAAGGCCTGTAGCAGCAGTCGCGGCAGTACCGGGATGGATTTGACGTCGTCCCCGAAGCCGACCGCTGCGATGAACAGCGACGCAGCCAAAACCGCGACCGGGATATACAACTCAATCCTGCCGGCCCAGACAATCGCGGCCTCTGCGATCAGCAGCGTGGCCGCTATCACAGCAATCCCCGCGCCCTGAGGCGTCGGCACGCGATGCGACGACCGCGCGTTCGGCGTTGCCAGCGCATGCCGCAAAAGCAGCGGCCGGATCGCCCAGGTCATCGCGGCTGAAAGCATCGCTGCGGCGAAGACGGCGAAAAGCGACAGCAGCGGATCGGAAATAGTCATTCTACAAATGTAGCCTTACCTGGAATGTTAGCTGGAGCGTTACTCGGGCACCCCAATCGGCGCCGCGCCCTGGGCGGCTTTTTCAGCGCTGAAAATCCACACCAATCCGCCGAACGCCCCGACGAGGAAGGATACGGCGCCAAACAGCAGCGAAACGTTCACGCCTTCATTCGTGACCAAACCGGCGTATCCAAAGGCAAGCCCCATCGTGGCCTCACGGACGCCCCAGCCGGCAATCGAGATCGGCAGCATGGTGATCAGCATGACCGGAGGAATCAGCAGAAAAATCTGACTGAACAACACCGGTGCGGCGATCGATTGCACGACGCACCAGGCGATGACGACCGCGAGAACGTGAACGAGCAATGACAACGCTGCGATCGCCGGTCCAGGCCAGCGGCTGAAAATCACCCGGTTCGCGATCACCGCGCAGGCGTGAAGATGATGTGTCGCCCACCAGCGCTTCAGCCACGGCCACGGCAACGCGCCGAGAACAAGAAACCCTGCGCCGCTTGCGAGCGCTGCGAAATCGACCAACAGCAGCGCCCAGCGGCCATCAGGATCGCGAATCAGATTATAGCTCCATGGCAGGCTTGCGACGATGACGATCGCAAGTGCAATGAGGCCGATCGCGCGGTCGACGAAGATGGAATAGGTCGCCGCGCGCCATCCGGCGCCGCCGCGCGCGACCAGCCAGAGCCGCACCGCGTCGCCGCCGATCGAGGAGGGCAATGTCTGGTTGAAGAATGTCCCGATCAGATTGAAGCGCATCGCTTGCTTGGTTGCGATAGGCGCCGCGCAAGCTGCGCTGATTTCGCGCCATCGCAACGCGCCGAGAAAGATCTGCAGAAAGGTTACGGCGATGGCGAGGCCGATCCAGCCCAGGCTCGCAAGATCGAGGCGTGAGGCTAGGTTGGCGAGATTGACCTTGCGCAGCGAGAAATAAAGCAGCGCCGCAGAGATCAGAATTTTTGCGGTCGAAAGCAGAATCCGGCGCATCTCGCCCGCGCTCGCCAGGTTTGAGAAGACATCAAAAAAAAGCGCAACCCGGCGCCGCGCGCCGAAGTTCGCCGCCTTGGTATGGTTTTAAAGCCGATCTGGCAATAGCCGCCAAACGGGTATTGCGACACCCTCAATTCGGCGGGTAAAGAAGCCAAGGGGCAGGTGCGACCGGGTCAAACCGATGCCCCAGGGGATACGATGTCGGATCAGGCAATATTAGTGACCGGGGCGGCGGGTTTCATCGGCTTTCACATCGCCCGCCAGTTGTTGGCGGAAGGCCGCGATGTCGTCGGTCTGGACAGTCTCAACGATTACTATGATCCGGCGTTGAAGCGGGCGCGGCTGAACATCCTGCGCGAGAATTCGCAGTTCAGTTTCGCACAGATCGACCTTGCGGACCGTCCGGCGACGGCTTCGCTGTTTGCGCGACACCGGTTCGCGGCAGTGGTCCACCTCGCAGCTCAGGCAGGCGTGCGCTATTCGATCGATCATCCCCATGTTTACATCGACGCCAATCTCGAAGGCTTCGCCAATGTTCTGGAGGGATGCCGGCACAATGAATGCCGCCATCTGGTGTATGCGTCATCATCCTCGGTCTATGGCGCCAACACCAAGCTGCCGTTTTCGGTTGGAGACATCACCGATAGTCCCATTAGCCTCTACGCGGCGACCAAAAAAGCCAACGAATTGATGGCTCATTGCTATAGCCATCTCTATCGCCTGCCGGTCACGGGCTTGAGATTTTTTACCATCTACGGGCCATGGGGAAGGCCCGACATGGCAGTCTCTTTATTTGCCAAGGCAATTACCGAGGGCACGCCGATCAAGCTTTTTAACCATGGCAAGATGCGCCGTGACTTCACCCATATCGGTGACGTGACTCGTATTATACTGCGCCTCGTCGATGACGTTCCGCAGACGGCTGGATCCGCCGGGGGCGCACCGGCGCGGGTCTACAATGTCGGCAATCAGCACCCGGAAGAGCTGATGTATCTGGTGGCGCTTCTGGAGAAGGAATTGGGCCGCGCAGCGGTAAAGGAGATGTTGCCGATGCAGCCCGGAGATGTCACAGAAACCTTTGCCGATGTCGGGGATTTGATGCGCGACATCGGCTTCCAGCCGCAGACCTCCCTGGAGGATGGCATTCGCGATTTTGTCGCGTGGTACCGCGATCACTACAAGCTTTGAGGGCGCCGATGGACCGACGAATTGTTCCACTGATCATGTGCGGCGGCGCCGGAACGCGGTTGTGGCCGGCTTCGCGCGAAGTCCGTCCAAAGCAATTTCTGCCTTTGTTCGGGGTGCGTTCGACGTTTCAGGATACACTTTCGCGGCTCTCGGATGCGACGCTGTTTGAGCGTCCGATCGTCATTACCAACGCGGCGTATCGCTTCATGGTGCTGGAGCAACTGGCCGAGATCGGTCTTGAAGCCGATATCCTGCTGGAGCCGATGCGGCGGGACTCCGGACCAGCGATCGCGGCCGGTGCGGTATTCGCGCAATTGCGCGACAGTGACGCCGTCGTTCTGGCGCTTGCCGCCGACCACGTCGTCCGCGACACCGCTGCTTTCATCGCTGCGTGCCGGCAAGGGCTGGTCGCAGCCGCCGCGGGACGCATCGTCACCTTCGGCGTTCAGCCTGAGCGCGCCGCCACCGAATACGGCTATATCAGCCCCGGCGAAATTATTTCCGGCGAGGTCCGCTCGGTCGCGAAGTTCGTGGAAAAGCCTGAGCCAGCGACGGCAGCCGGTTACGTCAAGGCCGGGTATCTCTGGAACAGCGGCAATTTCATGTTTCGCGCCTCGGTTCTGCTCGACGAATATCGCAACGTCGATGCGAAAAGTGTGCAGGCCGTCACCGATTCGGTGAACAAGGCCGGACGCGACCTCGGATTTGTTACGCTCGATGTCAGCGCATTTGAAACGGCAAAGGCCATCTCGATCGACTATGCGGTGATGGAAAAGACCTCGCACGCCGCCGTGGTGCCGGTGGCCTGCGGCTGGTCCGATGTCGGGTCATGGCGTGCGGTGTGGGAATTGTCGGATAAGGACGGCCAGGGCAATGCGGCGCAGGGTGCGGCCGTGTTCGAGGATTCCCGCAATTGCAACGTTTCGACCGACAGGGCGCTGGTCGCCCTGGAAGGCGTCGACGATCTGGTGGTTGTAGCCACCCAGGATGCCGTGTTGGTATCTCGCCAAAAGGATGCCAACGGATTGAAGCGGCTGGTCGCAAAGCTGAAAACCATAGCGCCCGAGGTGACCGAAAATCATCTCAGGGTTCATCGCCCCTGGGGAGCGTACCAGTCGGTCGACAATGGCGAACGTCACCAGGTCAAGCGCATCACCGTGAAGGCGGGTGGGCGGCTTTCGCTGCAAAAGCATCATCATCGCTCCGAGCACTGGATCGTGGTACGCGGCACGGCACGCGTGACCGTCAACGAACTCGTCAAGATCGTGCATGAAAACGAATTGATCTATATCCCGATCGGCGCGGTCCATCGGCTGGAAAATCCCGGCAAGATTCTGCTGGAATTGATCGAGGTCCAGACCGGCAGCTATCTCGGCGAAGACGACATCATCCGCATCGAGGACGATTACCAGCGCTCCTGATCCATCGGGGGGTCGTTTCGGGGTTAAACCGCGCTTTTTGAGCCCGGTCCGGAACGTCAGAGGCCGTCGAATCAGTGTAATTTTCTGACTCAAAACGTGTCCGGGATCGGGCCTCGGCATTCGCCACATGTGTGGCGACGTGCTAGGAGGACCCCCGGGATATTCGTGCCGCAAAGATTGCCGAGGCTAATGAAATGAGTTCCAGAGGGTCCGCATCGGGCGTGAAGGCCGACGCGAAACGTTCGCTTCGGGTCGGCGTGATTGGCGCCGGCGTCATGGGCAGCAATCACGCCCGTGTGCTGGCCGGCTTGCCGGATATTACGCTGGTCGGGGTTGTCGATCCGTTGCCGGCGCATCGGGCGCGCGCCACGGAACTGGCCGGATGCCGTACTTTCGCAACCCTGGACGAATTGATCGCTGAAGGCGTTGACGCGGTGACCATCGCCGCGCCGACACATCTTCACCATGAGGTCGCGCTGGCCTGCATCGCGCGTGACATCCACGTCCTCGTTGAAAAGCCGATCGCGTCCTCCGTGGAAGAGGGACGGGAGATCGTCGCCGCGGCCAGTCGCGCCGGGGTGACGCTGATGGTGGGGCATGTCGAACGGTTCAACCCGGCGGTCGCCGCCATCAAGCAGGCGATCACCGGCGAAGATATTCTCTCGATCGCGATCACCCGGGTCGGTCCGTTTCCGCCGCGAATGTCGAATGTCGGCGTCGTCATCGACCTTGCGGTGCACGACATCGATCTGATCCGTTGGTTCACCGAGTTGGATATCGTGGAAGTGCAGCCGCAGCTTTCCAGCGCCGTCGCCGAGCGCGAAGATATCGCATTGCTGCAGTTCCGCACTGCCTCGGGTGTGCTCGCGCATATCAACACCAACTGGCTGACGCCGTTCAAGGCGCGCAACGTCACGGTCGCGACCCGCGGCAAGTATGTGATGGGCGACCTTCTAACTCGCCAGGTCACCGAGTGCTTCGGTTTCAAGCCGGACGGCAGCTATTCGATGCGCCATCTTCCCGTCGGTCATGACGAACCGCTGCGCGCCGAATTGATCTCGTTCCTCGGCGCCGTCCGCGCCGGCGGGGCGTCTGCGGTGACCGGCGAGGAAGGCGTGGCCAGCCTTGAAATCGCGATCCGTTGCCTGGAGACGCCCGCAAGGCCCGCCGCGACCTCTTCCACCCGCAAGGGACCGCGCCGCGTTGTCGGCTGACGCTATCTACTTCTTCAGAGGAATTGATGAATCAGCATATGCCAGTTCAAGCTATCGCATTTATTGACATCGTCGAACAACGTCGCCGTCTGGGAAAGCGCATCGATGATGCGGTCGCAAAAGTGCTGACCCATTGCCAGTTCATCAACGGGCCGGAAGTGACGCAATTGGAAGCAGACCTCGCCGCCTTCAGCGGGGCGAAACATGTAATCGCCTGCGCTAGCGGTACCGATGCGCTGCTGATGGTGTTGATGGCGAAGGGAATTGGCCCGGGCGATGCCGTGATCTGTCCGACCTTTACGTTCTGTGCGACGGGCGAGGTGGTCGCCCTTGTCGGAGCGACGCCGGTTTTCGTCGATGTTAACGCGGAGACGTTCAATATCGATCCTGCTTCGTTGAAGGACGGGATCGCGGTCGCCAGGAAGCAAGGGCTCACGCCGAAAGCGATCATTCCGGTCGATTTGTTCGGGCAGCCCGCGGATCATGATGCGATCGCGGCCATTGCCGAAGCCGAGGGAATATTTGTTCTCGACGACGCCGCGCAGGCGTTCGGGGCGAGCTACAAGGGCCGCCGCCTTGGTGGTATTGGCCTTGCCACCGCAACCAGCTTCTTTCCGGCAAAACCGCTCGGATGTTTCGGCGACGGCGGCGCGATATTCACCGACGATGCGCAGCTCGCCGCCGATCTGCGCAGCGTTCGCGTCCATGGTCAGGGACCGGATAAATACGACAATGTCCGCCTCGGGCTTACCGGGCGGCTCGACACTCTGCAGGCGGCGATCCTGATCGAAAAACTGAAAATCTTCGAGGACGAAATCGCGCTTCGCAACAAGGTCGCCGATCGCTACGCGCGAGGCCTTGGCAATGTGGTGTCCGTTCCACGCGTCGCCAGCGGATGCACCTCGGTTTGGGCGCAATACACCGTCCGGTTGCCGGACGGCGTCGATCGCGACGGCTTTGCCGCTTCGCTGAAGGCGCAGGGCGTTCCGACCGCGATCTATTATCCGAAATCGATGCATCAGCAGACCGCCTATCGGCATTTCCCGGTCGCAGCAGGTGGGTTACCCGTCAGCGAGAAGCTTTCGAAGGACGTCATCAGCCTGCCGATGCACGCCTATCTCGATGAGCCGACGCAGGATCGGATCATCCAGGCTGTGCGCGGCGCGCTCGGCGCTTGATCCCGAACAGCATGCCCTCGGACTTGATCGGCGGGTGGCATCCGGTTTCCGGAAGAAATCATGCGCAAACAAACGTTGGCATGATTTCGCCATTTTGAAGCGCCGCCGCATGACCATCGCGTTTTCGAGCGAAGTGGGTATCGGTTCGCGCCGGGAAAACGCGTCAAAATAAGAAATAGCGCTTCGGTTCTGATGCAATCGGAACCGAATATGCGCTAGAAGCGGCTGATGCTCGGTCGTATTTTTACTGTTGGCGGCTATACGCTCCTCTCGCGGCTGACTGGGTTTGCGCGCGACATCATGCTTGCCGCGATCCTCGGCGCCGGCCCGGTGGCTGACGCGTTTTTCGTGGCGCTGCGGCTGCCCAACAATTTTCGTGCGATTTTCGCCGAGGGCGCCTTCAACGCGGCCTTCATTCCGGCTTACGCGCATGTCCAGGGCAAGGGTGGCGAGATTTCAGCGCGGCTGTTCGCCAATCGCATCTTTACCTTGCTGTTTGCCTCCCAGGTCGTGTTGCTGGTGCTGGCGTTGCTGTTCATGCCGCAGGCGATGAGCATCCTTGCGCCGGGCTTTACCGACGAGCCCGAACAGCGTCGGCTCGCGATCGAGCTGACCCGGATCACTTTTCCATATTTGCTGTTGATCACGCTGGTGACGCTCTATGGCGGCATGCTCAACGTCATGCACCGTTTCGCCAGCGCCGCCGCCGCATCGATCTTTCTCAATCTTTCGATGATGGTGACGCTGGCATTGGCGGCGTTCTTTCCCAGTCCCGGTCACGCCGCGGCCTGGGGCGTGCTGATCTCGGGCTTTCTGCAATATTTCCTGCTCGCGGGCGATCTGGCTCGTCATGGCGGCCTGCCGCGCTTTGCGCCATTGCGGCTTGATGAGGACGTGCGCGCGTTTTTCCGTGCCGTCGGTCCGGCGACGCTGGGCTCGATGGGCACCCAGGTGGCGATGTTTGCCGATACCATCATCGCGACTTTCCTGGCCGCCGGTGCGCTCTCGGCGCTGTATTACGCCGAGCGGCTTTATCAACTGCCGATCGGGGTCATCGGCATTGCGATTGGCACCGTGCTGCTTCCGGAAATGTCGCGGCGGATTACCGCCGGCGACGATGCCGGTGCGGCAGCGTCGCAGCGGCGCGCCTTCGAGTTCACTTTGCTGGCGACGGTGCCGTTCGTCGCCGCCTTTCTCACCGTGCCCGATGTGATCATGCGTGCGATGTTCGCGCGTGGCGCGTTCACCAAGGCCGATGCCGCGGTCGCGGGCGCCACGCTCGCCGCTTACGCGGTCGGCTTGATCCCGTTCGTGACAATCCGCAGCGCGGTCGCGACGTTCTACGCCCGCAAGGACACCGCAACGCCGGTCAAGGCATCGCTGACCGGGCTCACGGTCAACGTGTTCCTCAAGGTCTTGCTGATGGGGCCGCTGGCGCAGATCGGCCTTGCGCTCGCGACCGCCGTGGGGGCCTGGATCAATCTGTTGCTGGTGCTCGGCTTTGCGATACGGGCGGGATACCTCGACCTCGATAAGGCACTGATGCGATCACTGGCAAAGTTCGTGGTTTGCGGCGTCGTGGTTGCCGCCGCGCTCAGGTTCACGGCGTGGTTTGCTGCAATAGAGTTCACGCAAATGACCAAGTTTCGCGACGAGACCACGCTGGTATTGCTGATCGCGGTCGGAGCCTTTGTCTATGGTTTCGCTGTCTTGCTGCTGTTCGGCAGGGGATGGATATTTTCGCTGCTCCGCGATCGGCAACCGCCGCGCTAAGCTCACGTAAAAACCCGCACGGCTGGCTTGCAAAAACGAAAGCCTCGCCGCGCAGCTAAACCCTTTGCGCTTCCGCGTGATCCGCTGCAGTATGGTGCAAGAGCGGAATGGCAAGCGGAGACATGATGGCTCCCATCAAGTTCGGCGTCGGACAGAGCGTCCTGCGCAAGGAAGACGATGCACTCATTCGCGGCAGGGGCCGCTACACCGATGACCATGCGCCACAGCCTTCCCTGCACGCGCTGGTGCTGCGTTCGCCGCATGCTCACGCCAAATTTTCCCTCGATGTCACGCGCGCCCGCAACCTGCCGGGGGTGGCTGCGATCCTGACCGCCGAGGATGTGCCCGATCTCGGCGGTCTTCCCTGTCTGTTCAATCTGGAAGTCAACCCGTTCACGGGACCACCCTATGCGATCCTCGCGCAGGGTGTGGTGCGCCATGTCGGCGATGCCGTTGCGTTCGTGGTTGCAGAAACCATCGATCAGGCCCGCGATGCGATCGAGGCGGTGGTGGCCAATTGGACGCCGCTGCCCGCGGTGGTCGGCGTCGCCAACGCGGTGAAGAAGGGCGCGCCGCAGGTCTGGCCCGAGCATGCCGGCAATGTGCTGTTTGACGCTCCTCTCGGCGACAAGAAAGCGACCGAGGCAGCGTTTGCGAAAGCCCATGCGGTCGCGCAAGTGTCGATCGTCAATCCCCGCGTCGTCAGCAACTTCATGGAAACCCGCGCGGTGGTTTGCGAATATGATGCGAAGCGGGATCATCTGACGCTGACGATCGGCAGCCAGGGCAGCCATCGGCTGCGCGATATCCTGTGCCAGAACATCCTGAAAATCCCGGTCGAAAAAATGCGGGTGATCTGTCCGGATGTCGGTGGCGGCTTCGGCACCAAGCTATTTCCCTATCGCGAATATGCGCTCGCCGCGGTTGCCGCGCGCAAGCTGGGCAAGACGGTGAAGTGGACCGCCGACCGCGCCGATCACTTCATGGGCGACTCGCAAGGGCGCGACAACGTCACCGTCGCGCGGATGGCGCTGGCCGAGGACGGCAAGTTCCTGGCGATGGACGTCGATCTGATGGGCGACATGGGCGCATATCTGTCGACATTCGGGCCCTACATCCCGTATGGCGGCGCCGGCATGCTGCCCGGCCTCTATGACATCCAGACATTCCACTGCCGCGTCCGCACGGTGTTCACCAATACCGTCCCGGTCGATGCCTATCGCGGCGCCGGCCGGCCGGAGGCCGCGTATGTGATCGAGCGGCTGGTCGACGCGGCGGCTCGCAAGCTCGGGATGACGCCGGATGCGATCCGGCGCAAGAACTTCATCACCCCGCGCGCGATGCCCTACAAAACCGCCACCGGAAAAATCTACGATTCCGGTGATTTCACCGCGCATATGAAGCGGGCGATGGACGTGGCCGACTGGAAGGACTTTCCCAGGCGCGCCAAGGCCGCGAAGAAGCTGGGTCTCGTGCGCGGCATCGGGCTTGCGACCTATGTCGAGGTCTGCGGCACGATGGGCGAGGAGACCGCCGACGTGCGGCTCGATCCCAATGGCGACGTTTCGATCCTGATCGGCACCCAGTCGAGCGGGCAGGGCCACAAGACTGCCTACGCGCAAATCGTCGCCGAGCAATTTGGATTGGCGCCCGAGCATGTTCATGTTTTCCAGGGCGACACCGATCAGGTCGCCACCGGCCTCGGCACTGGCGGGTCGGCGTCGATTCCGACCGGCGGGGTCAGCGTCGAGCGCGCGACCCAGGCGCTTGGCGCCAATTTGCGGGAGATCGCGGCGCAGGCGCTGGAAGCGAGTGCCGGCGATCTCGAGATCAGCGCCGGCACCGTACGGGTCGCCGGCACCGATCGCTCGGTCAGCTTTGCCGATCTGGCGAAGCGGCCCGGAATAGATCCTTCAAAGTGGAAGGCAAGCGCGACCTTCGCCAGCGCGGATGGCACCTTTCCCAACGGCACCCACCTTGCCGAGGTCGAGATCGATCCGGCCACCGGCATCATCAGGATCGTAAATTACGTCATCGTCGACGATTTTGGGGTGACGCTCAATCCGCTGCTGCTGGAAGGCCAGGTGCATGGCGGCGCGATGCAGGGGATCGGCCAGGCGTTGATGGAGCAGGCGGTCTACGATCCCGGCGATGGCCAGCTCGTTACCGGCACCTTCATGGATTATGCGTTGCCGCGCGCGGCTGATGGCCCGTCATTTGTGTTCGAAACTCATAACATCCCCTGCAAAACCAATCCGCTGGGCGTCAAAGGCGCGGGCGAAGCCGGTGCGATCGGATCGTGCCCGGCGATCGTCAATGCGATTATCGAAGGGTTGTGGCGCGAGTATAAAATCGATCACATCGACATGCCCGCGACCGCCGAACGGGTCTGGATCGCAATTCGTGAGCACCAGCGCTTGCACAGTCTTTGATATCTCTCGTGGAGGAATGAAATACGATCAGGGGTGTCGGAGTGACCATGGCCGCGGCTCGTGCTGAGCGAGTTCGCGGCATTGTTAGGAAACGCTTTGCGAATGGAGAGCTAGCCGATGATGCGAGTTGTTGTGGTGATAGGGACGTTATTGCTAGGTGCCGGTGCGGTGATGGCGCAGCAGGATCTGGTCAATCAGGCCCAATCGGTGATGAAGGCGAACGGAAAAAACGCCGGCGCATTGGCGGCAATGGTCAAGGGTGAAAAGCCCTACGATCAGGCCACGGTCGACGCGGCGCTGAAACAGCTGGAAGACACCGCCAAGAAGCTTCCGACGCTGTTTCCCGCCAGCACCAGGGGGCTCAAGCCCGACGGCGACTACAGCGCCTCCTCAAAGATCTGGGAAGACAAGGCCGGTTTCGACGAGCACATCGCGAGCTTCGGCAAGGTCGTGGCCGAAGCCAAGGCCCAGATCAAGGATCTCGACACGCTGAAGGCGACCTTTCCCGCGGTCGGCAAGCAGTGCGGCGGTTGCCATGAGACCTATCGTTTGAAGAACAGCTAAGCTTCGTTCACGAATGCGAAAGCGGACGAACGCGTGATCCGCGTCCGCCCCTCCTGTTCGACTATCGCTTCAGGCGAGTTTACTTCGTCACTTGACCGCGGATTTCACCGCCGGGATTGGCTGCGGTGTGAATGTTCACGTAGTATTTGCCGGCCATCAGATCGGCAGCCTGCGCGTCGGTCAGCGTAGCGCTGCCTTCAGAGGGGCTGGATGTGGCATTCGGAATAGCGATAGCGACGCCGGCGTTCTTGCCGGGGTCGGCCGGCCCGTGGAAATGCGCGGCGGTCGCAGGGCCGGTCAGCCCGGAATAGGTCAGCTTCCAGCTCATCTTCTTGGTCGCTGCGTCGTAGTCGATATCGGCTTCGCCCTTACCTGCGCTGGTGTTGGCGGGCGCTTCGGATGTGCCGTTGAGGGTTGCTTTCAGCTTTTCGGCAAAGGCGGGTCCGGCGAAGGCAACGGTAGCACCGAGCGCAAGGGTCGCGAGCATGGTCCTGGTCTTCAGCATGTTTTTCTCCCTGTTGGCATCGAGTGGTGCCAGTTTTGAAACAATGAATTATCGGCTTTATTCCCGCGACACGCGTTAGCGTTTCAAAATTTGAAGCCGCCTATCGACGCAATAGCGGCCATACTAGACGTTAACGTTGGGGCGGGTAGTGACGGATTAGTGAATGGCGCGTCGAATTTTCCTTGTTGCCGTGCTGGCTCTCGCCGCCGCTGTCGGCGTCTATGCGTGGCTAACCGCGCCGCCGACGATGTTAGTGATCGCCCCGCCGGCCTACGCGCCAAACCTTGCCAACGGACTGACAACCTTCAATGCAGGCGGATGTTCCTCCTGCCATGCCGTTCCCGGTCAGCCCGACCGCACCAGGCTCGGCGGTGGACTGGCGATACCATCGCCGTTCGGGACGTTTTACGCGCCGAATATCTCGCCTGATCCGGTCGATGGCATCGGGCGATGGACCGAGGCGGAATTCGTTCGCGCCGTGACCCAGGGGATATCTCCGACCGGAGCGCACTACTTTCCGGCCTTTCCCTATACATCTTACCAGCATGCCAAGGTCACAGATATCCGAGATTTGTTTGCCTATCTAACAACGCTCGCGCCGGTGTCCGGCAAGGTGCGCGATCACGACGTGCCGTTTCCGTTCAATATCAGGCGCAATATCGGGATCTGGAAATGGCTGTTCATGGACGGCAAGGCGTTCACGCCGGATGCCGCGCGCTCGGACCAGTGGAATCGCGGCGCCTATCTGGTCAACAGCCTCGGCCATTGCGCGGAGTGTCACAGTCCGCGAAACTTGCTCGGCGGCATCATTACCTCGCAACGCTTCGCCGGGGGTCCTAATCCGGAAGGCGAAGGCTGGGTGCCGAACATCACGCAAAAAGGACTTCACGACTGGAGTGAGACCGATATCGCCTATTTCCTCGAAACCGGGCAACTGCCCGATGGCGACAGTGCCGGCGGCTCCATGGTGCGCGTCATCAAGAACATCTCGCAATTGAGTTCCGGCGATCGCGCGGCGATCGCGGAATATCTCAAATCGCTGCCGCCGGTCGACGGACCGCCGCGACCGAAAAAGGCAGCAAAGCGCGGCGACAATCCTTGATCCGGATCGGTCGCGGCAGCAAAGCGGATGCAGCGGAGTTGCCAAGGTTTGACCGCGCGTGACGCGATCAGGCGCTAGCTCGCGCCGAACGCCTTGAAGGTGATGATGGTGTGGGTGTCCTGGATACCGGGAATGACCTGCACCTTCTCATTGACGAAATGGCCGATATCGGTGTCGTTGTCGACGTAGAACTTGACCAGCAGGTCGTAATCACCCGCCGTAGAATAAATCTCGGAGGCGATCTCGGCCTCCGCGAGCGCGTTGGCGACGGCGTAGGACTGGCCGAGCTTGCATTTGAACTGCACGAAAAAGGGAACCATCGCTATCGTCTCCGAGGCCGTCGCATTGAGCCAATAGAGCAAAAAACCGGGCGCCGTGGCAAGCGAACTTGCTGCCTTTGTCAGGCCGCGCTACCACGGGACATCCACCCATCCCGGATCGCGAAGCCGCGATCCGGGATGCGCGAAGCCACGAACCGCGATCCGGGATCGCCGAAACTGTTTTGAGTCAAAAGATGACGACGCCCATCGCGCTCACCATCGCCGGTTCGGACTCGTCAGGCGGCGCCGGCATTCAGGCGGACCTGAAGACGTTTGCGGCATTCGGTGTCTATGGCGCGTCCGTCATTACGGCCCTGACCGCCCAGAATACGCGCGGCGTTACCGGCGTTCATCCGGTGCCGGCCGATTTCGTGACCGCGCAAATGGACGCCGTTTTGGGCGATCTCGACGTCGATGCCGTCAAGGTCGGGATGGTTGCGCAAAGGACGACGATCGACGCCATCGTCGCAGGGCTCGAGCGGTGGTCGCCAAAGCACGTCGTGCTCGATCCGGTCATGGTTGCCACCTCCGGGGATCGGCTGCTCGATAAGGACGCTGTCGACGCGCTGCGAACGAGGCTCATTCCGCGCGCCTTGCTTGTCACACCGAACCTGCCCGAGGCAGCCGCTCTACTGGACGAACCGGTCGCTATAAGCCCGGCGGAGATTGAGAGCCAGGGAAAGCGATTGCTGGCGATGGGATGCCGGATGGTGCTGATCAAAGGCGGCCACGGCCAAGGCGCCGAGAGCATCGATTATCTCGTCGGCGGCGGTGGCGTGATCGCGCTGGCGGCGCCGCGGATCGCGACCAGAAATACCCACGGCACCGGATGTTCATTATCCTCCGCCATCGCCGCGGGCCTCGCCAAGGGTAAGGAACTGGAAACTGCGGTCCGTCATGCCAAGGCCTGGATCGGCGCCGCGATCGCAGCCGCCGATCGCCTCGATGTCGGCCACGGCCGTGGGCCGATCCATCATTTTCATGGATTGGACTGAGACGCCCAGTCGCGCAGCCCTCGCTCACTTGCAGAAGTGCATCTGTCGCTCGGTTGTCGCACGGCACTGCTATTCGCGGGTTAACAAAACATCTTCTGATTCGTGTTGGACCGACGGCTGGCGAATGCACATCTTTCGAGCGCCGGGTACCGGCGACGGCGTAAATCGTCATCGTCCTGTCATGGGATTCAGTTAGCTGCTCGCGCATGGGAAGTGACGTGATGAGTGAAGAGTGTCCTGAACGACGCTTTCGCACTTTGTTTATCTCCGACGTCCATCTCGGAGCACGCGGCTCGCAGGCCGAGCGATTGCTGGACTTCCTTCGCGGCCACGATGCCGATACCATCTATCTCGTCGGCGACATCGTCGATGGCTGGGCGCTGAAATCCAATTGGTACTGGCCGCAATCGCACAATGACCTCGTGCAGAAGATACTGCGCAAGGCGCGCAAGGGCGCCAAGATCGTCTATGTGCCGGGCAATCACGATGAATTCCTGAGGAACTATTACGGCACGCATTTTGGCGGCATCGACGTCGTCGAAAATACCATCCATGAGGGTGTCGATGGACGGCGCTATCTGGTGATTCACGGCGATATCTTCGATCTCGTGGTGCAGAACGCGCGCTGGCTCGCCCATCTTGGCGACACCGCCTACGATTTCGCGATCCGGATGAATCGCATCGTCAACGCGTTTCGGCGCTGGTTCGGCGTGCCGTATTGGTCGCTGTCGCAATGGGCGAAGCTCAAGGTCAAGAACGCCGTGAATTATATCGGCGCTTTCGAGCAGACGCTGGCGGCCGAGGCGCGGCGCCACGGCGCCGACGGAGTGATATGCGGCCATATCCACTACGCTACGATGCGCGACGAGCACGGCATCCGCTACATGAACTGTGGCGACTGGGTGGAAAGCTGCACCGCGCTCGCCGAGCACGAAGACGGCCAGTTTGAAATCATCACCTGGACCGATCCGCTGCGCCGGACGGCGCCGGTGGCTTCCGTCGCGGCGCGTGCCGCCTGATGCGTATTCTGATCGCGACCGATGCGTGGCATCCTCAAGTCAACGGTGTGGTGCGCACCCTGACCACGATGGCTGAAGCGGCACGCGCGCTTGGCGTTGACGTCAGCTTCCTGACGCCGCAGTCGTTCCGCACCTTCGCGATGCCGAGTTATCCCGATTTGCGGCTGGCGCTGCCGTATCGGGCCAAAATAGCGCGGCTGATCGCCGATGCACGGCCCGACAGTATTCACATCGCGACCGAAGGGCCGATCGGATTATTGGTGCGCCATTATTGCCGTAAGCACCGCTTGCCATTCACCACGAGCTTTCATACCCGCTTCCCGGAATACATCTCGGCGCGGCTGCCGGTTCCTGAATCCTGGATCTGGAGGGCGCTGCGCCGGTTCCATGGCGCCAGCCAGGCGGTGATGGCCGCAACGCCGGCATTGGCCAACGAACTTCGCTCGCGCGGCTTTCGCAACGTGGTGCTTTGGCCGCGTGGGGTCGATACCGGGTTGTTTCATCCCCGCGCCGCCGACCTGGGGCTGTCGCGCCCGGTCTTTCTTTGCGTCGGCCGGGTCGCGGTGGAAAAGAATCTGGAGGCGTTTCTCGACCTCGATCTGCCCGGCACCAAGGTCATCGTCGGCGACGGACCGGCGCGAGCGGCACTGGCCCGGAAATATCCGCAAGCGGTGTTTCCGGGTTCCAGGCAGGGCAAAGAACTGGCTGACATCTATGCGGCCGCCGACGTCTTCGTGTTTCCCAGCAAGACCGACACCTTTGGCCTCGTTCTCTTGGAGGCGCTCGCAAGCGGCCTGCCCGTTGCGGCGTTTCCCGTGACCGGTCCCCGCGACGTGATCGGTTCAGCCCCCGTCGGCGCGTTGAACGACGATTTGCAGGCAGCGTGCCTGTCCGCGCTGACCATTTCGTCGCAAGCCTGCCTCGAATTTGCCGCCCGCCATTCCTGGGAGGCCTCGGCGCGGGCTTTCGTCGACAACATCACGAACATCCGTCACGTTGAGCCGCGAACCGATGCGGTGGAATTTACCGAGAAGCCTGCGCGTTTCGTGGCCTGACCGGCGCAGGTGTCTTGCCGGTCCGTCAGGACAGGCGATACAATTCGGGCATGGTGGAATCACCCCCGATCCTGGCTGTCAGTTCTACCGATATCGATGCGGCAGCGCGCGTGTTGGCAGGCTTCGCGGTGCGAACCCCGCTGCTGTCATTGCCCGCACTCGACCAACGCGCCGGCACCCGGATTTTTCTGAAGCCGGAAATGCTGCAGCGAACCGGTTCGTTCAAGTTTCGCGGCGCCTTCAACAAGCTGTCGTCGATCCCCCAAGCCGCGCGCGCCGGCGGCGTCGTCGCCTTTTCCTCCGGCAACCACGCCCAGGGCGTGGCGGCGGCGGCGCAAATTCTCGGCATGCAGGCAACGATCGTGATGCCTGCCGACGCCCCGCTCTCCAAGCGTGAGCGCACCAAGGCCTATGGCGCGCAAGTGGTGCTGTACGACCGCGACCGCGAGGACCGTGAAGCCATCGCCCGCGATATCGCCAGCAAACACGGCGCGACATTGGTGCCGCCCTATGACGATCCGATGGTGATCGCCGGCCAGGGCACGGTGGGGCGCGAAATCGTTGAAGACATGGCGGCACTCGGCCTGACGCCGGATATCGTGGTGGCCCCGGTATCGGGCGGCGGCCTGATCGCGGGTGTCGCCACGGCGGTGAAGGCGCGCTACCCGCGGGCCATGCTGATGTCGGCCGAACCGGAAGGCTTCGACGATCATGCGCGCTCGCTGCGATCAGGCAAGCGCGAACCGCATCGCGCCGTGGGCCGCACCATCTGCGATGCGCTGATGGCGTCGATCCCCGGCGAAATTACTTTCGCCATCAATTCCCGCCTGCTCACGCAAGGCGTCACCACTTCCGATCCGGAAGTGGCGGTCGCGGTCGGATTTGCGTTTCGGGAGCTGAAACTGGTGGTCGAGCCGGGCGGCGCGGTCGGCCTCGCGGCACTTCTGGCCGGTCACATCGATGCGCGCGGCAAGAATGTGGTCATCGTGCTTTCAGGCGGCAATGTCGACGCCGATATGTTTGCGAAATTGATCGGCTGATCGGCGCTCTGCCGAGGAACGCAGGTCACGAGAACAACGCGATCTTTTCGGCCTGGCTCATGCGCCGGATCGGCGCCAGCGGATCGGACACCGACGCATGGCGTCCCCGCACGATTCCATTCGCGATCAATGTTGCGCCAAGCGAAGGCTCGGGGGGAGGCTCCGGCGAGGTCTGCGCAAAAGATTGGGGAGGTGAAGATTGGGGAGGCGAAGATTGCACAGGCGAAGATTGGACAGGCGAAGATTGCACAAGTGAGGGCCGAACCGACGGTTGAATTACCGGTGCTGGCGTCGGCGTGGCCGCTGGCTCTGGCTCCTGCGCGATAATCTCGGAAGCGACTGGCGCGGATTCTGCGCGAATTTGGTCGTGATCGATACTGGAAGGATTGTCGGCATCGAAAGCGTCATCGGTATCCGACGGATACGCCGCGGCCATCTCCAGCGCGATCATGTCCAGCACCGCTTCGTCCTGAGCGTCGGCGGCGGCTTCGGCTGGAACGTCCGCGACCTCAACCGCCGCGACAACCGCCTGCTCGGGCAAAGCCAGGGTCGGCGCCGGCTCGGCGTCGGCAGTATCGATCGCCGGCTGCATCGCCTCGACGGCGGCGGCAGACATTTCATCCATGGGAGCCGGCGAGGGTGACGGAAAGGCGTCTTCCGCGCTCGGCGGCTTTGATCCGTCGCTATCGTCAAACGCCGCGATCCGCTCCGCGATCAGATCGAATGCCGCGCTCAAGCCAGCCCGGGGCCCGCTCGACGAGATTTGTCCGCAGCCGGTTTCGATTGCGCTGACCTGGGAATCGATCAGATCGCAAATCCGGCCGTCGGCGCCGATCTCGCGCAACCGCCACGCGATTTCCCGGATAACCCGGGCGCCCTTGCGTACGGGCGCCAGCGATTCATCGAGCGCGAGGCTGTCGAGCGCCGCCGACGCCAGGGCTCTGGCCTCATCGGCCGCGCTGCGGATCGCGGCCAGCGCTTCCCCAAGCCCGCTTTCGGAGGCCGATTGTTTCTGGGCGACAAGAGACTCTTCGATGCGCGCCACCGCGTCGAGCACCATGCGGGTGTCGGCGTTGCGGTTGCGCCGGGCGTATTCACCGAGAAACCAGCGGCCCCGCGAGGTCTCCATGAAGGCTTCACTGATCGCCTCATAATCCTCCTCGCGCGGCTGCGCTGCGCGAGCGGAGATCGGCGATAGGGCAAATGCTTCGTCGGCCATGATAAACTCGTCGCGCAAATCATCGCGCGTTACGCTAACGAACATCACGATATCAAGCAAATCGCAATTAAATTGATGCCGATCGAATTACCAATCCCCATCGTATCTCAAGTTGAGGCCAAACAATTCGCAGGCCGGCTGGCGCTGTTTTACGGCACGTTGTTCGGACTCGGGGGGACCTATCTGCCGTTCTTCCCGGTGTGGCTGAAGGCGGTCGGGATCGATGCCGGGTGGATCGGGATCATCACGGCAGTACCTTCGGTGACGCGGTTCACGATTCTGCCTGTGGTGACCGGCCTCGCCGAAAGCCGCCTTTCGTTACGCGGCGTGATAATCGTCACGGCTGTTGTGACCGCGCTTGGATTTTCGATTGTAGGAATCCAGCATCAGGCGTTGCCGGTATTCCTCGCCTTCGCCGCCACCGCCTGCGTGTGGACGCCGATGGTGCCGCTGACGGATGCCTATGCGTTGCGCGGCGTGGCGCGGTACGGCCTCGATTACGGGCCGTTGCGGCTGTGGGGCTCGGCCGCCTTCATCGTGGGAGCACTGGCTTGCGGGCTGCTGGTGGATATTATCGCGGCGCGGCACCTGATCTGGGTGATTGCAGGCGTGGCCGGGTTCGGCGCCATCGCCAGCCTCGGACTTCGGCCGCAGGACCCTGCAAAGACTGCCGCGGCCGGGGCCGCCGGTGCGAGCGCGTTGCTGCGTGAGCCCGGCTTTCTCGCCATCATCGTGGCGTCGGCGCTGATCCAGGGCAGCCACGCCGCCTATTACAGCTTCGCGTCCATCACCTGGCAGGCATCTGGCTTGGGCGGCCTGACGATCGCCGGGTTGTGGGCGCTGGGGGTGCTGGCCGAGATCGTCGTGTTCGCGTTGTCGCCGCGATTCACTTGGCCATCCGCGGTGCTGGTGGCGATCGGCGCGCTCAGCGCGGTGGTGCGCTGGCTGATCACGGCGCAGGAGCCATCCGTGGCCGTGCTCGCGGTGGTCCAGTTGGCGCATGGGCTGACGTTTGGGCTGACCCAGCTCGGCACCATGGGATTGCTGGTGCGTCATGTGCCCGGCCATGGGATGGTGAGAGGACAGGGTTATCTTGCCGCCTGCGGCGGCATCGTCACCAGCAGCGCATCGATTTTGTCCGGTGCGATCTACGGCCAATACGGGCAGGGCGTTTATTACGTGATGGCCGCCATGGCCTTGTCGGGCGCGATCGTGATGTGGCTCGCGCGACATCGGTTGGCCGATTACCCCCAAAGTGCGGCGTCCGGCGGATAAACCAGGCTCTCGTCGTAACGCAGCCCGTCCTCGCGGTCGCGCGCCAGCAACAGCGGACCATCGAGATCGACGAAACGCGCGCGTGGCGCCAGCAGCATCGCCGGCGCCATCGCCAGCGAGGTTGCGACCATGCAGCCGATCATGATTTCAAATCCCTGCGCATGCGCGGCGTCGGCCATAGCCAGCGCTTCGGTCAGTCCGCCGGTCTTGTCGAGCTTGATGTTGACGGCATCGTAGCGTTCGCGAAGTCCAGCCAGCGAGTTGCGATCGTGCACGCTTTCGTCGGCGCAGACGGCCAGCGGCCGCCGGATACGCGCCAGCGCCTCATCTTGGCCGGCGGGCAGCGGCTGCTCCACTAAAGTTACTCCCATCGCGGCGCATTCGGCGAGCCTTTGCTCAAGGTTGTCCGAGGTCCAGGCCTCATTAGCATCGACGATCAGCTCGGATTCGGGAGCCGATGCGCGCACCGCGGCGATCCGGGCACCATCGCCGTCGCCGCCGAGCTTGATCTTGAGCAAAGGCCGATGCGCCGCCTTGGCGGTCGCCGCCGCCATCGCCTCCGGCGTTCCAAGCGAGATCGTGTAGGCGGTCGTGCAAGCCCGCGGAACAGGTCGGCCGAGCAGGTTCCAGACACGTCGACCTCGGGTCTTGGCCTCCAGATCCAGCAACGCGCAGTCCAGCGCGTTGCGAGCGGCGCCCGCGGGCATCGCAGCCTGCAGCGCCTTGCGGTCCAGTCCTTGCGCCAACGGTTCCTGCATCGATCGGAGGGCTGCCAGGGTGGCTTCCGGCGTCTCGCCGTAGCGCGGATAGGGCACGCATTCGCCGCGTCCGAGACGGCCGTTGCGGCTGACCTCTGCCACCACCGTCACCGCCTCGGTCTTGGCGCCACGGCTAATGGTGAAGCTGCCGGCGATCGGCCAGTGTTCGAATTCGCGCCACAAGCTTTGGGATTTTGCTGGAAGTCATTTTAAAATCTGGCAATTTCTGAACCGTAAGCTTGCCCGGCGCAACCAAGTATGGCTGGTTAGGAGCGGATTCTACAAGGCGGCGGCGTGCTGGAATTTTCCCGAAGGCAATAGCGGGAACCCGGCACAGGAGTTAATATCGTGAATAGCGAGCCGAAATTGGAGCGCATTGCCCAGGGCAATGGACTTGCGCTGTGTGCCGCGGGCTCGTGGACCGCGCGCTTTGCGCCGGTGCTCGAGCGGATGGTGGCCGACGCCGAGAAGTTGACCGGAAGCCGGCCCAACATCTTTATCGATGTATCGCAAGTCTCCAAGCTCGACACCTTCGGGGCCTGGTTGATCGAACGGCTCCGCCGCAGTCTGACCCAGGGCGACAATGAGGCGAAGATCGCCGGGCTTTCGGCTGACTATTCCAGTCTGGTCGACGAAGTGCGCCGGGTGAAGGCGACGCCCGCCATCGATACCAATTCGGTCACGATTACCGGGATACTTGATCAGGTCGGCCGCAGCATGGCTGGCGTCGGCGCGACCCTGCTCGGGCTGGTCGACATGCTCGGCGCGGTGCTCGCTGCCAGCGCCAGGGTGCTAGTTCACCCTTCGGGTTTCCGCCTGACCTCGACGGTGCACCATCTGGAGCAGGTCTGCTGGCGTGCGGTGCCGATCGTGGTGCTCATTACTTTTCTGATCGGCTGCATCATCTCGCAGCAGGGCATTTTTCATTTCCGCAAATTCGGCGCCGACATCTTCGTGGTCGACATGCTGGGCGTGCTGGTGCTGCGCGAAATCGGTGTGCTGCTGGTGGCGATCATGGTGGCCGGCCGGTCCGGCAGCGCTTACACCGCCGAGCTCGGCTCGATGAAGATGCGCGAGGAGATCGACGCCCTGCGCACCATGGGATTCGATCCGATCGAGGTCTTGATCCTGCCGCGGATGCTGGCGCTGATCATCGCGCTGCCGATCCTGGCCTTTCTCGGCGCCATCGCGGCGCTGTATGGCGGCGGGCTGGTGGCATGGCTCTACGGCGGGGTCGATCCCGAGGCGTTTCTGCTGCGCCTTCGCGACGCCATCTCGATCGATCATTTCACGGTCGGCATCATCAAGGCGCCGGTGATGGCGGCGGTGATCGGCATCGTCGCCTGCGTCGAGGGGCTCGCGGTCCAGGGCAGCGCCGAATCGCTCGGCCAGCACACCACGTCGTCGGTGGTGAAGGGGATCTTCTTCGTCATCGTCATGGATGGCGTCTTTGCGATCTTTTTCGCCTCGATCGGGATGTGACGATGGCGCCCGAAATCTCCGATGCCATCATCCGGGTTCGCGACATCTCGGTGCAATTCGGTTCCACCAAGGTTCTCGATGGGCTCAATCTCGACGTCAAGCGCGGCGAAATCCTGGGCTTCGTCGGTCCCTCCGGCGCCGGCAAGTCGGTGCTGACCCGCACCATCATCGGCCTCGTCCCCAAGATCAGCGGGAGCATCGAGGTGTTCGGGATCGATCTCGATGCGGCCGACGCGCGGGCGCGGCGAGGCGTCGAACGCCGCTGGGGCATCCTGTTTCAGCAGGGCGCGCTGTTTTCCTCGCTGACGGTGCGGCAGAACATCCAGTTCCCGGTACGCGAATATCTCAAGGTCTCGCAACGATTGCTGGACGAGATCACGGTGGCCAAGCTCGGCATGGTGGGATTGAAGCCGGAAGTCGCCGACCGGTTCCCCTCGGAACTCTCCGGCGGCATGATCAAGCGCGTGGCGCTGGCGCGCGCCCTGGCGCTCGATCCGGAGCTGGTTTTTCTCGATGAGCCGACTTCCGGCCTCGATCCGATCGGCGCCGGCGACTTTGACGAGCTGGTGCGCACCCTGCAGCGCACTTTGGGGCTGACCGTTTTCATGGTAACCCACGATTTGGACAGCCTTTATACGGCTTGTGACCGCATCGCTGTTTTAGGGAACGGTAAGATCATTGCGGCAGGATCGATGGCCGACATGCAGGCCTCGCAGCATCCCTGGTTAAGGGCCTACTTCCACGGCAAGCGCGCCCGCGCCGTCATGGGTTAGTCCCACATCGTTTAGTATCGGAGTTGGTTTGATGGAAACGCGGGCGAATTTCGTCCTGATCGGAGCATTCACACTGGCGGTGATTGCCGCCGCTTTCGGCTTCGTGCTCTGGTTCCAGAGCCTTCACACAACCAAGGCGCGCAGCCCGCTCCGCATCGTGTTCGAAGGGCCGGCATCGGGCCTGCGCAACGGCGGCAATGTGAATTTCAACGGTATCAGGGTAGGTGAGGTCATTTCCGTCAAGCTCGATAATCCGCGTCGGGTAGTCGCCCTCGCCATGATCGAGAACAACGCCCCGATCCGCAAGGACACGCTGGTCGGGCTCGAATTCCAGGGCCTGACCGGGGTCGCCGCCATCTCGCTGAAGGGCGGCGAGGAGGCCGCGCCCAGCGTGCCGCTCGATGAGGACGGCATTCCCATCCTGACGGCCGATCCGAACGCGCTGCAGGACGTGACCGAGGCAATCCGGGGAACGCTGCAGAACATCAACCGGGTGGTCGCCGACAATCAGGAGGCGGTGAAGAACTCGCTGCATAATCTCGAGACGTTCACAGCGTCGCTGGCGCGGAATTCCGAGAAGGTCGACAACATCATGCTCAAGGTCGACGGCGTGATGGGCAAGGCCGACAACCTCATGCTGGGCCTCGATACGCTCGCCGGCGGCAAGGACGGCGGCGAACTATTCTTGACCGTGAAGTCGATCCGCGAGCTGGCCGAGGATTTCGACAAGCGATCGGGGGCCCTGATGACCGACGGCCGACGAACGTTGGGCGACATCAGCCGCGCGGTGAACAACCTCGACCGCAACCCGACCCGCCTGCTGTTCGGCCCGGCAACCACCAGCAGCACGCCGGCGCAAGCCGCGGCCCCCGGGCCCGGGCCCGCGACAGAGCGAAAGCGGCAGTAACGGCGCGAAGCGCGATTAGCGGTCCGAAGGATTCATGACCGACGCGCGGTGATCGCGTCAATGCGTCAGCGGTCTGAACTAATGCGCAACGCCCTCGCGGCCGAACAAAGCCATCAAGGTGCCGGTCATGGTCGCGACCAGTTTCTCCTTCCCTTTATCCACCCCAAATGCCTGGGCGTCACATACGGTGATGGTCCGGCCGGGCTTGAGGACGCGGGCCCGAAACAGAAAATAATCACCTTGCGCCGGGGCGAGGAGGTTGGTCTTGAATTCGACGGTCAGAACCGCCGCATCGTCGGGCATTAGCGAGAACGCAGCGTAGCCGCAGGCGGTATCGAGCGCCGTCGTGATAATGCCCGCATGCATAAAACCGTGCTGTTGGGTGTACGCCGCGGCATACGGCATCCTCAATTCGATCTCGCCCGCCTTCAGGTCGGAAATCTCAATACCCAGCGTCGCCATCGCGGTTTGACGCGCGAAGCTGGTCCGCACGCGGGCGTCGAAGTTTGCATCCTTCGGATCGAATCTCGCCATTGATTGTCTCGCCATCGGTTACGCCGGGATCGCGGATCCCGGAATCGCAGACGAGAAGACGTAGCCGGTTCCGAAGGTCGGCGTCTTTGAAAAATCGGACAGCGTCCGGCACAATCTGCTGCCGCGCCATCGCACGAAACTGGCCCGGCGACAGGCCGGTATGCCGGCCTATCTCCGTCGTCAGATGAGCTTGATCGCAATAGCCTGCGTCCGACGCGATATGCGCGAGACTTCCGCGTCCAAGGGCAACCTGGTTCAGCGCGCCGCTGAGACGCTCAACGGCCGCATATCGCTTGGGCGCAAGCCCGGTGCGGTTGCGAAAATGACGCTGCAGCGTGCGGGGCACGACACCGGCGTTCGCAGCCAGCGCGGCAACGCTGGTGTCGCGATCCGGTCTCGAAGCGTCGTGCTCGAGCGCCGCCGCGTTCTCCGACGTGCGTAGCGCGAGTGGCCTCGCAGCGTTGAAGCGCGGGCTGAGATCTTCGATCCAGGTATCCAGCGCGCCAATGATGGTATCGAGCGGAGTTTCGGGGATATCCTCAAATGTAGCGGTGAAGCGCTCGGACAATCCAGCGAGCGCAGCGTCCTCGATATCGAGATCGAGCGGCCGGTATCGAATTCCAAGCATCCAGCCGTGAAAGCTGCGCCGGCGCGGTTGCCGTCCGAAGCGGGGCGGCAGATGAAATGCTTTCCAGCTAAACACCCCGTCGGCGTTCTCACTGTCGTCATCCGGCGGCCGCCCCACGAGGGCAATCTCGGCAAACGGCGAAGCGAATAGATTGCGGCCGACGCCGGTTAATCGTCCGCGATCCCTGAGGACGAAGAGATGATCGATAAACGAGCGATGGCGCTCGACCGGCTGCAATTCGGCATAGACTGCCGAATTGGCCGCATTGATCCCGCTGCTGTCACGCCTCATCTCGCCGCCCGCGCTTTACAGCGCTATTGTCACCGATCTGGCGCGGTTGGTCGAGCTTCTCGCTTGCGTGTCACGCGGAACCGCTATCCGAGCCTTCAGGGATTTATCATGTCGTTGAAACAGATCGTGCCCGGCCTTTATCGTCTTTCAGCAGGCCCGGTGAACGTTTATGTCCTGGAGGACGCAGCGGGCCTGGTGCTGATCGACACCGGTTTCCCCGGCAAGACGCCACAGATTCTAAAGGCGATCGGCGGGCTCAAACGTTCCCCGTCCGACGTCAAGCATATCGTGTTGACCCACGCGCATTTTGACCACGTCGGAAACCTGGCCGCGCTCAAGCAAGCGACCGGGGCGCAGACGTGGATGCACGCCATCGACGCGCCGATCGCGGAGAGCGGCGGTCCTGCGCGGCCGATGCTGCCGGCGCGCGAAATACCGTACGGCCTGATTTACCGTCTTTTTGCCAAACCGGACGCCAGAGTAGCTCCAGCAAAGATCGACCATCGGGTTCAAGACGGCGATCTGCTGCCGATCGCCTCGGGGTTGAGGGCGATCCATGTTCCCGGCCACTGCGCAGGCCAGATCGCCCTGTTCTGGGAGAAGGGTGACGTCATCTTCGCGGGCGACGTCTGCACCAACATATTGGGGCTTGGGCCGCCGTTCGGGTGGGAAGATGAGGCGCAGGGCCGGGCGAGCCAACGCAAGCTTGCAGCGCTGTCGTATGACACAGCCTGTTTTGGACATGGCAAGCCGATCGTCGGTGGTGCTTCAGCGCGGATGCGGCGCGCCTTCCGCGATGGCTGAGATCGACGATGTCCTGTCAACGGCGCAGGCAGCTACTCGCCGTTTTGCGTTAGCGAGATCATCAGCATTGTCACTCTAATCGCCAGCTCGGGCCATCGCTTTCCGCGCCTTGCTGTCGAACTTGCGTCGCGCAAAATCGACTCGCACGGTGCACATCCGGCCGCGCAATTAAATCCCGAACGCGACCGCCAAACAAAAACGGAGGCATCGCTGCCTCCGTTTTTAATTTTTGTGATCGGCCAAAACCTTATCCGAGCCGTCCTGCCGCATGGGCGAGCAGGGTGTAGACCAGGCCGGTCTCGGAGGTGAGGTGGCTGCGCAGCACGCTCGGCCCCCGCTCGTCGCGCGCCACCTCGTCGAGCAACCGCTCGAACTCGGTGATGTAGCGATCGACCGTCTGTTTGAAGTTGCGGTCGGCGCGATATTTGCGGGCGACTTCGTCGAAGGCCTTCTGGCCGGCGGGCGTGTAGAGCCGCTTCGTAAAGGCCTTGTTCTCGCCGCGCTGATAACGATCCCACATCTCGGCGGCGAGATTGCGATCCATCAGGCGTCCGATGTCCAGCGACAGTGACGCCAGCGGATTATCACTGGCCGCCTGCTGCGGCGGACGGCCACGCGGAGGCTCCTGGTTGCCGGGTCCGGTGTCGGCACGGTTCAACAGGTCGGAAAGCCATCCGTCGCGTCCCTGGTCGGCACTCGCCGGCGAAACCGGCGGCGCTTCGGTGCGTCGTGAGGCCGGCAAGCCGAGATCCGGCGGCGGCAGGGTCGAGGCGCTGCCGCTGTCGCGCGGCCGCGGCGCCGGCCGCGATTGCGTCTCGGTTCGACCGCCGGCGGTTGCCAGCATCGGCTCTTCCTCGCGCTGCACGCTGGTGCGACCGGTGCTCACCACATCGAGCCCGCGGCCGTGCCGCGCAACGATCCGGTTCAGTTCGGCCAGCGCCTCGATCTGGTCGACAATGACCTTGCGCATCTGCGAGGTGTTATCCGCGGCTTCCTGCGGCATTTCCAGCACGCCGCGGCGAAGCTCGTTGCGGGTGGCTTCGAGTTCCTGGTGCATTTCCGAAGCCATCTGCTTCATGCCCTGCACCATGCCGGCGAACCGGTCGGCCGACTGCTTGAACATCGCATCGGATTCCTGCGTGCTCTGCTGGTAGATCTGACTCATGGTCTCCGCGGTCAGGCGGCGCTCCTCTTCGGCCGAGGCGCGGACGGCTTCGAACTGCCGGCTGATCGCGGCAGAACCCGCGCCGGCGGTTTCCGCCACCACCCTTGCGATATCCCGCGCGCGCTCTTCCGCGGCGGCCAGCGATTCATCGAGCAGGCCCGTGAACCGCGACAGCCGCTGGTCGAGATCGGTGGTCCGCAGATCGATCGTGGTCACCAGCGAATCGAGCGCCGATTTGCGCTCGGCGACGGAGGCGGTGGTGCTGCGGTTGCTTTGTTCGACCAACGCTGCGGCTTCGACCAGCGATTGGCCATGGCTACCGAACTGGCTTGAAAGCAGCCCGAGATCTTCCAGCGCCTTCGAGGTCTTGGTGTTGAAGACGTTGAGCTGGTCTTCCAGCGTCTGGGTCGCGACACCGTTGCGCGCGGTGACGTCGTTCATGGCGGACACGAAGTCGGCGACCCGGGTAACCAACGCGCGCTCCAGCGAATTGAGATTGTCGTGGGCGCCGGTGAGCACCTCCTGCAGCAGGATATTGCCTTCGCGCAGACGCTCGAACAGGGCGACGGTGTCGGTTCGCAGGATCTTGCTGGTTTCCTGCATCTCGGTCACGGCCGTGATCGACACCTGACGCGACTGGTCGATCGCCGCCCGCGAGGACAGCTCGAGGTCTTTCAGCGACTTGTTGACGGCGCTGGTGGCCAATTCGCCGGCGGACGTAATCGTCCGCGCGACGTCGGACCCGTTGGACATCATCGACTGCGAGAACGCCTGTCCCCGCGTTTCGACCGCCTTCAGGGCATCCGAGGTGACGCGGTCGACATCGAGCGTGAACTGGGCGGTCTTGCCGCCAATGGCATCGACGAGCGATCCGCGCTTGCTGTCGATCATCTGCGCCAGACGATCGGTCTGCTGTTGCACATAGCTGACGATCTCGTCGGTCTTGCCGGTCACGGTCGAGCCGAACGCATTGCCGGCGGCCAGGACCGAGCGCTCGATTTCAGCGGAGGTCGACTTGACCTTGGAGCTGACTTCGTTCGATGCGGCGACCAGTGAGTTCTGCGCATTGAGAGCGCTGGCCGCGATATTGTCCGTGGTATTGGCGGTGACCGCGCCAAGCGACCGCTCGATGTCCGAGGAGATCGCCCTGATCTGGCTCGCCGCGTCGGCCGATGTCGCCGCCAGCGAACCCTGAGCTTCACGCGCGCTGCTGAGAATCGAAGCGGCGGTATCCGCGCCGACCGCAGTCAATGTGCGTTCCACGTCGGTCGCCAGCGACTTGACATGGTTGGCGGCTTCCGATGACGCGCTGATGAGCGTGGCCTGGGCCTCGCGCGCGCCGGCGGTGATGGTCTCGGCGGTGGAGGTACCGGCCACCGACAGCGACCGCTGGATATCGGCCGCCAATGTCTTGATCTGGTCGGCGGCATCGGTCGAGGCGGTAACCAGCGTGGTCCGGGCCTCGCGCGCGCCTGAGGTGATCGTCTCGGCGGTTGACGTCCCGACCATCGACAACGACCGTTGCACGTCGGCCGTCAATGTCTTGATGTGCTCGGCGGCATCCGACGACGCTCCGACGAGCGTGGTCTGGGCCTCGCGCGCGCCCGCGGTGATCGTCTCGGCGGTTGACGTCCCGACCATCGACAACGACCGTTGCACATCGGCTGCCAATGTCTTGACCTGCTCGGCGGCATCCGTCGAGGCGGTAACGAGCGTGGTCTGGGCTTCGCGCGCACCCGCGGTGATCGTCTCGGCGGTCGAAGTGCCGGCCATGGACAGCGACCGCTGAACGTCTGCGGCCAATGTCTTGATGTGCTCGGCGGCATCGGTCGAGGCCGTGGCGAGCGTGTTCTGAGCCTCGCGTGCGCTGGCGACAATCGAATTGGCGTTGGAAGTGCCGGCGATCGACAACGTGCGCTCGACGTCGGCGGACAGCGACTTGACGTGGTTGGCGGCATCCGTGGCGGCCGTGACCAGGGTGGTCTGGGCCTCGCGGGCGCCCGCGACGATGGAGCCGGCGGTGGAGGTACCGACGGCCGTGAGCGTTCGCTCGACGTCGGCGGACAGCGATTTGATCTGGGTGGACGCATCGGTGGAAGCGGTCACCAGGGTGGCCTGCGCATCGCGGGCGCTGGTCAAAATCGAATTCGCAGCACCGGTGCCGACGGCGGTGAGGGCGCGCTCGACTTCCGCCGAGGTCAGCTTCAACTGCGCGCCGACGTCGGAGGAAACCGACAGCAACGACTGTTGCGCGGCGCGCGCGCCGGTCTGGATGGTCTCGCTGGTATTGACCACAAGGTTGGTCAGCGAGCGTTCCGCGTCCTCGACGTGGGATTTGATCCCGAGCGACAATTCCTCGGCGCGGGCCATCAGGCCCTCGCTGGCTTGCCGCCCGCTGCTCTCGATGCGGCCCGCCACAGCTTCCACCCGCGAGCCGAGCAGGTCTTCGAACTGTGCGACGCGCACATCGATATCGCTGGCTACCGCGCCGACGCGCAATTCGATGCCTTGATGGATTTCCTGGAACCGCGCGGCAATGGTGTCGGTCAGATGGGCGCTGCGGCCATCGATGGTCTCGGTCACATGGGTGATGCGCCGGTCGACCGCTTCGATCGCCTGCGCAGTACCGCTGGTCAGCGAGGTCGTGAGATTGCTGAGGCGCGAGTCGATCGATTGAATCGCCTGCGTGGTGCCGTCGGTCAGCGATGTCGTGAAATAAGTGAGACGCGAATCGATCGACTGGACCGCCTGGGTGGCGCCATCGGTCAGCGACGACGCCAGCGTGCCAAGGCGGTTGTCGATGGTTTCGGTCACCGACTTCGCCCTGGTATCGAAGGTCTGTTCAAGGGATTTGAGGCGGCCGTCGACCAACTCGTCGAATGATTTGATCTTGGCGTCGAGCGAGGTGTCGAGATTGGACACCCGGCTTCCAAGCGTGGTCTCGAATTGCATCAGACGCTGGTCCAGCGAAGCGGTGATCTCGCCGCCGTTCGAGGTCAGCCTGGTGTCGAAATTGTCGACATAGGTCTTCAGGCTTTCGGCGATATCCTGGGTGCGCTGGCCCATGCGGTCGACGATCTCGCCGCCGAAGGTTTTGACGGTGCGATCGAACTCCGAGATATGACGGGTAATGATGGCGCCGAGCGTGCCGCTGTCGCGCGCGAATTTTTCCGCAAGCTCGCCGCCCTGATTCTTCACCAGTTCGTCGAACGCGCTCATCTGCAGGCTGAGCGTATCGTGCGCGGTCTCGGTCTGGCTGACCACCTTTGCCACCAGCGAATTCACGGTGACGTCGAGCGCTTCGCTGGCCTTGTCGCCGCTGGAGAGGATCTGGGTTGCGAGGCGGTTGCCGGCCTCGTCGATCTTGCCCACCAGATCGCCGCTGCGCAGTTCGAGTTCCAGCAGCAGGGAGTCGCTGGAATTCTTCAGCGAGTCATGAACCTGTTCGGTCCGGTCGGAAATTCCATCGACGATGGTGGAAGAGCGTTGCTCGAATTCGCTGGTGATGCGGTCGATCCGCTCGTTCAGCATCTCGTGGACGCGGTCGGCCAAATCGACGAACTCGTCGTGGACATGCCCGGTCTTGAAATTGAGACTGGTGGTGAGGCGCTCGCTGGCGTCGAGCACCGCGCGGGTGGTTTCGGCGCTGGCCTCCTCAAGGCGATCGAGCAAATCGCCGCCGCGCTCGCCGAGCGCCAGAATCATGTTGTCGCCGGCGCTGCTGAGCGCGGTGGTGATGTGGGCGCCGCGCTCCTCGAGCGCGCCGGTGATGCTCTTGGCGACCTCGTCGACCCGGGACGCGATCGCATCCGAGATCAGCGCGATATCGTGGCGAAGGTCGATCTGCACGCCGGAGATGGCGCTGCGAACCTGTTCGGCCTGTCCGACAAGGTTGTCGCGCTGGTGGGCGATGTCCTGCAGCAGCGCGCGGATTCGCACCTCGTTGTCACTATAGGCGCGCTCAAGCGCCGAGACTTCGTTGGCAACCAGGGTTTCGAGTTCGCCGGCGCGTGCGATAGCGCGCTCGACGCCGTCGCCCATCGCCGCGACCTCGCGGCGGATCGCCTGGCCGACGGTCACCATCGAGTCGCTGGCCGCGCCTTCAGGTTCCGAGAAGCGGATGGCGACCTGCGCCATCGACTGCGCGATCAACCGCATTTCCTGGCCGCGCCAGGCCAGGCTGGCGAGGAAGTAGAACAGCATCACCGGCGCAAAGAACAGCGCGACCAGACCGGCCAGCACCAATACGCCGCCGCTCTCGCCCATGGTCGCGCGAAGCGAAGGCAGGAAGCCGAGGGTCAGCAGCGCGCAGCCGGCGATCCAGATGCCGGCGACGACGGTGGCGATCGTAAACATGCCACGGGCAGGGCGGCCCTTCTGAATGGCCTGAAGAATCTGGCCGATGGTTTCGCGGTCATCGTTGGCGGCGCGGCGGCTGCGCGGCTCTTCGAGCGGTTCGAAAACCGGCCGATCGGTGCTGGACCTGGTATCGAAGCTGCTGTCGTTGAACGGGCTGTCGGCGTAGTCTGATGACGAGCCTGTCGGCGTCACATCGCTGTGGACCGAGCCGCGCGCATTGTCGTCCGCCGGCGCGTCAGAGATGTTCAAGGCTTCCTGAATAGCAGAAAGCGCGACTTCGGTAGGGTCTTTGACCTTCTTGGGATTGTTCGCCATGTTCAGTCTGAGCCCTCGTTTTACTTTTTACGCATCGGCAAAGTCTTGCGGCAGACCCTCGCGTCAACGGTCCTCGCAAGCTCGAAACCGGCCTCATGCCCCGCGCGCCACGAAGCCCGGCCCTAGGGTCGGCTTGTCCGCTACATCCGGAAACATCCTATTGGCTAGGCCGTGCGAATGAAATGGCTCCGATTAATACAATCTTAATCATCGTTAACAGCCCGACGCCGTAAGGCCTTACCAGCCTTCGAAATTCCCCGTCGAGGCCGCCGATTGAGGCGACTGATCGTCAAAAACAAGGCAAACTTGCGGCAAACGGCCGTTACGTTCCGTTAACCAATTCCATGATTGGCTGGCGAAAACTTCCCTGCCGCGATGATGGCAGACGAAGAATTGGATATCGCATGCCGCTTCACCTGGAACGGATAGACTGGATGCCATCGCCGCCGCTCGCTCCCGATGACGGTCCGATCGATACCGAACACCTTCAGCGCATGACGCTCGGCGATGCCAGTCTCGAGCGGGAGGTGCTGGCGATGTTTTCGGGCCAGGCGATCGGCATTGTCCGCAGTCTCGCCAGCTTGCCCTCCGATATCGGTGTGCTGGCACATACGCTGAAAGGTTCGGCCCGCGCGATCGGCGCATTCCGGGTCGCCGAGGCTGCCGAATGTCTGGAGGCCGTGGTCGGGAAGGGCGGCGATACGGCTGCGGCGCTCGCCGAAATCACCGCTGCGGTGGCGGAAGCGCGGACGGCCATCGAGGCGATCCTGCGCCGGTCCTGATCCCGGCCGAGGTATGCCGGCAAATCAAATGTTGAATGCCGGCTTGCGGAGCTGACCGCGAACCGACGGCACGGCCAAGATCGGAACACGGATATGATCGCTTTGTTTGAGCATGATCTCAGAACAAACGAAGTCGTTTGTTCGGGAAAACCGGTTCCCACTTTTCCGGATCATGCTCTAGCGCCGAGCGGACCGACCCGATATAGGACAGCCGGACCCCTCTTGAATCTCTCCCGGCAGTACGAGCAATCATGGCCAAGATCACGTTTGTCGACCACAACGGCGAAGCCCGCATTATTGAAGTTGAAAACGGCGCCACCGTGATGGAAGCGGCGATCCGCAACGCGGTTCCCGGGATCGAAGCCGAATGCGGCGGGGCCTGCGCCTGCGCGACTTGCCATGTCTATGTCGATGAGGCGTGGCGCGAGAAGGTCGGCGCTCCGACCCCGATGGAAGAGGACATGCTGGATTTCGGCTTCGATGTGCGGCCGAACTCGCGGCTGTCCTGCCAGATCAAGGTCAGCGACGAGCTCGACGGTCTCGTGGTGTCGACGCCGGAACGGCAGGCCTGAGCACGCCCGAGGCACAATCGGGTTATGACCGCGAAGTTTCAGATCCCCTCGATAGCGCGCCGTTTCCAGCGCTGGAAATTTTCGATGATCTCGCTGGTCAGCGGCGTCGGCTTTCGATCGGTCTCGCCGATCAACACACTCACCGACTGGGCCGAAGCCACGCATATGCCCTGCGAAAACACCACCTGATCGAAGGTCACCGAGGTTCGTCCGAACCGGGATACGCCGAGCCCGAGTTCGATTGTGCCGGGCCAGCGCAGTTCAGCGCGGAAATGAATATCGAGGCGCACCATGATCCAGGCGAGGCCCGGCGGCATCAGCCCGAAACTGTGATCCTTCATCAGCGTCACGCGGCCGGTTTCGAAATAGGTCGCATACACCGCATTGTTGACGTGCTGATTGGGGTCGAGATCCCCAAAGCGTACGTTGTCGGACAGTCGGTAGGGAAAATCCTCAAGGCGCGGGGTCGAATTGGGGCGGGCGGTCGCATTCACGAGGCGGATCTCCGGGCGTTTCTTGTTCTTACAGCCGAGTTTGCGAAAGCCGGCAAGGGGTTGCGGGGATAGCCGCCAGGCCATTGCCGGGGCATTTATGGCTTTCCTCAAACCGCCGCGTTGGCTAGACAGGCGCAGCCAAAAATTCCTGGGGCTCCTTATCCATAGCATCAGGCCTGCCAGCAGGGTTCAACCGAAAAGAAGTGATATGAGCGAAGCGATCAAAACCGACGTGTTGATTATCGGCGCGGGACCGTGCGGGCTGTTTGCCGTTTTCGAATTGGGCCTGCTCGATATGAAAGTGCATCTGGTCGACATTCTCGACAAGATCGGCGGCCAATGCGCTGAGCTTTATCCTGAAAAGCCGATCTACGACATTCCCGGGATTCCCTTTGTGACCGGCCAGGGTCTGACCGAGGCGCTGATGGAACAGATCAAGCCGTTCAACCCAACCTTCCATCTCAACGAGATGGTGGAGACGATCGAGAAGATCGGTGATCCCGGGTTTCGCGTCACCACCGATGCGGGTCAGGTGTTCGAGTGCAAGGTGGTGGTGATTTCCGCCGGCGGCGGATCGTTCCAGCCGAAGCGCCCGCCGGTGCCGGGGATCGAAGCCTATGAAGGCACCTCGGTGTTTTACTCGGTGCGCAAGATGGAGCAGTTCCGCGACAAGGATCTTTTGATCGTCGGCGGCGGCGATTCCGCGCTCGACTGGACCCTCAACCTGCATCCGATCGCAAAGCGCGTGACCCTGCTGCACCGGCGTGACGATTTCCGCGCGGCGCCGCACAGCGTCGAACAGATGCGCGCGCTGGTGGCCGCCGGCAAATTGGATTTGAAAATCGGCCAGGTCACCGAACTCGAGGGCAAGGACGGCGTGCTGTCCGGTGCGACCGTCAAAGGCAACGACAACGCCATTTCAAAAGTCGACTGCGATACCATCCTGCCGTTCTTCGGCCTGACGATGAAGCTCGGGCCAGTCGCGAACTGGGGCATCGCGCTCGAGAACAACCTGGTGCCGGTCGAGACCGCGGCGTTCGAGACCAACGTGCCTGGCATTTTTGCGATCGGCGACATCAACACCTATCCCGGCAAGCTCAAGCTCATCCTGTGCGGCTTCCACGAGGGGTCGTTGATGGCGCAGAAGGCGCACCGTTATGTCTATCCGGACAAACGGCTGGTGTTTCAGTACACGACGTCGTCGTCGAGCCTGCAGAAGAAGCTCGGGGTCAATTAGCTCGCGGCAGGCTTTTACTCGCGTCATATTTATGACGACGGGCCGCGGAGCGGCCCTTGATATCGCGAATGCGGCACTGGAATCGTTCGCGAAATGGCCGTAGTCTATGACCATTGCTTTATGGATTGGTCAGGTGCTGACGATGTGGACTGCCGTATCCAGACTTGGAATGCCGTTAGCGCTGATGACGGCTATTGTCATGCTCGCCGTGATGCCTCCGGCTCAGGCCGCCGAGCCGTCAGCCGCCGGACTGTGGCAAAAGATCGAGGATGGCAAACCCGATCTCTATGTGCTGATGATCGACCATAACGGGATTTTTGAAGGCGTGATGGCCAAGACCTTTCCCGATAACGCCGACGAAGCGGCGAGGGAGGTCTGCACCAAATGCACCGATGACCGCAGGAATGCGCCGTGGCTCGGCATCTCCTTTATCCGCGATATGAAGCATGAGGGCCTGCATTATGAGAACGGCAATGTCCTCGATCCGCGCGACGGCAAGGTCTACCACGCCAAGATGACCTTAAGCGCCGACGGCCAGACGCTGACGCTGCGCGGCTATCTCGGCATCTCGCTGTTCGGCAAGGACGAGGTCTGGCAACGTCTTCCGGACTCGATGATCGCCCAGATCGATCCGGCGGTGGTCGCGAAATACTTGCCGGCGCAAGCCGCGGCGATGAAACCGGCCATGACCAAGATGCCAGCCAGGAAGAACGTGGCGCCGGCGCCTGTGCCAACGCCCGCGCATTAAGGCGGTATGGATTGACTTGGGTTTCTGAGATGCAGGCATCCGTTAATCCGGCCCGCCTGCGGAGGTCTATCGGCCGCCGCTAAGGCTCGTGCAGCGCTAGACTAGCTTCTGCAAAAACTTATCAGATCAAGCCTCGGACGTCTCCCATTTCCGGTGACCGGAAGCGATTATCAGATCAACCTGGAATGATCTTAAACCGCGGCTAGCGCTTGCCTTGCGATCTCAGGCGTCGCACCGGCTGGGGTCGCGCCACCGCGGTGCGGGTAGCCGTCGCCGTAAAAGAATTGTTCAGCCTGCGGCGCTCCTGCCAGGGCCGCACCACGTTGAGCCACAGCTCGCGAGTGCCCATGATGGAAATCGCGATACCGAAGGGAATCATGAAATACAGGATCCGAAACACCACCAGCGTGGCCACCAGTTGCTCTCGGCCGAATTCAGGAAGGGCTACCAGCATCGCGGCGTCGAATACGCCGAGGCTGCCTGGCGCGTGACTGGCGAATCCAAGCAGGGTGGCCAGAATGAACACCACCGCGAGCGAAATAAAATCGATGTCCGGTTGCGCCGGCATCAACAGATACATCGCACAAGCGCAAAATCCGAGATCGATGACGCCGATCAGGATTTGCAACAGCGTCAGCCGCGCCGAGGGCAACACCACCTTCCAGCCGTTCTGGCCGAGTTCGCGGCGATTCTTGCCCATCACCAGCCAGGTGAAATAGGCCCCGATGCCGGCGAGGCAGCCGAGTGCGATCAGCCGGTTGATCGCCGCCGGCAGCAAGTCCATCGCGCTCGCCGCTTCCGGATGCCATGCCATGCCGAACCCGAGCACGAACAGATTGCCCAGCCAGAAGGTCAGGCCGGAGAGAAAACAGATCTTGGCGACGTCGATGGCGGTCAGCCCGAAATCCGAATAGATCCGGAAGCGGATCGCGCCGCCGGTGAAGACGGTGGCGCCGATGTTGTGGCCGATCGAATAGCTGGTGAAGCTCGAGAGTGCCGCGATGCGGTACGGGACGTGTCTCTTGCCGATGGTCCGCAGCGCGAAGAAATCATAGAATGTCAGCGTGCAGAATGCCCCGATCACGCAAAGCGCGGCGAGCGCAATGTGGGCTGCCGGAATGTCCGTGAGCGCGACCAAAATCACGCCGGTGTCGACGCCCTTGAGGGTGCGCACCAGCGTCTTGATCGCGAGCGCAACGATGAGCAGGCTCGCGGCGATTCCGAGCCGTTTCCAGCCAATCCGTTCCTTGAAGCCACGCCCAAGCGTGGTCAGCAGTCGATGCATTCATCCTCCCGGCAGGGTGGCAACGAAATGGAAGCCCAGCGGCGCGATCGACGCCGTGCGGCAGCCAACCGCCCCTTTATGCGAATGACCCATAAGGCAAAAACGTCCCGATGTGCAGTCCTTGACAACGCTGGCTTCTGCGTTCGATCGGGGGCGATGTCACCCGCCAAAGATAGGTTCTGACGCACGAGATGCGAATCCGAGCCCGCACGGTACCCGCCGGCGGGAATTGAGGCAAAACGTCGCGCAAGCGGGCCTTCCGGAAGGCTGCCGTCGGCCGGCCACATTTACGGACCCTTGCAGCCCTAGATTCGTCTTGCGCGGCAACATTCAGTGCCCGATATTGCTGGCGAATCTTTATAGCAGCTCTGCTCAGACTGAGGGTCAGGACGATTGATGGAGGAGGCGGGCCGCGCCGATGCGAGTTTCACCGTTCATGGGGTGGAATCGCTGCCGCTTCCAATCGGTGCGAGTCACCGACGAATCAATTGGAGCTATGTATTCGCGGTTGGCACCTATCACCTGCTGGCGTTGCTGGCATTCGTCCCCTGGTTCTACAGCTCGACCGGCGTGGTGCTTGCGATTGTCGGGGTTTATTTCTTCGGCGCGGTCGGAATGAATCTTTGCTATCACCGGCTGCTCACGCACCGCAGTTTCAGCTGCCCGTTGTGGCTTGAGCACACCTTTGCCATCGTCGCGGTCTGGTGCGTTGAGGATACCCCGGCCCGATGGGTGGCGACGCATCGTCTGCATCATCACCGCTCGGACGATCGGCCCGACCCGCACAGCCCACTGGTCAACCTGTTCTGGTCGCACATGGGCTGGCTGTTTCTGGAAAATACCGAGCTCGGCCGCAACGTGGCGTATGACCGCTATGCGCGCGACATCATCCGCGACAAGTTCTATCGATGGATCGAGCGCTACGTGGTGTGGATCACGCTATCGCAGTCAGTGTTGTATTATGCGGCGGGCTTTTTGATCGAGTTGGCGCTCGGTGGCTCGGCCATGGAGGCGGTTCAATTCGGCGCCAGCGTCTGGCTATGGGGGGTCGTCGTCCGGACCGTAATCGTCTGGCATATCAGCTGGAGCGTGAACTCCTTTGCTCATGTCTCCGGTTACCAGAACTACGAAACTGGCGATCACAGCCGCAACAACCCGTGGGTCGCCATTCTCACGAGCGGCGAGGGGTGGCACAATAATCACCATGCCGAACCCAGTTCCGCCTGCAACCAGCGGCAGTGGTGGGAGATCGATCTGACCTATCTGCTGCTACGATTGCTGGTGCTTTTGGGTCTGGCCTGGGATGTCCAGTTGCCGAAGCGGCGCATTTCGCCGGGGGCCTGACCTTCTCAGCGCGTCTCGTGTTCCATCGTCGCGATCGTTGCTTCGCGCGGCCTCGCTTGTTCCCTTCGTTAGTTTCCACGATGTGCTAGGAACAACACGGCGATCGACTGGTTAGGGCTGATATCAGCAACCGGACGAATCAGCGTGCCGAACGAGACCGGCGCTGTTCCGTCCCCGGAACAAAAGGACCCGGCGAATGGGACTCTTTACCAAAGACATCAAGACCATGGACGACCTGTTCTTGCATCAATTGCAGGACATCTATTATGCCGAGAAGCAGCTCGTAAAAGCGCTGCCGAAAATGGCCGACAAGGCAACGGACAAGCAGCTCAAGCAGGGCTTTCTGACCCATCTCGATGAAACCAAAACCCATGTGCAGCGCCTCGAACAGGTGTTCAAGATGCATGGCGCCGAGGTCAAGGCGGTCGACTGTCCGGCGATCGACGGCATCATCGAGGAGGCCGACGAGGTGACCGGCGAAGTCGCGGATAAATCCGTGCTGGACGCGGCCCTGATCAATGCCGCCCAGGCCGCTGAGCACTACGAGATCACGCGCTACGGCAGCCTGATCGCGTGGGCGAAACAGCTTGGCCGCGCCGATTGCGCCAGCATTCTGCAAAAGACGCTCGACGAGGAAAGGGCGACCGACAAGAAGCTGACCACGCTGGCCGAAGGCAGCGTCAATCTGCGCGCCGCGAGCTAATTTCGCAGCCAAAGGAATGATCGAGACAGACGTCGCGCGGCAGATCCGCGCGACGTTTGCTTTTGACTGGGAAAGGCCGCGCCACCGGACGGATTTGGCAGCGACACTTCGACGGTGGCCGAAGTGTATGCCTGCAACCATAGCTAAGCTGACCGCGTTGGTTCCTCGAATTGAGGTAACCCATGCGAAATGCTCCCATGACATTGCAATCGTTTCCGGCTGTCGGCACCGACTCCGGCCCGGAAAAGAAGCCAATCCCCACCACCCTTTCGACATCGCTGACGCTGGCGGCGATGAGCCTTGGCTATTGCGTGGTTCAGCTCGACGTTACCATCGTCAATACCGCTCTCGACAGCATCGGCACGTCGCTGGGCGGAGGCGTTTCGGAGCTGCAATGGGTTGTCAGCACCTATACCATTGCGTTTGCCGCCTTCATTCTCACAGCGGGCGCGTTCGGCGACCGCGTCGGTGCCAAGCGTGTTTTCATGGCGGGTTTCGCCATTTTCACCGCCGCATCGCTCGCCTGTGCGCTGGCGCCCAATGCCACGACCCTGATCGCGGCGCGGGGCGTGCAGGGACTTGGCGCAGCCATTCTGGTTCCGAACTCGCTGGCGTTGCTGAACCACGCCTATCCGGATGCAAAGCAGCGCGGCCGTGCGGTAGGAATTTGGGCCGCCGGCGCCAGCCTTGCGCTCATCGGCCGGCCCGCTTGTTGGCGGCGGACTGATCGCGCTGGTCGGCTGGCGATCGATCTTTCTCGTCAACCTGCCGATCGGTCTTGCCGGGCTGTGGCTGAGTTGGCGCTATGCCAGCGAGACCACCCGCCATCGGCAGCGCGAGATCGATTTGCCGGGTCAGATCGCGGCGATCGCCGCGCTCGGTTGTCTCGCCGGCGCAATCATCGAAGGCGGCACGCTCGGCTGGGGCAATCCGTTCGTGATCGCGGGCTTCGTCGCATCGGCGATCCTGTCGATCCTGTTCGTATGGCAGGAGCAGCGCGCGTCGCAACCGATGCTGCCGCTATCGCTGTTCCGACATCGCATGTTTGCGCTGACGTCGCTGATCGGCCTTCTCGTCAACGTCGCTTTCTACGGACTGATCTTCGTCTTCAGCCTGTATTTCCAGCGCGTCAATGGATTGTCGCCGTTTTCGACCGGGCTCGCATTCCTGCCGATGATGGGCGCGGTGCTGCCGGTCAACCTCGTTGCCGCGCGCATCTCCGAACGCATCGGTGCGCCCGCGACCATCGCCGCCGGCGCGGCTCTATCCGCGTTCGGATGTCTGGCGCTGCTCGGAATCGGGCAAGGCACCAGCTACTGGGAAATCGGAGCGCAGCTGATGGTGATCGGCGCGGGTCTCGGGTTGCTGGTGCCGCCGCTGACATCGACGCTGCTCGGAAGCGTCGAGAAATCGCGCTCCGGCATCGCCGCCGGCGTCCTTAATGCCACCCGCCAAACCGGCAGCGTGCTGGGTGTTGCTTTGTTCGGCTCGCTGATCGGTCAGGCCAACGCTCTTCATGGCGGGCGCGCATGCGTCGCTGATCATCTCGGCCGTTCTCCTGCTCGTGGCGGCGGCGGCAATCTGGCGCGGCGCCTCAAGCTCAGGCGTCACGGTTGATCGGAATCCAGACCGGGGGTTCAGGCCTTGCGTAGCGCAAAATGCGCGCCGCAGAATGCCATGATTGCGCCGAGGCCTAACGCCGCTAACCCTGCGAGCACGCCCGATATGGTCGGGATCGGGCTTGGCGCCGAGGCCGCTTGACCCGCGCCCGCCAATACCAGCACGCCGACCGCGATCAGGAATTGCCGCATTCGCTGCGGAATTTGTCCGGACACCGCGCTGACCATCAAGGTCGCGGTGAAATAGCCACCGCAGAAACCCACCGCGGAAATCAGCCACCACGCGATGGCGGCGCCCGCGGGCATGAATTGGCTGGTATCGGATCGCCACAGTCCGCCGAGGTCCAAGCCGAACCGCACGCCGAGCATGTGCACCGCGAGCGCCAGCAGAACGCCCGAAATCACGGCGCCCGCAAGGATCAAACGGCGGGGAAAATAGGTCGTCTCGGCCATGATCCGCTTGTAAGATAAAGCCGTCGGTGCGCGCAAGCCGGCATGACAAATCCTGCCGATTTTTGAGAGGGACTGAAAGCCATGACGTTCGGACTTCTCGCGCTGATCGCCGCGGCCGTGTTCGGGGGTGCGGCGCTTTACGTGAATGTCGCCGAGCAACCGGCGCGGCTTTTGCTCGACGATCGCGCGTTGCTGACGGAATGGAAACCTTCCTACAAGCGCGGCGCGGCAATGCAGGCGCCGATCGCGCTGATCGGATTCCTGCTGGGAATGGTGGCGTGGTGGCAGACCTCGCAGGCCGGCTTCTTGACCGGCGCGGTTGCGATTGTCGCAGCATGGCCGTGGACGCTGATCGGTATCAAGCCCACCAACGATGCGCTGCTGGCGACAGAACCGGACAAAGCGGGACCAAAGGTGCGAGCGCTTGTGGTCAGATGGGGCGCGCTCCACGCTGTGCGTACTGCGCTCGGCGCGCTCGCGACCGTTGCATTTTTGTGGGCATGCTCTATCTCGCCCGGCATGATCGCCATGGCGCCGGCTTTGTCCAATGAGGTTTCTACCGGCGTCCGTTACGCCTACAAGGCGTCGCTGATCGGCGCGGCGCACCGCTTCGAATTGGTCGACGAAGGCTTGTCCTGGCGCATCGCCGGCCGATCCGGCGTGTGGCCTTACGCCGCGATTTCCGCGATCCGGTTGTCGTACCGGCCGGTGTCGATGCAGTCACGGCGGTTTCGCGCCGATATCGAGAGTGCGGATCGTGGACGCATCGCGGTTCTGTCGACGAGCTGGCAGACCGCGGCCCTGATGGCGCCGCAGGACCATGACTATCGCGACTTCATCAGGCAATTGCATGCGCGCATGAACGAAGCCGCCAGCCACGCGACGCTGACCGGTGGCCTGCGGCCAGGCGTATATGCGGCAGCTCTTGTATTGCTGGCCATGGTTGCGATCGCGATGGCCGGACTGTTCATTCGCGCCATTGCCGTCGGCGAATGGGCGGGCGCCCTGTTTCTGGTCGGTTTCGCCGCGCTGTTTATCTGGCAGACCGGTGGTTTTGTCCGGCGCAACAGGCCGCGGGCCTACACGTTCGATCATTTGCCGGAGGCGCTGCTGCCGTAGGCGATGCAGGGCCCGCAATCAAACGCAATGAAACGTGACTTCGCGATGCGGACGACGCACGGCATCGTTGCAGCCGTTGTTCAGGCCGCTGCGAGCCATTTCCGTTCCGATTGGATCGGGACGGAGGCCCACTTCTTTGTTTGACGCGTTTTCTTTCCGCGAACCGGTATCCACTTCGCTCGAAAACGCTTCAGGAGGCTACCCGTGAAGGATCCGACCCGCCTGCCTTCTGACGCCGAGATTGCCGAGATCAATACAACGCATTTGATCCGCACGCCCATCAAGCCCGCCGATCTGTTGTTTGTATTCGGCACCCGTGAGGATGTCGCGTGCCGGGTCGACGAAGCCTGCCGGCTCTGGCGCGAAGGGTTCTTTCGCTGGTCGATCGTCAGCGGCGGCATGACGCCGGGATCGAACCTTACGGAATGCGAGATCATCAAGACCTTGATGGTCGAGCGCGGCATCCCATCCGACAGAATCCTGGAAGAGCACCGCGCCACCAACACCGGCGAAAACGTCATCTTCTCGCTGCCGGTGTTGGACGCTGCCCTGGGATTATCGAATATCCGCAGCGTGATCTGTCTCGGCAACACCTGGACGGCGCGCCGTTACGCGATGACGCTGCATCGGCACTGGCCCGCGGTGGAGAAGATGCTGATCACGGTCGACAGCTTCGCCACGCCGCGCGCGCTCTGGCACACCGATCCGGCATTCCGGATCCGCGTCATCAACGAATGGGACAAGATCGAGCCGTATCTGGCGAAAGGATATATCGTCGAATGGCCGGCCGCGCGGCCGGCTCAATCGGGGACCGGAACGTCGAAGGTGTTCAGGGTTACCGATACCAGGCAATAGAGCCCGACGAGGTATGAAAGCTCAGCCGCGCCGTGCTGGCCGAATTCCTGGACCGCCGCCCGGTATGTCAATTCGGGCAACACGCCGCCATTGACCAAGGCGAATGCGAAATCATAGGCCACGGCTTCCGGCCGGGTCAGGTCGATCGGACGCTGGCCGGCAACGATCGTTGCCAATTTTTCGTCCGACAGGCCGCGATGCTCTGCGACGATCACATGCGCGTAGAGTTCATAGGCCGATTTGAAATGCGCGCCGGTGACAAGAATGGCGACCTCCCGGACAGGGCCCGGCAGCGACGGGTTCGAGACCATCGCCTTGGTCAATTCCCAGACCGGTTTGCCGAATTTCGGCTCGTGGATCCAGGGATTCCAGGGTCCGAGCAGCGCGCCGTCGTCGCGAATATTGACGAAGCCCTGGAAATTCGCAGCGATGCCCTGCTTCATGTCCTCAAAAAGCGGCTTCTGTTCAGCGGTCAATTCCGACGGCGGGATAATAGGCAAGCGCATGGTAAAATCTCCAAGGGGACAGGGGGCGGATGTTGATCGCGCCGGCCGTAATGGCAAGTGAATAGACGGTGACGGCCGGTAGGCCTCAGCGCAGTCGTCATGCGGTCGCCAGGTATTGCCACGTCGCGGCGCGCCATTCGCCGTCATCGGTTCGATCGGAAATACCGGGCCGTGCTGCGCGCGGCGAGCGGCGCCGCTCGCGCCGTCGGTTGATCCGCGAAATCGAATAATTGAGGGCCACTCTCGAGATGCGCATCGCGAGCAGGGTCAGCCGCACGGCCAGGCGCAACATGGCTTGAAAGTGTTCGCGCCCCGCGATGAGCCGGATCATCACCACGAATTCGAGATACATCAGCGTGTCGCCTGCCAACAGGAACGCCAGATCGATCGGAGCCGTTTGGGCGAAGGCCATCACCAGAACGGCGATCGCAACGAATTCCAGAACGCGACGGATGGTCAGGCGGCTGAGAAAATCGGCCAACTGCACCACCAGCACTTCCCAAAGCGCGTCGCCGAACGCCAGCGGAATTTCGTAACTCCACTTCCGCCACCAATTCTTCACGAAGCCAACTCCGCTTTATGGCAGATATCTAGTGCCGCACCACCAGTACCGAGCATTTGGCGTAGCGCACCACGTGGCCGGCATTGGAGCCGAGAAAATAGGTCCGCATCGCCGGCCGATGCGACGTCATCACGATCAGGTCGGCCTTGATCGCCGCCGCCTCTTCGAGAATTTCGTGATAGATGCCGCCCTGCCGCACCGCGCTGGAGATTCGCGCCGCGTCGATACCGGATTCGCGCGCTACGATGGCGAGCGCTTCCTCGGAAGTCTGGCGCTGCTGGGTGTCGAAATCCGCCGGAACATATTCGGCCAGCATTACCGGCGTCATTGGCAGCACGTTGAGAAGGCGGACCGCGCCGCGCCAGGTCTCCGAGAGCGTCGCGGCCGTTGCGATTGCGGGTTTAGCCAGATCTGTATCGGCCAGATCGATCGGGACCAGAATGGATTTGAACATCCGCGCCTCCGGGTAGGAAGCCAGCGTACCATAAAACCAAGTTTTGGCGACGCGCGGGGATGTCCGGTCTATTCCCCGGAGGTTTGCTTCAGCAATTTGGGGCTGACAAACAGTATCAGTCGTCCGCGGCGGAATGCCACATCGGCCCAATCGTCGACCGCGAAATCAAGGATGGCCAGACCCGATGTCGGCAAATTGTCGGCCAGCGCCTTGCGGGCGGCGTCGTCGCCGCTGCCGGCCAGCGCGAGCGCCAGTTCATGTATTCCGGGATTGTGTCCGACCACCATCACGTGCTGCGACTCGGCTGATGATGCCGAGCGGATGGCGTGGAGGACTTGTAGCGGGTCGGCACCATAAAGTTCCGGCAGGTGTTCCACCTGCGGCGGCGGAACGGCGTCTTTCATCGCCGCCCAGGCAATTTCCCAGGTCTGCTGGGTCCGGATCGCGGACGATACCAGCACGGAATCGGGAAACGGCGGATGCCGTGCAATCCAGGCGCCGATCTCGGCGGCGTCGGCGCGGCCGCGGTCGTCGAGACGGCGGTCCTGGTCGCGGCCGCTGGGCGCGTTGGTCTCGGTCTTGGCGTGACGCAGCAGCAGCAAACGACGCATGGCGCAATCTCGATTCGTTCAGGTCGGCAGATTAATCTACAAGTACTCGTCCCGCATGGTCCGCCAAGGCATGTCCTTCGGCCAAGACTGAAGGGCGAGCGGCTTGGTGAACGGGTCCAGCGCCCTCAATAGTTTAGAGTGCGGCCGGATGCAAAGCCGGATTGTGCGCTAAACACAATGTGGCGATGACGAGAGAATTTCGGGTTTGCCGTTACCGGATGACAAGCGCCCGGCAGGTCCGTAAGAAAACATATGAGCGAGATTTCTGCAGGCGCGACCAACCGACGTGACGCCGCCAACATGGGGGAGCGGTCACGCCTCTCATTCGATCTGGATGTTGACATTTGCGTGGTCGGCGCGGGGCTGGCCGGCCTCACAGTGGCGCTGGAGGCCGCGCGGCTCGGAGCGAGCGTCGCCGTGCTGGAAGGGCGGCACGTAGGCTGGAACGCGTCCGGCCACCAGCTTGGCACCGTGATGCCGGGCTATGGTCTGCCGATCGGCGACTTGATCGCCCGCGTCGGTTTCGAGGATACCCGCGAACTCTGGTCGCTATCGCGGCAAGGCGCCGAGCTGGTCCGGGCCACCGCCACCGAGGAATTGATTCCAGGCATTGCGCTCAGCGAGGGCGTGCTTGAGGTCTCCAATGTCGACGTCGGCGAGCAGTTGATCAGCCGGCTGCAAATGCTCGGCGAGGATTTCGACACCGAAGTCGAAGGCTGGCAGATCGACCGCGTGCGCGATCGGCTCAAAACCGGGCACTATTTTCATGGCGTCTATTATCCGAAGGCGTTTCAGGTCGACGGCCGGAAATACATCCACGGCCTTGCGGCGCTGGCGCGACGGGCTGGGGCGCGGATTTTCGAGGATACGCCGGTCGTCAACATCGACGCGTCGGGCATTCGCAAGCGCATCGTGACGCCATCGGCGCGGTTGCGCGCTTCCCACATCGTTCTCGCCGGCAACGTCCATCTGGGCGCGCCGCTGCGACGGTTGTCGGAAACGTTGCTGCCGGTCTGGCGCTACGCCGCGGTGACCGCGCCGCTCGGCGAGCGTCTCGCCGAGGCGATCACGTTTCAGGGATCGGTGATGGACAGCGACGGCATCGATCATTTCCGGATCGTCGACGGCGACCGCTTGATGTGGGCCTCACCGGAAACCACCTGGGCGGCGCGCCCGGAGCGCTTTGCCGGCGCCATTGCCCGCAGGATCCACACGATTTTCCCGCAGCTCGGGCCAGTTCAGATCACAGAGGTATGGGGCGGCGCCGTGGGACAGACCGTGCATGGCATGCCGCAGATCGGTCAATTGCGACGCGGGCTGTGGGTTGCCAGCGGCTTCGGCCGCCAGGGCCTGAATACCTCGGCGATGGCCGGGCAGCTGATCACCCGCAGCATCCTTTGGGGCGACGAACGCTGGCGGCTGTTCTCGCCGTTCGAACTGGTGTGGGCGGGCGGGTCGACCGGCCGGGTCGCCGGACATGTGATCGGCTTGTGGGGCCGCGGAAGTTCCGCCGCCGCCGGCGCGCTGGCCCGCTATCGGGAAGGGGCGCGGAGCAGGGAACGGCTTCGCGAGGCGCGCCTGGCCGAGGCCAATCGTATGGCCGGGACGCGCCCCCCGCAGCGCCGTCCGCCACCCGGCCGCCCGCGTCCGCAGCCCCAGACACCGGTTCATCCGAGCGAAGATGAGGGCGTATAGGCACTTTTGTGTCCCGGACGTGGTGCGGCGTTCTCCCGGCGATGCGAGCATCGTCCGGTTACGCTGCACCGCAGAGCCGGGATCCATTGAGCAGGTGTCCGGGGCACGTACATCGCAAGAAAGTGAGAAAATTCTGGGCCAATCGGTGTAACTTTAGCCTGGGCGTCCCGTAATTGCAGCAAGCCCCTCGAAATGGGCTTTGCACGGAGACCATCATGATTGACCGCCGTATTTTGCTCGCATCCGTCGCCAGTTTGTTTGGCCTTGCCGCTTTCCGTTGGCTGCGGGTCTCGCCCGCGCAGGCCAAGGAGAAATTCGAGATCGAAAAGACCGATGCGGAATGGCGCGCGCAGTTGACGCCGCAGCAGTATGAAATCCTGCGCCAGGAAGGCACCGAGCGTCCGGGATCGAGCCCGCTGCTCAAGGAGCATCGCAAGGGCATCTTCGCCTGCGCCGGCTGCGATCTGCCGCTGTTTTCCTCGGAGACCAAATATGAGAGCGGCACCGGCTGGCCGAGTTTTTATCAGCCGCTGGAGAACGCGGTCGGCAAGACCGAAGACCGGACCCTTGGGATGTTGCGGACCGAAATTCACTGCCGCCGCTGCGGCGGCCATCTCGGTCACGTCTTCAACGATGGGCCGAAGCCGACCGGCCTGCGCTACTGCATGGACGGCTTTGCGTTGCAGTTTCATTCGGCCGCGCCGTCGTCGACCTGATTGCGCCAAAAACGCTATCCGCCCGGCAATTGTTGCCCGCCCGGCAATAGTGCCCCGGTCTTCGGACCGGGGCATTTTTATTTAAGCGTTTGAAATATAGAACTTTTTATTTTGGCACAGCGCTTGCGATGTCTCCCTTGATGACGGCCACGGCTTGAATGCCGATTGGCCGCCCGGATCGAATGTGGAGACGATGTTATGGGTATCTTCGATGCGCTCAATACTGCGGTCGGCGGGCTTCAGGCTCAGTCGTTCTCGCTGCAGAACATCTCCGGTAATATCGCGAACTCTTCCACCATCGGTTACAAGGGCACCGATACCAGTTTCCAGGATCTCATTCCCGACGCGACGTCGCCCAGCGAGCAAGTAGCAGGCGGCGTCATCGCCTCCGCGCAGCAAACCATCACGACGCAAGGGACGATCTCCGCATCGACGGTCGCGACCAACATGGCCATCAACGGCGATGGTTTCTTTGACGTCATGATGCCGACCAGCACGGTCGACAATACGCCGGTGTTCAACGGCGTCCCCGACTATACCCAGCGCGGCGACTTCCAGGTCAACGCCAACGGAAATCTCGTCAACGGCGCTGGCTATTACCTGATGGGAGTTACGGTCGATCCAACCACTGGAAACCCCACCGGCAACGTACCTACTGTTCTGCAGTTTCAGAACAACTTTCAACCGGCCCAGGCAACCACGTCGATATCGTATGCGCTCAACCTTCCGACCACCCCGTCGACCACGGCGAGCTCCACGGGAGCGGCCGGTAGCATCGTGGCGGCTGGAGGGCTTGACCCTGCGGACTTCACCGCCGGGTCCAACCCGTTGGTGACCGGTACGGCATCGTACACAAATAAAGCGGTCAACGGCACCGTCATCGCCGATCAGGATGGGGCGGTGGTCCCGTCGTCGGCCACGGCGTTATCAGGAGCGGCGGGAACCGATTCCTTGAATCCAGGCTTTGTCGCCGGCAACACCATCACCGTGGACGGGACGGTCCTGACCTTCGTCGCCAGCGGTGCCACTGGCAATGAACTTAACGTAACCGATTTAGTCGGGACTCTCCTCAGCAAGATTCAGTCAATCACGGGAGTTGCACCTTCGATTAGCAGCACCGGGGCCATTACGCTGAATACGGGTGGGGCCGCCAGTCTTACGGTCAGCAGTAATAATGCAGCAGCTTTCGGAGCTCTCGGTTTTGCCGCCCCGGTGAATGCGGCGGGCACTCCCAATCCCGGCACCGGAGCGGTGATCGCGAATGACAGCACGACATTCGTGAATGAATTCATCAGCGGCGGCGCTGTGACGGCCTATAATACGGCGGGAACGCCGGTGAACGTTCAATTGCGCTGGGCTTTGACCTCTACTGCGGGCGGCGCCGACACCTGGAACCTGTTTTATCAAAGCAATCCGTCCGCCACCGGAACCCAGGCGGAGTGGACCAATGTCGGCACCAACTTCACGTTTGGATCCTCAGGTGCGCTCACCAGCCCAACGACCGGGACGGTTTCGATCCCCAATCTGACGGTTGGCGGTCAATCGCTTGGCGCCGTCTCGCTCAATTTTGGCTCATCTGGCCTCACCCAATACGCCAGCACTGGCGGTACCGCGACCATCAATACGCTGACCCAGAACGGATACGCGGCAGGCCAACTGCAGTCGCTGGCGGTCAACAATAACGGCATCGTGGTCGGTACATTCTCCAACGGCCAGAATATCGATCTCGCCGCGGTCACGCTGTCGCATTTCAACGGCACCAATTATCTGCAGGCGCTGAATGGCGAAGCCTATGCGGCGACCGAGCAATCCGGACCCGCCATCGCAGGCGCCTCGGGCACGATCAGCGGATCGTCGCTGGAGGGCTCCAACACCGACATCGCCGACGAATTCACCAAGCTGATTGTGACCCAGCAAGCCTATTCGGCGAATACCAAGGTGATCACCACGGCCAACGACATGGTTCAGGATCTGCTGAACGTGCTGCGGTGACGCGCATCAACACGCGTAACCTGAGTTGAAGCGGGCAATAGCATGAGTTTGAGTTCAGCCCTCTCGATTGCAATGTCCGGCCTGAGTGCGAACCAGGCCGGACTTTCGATCGTCTCTTCCAATGTCGCCAACGCCAGCACCCCCGGCTATGTCAGCCAGAACCTCAATCTGGTCGAACAGGTTACGGGTGGCATCGGTACCGGTGTCCAGGTCGCCGGCATCACGCGTGCGCTCGACACCTATGTCCAGAGCCAGTTGCGCACCGAGACTTCCGGAGAGGGATATGCCGATCAGACGTCGAGCGTCCTGCAGCAATTGCAGAACGTCTACGGCACGCCGGGCGGACAGGGCACGCTGGAGACCGCGTTCACGAATTTGACCACGGCCGTCCAGGGCCTTTCGGCGAACTCGGGAGCCTATTCCGCGCAGAGCTCGGTTGTGACTGCCGCGCAAAATATGGCGCAGGCACTGAACTCGACGACACAGGGCATTCAGGCCCTACGCACCAACGTCCAGCAGGATATAGGGACGTCGGTATCCACGGCGAATTCTGATCTGACCCAAATCGCCAATCTGAACAGCCAGCTTCAGGGGCTCAGTCAGTCCGATCCCAGCGCGGCGACCCTGGAGGATCAGCGCGACACCGCGATCAACCAGCTTTCGCAACTGATGGATGTTCGGGTCACGACGAGCGGCAACAACCAGGTTACGATCTATACCAATTCAGGGGTTCAGCTCGTCGGTACTCAGGCGTCGACGCTGTCATTCAATGGCCCTGCGACGCTGAATGCCTCGAATCTCTTCAGCACCAATCCAACGCAAAACGGTGTCGGCACCATCACGCTCACCAGTCCGAGTGGTGCCACGGTCGACATGGACAAGGCCTTCAGTTCGGGCCAGATCGCCGCCGACCTGCAGTTACGCGACACCACGCTGGTGCAGGCGCAGACGCAGGTCGATCAACTGGCGGCCTCGATGTCGAGCGCGCTGTCGGACACCACGACCGCCGGCACCGCGGTGACAAGACCGCCGGCGGGTTTCACGCTAGATCTGTCGAATTTGCAGCCGGGCAACACCATCAATCTGACCTATACCAACACCGCGACCAACACGCAGCAGCAGCTGCAAATCGTCGCGGTGGGCAGTTCTTCCGTGCTGCCATTGCCGACGACCTCGAGCACAAGCCCCGGCACCACGGTGATCGGCGTCGATGTTTCGAGTGGCTGCGCCTCGATTGCCTCGCAACTGACCGCGGTACTGGGCACCGCCAGCCTGCAGTTTTATCTCGTCCGGCTCGACCTTACAGGTGCTCGCAGGCACCGGCACCGGGGCTGCCGTGAGCGCGGCCTCGGCGACCACCACGGCCTCGTCGCTCACCAGCGGCAGCGCGGCGCTGCCACTGTTTACCGATGGAGGCTCTCTCTATACGGGAGCTATCATCCCGGGCGGGTCGCAGCTGACGGGCTATGCCGGACGCATCACCGTGAACCCCGCGGTGGTCGCCAACCAGTCCAGTCTCACGGTCTACAGCACATCGCCTCCGACCGCGTCCGGCGATACCACGCGCGCGGACTACATCAATTCGCAACTGACTTCCGGTTCGTTCACCTACGCGCCGCAGACCGGTCTTGGCTCGTCCTCGACGCCGTTCACCGGCACGATCACAAGCTACATGCAGCAGTTCCTCAGTCTGCAGGCCAACAACGCGACCAATGCGCAGCAATTGGCGCAAGGCCAGGACGTCGTCGTGAACACGCTGCAGGCGAGTTACAATTCCGCCACCGGCGTCAACATGGACACGCAAATGTCCAATCTGATTTCGCTGCAGAATGCTTATTCGGCCAACGCCCATGTGATGGCCGTGGTGCAATCGATGTTCACGGCTTTGCTTCAGTCGGTGTAAGGATAAGGCCCCATGGCGATCAATAGTATCGGGTCCAGTACCTCGCTGTTGGGACAATCCGTTCTCAACATCAAGAACCAGCTCAACAGCCTGCAGGTTCAGCTTGCGAGTGGCGAAAAATCGACGACCTATTCCGGGATGGGGACGGGCGAGGGGTTCGCGATTGCGGCTCGGGCCCAACTGGCGAATATCACCGGTTATCAGAACACCATGACCAATGTCGGCACCACGATCACCGCGGCCAACACCGCGTTGCAGGCGCTGGCCACCTCCAGCAGCCAGGTCGAGACCGCAGCCGGCAGCGGTTCGCAAACATTGAACAGCAGCGGCCAGACCACGGGTCAGACGACGGCGATCTCGCAGCTGTCGTCGATGCTGTCCATTCTCAATACGCAGGCGGGCAACGGATATATTTTCTCGGGTGCTGCGACCAATACGCCCTCGGTGGCGAGCGCCGACGAGATTCTCAACGGCAACGGCGCCCAGGCCGGGCTGACGCAGGTCATCAGCGAACGTCAGCAGGCCGATCTCGGCACCTCCCCCGACCTCGGGCGTTTGGTGGTGTCGGCTCCGACCACGACCTCGGTTTCGCTCGCCGAAGATACCGCCGGCTCACCGTTCGGCATGAAGTTGAATGCGGTCAGCTCGACGCTGACGGGGGCGACCGTGACCGGTCCGACCGGTTCACCGGCGGCGATATCGGTCACGCTCGGCGCCACCAATCCCAATCCGGGCGATCAGTTGAACGTCACGTTCAACATGCCTGACGGTACGACCCAGTCGATCCAGTTGACGGCGACGACCACCTCGCCGCCGCCCGCGGGCTCATTCACCATCGATGCCACTTCCGTCGCCAACACGGCTGCCAATCTGCAAACGGCCTTGCAGACGTCGATCAACACCGTCGCCAACACTTCGCTGGTTGCCGCTTCCGCGATGCAAGCGTCGAGCAATTTCTTTGACCAGCCGCCGCAGCGGGTCAGCGGTCCGCCGTTCAACACCGCCACATCGCTCGTCGCCGGGACTTCGGCGAATACCGTCTCCTGGTACACCGGCGGCACCACCACCGGATCCGCTCGCGCGACGCAGGTCGCCCAGATCGGGCCGGACCAGACTGTGAATTACGGCATCCAGGCCAACGAGACCGGGATCGCATCGCAGCTACAGGCCATCGCCGCCTTCGCGGCCTTCAGCGTCTCGCCCACCACCACCGCTGCCAATTCCGCGGCGCAGGTTTCGGACTTGAGCGCGAGCGTGGCCCAGGCGCTGACGTCGCAGCCTAACCAGCAGTCGATCCAGGATATTCAGACCGACCTGGCCAATGCCCAGACCACGATGTCGACGGCGTCATCGTTGCAGACCCAAACCCAGAGCGCGCTTCAGAATATTGTGTCGCAGATCGAGACCGTTTCACCCGACCAGGTCGCCAGCCAGCTTCTGGCGCTGCAGACCAGCCTTCAGGCGTCCTACCAGACCACGTCGATGCTATCGCAGCTCAGCCTGGTGAAATTCCTGCCAATTCCGTCCGCGTAACACTCGGCTTCGGCAAACCTGGCGCCGCGGCGGTGGTTATAAATATATCGTTAACCAAGTCTGTTTACCTATGGGAAAGCAGGCTGACGCCGCGCTGGTTGCCTTTGAAGCCTTTGTGTCGCACCGGCAGAACGCGGCGGCTGTGGCGTGGGGTTTCAACAATGCGAGACGGTGCGGTTCGAACTCGATACGACCGAGGATTTGGCTCCTCGGGACCGAACCCGCTCGGCCGCTGCGATGGCGGAACTGTTCGCGCCGCTGGATCGGCTGCTCGGCTGCGGCGGCGATCCGCGATTGCTCCTCAACCCGGTCACCGGGGCCAACGAATATGGCTGCCAGCCGTTTCCCTGTCCCGACACCCTGAATTTCGCCTCCAGCACCGCGACATCGATTTCGGAGCGGGCCTACGATCGCGCTAGCCGCGCGCGGGACTCGATGATGCAGTCGGCCATTTCCGTCGGCATCGACGCCGCGTTCGATGGGCGCATCGAGGCCCTGCGCGACGAACTCGAAGAATCATCTCGGATTGGAAAACGCCGACATCGTGTTTTCTCCGTCGGGCACCGACTCGCAGCTTCACGCGCTGTTCCTGACGCGGGCGCTGCTTGGCCCCACGCTGACGACGGTGATCGTCGCCGCCGATCAAACCGGAAGTGGAACGGCTTATACGGCGCGCGGATGTCATTTCAGCGCCGCGACGGCGAACGGAAGTCCGGTTCAGAAGAGCGGGCCGGTTGCCGGTCTCGCTCATTCCATCACCAGCGTGGCGGTCGAACTGCTCGACGACGACGGCGAGTGCCGTCCGCAGGCCGAAACCGATTCACGGGTTCTGGAGGCGGTCGAACAATCGATCGCAAGCGGGACTGGCGTTTTGCTTCAGATCATGGATTCGTCGAAGCTCGGCTGGCGAGCCCCAAGCGATCAATGCCTCGACGAGATCTCGGCGCGCTGGCCCGATCAGGTCCAGATCGTGGTCGATGCCTGTCAAATGCGGCTCGGCCGTCCGCGCCTGAAAAAATATCTCGATCGCGGATATCTGGTGATCGTCACCGGCTCAAAGTTTTTCACAGGCCCACCCTTTAGCGGCGCGCTGCTGGTGCCTGCGGGTCTCGACAAGACTATCGAAGGGATCGCCGAGATCGCATCGGGGCTCTGCGAGTATAGCAGCCGCAGCGACTGGCCGATGAAATGGCAAGGCCTGCGCTCTCGCTTCCCGATCCGGGCGAATTTCGGCCAATGGCTGCGCTGGGAAGCCGCCTTGGAGGAGATCCGCGCGTATCATAGCGTCCCCGACGAATTTCGCCTGACGGCCCTGACGGCATTTGGTGAAGGCGTGGAGCGCATCATTGCATCCTCCCCATCGCTTCATCTGTTAGCGCCGCAGCAAAGATCCGAAGACCGTGGGCTCGACCATGAGTTGGCGCAGAGGACGATCTTTCCGTTTGTGATCCGACGCGACGATCGTGTTCTCGCGCTGGACGGTTGCAGGAAGCTGTATCGCGCGCTGGCCCGGGAGACCTGTGAAGGCGTCTCGGCGGAAGTACGGGAGCCCGACGCGGAGATCGCAGCGAAGGTTTGCCTGACCGGTCAACCCGTCGCATTGGGTCAGAGCGCGCCGGACCCGGTTGCGGTGCTGCGTATCTGCGCGGGCGCACGGCTGGTGACGGAAACCTGGTCGTCTGACGCTGACGCCGCGCGCGGGAATTTGCAGCGTGAACTCGGCCGCGTCGGCGCCGTCGTCGCGAAGATCGAGTGGCTCCTTGCGCATCTCGACGGCCTGAACTGGACGGACGTTTGCCGTGCCTGAGAGTACCGAGGCGACCGCTCTCATCAGCTATCCCTGCGCGGACAGAATCGGATTCGCCAAGCTCACGGCGATGGCGTTTGGCGGAGCGGATCTTCGCCCGTTACGGGACCAATTGATGTCGAAGGTCGCCGACGGGAGCGCCGGCGCGGGCGAGGGGCTGGATTTGTCGCTGATCGCGCAATTGTTGGGCGACAAGCAAACCGGGATGGCGATTCAGGCGGAGGTGCTCGCCTTTCATCAACTGTTTCGGTCGCCCTGTTCGGTGGAAAAACCGAAGCTGCGCGTGCTTGCGCTGGCGGCGGCGATGGACATGGGCGGCAACACCCCCATCGAGTTTCTGCTGGAGCATTCCGGGATCGAGCTGTTGACGCTTTATGTCGTTGATGGCGTCGAGTTGCCGGCGCCGCTGCCCGACCACGACGTTGCCATCGTGATTGCTTCGGATTCCAGCGAATGCCGCGAGGCGCTGCGCAAGATCGAGCGCGCGGGGTCGCATTGGCCGCGGCCGCTTTTAAATCCGCCGCACCTCGTTGGCAATCTCGACCGCGACAAACTGCATCGCCTGCTTGGAGGAATTAAAGGACTTGATATCCCGGAGACGATATCCGTCACGCGGATGCAACTGTCGGAGTCGACGCAGTCGAATGCTCCGCTTGTTGACGTCGCGGCCGAACTCCGGTTTCCGATCATCATTCGGCCGCAGGGTTCGCATGCGGGCGTAGGCCTCGCCAAAATCGATGATCGCGCCGCGACGGACCGATACCTCATGGAAAGACCGGAGCAGGAATTTTTCGTCTCGCGCTTCGTCGATTACTCGGGCGAGGATGGCCTGTTTCGCAAATACCGCATCGTCATCGTCGACGGCCGGGCCTATGCGTGCCATATGGCGATCGCCGATCGCTGGGACATCTGGTACCTCAACGCCGGCATGGCCTTTAGCGAAAGCAAACGCCTCGAAGAGGAAGACTTCATGCGCACGTTCGATCAGGCATTTGGTGTGCGCCATAAGCAAGCATTGGCCGCCATGATCGAGCGAATTGGCCTCGACTATTTCACGATCGACTGCGCCGAAAACCAACACGGTGAATTGCTGATATTCGAGGCGGACAATACCGCTGTTGTCCACAACATGGATTCGCCGCAACTGTTTCCCTACAAGGCCCCGCAGATGCGCGCTATCTTCGAGGCCTTCGCCGCGATGCTGCATCGCCGCGCTCGAGAGAGCGAGCGCACGGCCTGACGGGGCGAAATCAATGGCGAAGCGGCAAGCCGCTACGCAACCTCAGCCACCTTTTGTGCGCCGACATTCTCGGGGAATAGCCGATCCTGATCGCCGAGATATTGCATCTCGGTGACGTGCAGCATCGAATTATTGGCCTCGCGCTTCTTGGCGTCTTCCTCGCCGTAGAGAAATGCCAGGAAAGCATAGCGCTTGCCACGCGTAATTGGCATCACCTGATGCAGCGCGCCGCATGAAAACACCAGGGCGCCGCCATCCGGCGGCCGGTAGACCTTGCGGCCGAATTCCGGAAACATCAGATCGCAGCCGTCGAAGTTGCCGTTGAGATTGATCGAGACGGCAAAGCGCCGATGCCGCGCGCCGGCGTTGACGTTGTCGCGATGGCGATGGAAGTGTCCGCCGACCTCGCTGTCGTAACAGGCGACGATATAGCGGTCCATTCGCGTGGCCTGAAACTGAAAGTACCGTTCTATCTCTGGAAGCAGGCGACGCACGATCTGGGTGCGGATCAGATCTCGAATCTCGGGCGCTGCCAGGATGACATCGCTGCGGCGCTTCAACCGCCAATCGGATAGCGTCGTGGTCTTGCCGGCGATGTCGAACTGAAAGCCGGAATCCTCGCCGCCTTGTTGCTCATAGAATTGCATCAGGAAATCGCAGAGTTCGAAACTGAAGACGCGCGGCACGATCAACGCCGGGGCCGTCATCGGAACGCCCGCGGAGTCTTCCACCGCGGGAAGATTGCGGAGAACGCCGCGTATGGTTTCGGCATGGCCCTGCGGGATGTCCCAGGCAATGTCGGCGACCGCGCGCAGCATCGGGTCGAGCACGATGGTACGTGGCATCTCGGCCGCCCCGAACGAGCGGCTGATGGCGCCGTCATAGTCGGTGAGAAAAAATAGCGCGTTACTGCCGATCGCATTAAGCTTGGCGATATCCTCCGGCGGTCCGGTAAAGACGCAGCCCATCACGAGGTGGTCTTCGGCAAGAATATCGGCCGAGCTTAGTAGCTCGACGAGTTCGGCGTGTGCGCGCGGATTTGCCGGTGAGCCAAGGAAGCTCAGCACCACCCAGCGCCCGGCGCTGACGTGCAGGTCGAACGAACCGCCGGTGATTTGCGGCGCGCTGAACAAGGGCACTCGCTCGCCCAGAACGATGCGATTTTCGGCTTTTATCGGGTCTGTCATGAAAAGCTCGTGGCAAGGGCGGCCCCATATCAGGGCGGCAAGATCGGTGAAGGTCCTGACTGGTCGCGCCGTCAGAAGCGCAAGAGGTCCGGCGTCTGGGGAACGCAAAATGACTTAACCGCACAAGAGCAAACTGGTCTTGTTGAGCGACGCACGCCGAACTCGTTGGAGGTAGCAACGATAGGATTAACAACCTTAATGATTTCTTAATTGTGCCCGCGGGCCTTATTGCCACGTGTTGTAAAGCCGCAATTGGAAATATCCTGAAACAAGAACAGGCACCGTCTGCACGGGATCGCCTCGGTTATGGCAGCCGTCCTGCCAACCATGATCATGGCCGCGGTCTTCATCCTGGTCGCGATGGCGTTCTTCCTATCGATAGGCAAGCCTCCCTTGTCGACGCTGACCGACATGGTGATGTTTGCCGTCGGAGACACTTACTCGCTATCCGAAACGCTGGTGAAGACGGCGCCGATTTTGTTATGTGCATTTCTGGTGGCGTGGCTATCGCGTCACAACGCCTTCGTCGCCATCATGGTGTCGTTTCTTATCGGCGGACTGATCGCCGCCCGGGGACTCGCTTCAGCTCTACGCCAAGGTGCCCGCAGCGAGCGCCATCATTCTTCACGGCCTTTTGTTCGCCACGGCGCTTGCCGTCGGCGGCCTGTCGCCGCGATGGAGGGCTTCCCATGGATGATCAGGATTTTCTGATGCTGGGTTCCTGGATCGCCGCGTCGCTCCGCAGCGCGACACCGTTGCTGATCGTTATGCTGGGCGAGACGCTGACGCAGCGTACGGGCGTGATCAACCTTGGCGTTGAAGGCGAGATGCTGATGGGGGCATGCGTCGGTTTCGCCGTCGCGGCGACAACGGGGAGCCCTTTGATGGGTTTGTTTGCCGGTGCGCTCGCGGGGGATGATGTTGTCGACGGTTCATGCCGGGCTCGTGCTTGCAGCAAAGGCACCAGATCGGATCCGGTCTCGCGGTCTGGCCTGGGCCTCACTTCCTATTTCGGCCGGACTTTCGTCGGCGGACGGGTCTCGCCATTTCTGCCGCTGGGCGCCCATCTGCCGAACGCGCCGCTATTCGCTCGCGCCGTTCTTGATCAGATCACGGCAACCGCGCCCGCCGCGCTGATGCTTGCCGTCATCGCGGGGCTTTGGCTGTACCGCACCCGAACTGGGCTGAACTGGCGGACTGTTGGTGAATCCGCTGGGGTGGCAAGGGCGCTGGGCATTCACCCGGTTTGGGTACGCTTGCAGGCAATTCTGGTCGGCGGCCTGTTCGCAGGCCTTGGCGGCGCGATCCTCTCGGTCGATTACACCCAGACATCGGCGCAGGACGTCACCAATGGCAAAGCGCTGGTCGCTGTCGGACTGGGGATCGTGGCGCGGTGGAATCCATTTCTGCTGATCCCGACGCTCCTGTTCGGTCTGAGTGAAACGTCGGTCTTGAAGCTGCAGGCCGGCGGCGTTGCGATCTCGCCCTCCTTGTTGGCGACCGTCCCATATTTTTTCGCAATCCTGGTCGTGGTCTTTGCGCAGGCGCAAGGACGCCGGAGTGCTGCCATGCCCGCCGACCTGACCGCGATCTTCCGGACGCGCTAGCGGTGCCGATCGTTCCATCGGCGGCCCGACGAGCAAGACGGGTCTCGCCTCGCGCAGGCAGATGCCAGCGGAAAATGCTAGTTTGTGGCAGCGTTGGCTGATTCGAAAGCGATCGTTTGGCTCCGGTTGACGTCGCCCTGGTGAAGACCTCGGACGAGCTTCGAAATGGGCCGATCCCGGAAAGACTGACTGTTGTCGGCGAATTGGAAAAAGACATCTGGGCGGATGCCGAACCTGTCCCGCTTGCAGCGGCAGGCCTATCATTCATTTCAACAAGGCGAACTCGAGAGGGCGGAAAGGCTGTGCGCCGGAATTCTGGAACACCGGCCTGAAGACTTCGACGCGCTGCACCTTCTCGGAATGCTTCACTTCCAGCGCCATCGTGTGGTCGAGGCGCTCCGCTTCCTGGCGCGGGCGCTCAAGATCAATTCCAATTCCGCCGATGCGCTGTCGAATCTTGGGTTGGCGCTTCATGCGACCGGCCGTTACGACGAAGCCATCTCGAGCTATCGCCACGCGCTGGATCTGGCGCCGGATCATCCGGAGATCCTTTACAATCTCGGCAACGCCTTTCTTGCGCTCGGTCGCGGCGGCGACGCGCTTTCGAACTACGATGCGGTACTTGCGCTTGCGCCCGGTCATGTCGGCGCTCTCGTCAACAGAGGCAATGCGCTGCTGCAATTGAACCAGCCCGCCAAGGCGATGGCGAGCTACGACGCCGCGCTCGCGACGATGCCCGATCATCCGCAGATTTTGACTAACCGCGGCCATGCGCGTCGCCGTCTGGACAAACCCGTCGAAGCGCTGGTGGACTTCAAGGCGGCGCTCGCGGCAGCGCCGCAGTTTGCCGAAGCCCATTTCGAGTTGGCGATGACGCAGCTTGCGATGGGCGATTTCGATGCGGGCTGGAAGGAATATGAATGGCGCTGGAAGACCGGCACGTTTGCGCGGCATCGCCGTCCCTTCCAAACAACGCCTTGGCTGGGCGACGTGCCGATCTCCGGCAAGACCATTCTGCTCCACGCTGAACAGGGTTTTGGCGACACCATTCAGTTTATTCGCTATGCGCCGTTGCTGGCGGAGCAGGGCGCCAATGTCATCTGCGAAGTTCAGCCGGAGTTGCTGCCGCTGTTGTCCGAAAACCCGATGCTCAGGGATATCGCGATTGTTGCTGCCGGAGCGCCGCTTCCGGCGTTCGACCTGCATTGTCCCATGCTCAGTCTGCCGCTTGCGTTCCGAACGCAGCCGGAAACGATCCCCGCCGCCATGCCATATCTTGCAGCACCGGCGCAGCGCCTGGCGTACTGGCAAGATCGCCTGCCGCCGGGGCGCCCGCGCGCCGGGTTTGTCTGGTCCGGCCAGTCGTCGCACACCAATGACAGCAACCGATCGATCGCGCTCGCGCGCCTGTCCGCATTCTTTAGAGATCCGCAGGTCCGGTGTTTTAGCCTTCAGAGCGAGCTGCGGGCCCCGGATCGCGAGACCTTGCGTGATCTGCCCAACCTGGTCCATCTCGGCGGCGAGCTTCGCGATTTCGCCGATACGGCCGCCATCATTTCATTGCTCGATGTCGTCATCTCGGTCGATACGGCGGTCGCACATCTGGCCGGCGCGCTGGGCAAGCCGGTCATCATCCTGCTGCCCCATGCGGCGGACTTTCGCTGGATGAGGGATCGCAACGACAGCCCCTGGTACCCGAGCGCGAAGTTATTCCGGCAGCCGGCCTTCGGCGATTGGGACAGTGTGATCGCGCGCGCCGAGGTTGAGCTGCGCGCCTGGCGTTAGGATTTCATTAACCACGTCTATTTACTGTTTGGTGAGAATTGCAGGCCGCGTGTGCCGCTTTCGGAGCCGTTCATGACCGATCGAATTCACCTTGTAGTGGCCACGCCGTGCTTTGGCGGCCAGGTTTCCAGCATCTATGCCAGTTCCATCTTCCAGTTGCAGCGGGCCGCGCAGGACAAATCCAACCTCAAGCTCAAGGTCCTGATGCGCGATGGCGACGCGTTGATCACGCGCGCGCGCGCCAATCTGATGACGCTGTTCCTCGACGATCCCACCGCAACACATTTCCTGTTCGTGGATGCCGATATCGGCTTTGCACCCGAGCAGGTGTTCCGGCTGCTCGAATCCGGCGCTGACGTGGTCGCCGGCGTCTATCCGATCAAACGCGTCAACTGGGACAAGGCCAAGCGGATCGTCGAGAACAAGCGGCCAAACCTGGCATCGGCCGCGCTCGATTACGTGCTGGAGATCGACAACCCGGATCATGTCACGGTGGTGAACGGCTTTACGCGCGTGCGTTATGCCGGCACCGGATTTTTGATGATCCGGCGTCACGTGTTCGAAAAGATGTGCGCGCACCCGGCCTACGCACCGCTGCAATTCTTTCGTGAGCATTCGCTGGACGCGCTGGCTGGAAGTCCCAATCGATTTGCGTTGTTCGAATGCATGATCGATCCGGGAACCGGAACCTATCTCAGCGAGGATTTCGCGTTCTGCAAACGCTGGACCGATATCGGCGGCGAGATCTGGGCTGACCTCGAGAGCCGCCTCGATCATGTCGGCCCGTCGGTCTATCACGGCGATGTATCGTCGCAATTTGCCGCACCCGCACTTGCCACCGATGCTGCGTGAGATGGAATCTGACCCAAGTCAGCCGATCGAGATGGCGCCGTCTCTTTGCGCGGACCGAACGGGTGTGGCCAGGCTGACGAAAATGGCGGTCGCTGGAATCGATCTTCGCCCGCTGTGGCGAACTCTGATCGCCAAGGTGATCGATGGCACCATCAAGGCAGGCGAGGGGCTTGACCTGTCGCTGATCGCGCAATTGCTGGGCGACAAGCCGGCGGGCCTCGCCATTCAGAACGAGATCCTTTCGTCGCATCAATTGTTCCGGTCGCCTTGCGCGGTGACAAAGCCGCGCTTACGCGTTCTGGCGCTGGCGGCGGCGACCGACATGGGCAGCAACATGCCGATCGAGTTTTTGCTGGAGCAGTCCGATATCGAATTGATGACGCTGTATGTGATCCCTGAAATAGAGTTGCCGGGACCGCTGCCCGATCACGACATTGCCATCGTGATCGCGTCCGACTCCGGGGAATGCCGAGATGCGTTGCGCAAGATCGAACGTGCCGCGCCAAAATGGCCGCGTCCCCTGCTCAATCCGCCACAGTCCGTCTGCAATCTCGATCGCGACAAGCTGCATTGCTTGCTCGACGGAATTGCAGGTCTTGAGATTCCGGCGACGATCGCCATCGCACGCGAGCAGCTATCGGACGTCGCGACCGATCTTGCATTTCCTGTCATTGTCAGGCCGCGCGGATCGCATGCCGGCGCAGGTCTTGCGAAGCTCGATGGTCCTGATGCGCTGAAGCGTTATCTTGACGAGCAGCAAGCGCGGGAATTTTTTATCGCGCGCTTTATCGATTATTCAAATGATGACGGGCTGTTTCGCAAGTACCGGATTGTTTTCATCGATGGCCGGCCTTATGCGTGTCACATGGCGATCGCCGATCGTTGGGACATCTGGTATCTCAATGCTGGAATGTCGGCCAGCGTGAGCAAGCGTCTCGAAGAACAAACCTTCATGCAGACATTCGACATTGCCTTCGCGCGTCGCCACGCGACCGCGCTGGATGGGATCGCCAGTCGAATCGGTCTCGATTATTTTACGGTCGACTGCGCGGAAACCAAAAGCGGGTCGCTGTTGATCTTCGAGGCTGACAATACTGCCATCGTCCACGATATGGATCCGCCCGACATCTTTCCCTATAAGTTGCCGCAGATGCGCAAAGTGTTCGATGCGTTCGCGGCCATGCTCGATCGCCGCGCCCAACAGAGCCGGGAGCGCGCGGCGTGAGCGAGACGCTGCGCCAGGTATTTCCGATATCCGAAATGAGTGAGACGCTCGACCCCAAAAATTGGGACGACATCCGCGCCCAGGGTCATCGCATGCTCGATGATATGCTGGATTATGCCGCCAACATCCGGGATCGTCCGGTCTGGCGTCCGATACCCGCTGAAGTTCGCGCGCGATTTCAAGCGGAGCTTCCGCGTCAGCCATCCGATCTCGGCGAGGTCTATCGTGAGTTCGCCGATTTCGTCGTGCCCTATGCGACCGGCAATGTTCATCCGGGCTTTATGGGATGGGTGCATGGCGGCGGCTCCGCTGTCGGCATGCTGGCGGAGATGCTGGCCGCCGGGCTCAACGCCAATCTCGGCGGCCGTGATCACATTCCGATCGAGGTCGAACGTCAGGTCGTCGAATGGACGCGCGCGATGTTCGGCTTCCCGAGCGAAGCCAGCGGGATTTTCGTCACCGGCACATCGATGGCGAATTTGATGGCGGTGCTGGTCGCGCGAACGGCGGCGTTGGGACAATCAGTGCGTCAGCGCGGCGTCGGCGACGAGGGCGCAGCATTGACGGCCTATGCGTCGACAGCGACCCATGGCTGCGTCGCCAAGGCGATGGATCTTGCGGGCTTCGGCACCGACGCCTTGCGCATCGTCGAGACCGATCGATTTCACCGTATCGATGTCGCCGCGCTGCGCGAGCGGATCGCGCTTGATCGCAACGCCGGCCACAAACCGTTTCTCGTGATCGGCTCGGCCGGAACCGTGGACATTGGCGCCATCGACGATCTTGTCGCGCTCAGCGCGTTATGCCGCGAGCAGGGGCTGTGGTTTCATGTCGACGGCGCTTATGGCGCGCTTGGCGTTCTCTCGACCGAGATCGCGCCGCGGCTCGCGGGACTTGAAAACGCGGATTCAATCGCGCTGGATTTCCACAAATGGGCGCAGGTGCCTTATGATGCCGGCTTCCTGATTGTTCGCGACGGCCAGCAACATCGCGACACGTTTGCCACGCCGGCTGCTTATTTGCGCCGGGAAATCCGGGGCCTTGCCGCCGGCTCACCGTGGCCGTGCGATCTTGGTCCTGATTTGTCGCGCGGCTTTCGCGCGCTCAAGACTTGGTTCACGCTAAAGACCTATGGCACGGAAAAGCTGGGCGCGATCGTCACGCGCACCTGTGAGCTCGCCGGATATCTCGAGGCGCGGATCGTGGCCGAGCCGCGGCTGGAGCTGCTGGCGCCGGTGCAGCTCAATATCGTCTGCTTCCGCTATCGGGCAGCCGACGCCAACAAAGTGAATGGCGATATTGTCATCGATATTCAGGAATCCGGCATCGCCGCGCCATCGACCACGATTCTCGACGGCCAACTCGCGATACGCGCGGCGATCGTCAATCACCGCACTGACATCAGCGATATCGATGCGCTGATTTGCGCGGTGCTTCAATTCGGAGCGCAGCGATCTCTCTGATGATGGATGCGCGCTCAGGCACACGCTCGAGTCCCGCTTACCGCGCGCCGCAGACGACCGTCACGCAGCCGCATGGTTGCTCTGGGCGGCTTCATTGCGATCCAGGAGTTTCTTTTCATAGGCGATAAGCTTCCTGGCTTCCTTCAAAGCCTGGTACAGATCGCCGCTCAGGATGTTGTTGTTGATGCCTTCGATGACGGGCCATGCGCTCGGTGCGGCGGTGACGATATCGCGCACCAGATTGAAGTAGGCGCCGTGATTGACCTGGGGATCTGGCGAAATATACATCAGTTGTACCGCCAGATAGACCAGCTTGGCCGGCGTATTGGCCGTGGCCGGGGTCATGATGTCCTTTTCGCGCAGGATCGGAATTTCTCGCCGTCGATCAGAAGCCGGGCGCGCTGATCGGTGTTGGTGATTACGCAGCTGCCGATGATGATCTGCTCGTGTGGCTTGAGCTCGACTTTTAAGGCCATGACGGATCTCCGGTTGCGGGGCCGCGGGAGGCATGTTTTGCGGCGAATTGAGAACTGACAGCTTCGGTCGCGCCTGTGGCCGGCCGACGCCTTTTCGCCAGGGTGGCCGCAATCCTTTCCGATTATCGTTAACGCTTCGTAAACAGGAAGCCGGCCGGTATTGGGTGATGGAATTTCGAATATGGCGGTTTATCGCCATTATTTTGCATATCCGGCGACGACGGAGCCGCAATCCAGCCCTTCGCCAGCGCAATCCGCGCATAAACCGAGCCCTGCCGATTTAGGTTTTGTTAGAGGCTTGCTTCGCAGGATCACGGTCGCCCAATCGATACGGATTGGGATCACGCTCGCACTCTCACTTTCACACCAGAAAGGTATGAAACATGTCCGGTATTGTTCTCTCGGCTTCGGTTCGCCAGAACCTGCTCTCGCTGCAGTCGACCGCCGCACTGCTCGCCACCACCCAAAACGATCTCGCCACGGGCAACGCCGTCAACTCGGCGCTCGATAACCCGACCAGCTACTTCACCGCGGAATCCCTCAACAACCGCGCCAGCGACATCAACAACCTGCTGGATACCATCGGCAACGGCGTACAGGTGCTGCAGGCTGCCAACACCGGCATCACCTCGCTGCAGAGCCTGGTCTCCAACGCCCAGTCGATTGCCAACCAGGTGCTTCAGGCCCCCACGGGCTACACCACGAAATCCACCGTCTCTTCCGCCGCCATTACCGGCGCGACCGCGAATAACCTGTTGGGCACCGGCAGCGCGGCTACCGCTGCTACCGTCACCGCAGGTACCTTCACGGGCCCCATCGACGTCTCGGGTGGCTCGGACTCCCGGACGTTCACTGCTCGCCGTCGATGGCGGTTCGGCCCAGACCATCACGCTCAGTTCTGCAACTGTTGCAGCCTACAATACGGCCAAAAGTGCTTCGCTCAGTGATTCCAGCCTGAGCGCAGCTAATGTCGCCAGCATCATCAACTACCAGGACGGTTCGAACATCGCTTCGGTCAACGGCAGCGGCAATCTGGTGTTCACCTCAACGACAACGGGCACGTCCTCCAGCGTCTACACTTACCGCCCAGGCCGGCACGGACACCAGCGGCGCGACCGGTATCGCTGCGGCGACCAACACGGGTGCGGCGGCAACCACCGTCGGTGCTCTCTCCGGCGAAACCCTCAATATCGCTGCCACCGGTGGTGGCACGGCATCGACCATCACCTTCGGCACCACAGGTACTGACGTTTCGACGCTCAACGAATTGAATACGGCGTTGGCGGCGAATAACCTGCAGGCCAGCATCGACTCGACTGGCGTGATCACCATCACGACCAGCAACAATGCAGCCTCATCGACGATCGGCGCCATCAGCGGCACCGCTGTTTCAACCTCCGGCGCTCCCTTCGCCAGCTCGAGCGTTGTTGCTCCGGTTGCCGATCCGAACTCGCAGGCGACACGCAGCAGCCTGGTCGCGCAGTACAACCAGGTCCTGCAACAGATCAACACCACGGCGCAGGATTCTTCGTTCAACGGCATCAACCTGTTGAACGGCGATACCCTCGATCTGACGTTCGACGAAACCGGCGCTTCGAAGCTGTCGATTTCCGGCGTGACCTTCAACGATGCCGGACTTGGCCTCTCGAGCCTGACCGCCGGCACCGACTTCCTGGACAGCAACTCCGCCAACAGCGTGTTGTCGTCGCTGACCCAGGCCTCTACCACGCTGCGCACCGAAGCATCGAGCCTCGGTTCGAACCTGTCGGTCGTGGAAATCCGCCAGGACTTCAACAAGAGCCTGATCAACGTGCTGCAGACCGGTGCGTCCAACCTGACGCTGGCCGATCCGAACGAGGAAGCGGCCAACAGCCAGGCGCTGTCGACCCGCCAGTCGATCGCGGTCTCCGCGCTGGCGCTCGCCAACCAGTCGCAGCAGAGCGTGCTGCAGCTGCTGCGCTGATCCGCACTGCAAGAAACCGAAAGCGAAACGGCGGGGGAAACCCCGCCGTTTTTTTGTTTTGGGCGACCCCGGCGAGGCTGGAGCGGGATGGCTTCAAGTTGAGTCAGCGCTCTGCATCATGCCCCGGACGCAGCGCAGTGCGCCGCCCTTAGCGGCGTGGTGCGGTAGAGCCGGCGCCATGTTTTGCAATCGGTGGCGTGTGGGTCCGGCTCTGCCGAGCAGCGCAAAAAGCGCTGCACCGCATCCGGGACACGATCGCCGCTCGCGTCAACCTATACTCATCATGCTCCAGTTTCCTCGGCCGCAGTCCAGTTCATAAAGCGTTCATCTAACAACTTAAGCCGGCATTAACTCTAATTTAAAGGAACCTCGCTTATAACGGCGGAGACAACTTAGGAAGGGTTGACTTCATGTCCGGTATTGTTCTCTCGGCCTCGGTTCGCCAGAACCTGCTCTCGCTGCAGTCGACCGCCGCGCTGCTGGCGACCACGCAAAACGATCTCGCTACCGGCAACAAGGTCAATTCGGCGCTCGATAACCCGACCGAATTTTTCACGGCCGAGGGTCTCAACAACCGCGCCAGCGACATCAGCAACCTACTCGACGGCATCGGCAACGGCGTGCAAGTGCTGCAGGCCGCCAACACCGGCATCACCTCGCTGCAGAGCCTGATCGCCAACGCGCAGTCGATCGCCAACCAGGTGCTTCAGGCCCCCACCGGCTACACCACGAAATCCACTGTCACCGGCACCGCAATCAGCGGCGCCACTGCAGCTAACCTGCTCGGTCCGGCGACCAACGCTACCGTCACCGGTGCGGCTGTTGCAGGCGCAGCCTCGACGGGCACCCTGCTGAGCGCGTTGACCACGCCCATTACCGCCGGAGAGAATCTCACGGTCGATGGCCAGACAATTTCGTTCACCAGCTCGGGTGGCAACACGGTGACCTCGACCGGCGGATCGCTCGATCTGACCGGCGCGACTGTGGGTGACCTGCTTGCAGCCATCGACACCATCACAGGCGCTGGGGCCACCCCGTCGACACTCAATGCCACCAAGCTTGTTCTGAGCACCGGCACGACCCAGGCTCTGACGATCGGCGGCAGTGCGGTGGCGGCCCTAGGCCTTACGGCGGCGGCGGCCACGCCGACACCTCTCGGTCCCTCCGCGATCAGCGGCGACACGCTCACGATCGGCACCTCTGCCAACAGCACGCTAACCACCATCACGCTCGGCACCGGCGCCGGCCAGGTCTCGACCCTCAATCAGCTCAATACGGCGCTGGCGGCCAATAACCTGCAGGCCAGCATCGATACCACCGGCGTGATCAGCATTACGACCAGCAACAATGCCGCCTCGTCGACGATTGAGAACATCACCGCTACAGGACCCGGCAATCCCTTCACCACCGGCGAGACCGCGGCGGCTCCGGTCGCCGATCCGAATTCGCAGGCGACACGTGCCAGCCTGGTCCAGCAGTACAATCAGGTGCTGCAACAGATCAACACCACTTCGCAGGACTCCTCGTTCAACGGCATCAACCTCTTGAACGGCGACACCCTGAACCTGACCTTCGACGAGACTGGCGCTTCGAAGCTGGCTATTGCCGGTTATACGTTCAACGACGCTGGACTAGGGTTGTCGACCTTGACCACGGGCACCGACTTCCTCGACGGCAACTCCGCCAACGCGGTGCTCGCCCAGTTGACCGACGCCAGCACCACGCTGCGCACGGCAGCATCGAGTCTCGGTTCGAATCTCTCGATCGTCGAGATCCGTCAGGACTTCAACAAGAACCTGATCAACGTATTGCAAACCGGCGCGTCCAATTTGACGGTCGCCGATCCGAACGAGGAAGCGGCCAACAGCCAGGCGCTATCGACCCGGCAGTCGATCGCGGTCTCCGCGCTGGCGCTGGCCAACCAGTCACAGCAGAGCGTGCTGCAACTGTTGCGCTGATCCGAACTGCAAGAAACCTAAAGCGAAACGGCGGGGGAAACCCCGCCGTTTTCTTGATGTGTCCGATAGGGCAGGCGCTTGAATTTGCCGGTTTACTGACATGTGTGGAATTACTGCTAACCTTATTTTAAAGGCAACCCCGTATAAAAACTGGGCAGCCCGAAGCCTGCCGTCCCGCGTAACTCCTTCCGAGGTTATGAATGTCCCATGCAGCCTACGCTCGCACCGCACAATCTTCTTCGCCCCGCGAAGTCGAAGCGCAGACACTGCTGATGGCGGCACGAAAGCTTGTTGAAGTCCAGAATAACTGGAATGGACCCGACAAGAAGATGCAGGCTGCCCTGTTGTTCAACCGCCGGCTTTGGACCATTTTCATGGGCGCGGCGGAGAGCAACGACAATCCTCAGCCGATCGAGGTCCGTCAGAACATCCTGAATATCGCGGTGTTTGTGATGCAGCGAACCATCGAGTTGCAGAAAAATCCAACTCCGGAAAAACTGCAATCGCTGATCGACATCAACTCCAATATTGCCGCGGGTCTCTCGGGCAGGGGCTGACCGCCTTCACCTGCGCCGGGCGAATAGCTTTGGCGCGGCGAATCTCATCAAATCAGGCGTTACGATCGGTGGCGACGCCGCTGGGCGTCGAGCTTTTCGTCAGATCGAGCGTGCGATAATACGCACGCCGCTGCAACGTAGCGCTATCCGGAAACTGACTGACGACCGCACCCGTGCGTTCGTTGATCGTCTGATAGACGATCGATCCCGCGGCGCGATCGAGAAAGGCCTGGCGCGATACGTTGGCGCTCGCGCTCACATCGTTGCTGACGGTTGGGCCTGGGTTCGCAACCGTAACGCTCTTGCTCGCAGGCAGCACGGTCGCAACGGCATTATTAGCCGCTTCGCTCACGGGCTGTGCAACAGGCGTCGCTACCGGTGCCCCCACCGGTTTGATGCTGAAATCCGTACTCATGGCAGCCTCCTGGCTTCCCTCGAGTCAAATCCCATCCCCTCCGATATTGTGGCGCTGACCTCTCAACGTTACGTTAGAAAATGCACTGAACTTTGCGCTGATCTCGGCGCACAAATTTTATGAAAAATGTCGATATCGCGGAGGATCCGGCGAAAATGGATACCGGTTCGCGCCGGAAAACGCGTCAAATAATAGCGCTTACAGCGAGCGGCTGACGGCCAGCGGCGTGATCGCTCGCGGTCCCGGCGTCGCGCGCCGTCCGGCTGCTGTGTAGGTGTTCGGAATATTGCGGCGCTGCATCTCGGTGTTGACCCCGCGCACGATGCTTTCGGATACCGCATGCGCCGTCGCCAGCACGGTGAGGTTGATCTGCAACATGGCGCGAAACACGTCATGGTGACGATGCAATGTCTTCAAAAGCTCCGGCGACGCCAGCGCTAGATATTTCTGGCTCGCCTTCAAATGCGCAACCGTGTTGGCGTAGCGGCGGGAGAACTCCGTCTTCTGGGTCTCGAACATCATCGCCTCGCGGATCTTGCCGGCGCGAACCAGTTCGGTTTCGCGCTCAATGACACCCAGCAACGCGCTCATCACATCCATCAGATTCTCGGCGAGCTTGCGGGCTTCGGCGGGCGTCGATGCCGTCGGCATCGGCGCGGGCGCAGGCTGCCGTTGAGGATGCTGCTTCATGTCTGACTTCCCTGGACCTGGCTGGCTTGCTTGGCTTGCTGCAGGATCAACTCGCGATAGATGTCTTTGGAAATGCCGACGCCGCCGGCCTTGGCGAACGATTTCGAATATTGTTCCGTCAGCATCGAGCGCCACACGCCGGTGCCTGGCGTATCGCCGAACGGTCCTTCGCCTTTGAGGCCATTGGTCATCTGCGAGAACATCTGGTTGAGAAACATCCCTTCGAAATCGGTCGCGGTGGCCTTGGCCCGGGCTTGCGCCTGCGGCGACACCTTTGTCAGCGCATCGGCCAGCGTTAGATCCGGACGACCCATATAGGTCGCGATCGCGGCTCTTGGCGGTTGCGCTGCTGTGGCTATTGGCGCCGTTGAGCATTTGCATCACATCACCTCGATGTCGGCCTGGATTGCGCCGGCGGCCTTGATCGCCTGCAGAATGCCGATCAGATCGCGTGGGCCGATGCCGAGCCCATTGAGGCCATCGACGAGCTGCTGCAACGATACGCCGTCTTTCACCAGCGCGAATTTCTTGCCGTCTTCGGTAACCCCGACACGCGTGTTCGGCGTCACCACGGTTCGTCCGCGCGACAGCGGGTTGGGCTGGCTGACCTGCGGACTTTCGGAAATCGTGACGGTGAGATTGCCCTGCGCGACGGCGACGGTGGCGACGCGGACATCGCGGCCCATCACAATGATGCCGGAGCGTTCGTCGATCACGATCTTGGCCGCGAGGTCCGGATCGACCTGTAGCTGCTCGATCTCGGTCAGGAAGGCGACGACGTTGCCCTTGAATTCGGCGGGGATGGAAAGCTGGACGGTCGAGGGATCGATCGGCTCAGCGCTCTTGACGCCGAGATAGTCATTGACCGCGGCGGCGATCCGCTTGGCGGTGGTGAAATCGGCATTGCGCAGCGCCAGCCGCACATTGGGCAGCCGGTTGAGCGCGAATTCGATCTCGCGCTCGATAATGGCGCCATTGGCGATGCGGCCGACCGTTGGCACGCCGCGGGTGATGCTGGCGGCAGCGCCTTCGGCCTGGAAGCCGCCGATCGCGACCGAGCCCTGCGCCACCGCGTAGACGTTGCCGTCCGCGCCGAGCAGGGGGGTGACCAACAGGGTGCCGCCTTGCAGGTTCTTGGAATCGCCGAGCGACGACACGGTGACATCCATCCGGGTGCCCTGGGTGCCGAACGCCGGCAAATTGCCGGTGACCATCACGGCAGCGACGTTGCCGGTGCGGATGGTGGCGCCGCGGATGTTGACGCCCATCCGCTCCAGCATCGCCTGCAGCGATTGCTTGGTGAAGGGGATGTTGTTCAGGGTGTCGCCGGTGCCGTTGAGGCCGACGACGAGGCCATAGCCGATCAATTGGTTCTGCCGAACGCCTTCAATATTGGCGAGATCCTTGATTCGGGAGGTCGCGCCCGCGGGAATCGCAGACGACGCCAGCGCCAGCCACGCGGCGCAGACCACCCGTAACACTCTCGCCGAATACACGCTTGGCATCCTCTGCTCCCCGCTGAGGTCTTGGCTGGATCCGCCCATCACTCCCATGACGGCGACCCGGCATTAACTATGCGAGCCTCGTGCCACAGATCGTTTCCGGATTAAAGCATTGATATAACTATATAAAATATCAGGACTTCCGGGATACGAAACCGGCGGCCGCAGCGGCGAAACTGCCCCTCGGCGGCAGATTTTGCCGGGTCATTTACGTGGCATTAACGATAAGGGGCGAAGGTTGCGGAGACATACCGCGAGAACGACGATGCGCATCTACGGACCGAACGGCACCACTCTCGGGTCTCCGGCGGGCAACGTCCGGCGAAGCAGCTCGACCGGCTTTGCCCTTCCGGCGGAGGATGCGGCATCGACCGCGGAGAGCCGCCCCGTGATCGCGCCGAAGTCGGCGGCCAATATCGACGCATTGCTGGCCATGCAGGGCGTCGAGGATCCCGTCGAACGCCGCAAGCGCTCTGTGCAGCGCGGCAAAGGCGCGCTCGACGTGCTGGACGACCTCAAAATCGGCCTTTTGTCCGGCAATTTCAATGCAGCGACCGTGAGTCGGCTGCGCGACGCCGCCGCCAACCTCAAAACCAGCTCCGGGGACCCCGGCCTGGACGCGGTCTTGGCCGAGATCGAGCTGCGGGTCGAGGTCGAGCTGGCCAAGGCCGGACAATTCTGACGTCCGCGCCGCGATTTACTCACAGATTCCAGCGGCTAATCGACCCAGCGCGTGGTTCCCCGCCCGTCCAAGATATTGTTTGTCACATCTCACCGCTATATAACGCGCGCGCGGACCGATACTTTTTTTCGTCCGCCTTGCATGACAGATGGGCTGACCTTGGAAAAGTTGAAGAATTATCGACCCTCCGAAAAAGAGCCTTTCATGAACGACCGCCAGCGCGATTATTTTCGCGCCAAGCTGCTGGCGTGGAAGGAAGAGATTTTGCGGGAATCCCGGATCACGTTGCAGACGCTCCAGGAGGAAAACGTTAACCACCCGGACCTGGCCGACCGCGCGTCCTCCGAAACCGATCGCGCGATCGAACTGCGCGCGCGCGACCGGCAGCGCAAGCTGATCTCCAAGATCGACGCAGCGCTTGCAGCGCATCGACGACAACACCTACGGCTATTGCGAGGAGACCGGGGAGCCGATCTCGTTGAAGCGGCTCGAAGCCCGCCCGATCGCGACGCTGTCGGTGGAGGCGCAGGAGCGACACGAGAAGCGCGAGAAGGTCTACCGCGACGAATAGGCGGCAGATCTGTTGGGGCGTGATCGCGCGCTCGGCGCGCGACCATTCCTGGTACATGGCCGCGCTGCCCTGACAGCGCGTTTCTCAGAGAGCTGTCGCCGATGAACAGGATCCTCGCGGCCGCAAACATGATCGCCTCCGCCCGTCGCGGCCGCACGCCGTTGCAACCGCTCGCCGCGGATATCGTCCCGCAAGACGAGGCCGATGGCTATCGCATCCAGGATACGCTGCATGATCTGCTGGCGGCCGATGTTGGCGCGCTGGTAGGTTACAAGATCGGCTGCACCAGTGCGGTAATGCAGCACTATCTCGGAATTCCGCATCCATGCGGCGGCGGCCTATTTGCGCAAGGCGTTCACCCCAGCGGCGTGTCGCTGCGGGCGCAGGATTTCATCCGCGTCGGCGTCGAATGCGAAATCGCCGTGCGGCTCGCACATGATCTGCAGCCATCGGGCGCGCCGTTCACGGCGGAAACCGTCGCACAGACCGTCGAGGCGTATCTGCCTGCTATCGAGATCGTCGACGACCGTTATGCCGACTGGCAAATGATCGGCGCACCGACCCTGGTGGCGGACGACTTCTTTGCTGCCGGGTGCGTGCTCGGAGACACCTGTCGCGCGGTCGGCGGCGCCTGATTTGCTGGATATCGTCGGCCGGGCCTTGATCAACGGCGTTGAGGATGGACGAGGCACCGGCGCCGATGTGCTCGGTCATCCCCATTATGCGCTGGCGTGGCTGGCCAACCATCTTGCCGCCGACGGCAAAGCATTGCGCGCCGGCCAGATCGTCCTCACCGGAAGCCTGGTGAAGACCGTATGGCTCAAGCCGGGCGATAACGTAACGATGGATTTGTCCGGATTGGGTGCGGTGCGGGCCAGTTTCGCCTGAGCCGGAAGCTAGTAGAGCGTTTTCCAGCGAAGTGGATAGCGGTTCGCGCTTAGAAAACGCGTCAGATAAACAACTCGAGCCTCCGTTCCAATTCAATCGGAACGGAATAGGCTCCAGGCGCGCGCTTCTGTGATAAAATGTTCACGAATCACTGTTGGCGAAATTGCCGGCGTCGAACAGAGGTCGCGTCATGGAACTTGCTGGGAAGCACGATCCCGGTCCCGATCAGCGGGCCAATGTCGACCGCGTATCGGCGTTTATCCGGGTGCTGGCCATCGGCATGACAGTGCTAGGCGTAGCGTTCGCCACGCTCGATCGGTACGAACTTCTCCCGCCACTGCCCGAAGCAGCTGCAGTTGCACGCGCGCCATGAGACGAGCGACGTCATCGCCGGCGCGCTGAGAGTACCCCGACCAGGAAAGCGGCGGCCAAGGCTTGCAGCGGCGCCCGCCGGGTCCAGCGGCTCAGCATGTCCAACGGCATACCCGGCTCCCGGATGGCCTCGATCGCATCGTTGACCCTCTGGCTCGCCGACCGAAAGGCCTACGCGGCTACATCGACCAACGAATCGATGGGTGGGTCTCGCACAGCTTCGCGCTCGTCGATCGCGTTCAACCTATCCAGTAGCTCGCCCATGGTCGGAACTCCTTCACGCGTCGAACCAATGAGGGCGGCGAGCAAATGTTCCATGCGCCGGCTCTCGAACCCGCGGCAAAAACACCGCCGTTCGTGAACTGCGTCACATCGGATCGTGGAGCTATCCGGCTACCATCCCGGGGGTCCAATAGTGGGAGCTCCAACGCATGCAAATCACCGTCGTAGCCATGATGTGCCATACGCTCGGCGCCATCGCCGCGCAGCCCGTCGGTACCTTATCCGGCCCGGTCTGTCGCGAAGTCATCGTCATCAAGGACGAAATGCCGATGCAGTCCTGCATGCTCTCGCAGGCCGCGCTCGCCGACTGGAAAGACCGATCGATCTATCGCGGCGAGGCTTGGTTGATCAGCCGGATCAAATGCGTGCCGGGCGACTATCTGCCGAAAGAACGCGCCTAACTTCCAGAGAAAAGCGACCCGGTCGGTCGGCCGGCGGCATTCGTGACCTGGATCACGGTATTGACGAACGCGCGGGCGCACTATGTCGAACATCGATCGAGGGGATCGGCCCCTTGGTTTTGGGATGGGAAACTCAAATGGACACGAACGGAATCGAAATTCTACGCGAAACCTCCGTCGAGCAGCTCTCCGACGACCAGCTGGATCAAATCGTGGGCGGCGTCGGCAACGTCATCGCCAGCACCTATCACAAGGGTGACGGCAATGGAGAGGCGGCGTTTTATGCCGGCATCTGCATGGGCCTTATGGGCTTCTAATCGTTGAGACACGCCGCGCGTCGATACCAAACGGGGCGAGAACGAAAGCGTGTCCAGCCCTGTGGCAGTTTATCTGCCGGCTCTCGACATGTTCACGGTCGAACTGAAACGAACCTGCGCGGGTGAAGTTTCGCATCAACGAGCACGGCCTCCGCCAGGGGAGCTGACGGAGGCCGCGTAGAACATCTCATTGCGCCTAGGTTCACGATGAGATGTGGGAGCTCGGGGGTGGTTCTCCTATTCGGGCATGAATCACTCGTTCGAAGCTCATGCCCTAGAACGGCAGCAGCACGTCCATCACCTGTTGACCGTAACGCGGTTGCTGGACGTCGGTCAGCTGGCCGTGGCCGCCATAGGCGATGCGGGCTTGTGCGATCTTGCTTAAATCGATGGTGTTGTCGCTCTGGATATCCTCCGGACGCACGATGCCGGCGACGATCAGCTCGCGCATTTCGAAATTGACGCGGACCTCCTGCTTGCCTTCGACGACCAGATTTCCGTTCGGCAGCAACTGGGTGACGACGGCGGCGATGTTGGTCTGCAAGGTTTCCTGCCGCTGCACCGTGCCCTTGCCGTCGGCGGACGAGGTGGCGTCCGCGGTCAACAGGCGTCCGGGCAGAATGCTGTTGGCGCCCAGCAAGTTGCTGCCGAGGAACGCGGTAATTCCTGAATCTTCCGTCACGGTGCGGCTGCGCAGGGTTTCGTTGGCGAAATTGGCCTGATCCGTGATGTTGACCGAGACGGTCAGGAGGTCGCCGATCTGGTGCGCGCGCTGGTCCTTGAAGAACGACCGCGAGCCATTCCGCCACAATGAGTTGGCGTTGTAGGACACTGCTTCCGGTTTCGGCATCGGCATCTGTACCGGCTTGTAGCCGGGCGCCGCCGTCGGATTGTCGATCGAGGACAGTTTCGGCTGCTCGCCGATCATGGCGAGCCGGTCGATCGACGAACAACCGCCGCCCGCGATGCTGACGATGGTCAGCAACGTGCCAGTGAGAGCGAACCGGTTGATACTGGACGTATACATGAACGTTACTCGGCTTTTAGAGACACTTGCTAGTTACTGGTGGCGGCGACCGAAACCGGTGCTGCCGTTTCGGCCGACCCGACCGTGGAGGACGCATCTGTTGCTGGAGGAAGGCGAGGCGTTGCGACCGTAACCGCGACCTGGCCGCGGCCGATCACGACGCCGGAAACCGTGCGCTTCGATTGCAGATTGAGGACATTGACGACGTCGCCTTCGGTGCCGCCATCCAGCGCCTTGCCTCGGATGGTGAGATAGAGGCCGGTGAATTCGTAGATCAGGGTGACGTTCTCGTCGCGCTGCACCAGATCAGGCTTGGCGATATCGGAGACCCTTAAGGCCTGGCCGGCGCGAAGCTGCTTGCGCATCTGCATTCCGACCGCCAGATGGCGGGACGCAGCGTCGCCGCCGACCTCGGCTTTCGGGCGCCGCTCGGCAATCACGTCGGAAGATTTCAGGACTTCGCTGCGTTCGACGTCCCGCGTCAGCACGGCGGCGTCGACGGTTTCGATCGCGGTGCCGGTGAATCGCAATCTCGTTGGCGTGGTGCCGGCCTCGTTGCCGATTTCGAAGCTGACGTCGAAGCGGCCGCTCCGGGGGTCGTACCGGGTCGAGAGCGGCTCCATCGCGCCGGTATTCGACGCTTCGAGCTGCATGTCGCGCACGTCGCGATCGAATGTCAGGGCAATGTTGGCGGCATCGCCGAGCCCGCTGCGGTGCTCCAGCGCGCGGCCAACCTGAGTTTCGATCTCCTTGGCCGGGAGCGGGCGCGACAGCCGGGTCACGGAAATCGACTTGATGTCCTTGGTGTCGACGCCGATCACCTGATGCGCCTGCAATGCGGCCAGCACCCTTTCGGTCGGCAGCGAGCCGGTGGTGCCGAGATCGGGCGCGCGATAGATCGCGATCAGCGCCGCGGTGCCGGCATTGTCGAGAATGTCGCCGATCCGTACCACGTCGCTGGAGACAATGACGCTGGCGCGCAACGCCGGCGTCGCGATCACTTCTTCGCTGCTCTGTGCCAATGCCGTCGCGGCACAGGCCGCGAGCAGGGCGGTGGCCAGCAAAAGCGAACGCACGGCTATCATCATCGCTCTCATCGGAACAGCGCGGAGGTGGTTTGCAGCATCTGGTCGGCAGCGCTGATCACCTTGGCGTTCATTTCGTAGGCGCGCTGCGCGGCAATCAGGTTGGACATTTCCGAAACGACGTCGACATTCGATTGCTCAAGGCTTCCTTGCGTAATCGATCCGTAGCCTTCGGCGCTGGCGAGACCGTCCTGTGGTTGGCCCGACGATGGCGTGTCGGTGAAGAGGTTGCTTCCGACCGGCTGCAGGCCGGCCTTGTTGATGAAGCGCGTGATGGCGAGCTGTCCGATAATCTGCGACGTGGTCGTCGACCCCGCCGGCGTCACCGATACCTGACCCTGGGCATTGACGGTCAGGCCCGAGGAATTTTGCGGCACCGTGATCGTCGGTTGCACCGGATTGCCCGCGGCGGTGACGATCCGCCCGGTATTGTCCATCTGGAACGTGCCGTCCCGGGTATATTGAAAGGTGCCGTCCGGCATCAGGATCTTGAAAAATCCTTCGCCGGTAATGGCGAGATCGAGATCGTTGCCGGTCTGCGAAAGCGTCCCCTGCGTCATCGATCGCGGCGTTCCGACGGTCTTCACGCCGCCGCCGATATCGATACCCACCGGCAGGATCGTGCCCTGGTCCGAGGCCTGGGCGCCGACCCGGCGGACATGCTCGTAAATCAAATCCTGGAATTCGGCGGTTTGCTTTTTGTAACCGGTGGTCTGCAGGTTCGCGATGTTGTTGGAGATGACCTGGACACTGAGTTCCTGGGCCGCCATTCCGGTCGCTGCAGTATGAAGCGCTTGCATGTGTCGTCTCCTGAATGGTCTTACGACGGAACTTCAGCGAGTTTTTCGATCGCTGATTTGTGCAGGTCGCTCTCTTGCTGCAGCAACGTGGAGATTTGCGTGTAGGCGCGTGTCACCTCGATCATGCGGCTCATCTCCGCCACCGCGTTGACGTTGGATTTCTCGATGAAACCCTGGCGCACCGCGGATTTGACGTCGGGCAGCGGGGAGCTTTCTCCCGCCGAATAGAGATTGGAGCCTTCCTTCAGCAGCTTCTGCGCCTCGGGAAAGCTGACGAGCCGGAGTTTGCCGCGAAGCGAATCCGTGCGGCTGGAGCCTTCCTGCACCGAGATGGTGCCGTCGGGTGTGACGTTGACGTCGTGGTCGGTCGCCTGAAAGACGATAGGGCCGCCGGTGCCGAGCACCGGATTGCCCGCGGCAGTCACCAGCTGGCCCTGGCCGTTGATTTGCAGGCCGCCGTCGCGGGTGTAGCGCTCGCCGGCGGCGGTCTGCACCACAAGGAAGCCGCCGCCGTCGATCGCGATGTCCAGCGGATTTTTGGTCTGCTCGACGGCGCCTTGGGTGAAATCGCGAAAGGTGCCGCGGTCCTGGACGTAGCTGACGCGGCGATCGCTTCCAACGAAGTTATCTTCGTGCGCGCCCGGCATCAGATATTCCTCAAACAGCGACGCGTCGGCCTTGAAGCCTGAGGTGTTGACGTTCGCGATATTGTTGGAAACGACGTCGAGTTGTCGTTCCAGCATCGTTTGCCGCGAAAGCCCGATGAGAAGTGCATTCTCCATCGATGGTTCTCCCCTGAATGATCCGCGAATGGCCCTCCCAGGCCGGTCGTGGATGCTGCGAACCGCCAGAGCTCTCCCAAGCCGCGGTTCCCCGACAACACAGCGAAAGCCGTGCCAGTTGGAAAACTAGAGATTTTATAATGACTTGGCTGTTTTGCCGGAGGATTGCCGGGCGGCAATAAGGTCTTGTTGACCATGTTTACCCGGCAACTTTTTCCCAGTTGAACGGCAAACGAAAGGTTCCATTAACCATTATTACCGTAGCGTTCACGTCTAGAGGCGCGTGCGCGCCGGCGGCATTTGTATCGCGTCTTTAAGGCTTGCCTGGCGACATCGCGCTCATTCGGAAAAACCGGGGCGGGCGGGCGATGGCAGACAACGAACAGGCGGAGGACGGCGGGGGCGAAGCTCCGGCTGCCGCGCCCAAGGGCAAGCTTAAGCTGATCATCGCGGTGGTCGGCGCGCTCGCCATCATGGGCGGCGGCGCTGCGACCTGGTTCTTTTTCTTCCATCACCACGCAGATGAAATGCACGCCGAGGCGCAAGCAGCGGCCCCGGCGCCAAAACCGCCGGTGTTCATCGACGTGCCGGACATGCTGGTCAATCTGGTCGGGGCGCCCGGCGAGCGCGTGCAATATCTCAAGGTCAGGGTCGTGCTCGAGGTCAAAGAGGAAAAGCAGGTCGAGGCGATCAAGCCGACGATGCCGCGCGTCACCGACATTTTTCAGACCTATCTGCGCGAGCTGCGGCCCACCGACCTGAACGGTTCGGCGGGATTGTTTCGTCTGAAGGAAGAACTGACCCGTCGGGTCAACGCGGCGATCTCGCCAAGCGAGGTCAACGCGGTGCTGTTCAAGGAAATCGTCGTTCAGTGACGAGGCGGATTTAGTATCATGGCGGGCAATGATCAGGTCGATCAGGATGCAATCGCAGCCCAATGGGAAGCGTCGCTGGATTCCGAGGATCCGGTGCAAGCCGCGGAAGCCGCCGCGGCCAATGAACTTTCGGGCACCATGGCGCTGCAATGGGCCGCCATGGTCGAAGACGGCAGCCGCGATTTCGGCGGCAAGAACGGCGGCGAGCGGGTACTGTCGCAGGAGGAAATCGACAACCTGCTCGGCTTTTCGGTCGGCGACGTCAACCTCGACGACAATTCCGGCATTCGCGCCATCATCGATTCGGCGATGGTCTCCTACGAGCGTCTGCCGATGCTCGAAATCGTTTTCGACCGGCTGGTGCGGCTGATGACCACCAGCCTGCGCAACTTCACCTCCGACAACGTCGAAGTCTCGCTGGATCGCATCACCTCGGTGCGGTTCGGCGACTACATGAATTCGATTCCGCTGCCGGCGGTGCTCTGTGTGTTCAAGGCCGAGGAATGGGAGAACTTCGGTCTGGCGACCGTGGATTCAAGCCTGATCTATTCGATGATCGACGTTCTGCTGGGCGGCCGTCGCGGCCAGACCTCGCTGCGGATCGAAGGCCGCCCCTATACCACCATCGAAACCAACCTCGTGAAGCGGCTTGTTGAGGTTGTGCTGTCCGATGCCGAGCAGGCCTTCAGGCCGCTGTCGCCGGTGACCTTCAGCATCGACCGGCTGGAAACCAATCCGCGCTTTGCCGCCATCAGCCGGCCCGCCAACGCCGCCATTCTGGTGCGGCTGCGCATCGACATGGAGGATCGCGGCGGCAATATCGAGCTGCTGCTGCCTTATGCGACCATCGAGCCGATCCGCAACGTGTTGTTGCAGATGTTCATGGGTGAAAAGTTCGGCCGCGATCCGATCTGGGAAGGTCATTTCGCCACCGAAGTCGCACAAGCCCAGATTTCGGTCGATGCCGTGCTCTACGAAGCCGATATTCCACTCAAGCAACTGATGAAACTGAAAGTCGGCGACACCTTGCCGCTCGAGATGCGCGCCGACGCGCTGGTCGCGGTTCGCTGCGGCAATGTGACATTGACCGAAGGACGAATGGGCCGGGTCGGCGACCGTGTCGCCATTCGCGTTACCAAGCAGCTGCGCAAGCCGCAAACCACCTTCGCGATGTTCGAGAAGGCCGATGAGCAAACCAAGTTAATGGAGGCCCAATGAGTCATTCCCTTGGAATTGTGATCGAGAGCCTGGTGGCCTTATTGCTGATGCTCACGATCGCTTATTGTGCCCGGCTCAACAGCCGGCTGAAGCGATTGAAGGCGGACGAGCATTCGCTGAAAGCGACGATCGCGGAACTGATTACGGCGACCGAAATCGCCGAACGCGCCATCGGCGGCCTCAAGCACACCGTTCGCGACGTCAACGAGAATCTCGGCGACCAGCTCGCGGCCGCGGGTCAGATGTCGCAGCAGTTGAAGAAGCAACTGGCGGAAGGCGACAATGTCTTGCGGCGGCTGTCCAAAATCGTAAGCGCGGCGCGGCCGGCCTCCGAGCCGGAGCCGAAGCCTGTAGTCCCGACGGTATCGGCGGCGAGGGCGATCGCCGCGGCGGCCCAGGTATTTTCTGACCGCAGAAGGTCCGATGGCCTCGCCGCATGAAATCTGTTCGTGACATTCGCATCATCCCGGTGGTTCTGGTCGCGATCCTCGGCTTTGCCGTGTTGAAGGTCGCCGGCCTCGTCATCGATGGCGGCTATGTGTTCGATTACGATCCGCAGGCGACCAAGCCGTCCTGGGCGCAGGACACCTTCAATTTTCCAGGAGGAAGCAGGACCGACACCGCGGATATCACGGGCTCTGTCGACGAGAAGCCCAAGGAGGAGAAATCCAAGGAGGAGAAGCCCAAGGACGAAGCCGCCAAACCGGCCGTCGCGGCGCCGGAAATGGCAAAGCCCGAGGCAAGCGCCATGCATCCTGAGCAGGGCCAGCCGGTATCGCCGTCCGAGCGCGCCATCCTGGAGCGGCTGCAGTCGCGGCGGCAGGAGCTGGAAGCGCGGGCCCGCGAAATCGATATTCGCGAAAACCTGCTCAAGGCCGCCGAAAAGCGGATCGAAGGGCGCGTCCAGGAATTGAAGGCGGTCGAATTCGCGGATCGCTACGGCGAGCGACCAGAAGACGGAAGCCGACGCCGCGCGCTTCAAGGGCATCATTACCATGTATGAGAACATGAAGCCGAAGGACGCCGCCAAGGTGTTCGACCGGCTTGAGATGCCGGTACTGTTTGAAATCGCCTCGCAGATCGCGCCGCGGAAGATGTCCGATATCCTCGGCCTGATGTCGACCGAAGCGGCCGAGCGGCTGACGACCGAAATGGCCCGCCGCGCCGGGTCGGACAAGGCCGCCGTCGCCGATCTTCCCAAAATCGAAGGCAAGATGCTGGCGCAAAAGCCCAATTCGCAGTGATATTTAACAAGTCCTTAAATCGCCGATTCTAGATTTAAATGCACGGGGGCGAGGGCGCCCCGCTGCCGACCAGATCGGTGAACTGAGAGACCCGTCGGTAATGGTGCGAAGGGCTGCCGCTGGATTTTGGTCGCGAGTCCGCGCCTGCGCGCGGACGGTCCGGCGTTGGCGTGGCTGTTCGTCACAGCTTGCGGCCGGCCTGGTCCTGATCGGCGCGATGTCTGGCGGCGTCTGCCATGCGGATCCGATCAAGGGCGAGGCCACGTTCTCGGCCTCGGGCGGTTTTGCCCGGCTGGTTCTCAAGCTCGCCGAGGACGTCGACTCCGAGGTGACCACGGCCGGCTCCATTATCGTGATCCGGTTCAAGCGCCCGGTGGATATTCCGGTCGACGCTCTGTCCGACGCGGTGCCCGATTATGTCGGGTCGGCGCGGCGCGATCCGGATGGTTCGGCGATCCGGCTGTCGCTGTCGCGCCGGGTGACCATCAACACCATGACGGCCGGTGAGCGGGTGTTCATCGATCTGTTGCCCGACACATGGAAAGGTCCGCCGCCGAGCCTTCCCCCCGAGGTGATCCGCGAACTATCCGAGCGTGCGCGCAACGCCGAGCGCGCGCTGCGTCAGCAGCGGGCGATCGCGGAGGCGAAGAAGCGCCCGCCCACTCGGGTCCGCGCGTCGGTGCAGCCGACCTTCGTCCGTTTGGTATTTGAAATGCCGGATGGCGTTGGCGTCTCGTCGGTGCTGAACGACCAGAAACTCACACTGGCGTTCACCGCCGGGCTGACCTTCGATCTGGCGGACGCCAAGCTGGCGGCGCCGTCGAATGTTGCGTCGATCAATCAGAGGCTCGAAGGCGATACCTCAGCGGTGGAAATCACGCTGATCGGCGATGTCGATGTGCACTCTTTCCGTGAGGATAAAAACTACATTGTCGATGTCGGCTTCCAGCCATCCGAAAAGCCGTCATCACCGCTATCGCCCGCATCGGATGCCTCGCACGCCCCGGCGTCAGCCGCTCCGGCGTCGGCCGCTCCAGCTCCAGCCGCGCCTGCGGTAACTGCGCCGGCGACGTCCGGCAAGCCCGCCGGCGAACCTGCGTTGCCACGGCAATCCGGCGAGGCCGCGCCGGCCAAGCCGGCGACGCTCGCAGAGCATGCTGATATCGAGGCCAAGGCCGAACCGGCACCGAAAGCATTGCCCGCATCCGAGGCACCCAAGCCGGCGCACCCGGCCGCGGAAACGGTTGCCGCGCCACCGGCAAAAATCAGCGCCGCCACGCCCGAGCCGCCTGCTGAAATCACGCCCGCCGGCACCATCGACACCAAACGAGACAGCGGCGGTCTGCGCCTGACGTTTGCCTTTGCCGCCGCGACGCCAGCGGCCTTGTTTCGCCGGGCCGATACCGTGTGGCTGGTGTTCGATTCCGTAACGCCGATCGATATCCGGCCGATCCGCAGCAAACCCGGCGCGGTCATCGCCGACGTCAGCCTGCTACCACTGGACAAGGGCCAGGCGATCCGTATCCGGCTCAGCCAACCTCAGATGCCGTCGCTCACGGGTGACGAAAGCGGCACGAACTGGACGCTCGCCATCGCCGATGCGATGCAAACGCCGACGCAACCGCTGACGGCGATACGAAACATCAGCGATCCCGCCCATGCCACCGTTGCCGTGCCGCTGTCCGGGCACGGACGTTTGCACCGGCTTGTCGATCCGGACGCCGGCGACACCCTGTTAGTGGTCACGGCGCCGCCGCCCGCGCGCGGCTTCATCAGGGAGCAGGACTTTGTCGAGATGTCGCTGCTGGAATCGATCCACGGCGTCGCCGTTCGTCTCAATTCCGATGATGTCGTCGCCGAAGTAGCACCCGACAAGATTATCCTCGGCAGGCCCGGCGGCCTGACGCTGTCATCGGCCGACGTCGCGGTGGATCGGGCCTCGACGGCGGTCCGGCCGATTTTCGACATCGGCGAGTGGCGCAAAAACCAGCAGGAAAACTATATCGCCCGAGAACGCACGCTTTTGTCTGCCGCGGCGATGGCCGAGCCCAACCAGCGCACGCCGGCCCGGCTCGATCTGGCTCGTTTTTATCTGGCGCGCGGGATGTATTGGGAAGCCAAAGGCATTCTCGATCTTGCCTTGGGCGATGCCAAGCGGGGTCTTGAAGACCCGATTGCACTGACCGTGCACTCGGTCGCGAGCGCGTTGATGGGCCGCCCCGAGCAGGCGATGAAAGACCTCGCCAATCCCGCGATCGGAACCAATTACGATTTGCAGCTATGGAAGGCGCTGGCCTGTGCGCGGCTGGGCAAGTGGGCAGAGGCTCGGGAGAAATTCAAGAACGTCGAATTCACCATCACCTCGCTGCCGATCGAGCTGCAACGCATCGTGATCATGGAAGCGATGCGTGCCTCGCTCGAGGTCAGGGATTATTCGGGCGCCGCGAACCGCGCCAGCGATCTGGAAGTCGTCGGCATTCCGGCCGAGCTGAAACCCGCGGCCTCGGTGTTGCGAGGCCGCGTTGCCGAAGCACTCGGGCACGACAAGGACGCCCTCAACGAATACAGAAATGCCGTGGAATCCCCCGACCGTGAGGCAGCGGCCGAAGGCAAGCTGCTCGAGATTGCGCTGCGCGCGAAGCGCGACGAAATCAGCCATGCCGATGCATTGCGCGAGCTGGAGACGCTTTCAGCGATGTGGCGCGGCGACGGGATCGAGGTGAAGACACTTGTGATGATGGCGCATCTTTATGCCGAGGCCGGGCGCTACGGTGAAGCGCTGGCGGCGGAACGGGGCGCGACCAAGCTGCAGCCCAATTCGGAAGCGTCACGACAAGGCCAGGACGAAGCGGAAGCGCTGTTCGCGCAACTGTTTCTCGGAACGAAAGGGGATGATCTTCCGCCGATCGACGCGCTTGGGCTGTTTTACGAATATCGTGAGTTGACGCCGATCGGCCGGCGTGGTGACGAAATGATCCGCCGGCTGGCCGATCGGCTGGTCGCGGTGGATCTGCTGGATCAGGCCAGCGAACTCCTGCAGTATCAGGTCGATCACCGGCTGGAGGGCGCGGCGCGCGCCCAGGTCGCGGCGCGGCTGGCGATGGTCTATCTGACCAATCGCAAACCGGATCGCGCGATCGCGGCCCTTCGCACCACGCGCAGCACCGATCTTTCGGGAGAACTACGCCAGCAACGGCTGCTGCTGGAGGCGCGCGCGCAAAGCGATGTCGGTCGCCATGACCTCGCGCTCGATATCATCTCGAATATCTCCGGCCGCGAAGCGATCCGGCTGCGCTCCGACATTTACTGGGCGGCGCGGCGGTGGCGCGATTCCTCCGAACAGATCGAATTATATTACGGCGAGCGCTGGCGCGATTTCAAACCGCTGAACCCGGTGGAGAAGGGCGACGTGATCCGCGCTTTGGTCGGATATGCGCTGGCGGAGGATTCGATCGGTCTGGCCCGCTTCCGCGAAAAATATGCACCGTTGATGAGCGGCGAAGACGACCGCGCCGCGTTCGAGACCGCGAGCCGGCCGGCGGCGGCCAACAGCGCCGAATTCGTCCCGATCGCGAAGATGGCGGCAGGTGTCGATACGCTCGACGGGTTCTTGCGCGAAATGAAGACACGATTTCCGGACGCGACCGCCAAGACGCCGCTGCCGCCTGAACCCGCAAAGACCGATCCGGCTCCCACCGGCTCATTGCCCGCGATCGTCGGGTTGAAGCGGGTTGAAGCGGCAAGGTAGCTCGACAGAGGCCTGCCGAAGCGGCAACCTGCGCGAACGGAGCTGTACCGAGGACGCCATTCGCATGAGCAAGTCCAGCAAGACCGAGGCCGAACTCATTGCGATGGCCGAGGCAGAACTCAAAGTCCACGCCGACTGCCCGGATGGAATCGTCATTTCGGTTCTGCGCGCCGGAGACTCCTGGGAATTCCGCGCCGCCGCGGATGCTGCGACCATCGCCAAGCCGGGCTATCCCGAATGCGTCGCGCTGATGGTCCAGATTGGCGACCACCTCAGCAGGCAGTTTGACGTGAAGGGCTGATGGTGTTGCCGCGCGCAGCGCAATGGCTCGCGCGAGTTACCCACCGTAACTCTGCACCAGGCTGCCGGCCACCAGTGACCAGCCATCGACCAGCACGAAGAAGATCAGCTTGAATGGCAGCGACACCACCACCGGCGGCAGCATCATCATGCCCATCGACATCAGCACCGATGCGACCACGAGGTCGATGATCAGGAACGGCAGGAACAACAGGAAGCCGATCTCGAAGGCGCGTTTCAGTTCGGAGATCATGAACGCCGGCACCAGGATCCGCAGCGACATTTCTTCCGGCGTCGCCGGCGGCGGCTCGCCTGACAGGTCCATGAACAGCTTCAGGTCCTTTTCGCGCACGTTCCGCTGCATGAAGCCGCGTAGCGGCACCGATGCGCGCTGCAGCGCCTCCTCGACGCTGATCTGGTTGGCGACCAGCGGCTTGATGCCGTCGTCGTAGGATTTTTGCAGCACCGGGCCCATCACGAACGCGGTCAGGAACATCGCAAGCGCGATGATCACGGAATTCGGCGGCGCGGTTGCGGTGCCGAGCGCGGTGCGCAGCAGCGACAGCACGACGACGATCCGGGTGAACGACGTCATCATGATCAGGATCGACGGCGCGATCGAGAGCACCGTCAGCAACGCGATCAGCTGGATTGCGCGCTCGGTGACACCGCCATTGCCCTGGCCGAGATTGATGCTGATATCTTGCGCGAGCGCAGGATCCTGCCAGCGATCCGGCGGCTATCAGTGTGGCAAAAAATAAAACTCTACGCGGGAGAGGCGCCGGCCTCACGAAGGGGTCTTTGGACGGCCTAGCAGCGATGCCATTTCGTCTTCAAGATTTTCAAAGCCGGTCTTTGGCGCAGACGTAGCTGGCGGCGCCATCGATGGCTCGCCGCGGGGTAGGCTGCGGCTTGGCGGCGGTTCGGGCGCCACCGGTGGCGCTCCGACTCGCGGTTCGCCCGCGTCGCCGGCTGGCCGGCGCAGTGCTGCCTCCAGCCGTTGGGCCATCTCGGCGAGATTTTGGTCCGCTGCCGACAAAGCCGGGGACGAAGGCGTTGGGGGCGGCGGCGCTGGGGACGGGATCGGCGGCGGGGCGGCGACGATCGGGCGTTCCGGCGCGCGAGCCGGGGGCGGCTTTGGTGCTTCGCTCAGGCGCGGCGGTCGGGGGATCATCGGTTCATTGCGCGATGTCACCCGCGATGGCATCGGTTCGCCGCGCAGTTCCGGACGAGACTCCGGACGGCCGCCAAGCGGCTCCGGCATGAAGCCGGCCAAAGGATCGCTGCGATCGCCGCGATCGCGTCGTTCCGGCAGGGCCGGTGGCATCGGGCGGCGTATTTCGTCGACAAAAGAAGGTCGGGCTGGCCGCGGCGGCGGTGGCTCGGGCATTTGCGGTTCGGGATGATCAAACACCTCGGGCCGGGGCCCATCGCTGTCGGTCCAGCTGCCGGCATCGGGCAGCGCCGCTCGCGGCTGTGATTCGGCGCCACCGGCGGCCGGCCGCGGCGGCATCTGATCCCGCCCGGGCATCGCGCGCACGATATTAGCTTCCACGACGATATCGGTCGGGCCGCCGATCATCAGCAGATGTTCGATGTTGTCGCGCCGTACCAGCACCAGCCGCCTGCGACCGTCCACAGCGGCGGCGTCGATCACAGCTAGCCGCGGCATCCGCCCCCGATTGGTATTGGCGCCGAGGCGATTGCCGGCGAATCGGCGAACCAGCCAGGCCGCGACGCCGATCAGCGCCAGAACGGCCACGAATGCGAGGAAAAATGTAACTGCCTGCATGCTTTGTCCCTGGCAAATAGCGTCTTCTTCAGGCTTCCGTTTCGTCGGATACGAATCCGAAACGACGCAACAAACGGCGGATGAAGCCCGAGATTAGCCCAATCTCTTAATTCCCCACGGCAATAGTTGCCGTCCGGTATCTTAATAACCCATGAATTGCCTGGGCCAAAACGACTTCTCGCGGCCCAACTTCAAAGACTTGGTTGGTTAACGCAGCTTTCGTGGCCAAAATGCGCCTGAGCGATCTCCGCGCCAACGATCCGCAACACTTCTTAACCCGCTGTTAACCATACACACGGCAAATTCTGCCTAGCCTGACGGCAATCCCGGGGGCGAGGAGAGCGGCGCGATGTCCATCAACGATCTTCCTGGCCTTTCGGCGCTGCGCACGCGGATGCAGTGGCACCAGGAGCGCCAGCGGGTGCTGGCCGAAAACGTCGCCAACTCCGACACACCGAATTTCAAGCCGCGCGATCTGGTCGAGCCGAAACTCGACAGCAAGGGCGCCGCAACCGGATCGATGGGGGCATTGGCGATGATGCGTACCAGCGGCAATCATATCGCGCCGTCCGGGGGCGTCGAAAGCTTCGAGCAGAACGGCAAGGTTGGCTTTGAGACCCGTCCCGCCGGCAATGCCGTCAATCTCGAGGACGAGATGCTCAAATCCTCCTCCAACCAGATGGACTATGCGGCCGTCACCTCGCTCTACACCCACAGTTTGCATCTTCTGAAGACCGCGATCGGCAAGGCCTGAGGCCGGATAGGGCCGGGGGAGGGACAACATGGCAGACCGTCAAGTTATCGCAGATTTCGCCAGATCAATGGGGATCGCGACATCGGGCCTGCGCGCGCAGGCCGGCCGCATGCGCGTGATCTCGGAAAATATCGCCAACGCCGATTCCACTGCGCAGAGCGCCGGCGGTGATCCCTATCGCCGCAAGGTGCCGAGCTTTACCTCCGAACTCGATCGCACGCTCGACGCAAGGGTCGTTGGGATCGGCAAGGTGCGGCCCGACACCTCGGCCTTTCGCGTCAAGCACGAGCCCGGCAATCCGGCGGCGGACGCCTCCGGCAACGTCAAATATCCCAACGTCAATCCGCTGATCGAAATGACCGACATGCGCGACGCCCAGCGGTCTTACGAGGCGAACCTCAACATTATCAGCGCCACCCGCCGGATGATCGCGCTCACGCTCAACATCATCAAATCCTGAACAGGAAACCTGAACCATGGCCACACCCACTGTCGCTGCCAATGCCTATGCAAGCATCGGCCGCATCCTGGATCCCGGCATGGCCGGCAAGTCGTCCGACGCCAGCGGCCCATCGTTCGGCGACCTGCTCAAGGACGTGATCGGAGATGTCGTGGACGGCGGTCGCAAAGCCGACGCACAGACGGCCAGCATGGCCTCAGGCAAGGCCAACGTGATGGACGTGGTGACGGCGGTGGCGGAAACCGACGTCAAGGTGTCGACGCTGGTGTCGGTGCGCGACAAGGTCATCTCGGCCTATGAAGACATCATGAAGATGGCGATCTGATTGAGCGAAGGGCGAATGGCGAATGATGGAGCGATCCACTCGCTATTCGCCATTCGCGGGCCCCGGGCGTGGCAGCCGGAAATGAGAACCGTACAAAGAAAGACGCCAATATGACCGGTGCTGAAACCCTCGACGTGGCGCGCGATGCGATCTGGACCATCGTCGTGGTGTCGTCGCCACTGATGGTCGTCGGTCTTGTCGTCGGCGTGGTGGTGTCGCTGTTTCAGGCGCTCACGCAGATTCAGGAACAGACACTGGTATTCGTGCCCAAAATTCTCGCGATTTTCGTCACCCTGCTGCTGGCATTGCCGTTTATGGCGGATGCGCTGCACAGCCACATGATGCGGATATCGTCGCGAATCATAGGTGGTTGATGCAAAGTGCGTAGATCATGCATGTCGATATTTCCCTGCTGCCCGCGCTCGCCGCCACCTTCATGCTGGTATTTGCCCGCATCGGCGCCATGGTGATGCTGTTGCCGGGATTGGGTGAAACCAATATTCCGGTTCGCATCAAGCTTGCGATCGCGCTGTTGCTGACGCTGATCATCCTGCCGCTGCATCGTGCCGCCTACCATGTCGACATGGATACGCTGGCGCCGCTGCTGGTGCTGATGATCCATGAGATCCTGATCGGTGTTGTGCTCGGCGCCACGGCGCGGGTGACGCTCGGGGCACTGCAGGTCGCAGGCTCGGTGATTGCCCAGCAAATGGGGCTCGGCTTCGTCACCGCCGTCGATCCGACCCAGGGCCAGCAGGGCTTGCTGATCGGCAACTTCCTCACCCTGCTCGGTCTGGCGCTATTGTTTGCGACCGACAGCCATCATCTCGTAATCGCAGCCCTCGACGAAAGCTACGCCGTGTTTTCGCCGGGCGAGATGATGCCGAGCGGTGACGTCGCAGCGCTCGCCACCCGCGCCTTCGCCTCCGCGTTCCGGATCGGCATGCAGCTGTCGGCGCCGTTCCTGGTGTTCGGTCTGGTTTTCAATATCGGGCTTGGCGTTCTGGCACGGCTGATGCCGCAGATGCAGGTCTATTTCGTCGCCGTGCCGCTGGCGATTCTCGCCGGCTTCCTCATCTTCGGCTTCGTCATCTCCGCGATGATGGGAACGTTCCTCGATTACTTTACCGGCGTCATGCACGACCTGATGCCGCTCCACTGAAAGCCGTTCGATGGCCGACGAAAACGACGCATCCGACAAAACAGAAGACCCCACGCAAAAACGTCTGGATGACGCCCAGGATCGCGGCGATGTCGCCAAAAGCCAGGAGGTCAACACCTGGTTCCTGATCGCGGGTGCGACGCTGGTGCTGTCGACCTTCTCCGGATCGATCGGCGGCGCCATTCAGATGCCGCTGCGCAATCTGATCGCCAATTCATGGATGTTCAGCGTCGATGGGCCCGGCCTGCTGGAGCTGGCGCAAAGTCTCGAATATGTGCTGATCGCGGCCCTCGGGGTGCCGCTGCTGATGCTGGCGCTTTCAGCGATCGCGGGCAACATGGTGCAGCACCGGCTGGTGTGGTCCGGCGAGTCACTCAAGCCGAAGTTCAGCAAGATCTCGCCGGCCGCCGGGGCGACGCGGATTTTCGGCAAGCAGGCGGCCGCGAACTTCGCCAAGGGCATTTTCAAACTGGTTGCGCTCGGCGTGGTGATGGGGGCCGTGCTGTGGCCGGAACGTTATCGGCTGGAGTTGATGGTGCGGTTCGATCCGGCCGCGATTTTGGGAGTGACCACCAGCCTGACGCTGCGGCTATTGGGCTCCGTCGTGGCGATGCTCGCGGTGGTCGCGATTGCGGACTATTTCTTCCAGTACCGGCAATGGTACGAGCGGCAGAAGATGTCGCTGCAGGAAATGAAGCAGGAGTTCAAGCAATCCGAAGGCGATCCGCACATCAAGGGAAAGTTGCGGCAATTGCGCCATGCGCGCATGAAGAAGCGCATGATGACCGCGGTTCCCAAGGCCTCGGTGATCATCACCAACCCGACCCATTACGCGGTGGCGCTCTCTTACGAACGCGGCATGACAGCGCCGGTCTGCGTCGCCAAGGGCGTCGATTTGATCGCGCGCCGGATCAGGGAAATCGCCGCCGAGCACAATATTCCGATTGTGGAAAACGTGCCATTGGCCCGGGCTTTGTACGCAACCGTGGAGATCGACGCCGAAATCCCCGTGGAGCATTATCATGCGGTCGCCGAAATTATCGGCTACGTCATGGGCCTCAGGCGCGGCCTTTCCGGCCGGCGGGTGTGAGCCGGGAGGGAAAATCCGCCGGAAATGACCGCAACGAACGAAATAGCCGCCTGATGGACTTGCGCTTGCCAGCCCGATTCAGGCACTCAGGAGCGGGCGTGCGCGAAGCGCGCCAGATCCAGCGCGAACCAGCGCGTCCCATTCATGCCGACAGGCTGCGTCCGTTCGTATGACCGCCGAATCCGACAATGATCCGTCACGAGCGCCGATAACCGCCCACGAACCGGCGCGGCGCAGCGGCAGCATCCTGCTGGTGCTGCTGGTTGCCGGCGCCATCGTCGCGGCGGCGATCGCCCTCATGAGCCTCGGCCATGCGCAGGCACAGCCCTATATCCTCGGGCTGCTTGCGCTTTTGGCTACCGTCGGGCTGTTCAACCTGTTCGCCTTCGCCGCCGGAATTATTCGGTTTGCCGACCGTACCGCTGACGACCCTGTGATGAGCCGCATTGCGGAGCATGCCCATGACGGACTGGCGGTCACCGACGCCCGCGGTCATGTGGTCTATTCCAACCCGGCCTATCTCGCGCTCACCGGCGCTGCCACCGCATTGGAGGCGCGGCCGGTGGAGCGGGTCTTCATCGGCAATCCCGATGTGTCGGAGGCGGTGTTTCGACTGCTCAAGGCGGCGCGTGAGGGCAAGCGCCAGCAGGAGGAAGTCCGCATCGCCGGCGCCGATGGCGCCCATGGCCGCTGGCTGCGGATGCGGGTACGGCCGCTCGGCCAGAGCAAGCGCGAGGCGAAATACGCGGTCTGGACCATTGCGGATATCACCCGCGACCGTGAACGGCAGGAGGATGTGTTTCAGGAACTGCAGCACGCGATCGAATATCTCGATCATGCGCCGTGCGGGTTCTTCTCGGTCAATGCCACCGGCGAGCTCGTTTATGTCAACGCCACGCTGGCGAACTGGCTGGATCACGATCTTGCGGAGATCGGCTCGGGCGGCCTGAAGCTGACCGACATCGTCTCGGGCGACGGCGCTTCGCTGCTGACCTCGATCGTGCCGGCGCCTGGCGAAGTCAAAACCGAGGTATTCGACATCGATCTGCGGATGCGCGGCGGCAAGACCATGCCGGTGCGCCTTTATCACAAGCTGGCATTCGGCGCCGACGGCGTGGCCGGCGCATCGCGCACCCTGGTGATCAGCCGCGCCCGTGACGAGCGTTCCGATCCGCAGCGCGCCGCCGAAGTGCGCTTCATGCGCTTCTTCGATCACACCCCGATGGCGATTGCGACCGTGGACCGGTCGGGCGCCGTGGTCCGCGCCAACGCCCGCTTCGCCAAACTGGCGCAAAGCCTGAGCCCTGACGGCGCGGCCAACAAATCGATATTTGCCGCGGTCAACGTTCGCGATCGCAACCTGCTGGTGACGGCGATCAACCACGCGGCGGAAGGGCAGGGCGACATCCCGCCGGTCGAAGCGATGCTCGATGGCGCAAAGGAGCGCTGGGGGCAGTTCTTCGTAACCGCGGTCGAGGAGGGCGAACGCGAAACCGAGGCCGCCATCGTCTATCTGCTGGATACGACCGAACGGCGAACGCTCGAGAACCAGATCAACCAGTCGCAAAAAATGGACATGGTCGGCCAGCTTGCCGGCGGCATCGCGCACGACTTTAACAATGTGCTTTCGGCCATCATGATGGCGAACGATTTCCTGCTGAACGCACACAAGCCGACCGATCCGTCGTTCCAGGATATCATGCAGATCAAGCAGAACGCGACCCGCGCGGCGACGCTGGTGCGCCAGCTGTTGGCGTTCTCACGCCGCCAGACCCTGCGGCCGCAGGTACTCGATCTCGGTGACGCGCTGTCCGATCTCACCATGCTGCTGCGCCGCCTGATCGGCGAGAAGGTCAAGCTCGACCTGGTGCATGGCCGCGATCTCTGGCCAGTGAAGGTTGACGTGTCGCAGTTCGAACAGGTGATCGTCAATCTGGCGGTCAACGCCCGCGATGCGATGCCCGATGGTGGCAAGCTGACGGTGCGAACCGGCAATGTGACGACGGAGGAATCGGCGCGGTTGTCATACAAGGGCATGCCGCCGGCCGACTATGTCCGGATCGACGTCGCCGATACCGGCACCGGCATTGCCCCCGATATCGTCGACAAGATCTTTGAGCCGTTCTTCTCGACCAAGGAAGTCGGCAAAGGCACCGGGCTCGGTCTGTCGACGGTGTACGGCATCGTCAAACAGACCGGCGGCTTCGTCTATGTGGATTCCGAAGCCGACAAGGGCACCGCATTCCATATCTTTCTGCCGCGGCATCGCGCCGAACTCGAGGTCCAGCCGGAGACAGTTGCCGCCAACGGCGCCGCCAAGGAGCCGCCGGCGGAAGCGAAGCCCCGGGCCGATCTGACCGGGCAGGGCACGATCCTGCTGGTTGAAGATGAAGAGGGCTTGCGCTCGCTGAACGCGCGCGGTCTGCGCTCGCGGGGTTACAGCGTGATCGAGGCCTCCAACGGCATCGAGGCGATGGAAGCGTTGGAGCAAAAGAACGGCGCCGTCGATCTCGTGGTTTCCGACGTGGTGATGCCGGAAATGGATGGCCCAACCCTTCTAAAGACGATGCGGGGTCGAAATCCGGATCTCAAAATCATCTTCGTGTCGGGTTATGCGGAAGATGCGTTTGAGAAGAGCCTGCCGGAAAACCAGCAATTTGCGTTCCTGCCGAAGCCTTTCACACTCAGCCAACTGGTCGCCGCGGTGAAGCAAACCATGGCGCCGAGTTAGGGCATGATCCGAAAAAGCGGGAACCGGTTTTTCGAAGAGATCATGCCCAAACAAGCAGATCGGATCATGATCCGATCTCTTGCGGTGCAACTTCACGCCCGCAAACCTCGACAAACGCGCAGCAATAGCCGATGCCCGCGACCGAGCGCCGCAGCCGACATACCGGATAATGGCTTCACATTCAGGCAGCCGAGCACATCTTAGTGGCGCTGCCCCCTGCCGGGGACTGAGGAAAGTGACATGAAATTCGCCCGCAATATGGTTCAGGCGATTGCCGTTGTTTTAGCGCTGGCGTTGCCGTTGATGCTGGCCGTCTCGGCGGCCGACGCCCGGGTTGGCGGCGGGCTCAGTTCAGGTTCGAGGGGAACGCGAACCTTTTCCGCGCCGCCGAGCACATCGACGGCGCCGGGTACGGCGTCACCGTTCAACCGCACCGTCACGCAACCCGGCAGCCCCGGGATCGGCGCGACCACCGGCGGCGGATTCTTCAATAGTCCCGGCAGAGGTCTGCTGGGCGGCCTTGCTGCGGGCTTCCTTGGCGCCGGCCTGCTCGGCATGTTGTTCGGCGGCGGCATGTTCAGCGGCCTCGGCGGACTGTCCTCGATCCTCGGACTGATTCTGCAGATCGGCTTGATTATCATCGTGATCCGGATGGCGATGTCCTGGTGGCAGCGTCGGCATGCGCCGGCCTATGCCGGTGCTGCGGCCGGCTACGGTGCGCCGTCGAGCATGCGGACCGCGACCGGGTTCGGACTGGGATCGGGCAGCGCGCCGCTCGAGATCGTTCCAGCCGATTACGAGGCTTTTGAAAGATTGCTCGGCGAGATTCAGGCCGCGTGGTCGAGCGAGGATGTCGCCAGACTGCGTACCCTGGCTTCACCCGAAATGGTGTCGTATTTCACCGGGGATCTTGAGGCCAACAAGGCCCGCAATCAGGTCAACAGGACCTCGAACGTCAAGCTGCTGCAGGGCGATCTCGCGGAAGCCTGGCGCGAGGGCGATACCGATTACGCCAGTGTGGCGATGCGGTTCTCGCTGGTGGACAAGACCATCGATCGCAGCTCCGGCCGTGTGGTCGAGGGCAGCGACCAGCCCACCGAGGTGACGGAGGTGTGGACCTTCGTGCGGCCGCGCGGCGCAAGCTGGGAATTGTCGGCGATTCAGCAGGTCTGAGCCTCTCTGCCGATTGCGGTGACCCCCGGGATCAAGCCCTCACACCAGAAGCTCGGTCCGATACTTGGCCGATAGCGATTTTGCTCGCTGCATGCGCTCGGCTCGCTCGGCGTTGCTGAGCTGCGGTGGTGGCGCGGTGCGGCTATCGACGGGATCGCCGACCGCAAGGAAAAACTCCTCCTGCCCCGATGGCAGGCACATGCAGAGCAGGCGTGCCGGTTTGTCGGACATGTTCTTGAACGCGTGCGGTGCGTTGGCGGGGATGTTCACGGTCGAACCGGCGCCAGCGCGCTGTGTCTCGCCCCGGAATGTGAACTCGATCTCGCCGTCCAGGATCGTGAACATTTCCTCGAAGTCGTGACGATGCGGCGGCGGCCCGCCGGCCGGCGGAACGAGCATGTCGATCAGGCAGTAGCGGCCGCCGGTATCTTCGCCGGTCAGCGAGGATGGTGTAGGTGCCACCCGCGACCGAGACATGGCCCATCTTCGGGTCGTCGGGGTTGGCGATGGTGAGCCTTCTGTTGAGGTCGTCAGGCGGGATCCCCGCTCCAAGCTGGGGTGGACGTGCCGGTCGGATTGGCCATTTGTTTTCCTTCGCGAATGTTGTCGCTCAACAGATGTTGCAGGCAAGCTTGCGGCGCAAGCGCACAAGCGGTGCATTACGCCGCGACCGTCACATCTGCGGTTCGCGCGATCGATGGCCCGGGCTGGCGTACAAATCGCGCGGTGGCCTCGATGGCCGCCGGCAATTGGGCCAGCGGCACCGGCCTTGCGAACAGATAGCCCTGGCCCTTGGCGCAGCCTTCGCGGGCCAGAAATTGCCACTGCGCCTCGGTCTCGATGCCTTCGGCCAGTACCGGGATGCCGAGGCTGACGCCGAGCGCCAGCACGGTGCGCACGATCGCTGCTGCGGCGGCGTCGCCAGGCAGTCGCTTCACGAACGACTGGTCGAGCTTGATCTTGTCGAACGGAAACGCGTGCAGCGTCGCCAGCGACGAATAGCCGGTGCCGAAATCGTCCATCGCGACCGAGATGCCCATCGCCTTCAATTTGCGCAGGATGTGCAGCCCGCGGGTCTGGTCCGACATGATGGTCGATTCCGTGACTTCGACCTCAAGACGCCTCGGCGACAGCCCGGTTTCCAGCAGGATCGCGTGGATGGTTTCGGCGAGATCGTCGCGGCTGAACTGCACCGGCGACAGATTGACCGCGACCGTTCCCGGAATCTTGCCCGCGGCGGCGTCGCGGCAGGCGGTGCGCAGCGCCCATTCGCCCATCGCAATGATCGCCTCGGTTTCCTCCGCCAGCGGGATGAATTCCGCCGGCGAAATCATGCCGCGTTTCGGATGGCGCCAGCGCATCAACGCTTCGGCGCCGCAAAGCTTTCCATCGCCGAGCGAGGTCTGCAACTGGTAATGCAGTTCGAGTTCATTGCGCACCGGTCGCGGTCTGCAGGTCGCGCGCCAGCGCCCGCTGCGCGCGGGCGGTATCGTCCATCTCGCGCTGATACTTGCAGATCGGTGCCGCGTTGCTTGCTCTTGCCCCGGTACATCGCAAGCTTGGCGTTGCTCAGCACCTGGTCGCGATCCGGCGTGTCGGTCGGAAAGACCGAGAAGCCGATCGAGGCGGTGAGGTCGACCGGCTGATCCTGCACCTGAAAGGGTTGCGCGAACACGCCCGCGATGCGCTCGGCAAATGCCTGGGCGTCATGCGGGTGGTTGCCGGACATCTGCAATCCCAGGAATTCGTCGCCGCTCTGGCGCGCCAGAAACTCGCCGGGTCCGAGCAGCCGCGCGCATCCGGTCCGCCACCTCGATCAGCAGCAGATCGCCGGCGCTGTGGCCGAACACGTCGTTGACGTCCTTGAATCCGTCGAGGTCGATCGAGAATGCGGCGAGCTTGTGCGCCTTCTCGTGCGCCTCGGCGGCGTCGAACGACAGCCGCTCGTTGAAGGCGATGCGGTTCGGCAAGCCGGTCATGGTGTCGTTGAACGAAAGCTGATGAATGCGGTCCGCCGATTCCGTGCGCGAGCGCAGATCGATGATGTAGGTCGAAAAGCCGCTGCCCATCACCAGCAGGACGGCGCCGACCACGGCGAAGCCGAGCATATCGGCCGGGATCAAATAAGACGGCATCGCGACCGAGGCGTCGGGGATCGCGGTCGTCGTGACCGTCAGCGCGTAATGCATGGCGCAGATCATGAACGCCAGCACGATCGCGGCGCCATGGCGGCACTAGCGCGTCACCGGACGATTGGCGCGGCTGACGGAGAGCGCGCTGAGGCCGAGGCCGAGCACGAATGTCATGACGACGCCATAGGCGTTCCACTCGGTGGTGCCGGCGAAGTGCCAGGCCTTCAGTCCGAGGAAATGCATGGCGAGAATGCCGACGCCCATCACGAGCCCGCCGAGCTCCGGCGCCAGCGTGAAATGCCGGCTGCCGATTTCGAACCCGACCAGGCAGGCGACAATGCCGATGAGCAGAACGGCGCCGGTGGCGACCGGCTCGAATCCGCTGTTCAGCGACGGGTCGAGCGCGAGAATCGAAATGAAGGTCGAAGCCCACAACGCCGCGCCGGTGCCGACCGAGGCCATGAACAGCCAGCCATAGCGGGTCGATCCGGCGGTCGCGCGGGCGCGCGCGAAATGCCGCATCCCGACCCAGGTGCCGAACAGGCACACCGCGCCGGCGAACAACACCAGCATCTGGTGATACGCAAATGAGGTGCCGACCGCTTCTGGCATGATCGCTCTTTCCCTACCGTATTATGGTAGGGTCGCAGGGTTAACCCGATATGCGATGGCGGTATTATGTACCGCAAAGGTCTTGCGGTTCGCCAATTAGCGTTGAAAATTCGTAAGCGGCTCCAGGTCCGAAATGGATGTTCCGGAATAGATGCAACGTCCTTCGCGGCACTCGAACAAAGGCCTTATCGATTTGTTGACGCTATGAAACTGGCGAGGTCAATCCAGGCCGCGCCAAGGGGTTGGGAATTGCCCATGAAATATGCACTCTATTACTGGCCGAGCATTCAGGGCCGCGGCGAATATGTCCGCCTCGCGCTGGAAGACGCCGGCGCCGAATATGCCGATGTCGCGCGCGGCGAACGCGGCATGGCCGCGATGATGAAGATGATGGAAGCCTACGCCGGCACGCCGCCGTTCGCCCCGCCATTTCTGAAAGCCGGCCAGCAAGTGATCGGGCAGACCGCCAACATCCTGCTTTATCTCGGATCGCGCCATGGCCTGGCGCCGAAGGCGGAAGCGGGACGGCTGTGGGTGCATCAGCTGCAGCTCACGATCACCGATTTCGTGCTGGAAATTCACGATACCCATCATCCGCTCGGCCCGTCGCTGTATTACGAGGATCAGCGAGCGCCCGCGAAAAAACGCACCGATGATTTCTGGAGCGAGCGGGTACCGAAATATCTTGGCTATTTCGAGCGGCTGTTGGAGAGCCATGGCGGCGCCTATGTCACCGGCCGCCGGGTGACCTATGTCGATCTTTCGCTGTTCCAGATCGTGGAGGGGCTGCGCTACGCCTTTCCCAAACGCATGAAGGCGTTCGAGCGCCGTATTCCCGGCCTGATCGATCTGCACGACCGCGTCGCCGCGCGACCGAATATCAAGGCCTATCTCGCCAGCGACCGCCGCATCGCCTTCAACGAGGACGGCATCTTCCGCCGCTACAAGGCGCTGGATTTGTAACGCCGTTTTCTGTCATTCCGGGGCGTTGCGCAGCGGCGAACCTCAGATGTGCATTGCACATCGGGGAATCCCGATTTGATTACTTCGAGATTCCGGGTCTGCGCCGAGAGGCGCATCCTGGAATGACCCCATCTACGATCCTACCTGTTCCTGCCATCGATCGGCGTCATCGCCAGTTTTGCCAGCTCGATACCGTCGATGCAGCTCACGTTCAGCGCGATCACCTCGGTGCCGTCAGGCTTGCTGCCGCGCGCGAATACGTCGACGCCGCAATCGTTGCAGAGCTGATGCCGGATCGCGTGCTTGTTGAACAGATATTCCCGCAAATTGTCGTGGCCGGCGCGGAGCTGAAAACTCTTCGGAGGAAGGAAGGCGAAGTGCAGGCCTTTCTTGGTGCAGATCGAACAATTGCAAGCGGTCACCATCGCAAGATCGGTGGTGCATTCGAAACGAACCATGCCGCAGTGGCAGCCGCCGGTGTAGGTCTTGGTGTGAGGCATCGGTCCGCTCCGTGAAGGGCTTGGGTTCTCAGTATAAGCCATTTTTCGGCAGCAGTTCGACCCTTACCAAAGTCCCGGCGCCAGCCGGTAGCGGACCTGGGTGGTGTAGTCGGCATAACCAGGCAGGCCCACGATCAGCGCGCGTTCCTCGATTCCAGCGCGCAATGCCAGTAGCACCGCGAACAGCGGCGTTATCGCCACGCCCCACCACGAGCCCAGTAGCAACGGTACGCCGGCAAAAAACACAATGATGCCGCTATACATCGGATGCCGCACCCGGGCGTAGGGGCCGGTCGTGACGACGCGATGGCCGCGCTCGGTCTGCAACCTGACGACCACGGAGGCGAACGAATTCTCGCGCATTACCCACATGATGAAGACACTGGAGCCTACCAGCATCGCGAAGCCGACCGCCTGCAGGAGGATCGGGACGTTTGAAGCGTGCATGCGCGCGTCGAGCCCCATCGCGACCAGCCAGATCAGGGCCGTCACGCCGAACACCACGATAAATATCCTGTCGGCTGCCGGCTGCCCGGCCCGCATCATCGGGCGCATTCGCTCGGCGAGCAGCGCCGGGTCGGTCCGCGCCAGCCACCCTCCCCCCGACAGGCCGATCGCCGCCATCGTCGCCAGAAACAGCCACGCCGCCGGCCAGCGCAGCGTGCCCGCGGGCGCGAACAACAGCGCGCCCATGGCGACGATCCAGATCAGGGTCTGCAACAGCCATTTTGCAATCATGCGATGCGCCCGTTCCCGCGCAGTCTCCATGATCGCGCCATTTCCGGCGAACTTGCGGCGATGTGTTCTGCCATTGAGGCGCGGGGCGTCGGCCGGCGACGACAGCTATCGTCGCGGGCAACGAGCAGCCAGCTTCAATCGTCAGGCGATCTGGTCGACCCGCGTTCCCTGGCCCGGAGGCAGGGCGGCCACAACCGGCGGCTGGGCCTCGGTCGCATCGCTGGTATCGCTGTCGTTTTGCTGGTCCGGGGTTTTGGCCGCGCTGGTATCCGGAGCCGACACGGGAGCCGTCACCGGAGCTGACACTGCGATCGCCGAAACACTCATCGGGAACGTCCTTGGCTGTTCTGGCCGACCATGACAGAGCGACAACCAACGGTTTATGAATCCAAACCGTAAACCACGCGTGATCGAGACCGATCCCGCTCTATGGTGAACGGGAAGCGCGAATTTTGCCGAGAAATTGCCGCGATTTTGTCAGGCCGCGCGCCTCACTGTTCCGGACTGCGCGAAATCGCAATCGCGGCGTCGGTCTTCGTTCGCGTGCAGTTCATGTCGAGGCGACGGTAACGAAACGAGACATCGTCGCCGCGAAAAATGCCCATCCGCGACATGCATCGTGAAACCCCCTTCAGCATTTCATCTTTCGGCAAGGTAAAGATGAGGGCGGCAGCGCTGGCAACGAAATCGAGGAATTCCGGCTTCGGCTTGCGGCTGTTGGCCTTGGCATACAGTTCGTTGCTAAATTTACGGCCGGCACAACCGAGCGAGAGCTCTTTGGCCAGCGGATGCGATAGATAGATGACCCGGTTAGCGGTGATGCCGACTTTGAGGCCATCGATCTGGCCCTTGAGCAGGGCGGCGAGATCTTCGCAGCGGTCGGCGTGCGCCGGCGACGCGCCTGATACGGTCAGCGCCAGCGCGCCCAGCAGCGTCAGCGCGGCCGGCAACAAGGTTGATCTGCGAAAGTCCCTCAAAGCCATGGTGAGTGCCCCCTGGCGCGCATTGAAGCGTCCGCCAACGGTTAGCGCAAGGGTCGGTGCTGTCGTTCCAAGTTTTTTCAAGGTGCGTACCCGCGACAACCACAGGCATGAGGGATGGAATAGCACGCGTCGCGCGCGGTACAGCTGAGAGAGACGACCTATGAAAAGCCAACGGTAAAGTACAGCAAAGGTGAAATCGGCCGAGTTGAGAATTGTCGAGGATTCTTTGCCGTCGCCGGACAGACGGAGTTGTGCGAGGACACTGTGAAGGTGACACTGAGCCCTGTCGCAGCGCTCGGTGACATTTTTCAAACGTGCCGCGCTTAAGCGTCGCGTGCCATACCAGCGCATGATCCGGCCACTGGTGGATGCCTGTGCGGGAAAGCAGGAAGGGAAGGGGTGATCGCACACCGTAGCCCCGCCAAGAGGCCGCCGGATCAGCGTGGCCGGCACGACATCCTGAACCTTACCTTTTGCCCCAAAAGTGCTTAGAACGGTTCAACCGCCGGCGTTTCAAAGCGAACGTCTCCGGCTCCTGAACCTGTGAGCATCCCCATGAACGCCCCCACCGCCATCCCCGATCCGAAACCCGTTCCGCCCTACAAGCACACGCCGCTGTTTCCTCTGGGCGCGGACACCACGCCGTACAAGAAGATCACCACCGATGGCGTGCGGGTCGAAAAGGTGCTGGGAAAGGACATGCTGGTGGTGTCGCGCGAGGCGCTGCGGGCGCTGTCGGAAGCCGCGTTCGGTGACATCAACCATTATCTGCGGCCGGGACATCTCAAGCAGTTGCGCAGCATCCTGGATGACAAGGAAGCCAGCGACAACGACAAGTTCGTCGCCTTCGATTTTCTCAAGAACGCCAACATCGCCGCCGGCGGCGTGTTGCCGATGTGCCAGGATACCGGCACCGCCATCATCATGGGCAAGAAGGGGTTCCGCGTTCTCACCGATGGCGACGACGAGGCCGCGCTGAGCGAAGGCGCGCGCGACGCGTATCTGCGGCGCAATCTACGTTATTCACAGGTCGCGCCGCTGTCGATGTATGAGGAAAAGAACACCGCCAACAACATGCCGGCGCAGTGCGAGATCTATGCCGAGGGCGATGATGCCTACAAATTCATGTTCATGGCCAAGGGCGGCGGCTCCGCCAACAAGAGCTTTCTGTTCCAGGCAACGCCTTCGGTCTTGACCCGCGACCGCATGCTGGCCTTCCTGAAAGAGAAGGTGCTGACCTTGGGCACCGCGGCGTGCCCGCCCTATCACCTTGCGATCGTGATCGGCGGCACCTCGGCCGAACTTTGCATGAAGACGGTCAAGTTGGCGTCGGCGCGCTATCTCGATGCGCTGCCGACCCACGGCTCGGCCGACGGCAATGCCTTCCGCGATCTCGAGATGGAGCAGGAAATCCTGAAGATGACGCAGTCGCTTGGCGTCGGCGCGCAATTCGGCGGCAAATATTTCTGTCACGATGTGCGGGTGATCCGCTTGCCGCGCCACGGCGCCTCGCTTCCCATTGGTCTCGGTGTATCCTGTTCGGCGGACCGCCAGGTGCTCGGTAAAATCACCAGGGACGGCGTCTATCTCGAAGAGCTTGAGCACAATCCCGCGCAATATCTGCCGGTTGTGGAGCAGGCGCTGGGCGGCGAGGTGGTCAAGATCGATCTCAACCAGCCGATGCAGGATATCTTGTCGACGCTGTCGAAACATCCGATCAAGACCCGGCTGTCGCTATCGGGCACCATGATCGTGGCCCGGGATTCGGCGCATGCGAAACTGCGCGAGCGGCTGGAGCGGGGTGAGCCGTTGCCGGACTATTTCAGGAATCATCCGATTTATTATGCCGGTCCCGCAAAGACCCCTGAAGGCTATGCGTCCGGCGCGTTCGGCCCGACCACCGCGGGAAGAATGGATTCGTTTGTCGATCAGTTCCAGGCGGCGGGGGGATCGATGGTGATGCTGGCCAAGGGCAACCGCGCGGTGGCGGTGCGCGAGGCCTGCAAAAAACACGGCGGCTTCTATCTCGGTTCGATCGGCGGGGCGGCGGCGAACCTTGCCGAGCACTGCATCAAGAAAGTCGAGGTGGTGGAATATCCCGAACTCGGCATGGAAGCGATCTGGCGCATCGAGGTCGAGGATTTTCCGGCCTTCATCATCATCGATGACAAGGGCAATGATTTTTTCAAGGAACTGAATTTGGGGTGAGCGACGAGCGATCACCTCTCGTCGTCCCGGCGAAGGCCGGGACCCATAACCCCTGATGTGGGGTGTAGTCGGAAGGCCTTGCCTCATTGCCGAAAACTCGGCTCCTCGCCGTATGGGTCCCGGCGTTCGCCGGGACGACCAGCCATGGAGCTTGAACGGCGCTCTGGTTCTAAGCCCGTGTGCCCTTGAACGGGAAGCTGCCCATCGGGCCGATTCCCATTTCGCCGGAAATGCTGTCGCCGGAGACCTTGCCGGTGAATTCAAGTGTCAGCGGCATCGGGTTGGTGATGGAAACCTTCCAGGCAACGTTGTCGCCGTTGGCCGAGGCATCGAAGATCTCCGCCGATTGGCCTTCGGCGCCCTGGGTGCCCGTCAGCGCGCCGCCTGAATTCTTCAGCGTCAACGTCGTGTCGCGGTCGCCCATCGGCGTGCTCATGGTGATGTTCCAGTTGCCGTCCACGGCCATCTCGGTCTCCTCACTTTTTATTCGCAAAACCGGAATGGTTCTGGGATCTGGATAGGCTTAAGCGGGCGCTATATAGCGCATCTCGCCGCCCAAGCCCAACCGTCTTGCGATACGTTTTCCATAAGAATCTTCCATAAGAAATATAGCGCCCCGTTCCGGTTCAATCGGAACGGAGAAGGCCAAGTCCAAGGGCCAAGTCTAAAGGCCAAGCCTGTTGTCAGGCGTTGACGGCGCGAAGCCGGCTTCTGACCAGGAAGCGAAACGCGACATATTGCACGGCAAAGGCCGCGATTTTCGCACCCACCGCCACCACCGACACGTAGATCGCCCACAGTTTCATGTCGCCGGTCAGCGCGATCGCGATGGTGCCGGCGCCGAGCGCAAACATCAGCGCGGCCCAGGCGTAGCCCGCCAAAGTGACGTATTCCGGAATGGTCTCGGCCACGATCGGCGGCACGTAACGCAGCATCCAGCCGCGCTTGAGCATGATCGCGCCGATCGCAAAATGCGCGATCGCGGGCTTGGCCAGCACGAAACGCGGATCTTTGGTCAATAGCGTCGCGCTGCCGAGCACGATCACCAGCGCGAGGCTGGCATAGGTCATGAAGCCGAGTTGCTGGCCTTTGATGTGGGCGTAGATCACCTGCGCCAGGGCGCCCGCGATCGCGACGCCGGTCGCCAGCACCACATTGTCCGATATCATGTAGACGGCGATGAACAAGATGGTGGAGAAGAAGTCGATGGCGAGTTTGGCGAACACGTCTTTCATCGTCTTGCCTCCTGGGTTTGGTCGAATGGTTTGCTTCGTTTGCAGCGCTGCTCAGGCAGCGGACAGGGCGCCGCACGACCTTGCAGATTTTGCAAGCCGGTATCGCGGGTACCATCTGGTGAAATAAAGCGCGGTGTTACGGGCGGCGAACGCGATCGCCAGTCCGGACCAGAATGGCAGACTGGGCCGGTAGATCATCAACACGTTGGCCATCAACATCAACAGAAAAGCCAAGGTCCATGCCGCGGTGATAATATAATTCGCCGTCAGGAAGCCCGGCAACGCGGCGGTCTGGGTGTCCACGACTTCGCGGGCATATTGCAGCGTGAACGGAAAACGGATCGCCAGCGACAGCAGCGCGATCGCGAGCAGGCCGCAGTCGACCACGAGCTTGACCGCCGAACTGCTCAGGCCGTGATCGACCAAAATGAGATAGCCGCCGAGGGCGCCGAACAGGATCGCGGAGCTGGCGCCAAGCATTTTGATCGCGCGGCCGCGAAACACATCATACGCTATCACCATCAGGCAGATCGCGGCGGCGGCAAACAGGCTCAGCACGGGTGAACTCACCAGCATCAGCAAGGAGAAAGCGCCATAAGGGGCAAGGATCAGGAAAGTGGTCATGGTAGCCTCGTGGGCCAATCTTTACATTGTAAAGATATGTTTAAACCCAAGACAGAGGCGGGTCAAGTTAAATCTTTACAGTGTAAAAATAAGGCGAAGGGGCTTAATCGACCCGTCATTCCGATGCCTTGCATCGCCCCGGAATGACGACGAGATTGTCGCAAACCCAGCCGCTTCCACTCACGCCGAGCCGACCCAGTTGCCGTGGAAACCATCGGGTACCCGATGGCCCAGTTGCACCAATGCGACGGGGCCGGCTTCGACATCGGTGGCGTTAAAGACAGCCAGATCGCTGCGGTTTTCGCCGGCGCGCCAGGCCACCGCCAGCAGCCAGCCATCGCCTTCGGCGGCATCATCGCCGCGGGCGACGAACACCGGTTCGGAAATGGTGTCCCCGGCGGGCAGCAGATACTGGCCAAGCCGCGATCCCTTGCCATCGACATGCACCACGCCCGACAGCGCGCCGAACATCCGCAGACCGGGATTGGCGCAAGCATACCAGCCATGGCGGTTGGCAAGCCCGGCACGGCGATCGTCAATGCGCGGAAACTCGCCGGTGATATCGTCGAGATACGTCTGCGTAAAACGGTCGGTATTGCCCGCCAGATCGAAGGTCCAGCGGCACAGCCGCGCCCGCGACTTCCGGGGATCGGTGGGCGAACCGTCGGGATGGTTGAACAACGGCGCTTCCTCGAACTGCATGACGTCAGCGACGATGCGGTCGCCTTCTTCCCAGGCGTTCATGACGTGGAAGACGTAGCAGCTCTCGGCGCGAAACCAGACGATATCGCTGGCGCTGCCATTGCGTTTCATGACGCCGACATAGGCGCCCTTGTCCGGCTCCCAGGCGTAAGGCGCCTTGCCGCGCATTGCGCGCTCCATGCTGCCGGTGATCGGGAGGATCGGAAACAACAGATGATTTTCGGTAACGATGAAGTCGTGCACCATGCTGGCATAGGGGGTCTCGAAACGATCGAACCGCGTCACCACGCCGGCTGCACTGACGGATCCGAAGGAAAGCGCGGGCGTCAGCGGTCCGGCGGCATTGTAGCCGAAGAACACCATCTCGCCGCTGACGGGATCGATCTTGGGATGCGCGGTGAACGGCCCGGCCATGGCGCCGTCATAGTCGCAATAGCCGCGCCGGTTCAGCGTGCCGGGCTCGATCTCGGTGGGCGGGTGGCCTTCTTCCAGCGCGAGCAGACGTCCGCCATGAAAAATGATGTTGGTATTGGCGACGCCGCCGTCCTGCGTAATCGAGGCGGCCGCATCGGGCAATTTTCGGCCGAAACCACCGAACAGGGCGCGGCCGGCGTCGTGCTCGGCCTGCCATTTCGGGGTGCGGACCCAGCGGTTGCGATAACTGGCGCGGCCGTTTTCGAGATGGAAGGCATGCAGCATGCCGTCGCCGACGAACCAGTGGGCGCCGGGCGCCTCGAATTGCGGATTTGGACCATTGCGATAGAGCGTGCCGTTAAGTTCGCGCGGCAGTTCGCCCACGACCTTCAGAAATGGCGCGTCGCATTCCATGGGAATTGGCGCCAGATTGGTGCGGGCCGCCTCTTTCGTCGCGTGTTGCTGCATCGGTCGCTCCTTCATATCTTTACATCGTAAAGATAACAATATAAGCGACCGCAGCAGCGGTCAAGCAAAATCTTTACAGTGTAAAAATTGCGCCCTATAAACCGCAAATGGCAAGCAACTCCAGCACTACCCGAACCCGCACCCGGAACGTCGCACAGAGAGTTGCGCCGGCGCGGGCGGGGCGAAAGAAAAGCGCGCCGCGGACGGCGGCTGCCAGCGAAGCTGCACCCTATCATCACGGCGCGCTGCGCGGCGCGTTGTTGGAGGCGGCGGAACGCGTACTCGAGCGCGACGGGCTGGCGGGACTGACGTTGCGTGCGGTGGCGCGCGAGGCCGGCGTCTCGCACGCGGCACCAACCCATCATTTCGGCGATCTGACCGGCCTCGTCAGCGAACTTGCCGCGGTCGGTTATCGGCAATTCGGTGCCGCGATGACGGCTGCCGCTGCGGCCGGCACCTCGTTGACGGAGAAGGCGATGGCCCGCGCCAAAGCCTATGTCACTTATGGGCAGGCCCATCCCGGCATGTACGGGTTGATGTTCCGCGCCGAGCGCCTCGATATGAAGCGGCCTTCGCTGCATGAGGCCGCCAATGCCTCGTTCGCGGGGCTGGCCGGGGCGATCGGCGCTAGCCGGCATGAGCAGATTTCCGAAGAGGCGCTGTCGGTCGATCAGGCCGCCGCCATCGTACGGGCGTGGTCGCTGCTCCACGGCTTCACCATGTTGCTGCTCGATGACCGGCTCTCCGACGTCCTGCGCCGCATTCCGAAAGGCACCGATGTCGAAACCTTGCTGGAAGCCATGCTGAGGTCGACCGTCGGCCGGCCGCCGGAGCCATATTGAGTGTCCTGTGCGGCGTTGATGCTTGAGGAACCGTCGTGTCGCTCCGATCGATTCAATCTGGGGAAGGATCACCGCAGACGCGCGAAATATCTGACATTTTGGCGGAATCGTTTTAGAACTGGGGCTTCCGCGATCTTCGCCCCTAGCGTCAGTTTTTACCGATCATGCCTGCCATTCCGTCGAATAAACCCTATCGTGTCGGCCGTTCTCGCACCGGGCTTGGCCTCTTCGCCACCCAACCGATCAAGAAGGGCGCCAAGATCGTGCGCTATTTTGGGCCCCTGCTGGATTCCAGGAAGAAGAAGGACGACGCGATCGAGAACAAATATCTGTTCGAACTCAACGGACGCTGGACCATCGATGGCTCGGTCCGCAAGAACATCGCGCGTTATATCAATCATGCCTGCAAGCCGAACGCCGAATCCGACGTCAGCCCCCGCAAGCGCAAGGTCGTGATCCGCGCGATCAAGAAGATCGAGCCGGGCGAGGAGATCAACTACGATTACGGCACCGACTATTTCAAGGCGTATCTGAAGCCGATCGGTTGCAAATGCGACGCCTGTGAGAAAAAACGCAAGAAGAAGCGCGCCGAGGCAAGGGCGGAACGACTGCGCCTGAAGGCCAAGGCTGAGAAGAAGGCGTTGAAAAAAGCTGAGAAACTCGCGGCAAAGGCCAGAGAAAAGCGGCAGCAAAAGCTGCAGGAAAAAAAGCTGCTAGAAAACCAGAATGGCCATTCGAACGGGGCCAGCACGAACGGAACCAAGGCGAACGGTGTAAATGCGAATGGCGTCAAGGCGAGCCGCAGGCTCTTGAACGGACACGGTCCATACAAAGTCGCCGAAAGAAGACCGGCCGCCGCGAAGCCCGAAACTTTTGCGAACAAGGCTTTTGCGCCAACCGTTGATCGCGACCGTCAGGTTTCGGCCTAGGCGCTGTTTTCAGTCATCCGCGGGGTATCCGTGCGCCTTGCACTCCTGCCCGGTGAAGCGGCCTCACGCCTTTTTACTTTTGCGGGTTTTCGATCTGCTGCCCGCGGGCGCCTTCTTCAATTTCTTCTTCGCCAATTTGGCCTGATTAAAAGCAACAGCCGCACGGACGAGATTTCTCAGGGCCGGCGCATTGATCTTGTCACCGTCGAAAAGATCGATCGCTCGCCACACTTTGCCTTCGAGTCCCGCGTTGAAGAGCTTGTCGGGATCAGGCAGCGCCGCCCCATGAGCAAAGGTGATCTTCACCTTCTCTTTGTGGGCGTTGGCGACCGCGATGATTCCGTTGTGAGACCACACCGGGCTTCCCATCCACTTCCATTCCTCGATGATCTCTCGGTCGGCCTCTAGGATGCTCTTGCGCAGGCTGGCGAATGTTTTGCCGCGCCAGTCGGTGAGTTTTGCGATCAATTGGTCAATACGGTCCGATGGATTCATGGCTTCTTTCTCACGCCCGGCCAAGCGATCTGTGACCGCTTCTCTCTATGTCTTCTACGGGAATAATCCTGCGTTCGCCAAACCACATGCGGCGGAAAAGGCCGTCTTTCAGCACGAACTGGTGGTAGAGCGCGGCTGCGATGTGAACCGCGATCAGAACGGCCAGCACGACTGCAAGAGTTGCATGGACCTGAAAGCTCGGAAGCAGCGCGAAGCTTTGCGGCAATGGCGGGCCATTGCGTTGAAACGAGCCGCTAATCAGCCACCCGGTGAACCACCCGCTGGCGATCATCAGGAACACGATCGCGTACAAACCGGCATGCGCAATCGAAGCCAGCCGGTCCAGGCGGCGCGAACCGGTCGTCGCTGTGGCCGGTCGAGCGCTCCATATGCGGATGATGACGCGCAGGATCATTAGTGCGAGCACGAACATGCCGCCCGTCATGTGCCACACCAGGATATCGAGTTTCTGCGGATCGGTATTCGGCATGTTCGCGAGCACGAAAAAGCCGAGGCAAAGAAGACCAAGGATCATAAGCGCGAGCACCCAGTGCAGCGCGACCAGCACGGGCTGGTAACGCGAGGCGAGGGCGCGGCTCACGACAGGCCTCCGACCACGCGTTCGAGGCTGCCGAAGAACTTCTGCCATCCAAACTTTGCGCCTTGGTAGGCCTGCTGTTGGTCCGGCCGGAAGCCCGCCTGCTCCACGCGAAGCAGAGTCCCCGTGCCCGTCGGAGTGAGCGACCAGGTCACGACGCTCTCCAGACCCATGGCGGCCCAGGTATAAGACAGCGTCTTGTTCGGTTCGATGGCCAAAACCTGACAGTCGACCGCGCCCCAGTCGCCGCGAAGATTGAAGCGGTGGTCGACGACAGGCATAAAATCGTTCTTCATCAGCCACTCCTCGATCAGGTGTGGTTGCGTGAGCGCGCGCCAGATCTTTTCCGGCGGAAAAGGTATCTCACGTTCGACAATGACGGAGCGCGTTTCGATCGCGGTATTGCTCATTGGTCCATCCTTTTGAGGAGATCTTCGAGATGGTCGAATTGGCTTTGCCAGAAGCCGGCCATCTGGCTTGTCCAGTCGATAAGCGGAGCCAGGGCGCCGAGCTGCGCGCTATAATGCGTCTGGCGACCTTGATGACGGTCGCGCACCAGCCCGGACTGCTTGAGAACTCCGAGATGTTTTGAAACGGCCGGCTGCGAGACGCCGGACCGGGCCGTCAGAGCCCCGACCGTCTGCTCTCCCTCGCGGCACAATCGTTCGAACAGAGCCCGCCGGGTAGGATCGGCGAGCGTTCTGAACAGCATGTCGTGAGCGTTCGGCATTTGCAATCGATAACCCGTTGGCTATTGATTGACCTATAACCGTGGAGATATGTGTGAGTCAAGCGGGAGCGGAACGCCTCTTTGTTCCACCTAGCGGGGTTCCGCTCCTGAACTTTTAGGCCTGGCTTTAAGATATCCCGGTGGTTATGCACCAGGTCATCTGCGCGACGATATTCTTAGATCGCCACCACGCCGCCACTCCTGCGGAATCCGATATATTGCAATTCGCCGAGGGTGCCGACCGCGATGGCCTGCATCGCGACGTAGATTTCACCCAGCAGGTTCGGCGTCACCGCGTCACTCAACAAGAGTGCGATGCTGGCCACGGCCCACGCCGCGTTGCCGGCAATCACGATCAGCACCAGCGCCTTCGGCATCGATGGCCGGGTGCCGAGCCAACCGACCAGCGCGGTGTAGGCGATCAGGAACAGGCCGGTCTCGCGCAGCAGCGTTTCGGGCAGGTCGAGCAACGGCGCGAGTTCGGCGGCGCCGAAGGTCATCAGCACGGCCCCTGCGCCGCTGAAGATGGCGTCGGCCTGAATGGCGCGGCGCAGAAACGTGGATGGCTGGATCATGACAGGTCTCCTTGAGGTGAGGGTGAACGGGCGATGAAACGGGACGCCGATCGGCGCCAGGACCGGAGCTGACGCAGCAGGCGGTTGCCGACGCTGGTCTCAACCGCCTGCACATGCACGAACACGAAGACGCCGGTGTTGTGCACCAACGGCTCGGGCATGTTGAGGATGCGCGCCAGCAACCGGGTTGCCAGATTGAGCAACCACGGAATCAAATTGGCGGCGATTGAGAAGGAATTGGGTCGGCGAGGCGTGGTCATGGGTCATCTCCTGTGGTTGCGAAGATGATCCAGTTCGATATGCAATTCGATTACGTCAGAGGTAACGTGAATCAGGCGCGCCCTTTGGGAACGCGGTCCGTGCCGTCGGATTTATTAATCAAGCCAACGTTGAGAAAATTTCTCCATTCGGGGCACCGGTTCCAGGATCGCGGCAAATCATAAAAAACATTTTATCATTTCAGGCAGTTGAGGTGGGGGAACATAATTTGTCTGCGTGATTTGAATTGTTGAGTAACGAGCAATTTGAATCGTTCGGCACGAGCATCAGGAGAAGGACCATGAGAGTTTCAATCATCACGCTGGCTACGGTTTTCGCGCTGTCCAGCACGTTCGCAATGGCGCAGAGCGGGAACAGTTCCTCCGGTGTGGCCGCCAACGCCAAGATTCGTTCATCGATGAACAGTATCCCTGCGAAGCAATCACAGCATCGTGCGTCGAATAACAATTGGAGCGCAAGCCGTGAAAACGGTCATGGAATAAACGCCCTGGGTGTGACGACCAACCAGGGACGGAAGTATAATGGCGGCTAAGGATATCGCCGCAGGGCGACGTTCTCCCGCGATCTTTGTCAGGCGCGCGCTCCAAGAGTGCCGTCGATTGAAAGGCCCCTGCGAAATGCGGGGGCCTTTTTTTGATGTTTACCTTCCCACGTAGCCGTCCAGGCGATTTACTTACCTCCGAGGTAATGGAACGCGCGAAACTCGCATGGTAGGTTTTCCACCATGAACCCATCCTCTGCCACGGCGCGCGCCGAACGAACCCAACCCGTCCATATTGGCGATCACTTGCGCGAATGGCGGCAACGTCGCCATCTCAGCCAGCTCGATCTGGCCGGGGATGCTGAAATTTCCGCGCGTCATCTCAGTTTTGTCGAAACCGGCCGCGCCGCGCCATCGCGCGACATGGTGCTGAAGCTGGCCGAGCGGCTCGCCGTGCCGCTGCGCGAGCGCAACGTCCTCTTGGTCGCGGCCGGGTTTGCGCCGGCCTTTCCGCAGCGCTCGCTCGACGATCCCGCGTTGAAATCGGTGCGGGCGGCGATCGATCTCGTGCTGAAAGCGCATGAGCCCAATCCGGCGCTGGCCTACGACCGGCACTGGAATCTGGTCTCCGCCAACCGCATGGTGATGCCGCTATTGGAAGGCGTGCCGGCGCGTCTGCTCGGCCAGCCGTTCAATATCCTGCGTCTGGCTTTTCACCCCGAGGCGCTGGCGGCGCGCACCGTCAACCTCGCCGAATGGTGCAGCCATCTGCTGGAGCGGCTGCACCGCCAATGCGAAGCGACCGCCGATCCCGAACTGATCAAGCTCTATCACGAGCTCAAGGCCTATCCGATCCCGGCGCGTGCCGGTCCGCTGTCGTCGGACAACGTCGCGATCCCGTTCAAGATGCGGCTTAATGGCGAGGTGCTGAGTTTTTTCTCCACCACCATGATTTTCGGCACGCCGGTCGACATCACGCTGTCGGAACTCGCGCTCGAGACGTTCTTCCCCGCCGACGACCGCACCGCCGAGCGGATGCGGTCAATCGCAGCCCATCTCGCTTAACCGACCTTGGCTCCGCGCGCCGTGAACGCATTTTTTGCGGTGCAACACGGCTGTTGCCGCAGGCGATTTCATTGTTTTCGGTGCGGAATTAAGCTTCACTGGCGCGGCACATTTGCCAGGCGACAGGCTTTTCGATGCACACGAAATCCGTCTTCAAGGCCGAAAACACCCACGGCATTCTTCAACGGTTCAATGCCGATTTTGCCGCGACCAGCGACGGCCTCGGTTGGTCTTCCGCGTTCGCATCGCTGCAGCGCGAGCGTCCCTTTGAGGGTCGATTCCGGGCGCTTTCCGATTGTCTGATGGTGCTGCATCGGGACGGTCCGGTCGACGTCACGTTCAGGATGGAAGGCAAGACCATCCCAAAGCACATCCCGAAAGGCGGCATCTTCTTTTTGCCCGCCGATCACGAATGCGAGGTGGCGCTGCATTCCCACCTCAACACCCTTCATATTTACCTGCGCGCGGATCTGTTCGTCGCTTCGCGCGGCGATACGCGTTGCAATGCCAAGCGACTGGCGCCGATTTTCGGCCAATCCGATGCGGTGCTTGAGCATCTCGGCGAGGCGATCGGTGAAGTCATCCGGAACGAACCGGGAGAATTGTCGCTGTTCGTCGATCCGCTCGTGAATGCCATCGCCAAACGCTTCATGACGCTGAATTTCCCGAATCCGGCTTCCGCAGGCAGCCGCCCGGCCAGCCGGCTATCGAGCCGGCAAATTCGTAACCTGCGTGAATTCGTCGAGCTTGAACTGCACCGCGACATCCGGCTCGACAACATGGCGGCGGTCTGCGGCCTGAACACCGAATATTTCACGCGGCTGTTCAAGGCGACGTTGGGCGTTTCGCCCTATCAATATGTGATCGGCCGGCGCGTCGAACGCGTGAAGGCATTGCTCTGTGAGGATACCGAGAGCCTGGCAGAGATTGCGTTCGTATGTGGCTTTTCGCATCAGGAGCATATGTCGCGGATATTCCGGCGGTCCACCGGCGTGACGCCGGGGCAGTACCGGCGCGCGGTCGATTAGGCAGCGGACACCCGCGCTCAACCAAAAATTGCTGTCCGGCTTTGTGCAGAATACCACTGGTTTTGTGCAGGCTGTTGCCGGGCGACCCCGCTAGTCTCAGCGATCAATCAATACGTCCACAAGGATGAGACGCCGAGGGAGGTCAGCGATGCAGGTGGCAGCGGCAAATGCCGGGGTGGGCGAGGCCGGGTTCGACGATACCGAACTCACCGCGGAGGTGATCCGCAGTTTCAGCCAGACGCCAGACCTGCGGCTGAAATCGATCCTGACCCAGCTGGCCGTCTCCCTGCATGACTTCGTCCGCAAGACCGATCTCAGCTTCGACGAATGGAATACCGCGATCGATTTTTTGACCCGGACTGGCCAGGCCTGCACGCCGGTGCGGCAGGAATTCATCTTGTTATCGGACGTGCTGGGCGTTTCGATGCTGGTCGATGCGGTCAATCATCGGGAGCGGCATGGCGCGACCGAGACGACCGTGCTCGGTCCGTTTTATGTCGGCGAGCACAAGCCGACGCCGAGCGGTTCCGATATCTCTGCCGGCCTCCATGGCGAGCCGATGTTTGTCGAGAGCCGCGTCACCGAGACCGACGGCAAACCGATCGCGGGCTGCAAGATCGATGTCTGGCACGCCGATGAGGATGGCTTCTACGATTTGCAAAAGTCGTCTTATGCGATTGAAGGCCCATCGCTGCGCGCCCGCTTCATCAGCGACAGCGATGGCCGGTTTTCATTCAAGACGATCTTGCCGCATAGTTATCCGGTACCGACCGACGGACCTGTCGGTGAACTGATCCGCGCCGCGGCCCGTCACGCGATGCGGCCCGCTCATATCCATTTTCTGGTTGACGCGCCGGGCTACGAGCCGCTGGTCACGCACGTCTTTATCGACGGCGACAAATATCTGACGTCGGACGCGGTGTTCGGGGTCAAGCCGGAATTGATCGCCACCATCGCGCATCACCATGAGCCGGTCATGCCCGATGGCAAGCCGGCTAGCGGACCCTGGCATGTGATGACATACGAGTTCCATATGAATCCGGGCAGCGGCATGGTTCCGAAGCCGCTGATGCCCGCCGCAGAATAATTCGATCCGGAGAGAGACGCCAATGGTCAGCAAGATCGAAACCGATGTTCTCGTGGTCGGCAGCGGCCCCGCCGGTGCGACATCAGCGGCACTGCTCGGGCTTTACGGCGTCAAGCATGTGCTGATCACCAAATATGGCTGGCTCGCCGATACGCCGCGCGCCCACATCACCAACCAGCGCGCGATGGAGGTGCTGCGCGATCTCGGCGTCGAGCAGGCGGCGATCGCGCAGGCGACGCCACAGCATCTGATGGCCAACAACGTGTTTTGCGAAAGCATCGCGGGCGAGGAACTGGGCCGGCTTTATTCCTGGGGCAATCATCCCGCGCGCAAGGCCGATTATGATCTCGCCAGTCCGACGCGGATGTGCGACCTGCCGCAGAATTATCTTGAGCCGATTCTGATCGAGGCGGCCGGCCAACGCGGAACGACGATCCGCTTCAATACCGAGTTCCTCGACCTGACGCAGGATGCCGATGGCGTGACGGCCACGGTGAAGGACAGGATCTCGGACGAGACCTATCAGATCCGCGCCAAGTACCTGATCGGCGCCGACGGCGGCCGCAGCCGCGTCGCCGAAGTCATCGGTCTTCCGCTGGAAGGCCAGATGGGCCGCGCCGGCAGCATGAACATCATCGTCAACGCCGATCTCTCCAAATACGTCGCCCATCGGCCCAGCGTTCTCTACTGGGTGCTGCAGCCGGGAGCGCAGATCGGCGGCATCGGCGCTGGCCTCGTGCGCATGGTGCGGCCGTGGAATGAATGGCTCATCATCTGGGGCTATGACATCGAGCAGGGCGAACGCAAGCTGACCAATGACGAGGCGGTGTCGATCGTCCGCAATCTCGTCGGCGACGAAAATCTCGAGGTGACGATCCGCTCGACCTCGACCTGGACCGTCAACGAAATGTTCGCCGGCTATTATTCCTCCGGCCGGGTCCATTGCATGGGCGATGCGGTGCATCGCCATCCGCCGACCAATGGACTGGGCTCCAATACCTCGATCCAGGATGCCTATAACCTGTGCTGGAAGCTGAAATTCGTGCTTGAAGGCAACGCCGCGCCGTCGCTGCTGGACAGCTATTCCGCCGAACGTCAGCCCGTCGGCAAGCAGATCGTGACCCGCGCCAACAAGAGCATCGGCGACTTTCCGCCGATCTTCGAGGCGGTGGGCCTGTTATCATCGACCGATCCCGCCGAAGCCAAGCGCAATATCGAAGCGCGCAAGGCGGCGACGCCGGAAGGCAAGGCACGGCGCAAGAAGCTTTACGAGGCCATCGCCTACAAGAGTTTCGAATTCAACTGCCATGGCGTCGAAATGAACCAGCGCTATGCGTCGAGCGCCGTGGTGCCGGACGGCACGCCGCAGCCGGCCTATCAGCGCGACCACGAATTATACTATCAGGCTACCACCTGGCCGGGTGCCCATCTTCCGCATGTCTGGGTCGAACATCGGGGGTTGCGAAAATCGACGCTCGACCTCGCCGGCAAAGGCCGCTTTACGCTTCTGACCGGCATCGGCGGCGACGGCTGGAAGACCGCGGCGGCTGGCGGTGGCTAAAAAATATGGCGTGGCGCTCGATGTCGTCACCATCGGCCCGGCGGGCTGCGATGCACTCGACATTTATGCCGACTGGTATCGCCAAAGCGAGGTGGACGAGGACGGCTGCGTTCTGGTTCGTCCCGACATGTATATCGCCTGGCGAGCAAAAGAGGCGATGTCGCAATCGTCAGAGGTGTTGCTCGGTGTCTTCGGCAAATTGCTCGGACGCGCGGACGCAGGGGCGGCGGCGTCGATCGCCGCCGAATGAAACGAGCCGAAATCGACAGACACGGATATACAAGCAAATCAAAGCGGTCGCATCAGACGACTGCCTCAGGGAGCGACACATGAAAACGATTATGTCAGCCTATGACCGTCGAAAAGTTCTCCGTGGCCTTGCCGGCGGCGCTGCCGCGGTCGGCGCGACGACATTGTTTGGACCGGCCGTTCATGCCGGCAAGCCGATCAAGATCGGCTATGTGTCGCCCAAGAGCGGGCCGCTGGCGGCGTTCGCGGAGGCGGACGACTTCGTGCTTAGCGACTTCAGAAGGGTGGTCAAGGACGGTGTCAAACTGGGATCGCAGACCTATCAGGTCGAAGTCATCACCAAGGACAGCCAGTCGAATCCGAACCGCGCCGCCGAGGTAGCGAAGGAATTGATCACGCGCGACAATGTCGGGCTCATTGTCGTCGGCGCCACGCCGGAGACCAATAATCCGGTCGCGACCCAGTGTGAGCTTGAGCAGATCCCCTGCATCTCGTCGGTGGCGCCCTGGCAGACTAACTTCATCGCCCGCCAGGCCAATCCCGGCGATCCCAAGACGTGGAAGCCGTTCGACTATTCGTTCCACTATTTCTGGGGTCTGGAAGACGTCATCGGCGGTCTTCACGGGGATGTGGAGTCAGGTCTCCACCAACAAATCGGTCGGCGCGCTGTTTCCCAATGACGGCGATGGCAACGCCTGGGGCGACAAGGTCGTCGGTTTCCCGCCGGTTCTCGCGGCTCAGGGCTACAAGCTGACCGATCCCGGCCGGTTCCAGAATCTGACCGATGATTTCAGCGCGCAGATCGCCGCGTTCCGCGGCGCCAATGCGGAGATCGTCACCGGCGTCGTCATTCCGCCCGACTTCACCACGTTCTGGAATCAATCGCAGCAGAAGGGTTACAAGCCGAAAGTGATTTCGGTCGCCAAGGCGCTGTTGTTTCCGACCACGGTACAGGCGCTCGGCAAAGGCGGCCACAACATCTCGACCGAAGTCTGGTGGACGCCGAGCCATCCCTACAAATCAAGCCTCACCGGCGTAAGTGCGGCCGATCTCGCCAAGGCTTATGAGCAGGCATCGGGCAAGCAGTGGACCCAGCCGATCGGCTTTGTCCATTCGCTGTTCGAAGTAGCCATCGACGCCTGCAAGCGTGCGCAGGATCCCACCGACAGCGCGGCGCTGGCCAAGGCTATCGGCGCCACCAAGCTCGATACCATCGTCGGGCCGATCGTGTTTGGATCCGACAAGGTGCCGCCCTTCGCCGCCAAAAACATCGCCAAGACGCCGTTGGTCGGCGGTCAATGGCGGTTGGACGGCTCAAAATACAATATGGTGATCACCGAAAACAAACAGGCGCCGCAAATTCCGCTGGGCGGACAGATGCAAGCCCTGGCCTGAGCGTCGCGCCAAGCGGGATTCGATGATGCTGGAAGTCAGGGCTGTGTCCAAGGCGTTCGGCGCATTGGTTGTCGCCGACGACATCGGATTTGCGCTGGCGCGCGGTGAATCTTTGGGAATCATCGGCCCCAACGGCGCGGGGAAATCGACGCTGTTCAATCTGATTACGGGGATGCTGCGGCCCGATCGCGGCCGCATCCTGCTCGATGGCCGGGATATTACCGACGAGGCGCCGGAAGATCGTTGCCGCGCCGGCATCGGCCGGTCGTTCCAGATTCCGGCGCCGTTCGAACACCTCTCGGTGTTCGAAAATCTCTCCGTCGCCGCGATGTTCGGCGGGGGAATGTCGCAGGCTGACGCTGTGCAGATTTGCGGCGAGACCCTGGCGCTTACCGGTCTTGAGGCCAGCGCCAACCGCCTTGCGGGCCGTCTGCCGCTGTTGGATCGCAAGCGGCTTGAACTCGCGCGGGCGCTGGCGACACGTCCACGCCTTTTGCTGCTGGACGAGATCGCCGGCGGTCTGACCCAGGCCGAGTGCCAGATTCTGATCGAGACCATCAGAACGGTCAGCGCTCAGGGTGTCGGCATCATCTGGATCGAGCATGTGGTTCACGCGCTATTGGCCTTTGTCGACCGGCTGATCGCTCTGGATTTCGGCAAAATCGTCGCCCAGGGCGATCCGCGCGAAGTGATGCGATCGAGCGAAGTCCAGACTATCTATATGGGCGTGCCGGCATGACCGCGCTGGTCAGCGTCAGGGCGCTCGACGCGTTTTACGGTGACTTCCAGGCGCTGTTTGGAATCAACCTTGAGCTTCAGCCAGGTGAGACCGTCGCCATCATCGGCGCCAACGGAGCCGGCAAATCGACGTTGCTCAAATCGCTCGCCGGCCTGGTGCGAAATCGACCCGACGCGGTGCAGCTCAATGGCCGCGACATCGGCGATGCCCCGGCCGCCAGCATTGTCAGGCGCGGACTGGCGCTGGTTCCGGAGGGGCGTCGGCTTTTTCCATCGCTTTCGGTCGAGGAAAATCTCCTGATCGGCGGCTATGGCGACCGGCGCCGCGCGCCTTGGAATCTGCAAGCGGTGTATGATGTATTTCCGGTTCTGGGCCAGCGCCGCACCAGCGATGTCACCGTCCTGTCCGGCGGCCAACAGCAAATGGTGGCGATCGGCCGCGCGCTGATGTCGAATCCTTCGATCCTGCTGTGCGACGAGATCAGCCTTGGCCTGGCGCCCATCGTGGTCGAAGACATCTACCGGACAATCCCGTTGATCCGCGCCAACGGCGCCAGCATCGTGATCGTCGAGCAGGATGTGGCGCGCGCGCTGCGGCATTGCGACCGCTTTTATTGTCTGCAGGAGGGAAGGGTGACGCTGGCCGGCCGGCCGTCGGAAGTCGATCAGGACGCCGTTCGCATGGCTTATTTCGGAACGTAGAATGGTTGACGGTCTCGATACCTTGCTGGAAGGCGTTCTGCTCGGTGGGGTTTATGCGCTGTTCGCGGTCGGCCTCTCGCTGATCTTCGGCATCATGCGTCTCGTCAATCTGGCTCACGGCGATATCATTGTGCTCGCGGCCTATCTGATTTTGACGGCGATGACGGTCGCCGGCGTTTCACTGGGCGTTGCCACGGTGCTGACCGTCATCGCGATGTTTGCCGTTGGCTTTGCGCTGCAGCGACTGGTGCTGGAACGGGTGCTGGGCGACGATATTCTTCCGCCGCTGCTGGTCACCTTTGGGCTCTCGATCGTCCTGCAGAACGGACTGTTGCTGATTTTCGGCGCCGATAGCCGCAGGCTGCAGGCCGGAGCCTTTGAGTCTGCGTCGATTCCGCTGGCGCCCGGATTGAGTGTCGGCCTGGCGCCGTTGATCGCGCTGATCACCGCGATCGTCGTGGTGGCGCTGCTGCAGCTTTTATTCTATCGGACGTCGCTGGGCCGGGCGTTTCGCGCCACCGCCGATAGTCCGGAAATTGCGCAATTGATGGGTATCGATCAGCGCAACATCTATGCCTTCGCCGTCGGTCTTTCGCTGGCGGTGTCCGCGATTGCCGCGGTGACCTTCGGGATACGTTCCAATTTCGATCCTTCGATCGGGCCGGCGCGTCTGCTTTATGCCTTTGAAGCCGTCATCATCGGAGGGCTGGGCAGTCTGTGGGGCACGCTGGCCGGAGGAATCGTGCTCGGCCTGGCGCAAACCATCGGCGGGCGGATCGATCCGGAGTGGCAGATTTGTCCGGCCATCTAGCCTTTCTGATCGTGCTGATCTTTCGTCCGCGCGGCCTGTTTCCCGCGGGGCGCCGATGACGGCCGATCGCCCGCCTCGGATCAGTTGGCGCGTGCAATCTGCAACCAGACTGTCGCGGATCGCTGGCATTGCTGCTGCCGTGATCCTGCCTTTGCTGTTTCTGGTGCCCGCGGTCGCGCCGCGCAATGTGCTTCAGGATCTGATTTTTGTGCTGACGATGCTGGCGCTTGCGCAATTATGGAATGTGCTCGCCGGCTGGGGCGGACTGATTTCGGTTGGGCAGCAGGCATTCGTTGGCGTGGGCGCCTACGCGCTGTTTGCCGGTGTGGCACTGGCTGGCCTCGATCCGTTGCTTGCAATTTTAGCCGGGGGCGTCCTTGCGGCGCTCGTCGCTGCGGTTCTCGGACCGCTGATGTTCCGGCTCGAGGGGCCGTATTTCGCGATCGGGAGCTGGGTCGTGGCCGAAGCGCTGCGGCTGGGCTGCGCGCAGTTCAAACCGCTCGGAGGCGGAACCGGGATGTCGCTGTCCAGCGCGGCGCTGGCGAACATGACCGGCGCCAGATCGGCGGCGGCGCTGTTTGGGATACGATCCGCGGCCGCGCGCGACGTGGTCGTGTACTGGATCGCGCTGCTGCTCGCGATCGGCATCACGCTGGCGATTTATATTTTTGTGCGCTCGCGTCTCGGACTAGGCCTCGCCGCCAGCCGCGACAACAATGCCGCGGCGCGCAGCGTCGGCGTCAGGACCGATCGTATCCGGTATTGGCTGTGGGTGATCGTCGCCTTTGCAACCGGCATGGTGGGCGCGCTGGTCTACCTGCAGAAAGCGCGGATTTCGCCGGATGCCGCGTTCAGCGTGGTGGACTGGACCGCCTATGTCCTGTTCGTTGTTGTGATCGGCGGCGTCCGCACCATCGAAGGTCCCATGGTCGGCGTGCTGGTGTTATGGGCGCTTCAATTCAATCTGTCGGGATATGGTAGTCTCTATTTGCTCGTTCTCGGCCTGATCGCGATTTTGGTGATGCTGTTCATGCAGCGAGGGATCTGGGGCAGCGCGGCAGCGCGCTGGGATCTGCAAGTCTTTGCGATCCGAAAGCTCCTGATGCGCGATGAACAATAGCGTCGATTGCGTGCCGCACTGTACGTGATAAGCCAGACCGCGGCGAGAGTATTGGAGATGTTCCGGGAAACGCGATGACTGAAGAACAGACTGCCGCCGCAGCGGATCGGCTCGATTCGGAAGATATCGTAGCGAAGCTGAAGCTTCGCATGATCGACCATGCCTTACCGTTATGGTCGAAGGAAGGTTGGGATCGAACGGCGGGCGGCTTCGTCGATCGGCTCGATCAGGATGGCCGCGCCGATCTTCTCGCGCCCCGTCGGGTTTTCGTGCAGGCACGCCAGATTTATTGCTTCGCCAAGGCGGCGCAGATCGGCTGGTATCCCGAAGGCCGCGAGATTGCGCTGAAGGGTCTGGATCATCTGTTGACCAGGGCCAAGGCGCCCGACGGCCGGCCGGGCTTTGTCCATACCTTGGCGCCCGATGGCACCGTCCTGGACCCTTCGCGCGATACTTACGACCACGCCTTCGTGCTACTTGCGCTCGCCAACGCTTATGCGCTGGATCGCGATGCGCAAATCCGCTCCGAAATCGACGGGCTGCTCGCATTTCTGGATACCCATCTTCGCTCGCCGCACGGTGGCTTTCTGGAAGCTTTGCCGGCCGTGATGCCGCGGCGACAAAATCCGCAAATGCATTTGTTCGAAGCGATGATCGCGGTCTTCGACGTGACGCACGAAGCAGTCTTTCAAAATCGCGCCGGTGATTTCTTCGCCCTGTTTCTCGCCAACCTCTACGACAAGCGGACCCGCGTGCTTGGCGAATATTTCGAGGAGGACTGGTCGAGGATCGAGCCGGTGAGCGTCGAACCGGGTCATCAGGCGGAATGGGTCTGGCTGTTGAAGGGCTTTGAACGCATTACGGGCTGCCCAACCGGGCGTCCTCGCGCCGAACTGCTTGAGACCGCGCTACGCTATTGCGATGTCACCGGCTGTCTGGTCGACGAGGGTGACGCCGAGGGTCGCATCAAACGCCACACGCGGCGGCTGTGGCCTCAGGCCGAGATGGCCAAAGCGTGGATCGCGCAGGCCGAGGCAGGTGAAGACGGTGCCGCCGACAAGGCGCGCGCCGCGCTGGCGCGCCTTGAACGGCACTACCTTCGTCACTCCGTTCCGGGAGGCTGGTACGATCAATTCGATCACGACGGCACATCGCTGGTCGCTACGATCCCTGCGTCTTCGTTTTATCATGTTCTCTGCGCGGCCGTGGAAGCCGAGCAGGTCATCGGCTAGGCATCCTGTCGTTCCGCCAGAGTTCGTCGATCGCCGCTGCGGAATTTGCGCGGGCTCTGGCCATAGGCTTCAGCAAACCGCCGGGAGAAATGACTGAGGTCGCTGAAGCCTCGCGCGAAAGCAATCTCGGTGATCTTGCGTTGCGCCAACCGGCAATCCAAAAGATCGTGGCGTGCCGCATCGAGCCGCCGCTGCCATATGACTTCCTCAACGGTCGAGCCGCGCGACTTGAACAGGCGCGCCAGGCTGCGGACCGAGACGCCGAGTTCGCGCGCCAGCCGGGCGGAGGTAAGAGTTGATTTGGCCAAGTGAATATCGATCAAGTCGATCGCCCGCTGGTAACGCACCTTGGCCGGAGTGTCGAGCTCCTCCGAAAATTCCTCGGTCGGTAGCCCGCACCGCAGAATCTCTGCGATCGACTTTTGAAAGGCCTGTCCTTCCCCTTCGCCAATTGCGTCGGCTTCATGTAGCGCCCAACAGGACATTTGGACCAAGAGCCGCGCCGCCGACGGCCGCAGCAACGTACCGTGCGACTGAAGCGGTTGGGTTCCCACGATAGATCTTGGAAGCTTGAGCACAATCTGCCGAAATCGTTGCGGAAACATGAGCCGATACTTCTCGGCCGTTTCGACGATGGCGGCCTGCCCAACGCCTATCACTGTTGCAAGTTGCGGCGTCTCGATGAGACAGTCTCCAAGAATTTGCAAGTTGACGATTAGACTGTCACTGCTGTCCAGCGCGATTCTGACGGCTGCGCGTTGCGCTTTGTGCGTCTGAAGCAACGTCGACGATTTCGGAGTGACCGATCGTACAATGGCGGACGCTTCCGAAAAAGTGATCGCGTTGCGGCGCCTCACAGTCGAGTTTAACGAAAGTGCTCGCAACGACATCAGCCCAGAATGGAAAGCGTTCGTGGGCCGGAAGGGCGCTCGTGGAGCATATTCTCATTGAAAATCTCCTTTTCCGGAACGCAGGATTGGTGGTTCTTTTGCCTTGTGCTGGCGCAGTTTTGGGAAGCGCATGAGGTGCAAAAACCAGCAAGATTTGGGCCAGTGCAATTGCATTGCCGCGCGCAGGGCCGACAGGATCAAGTCCTCTGACCGTTTCGAGCAAGTATCCGGTCACGCTTTCGATCATCATTCTGTAACAGCGAAAATCAGTCAAGGAGGCACAAGGAATGAGCCCAACACGAAAGCCGGTCCTGGGCGGTCGGGAAACCGTCCAGATTGCGGTCATTCAAAAGGCGTCTCGATTCCTCGACACCGAAGCCTCACTCGAGCTCGCCGAGAAATATATCGCGGAAGCTGGCGCAGCCGGAGCCGACCTTATCGTCTTTCCGGAGGTCTGGCTGTCGGGCTATCCTTATTGGACAGAAGGCTGGGATTCCAAACTGCAGGCATGGGCCGGCGGACGTGTGCTGTTTCGCGATGCCGCGGTTCTGGTTCCGAGCGACGACACGCGCCGTCTGGGAGAGGCGGCGAGAAAAGCCGGTGCCTACGTCGTGATGGGCTGTAACGAAATAGACTCGCGTCCTGAAGTGAGCACGATCTACAATTCGCTTTTGTTTTTTGATCGCACAGGCGCGCTGATGGGGCGCCACCGCAAGCTGATGCCGACCTTTAGTGAACGCCTGTTCTGGGGACAGGGAGATGCGAGCGATCTGAGAGTGTTCGATACGGACATCGGCCGTATCGGCGGCCTGATTTGCGGCGAACATCTTATGACGCTGGTACGCGCCGCAATGATTGGTCTGGGTGAAGAAATTCACGTTGCCGTCTTCCCGGGTGCTTTCAGGCTGCATACGGGCCCCGAACTTGAGGAATGGGATGCGGACCATACGACCTTTTGGGGGCACTCATCTATTCGTGCTCATGCCCTCGAAGCGGGCGCCTTCGTTGCATGCGCTTGTGGCTATATCGATGATAGCGATATTCCCGACGATTTTCCTCACAAAGCCAATATGAACATTCGCTACGCGCGGGGCGGCAGTTCGATTATTGCGCCGCTGGGGATTCCGCTTGCCGGACCGGTCGAGGGCTCGACGATTCTTTATGCGGAGGCCCAAGCCTGGATGATCAAGGCATTCAAGTCCATCGCGGATACACTGGGCCATTACGCACGACCCGATGTCGTCCGCCTTTGGGTGAGCAAAGACGCACCGAGCCAACATCGATCCGTTGAGATGCTGCTTCAAAACATCGTGCCAGCCCGTTTGGCCGAAGCCGCTGAAATGAACAACGTTGAACCAGCTCGGGTGGAAGCGGCCGTTGCGAACATGCTCGCCTACACAAAGTAAGGTCCGTCCTGGACTTCGCGAAGAATTCACGGCTTCGAAGTTGACGGCCTATGTCGATCGCCTGACGACCCCGGTCGGTGTCGCACGTCTTCGTCGCAGCCCACGAACCGCCGCCCCGGGCGGTTGGATACGACGTGCATTCAGTCCATCAGCAGGGAGATCCCTTGCTGCCGCATTTCAACAGCTGCGGCAGGTCCTCCGAAATTTCGGGGTACTCCGATATTTCGGAGCTAACACTTTGTGCTAGACGCGAGTTCCTGCGCACTCGTTGAGCGTGGCTTGCTTGCATCAATGCGATGAAGTTCATCACGAGCTTCCAAGATTGTGCTGACACAACCCATAAAGACACTAGCATACATCCGTCGATAGTGCGGGGCCTGGAGGCGTTCGAGGTGGTCGGCCGGCTTGACCTGCATCAAGCAGCCAGGCGACTTGGATCAATTGTTTTTGGCAGATAGTACGGGATGCGCGAGGTCGGCGAGGTGCGGTTTGCAACGCTGCTGTTGACGGGGGGACTGCTGGCATCGATGGTCTGTGGGGCCCAAGGTGCCGATCTGCCGACGACAGCGCCTACATCCACGTCGACCCCGTCATGCTTCGGCAGCCTTGCCGGCTATTTCCAAGCCGGCGCTCAGGAATGTCCGCTGACATGGAGCGGCATAACGCTTTATGGGACAGTCGACGTCGGCGGTGGCTACCAAACCCATGGCGTGCCCTTCAACGGTGCCTATCCCAACGGCGTGGAAGAGCTGATTTCGAAGAACAGCAATGGTCCCCGCTATATCCAGCTGCCGAATGGACTAGGCCAATCCAATATCGGAATCAAAGGAATCGAGACGATCTCCGGCGACTGGTCATTCCTGTTCAATTTGCAGACCGGGTTTGATCCCTATACCCTGCAACTCGCGAACGGACCAAAATCCCTGGTCCAGAACAACACCAACCCGCTCGATGTCCAAAGCGCGAACGGCGATTCCAGCCGCGCCGGGCAGCCTTTCAACACCATCGCTTACGGGGGCATAAGCCATCCGACCTACGGCACTTTGACCGTGGGCCGGCAAGATTCTCTGATTTTGGATGGCTTGGGTCGCTATGACGCCATGGCGGCCGCACCGGCTTTCTCCGTGATCGGAGCTTCCAATACGGCGGTCGGCTCCGGCGATACCGAAGACGCTCGTTATGCAACGTCGGTCCAGTATGCGACCCGTATCGGTGCGTTCCGACTGGCCGCGCTTTATCAATTCGGCGGGTACAATCAGGGCAACGGTTCGAACGGCGCCATGGAAGCGCAAGTCGGGGGCGACTTCGGAGGATTCTCGTTCGACGCCGTCGTCAGCAAGGTCAAAGATGCAGTCTCACTCTCGAACTATGCCACGTCGCCGCTGCCGTCCGGCGTCTCGGTCGACGATTTAAAAGCGACGCTTTCCAATAACACCAGTGCCGTCATCATGCTGCGTTACAGGTACCGCGCGCTCACGTTCTACGGCGGTTTTGAGGTAATCGAATTTCAGAATCGAAGTGACGTCTACTCGCAAGGATTTGGCACTCTCGGCGGATACACGGTGCTTCCGGGAGCGGTAAAATCGACAGAATATGACATCGACAAAATCTTGCGGGTTTTCTGGATGGGCGCGAAATATGCCGTTCGCGACGATATCGACATCGCGGGCGCGGTGTATCACTATAATCAGAATAACTATAACTCGGACACTTGCACGAATGGCGGACTCTCGGCCTCGAGTTGCGCGGGAACGCTCGACGCCGCATCCGCCATGATCGACTACCACGTTACGAAACGGCTCGATGTATATGCCGGGGTGATGTGGTCAAGAGTTGGAGGGGGGTCTGGCGAGCGGGTATCTCAACTTCCAAAACGTCGGCCCCACTGTCGGTCTTCGATTCCAGTTTTAGGACCGACGCGAATGCGCAAGTGCCAACAATCGACAATCTGCGTACTCCAAATTAAGACGTTTATAAATCCTCTGGGCTGATGCCGCGCCGGTTGGGTTCGCTTGGTAGCGCCACTATTCGCTCGCCGATTGTTATTATGCGGGCGCGTTTGAAAGGGTGGCATGGGTCCCTGCTTTCGAGGGGCGACCTGAGATTACCGCTCGCGCCGTTGCGGGCTACGAAATGCTGGATTGCTTCGTGTCACTCGCAATGACGTTAAACTCATGGTTCAAAATTAAATCCACCGTGACGTGCCGCTTGCCGCGATCCCGGATGTACATGCACATCTGGGATGCGCAATTGCACCTCGAGCCATGACGGAATCCGGATCGGGCTCCCTTGCCCGGCACCCGATCCCGGCCTATTTCTAGCACTCAACGAGGAGGACGCCCGATGAGCACGCTCAAGCCGCTTAAGATCGATATCGTCTCCGACGTGGTGTGCCCGTGGTGCTACATCGGCAAGCGCCGGATCGAGAATGCGCTGGCGCTGGTGCCGGATGTTCCGGTCGAGGTCCGCTGGCGGCCGTTTTTTCTCAATTCCTGGGTGCCGCGCGAGGGGATCAGCCGCGACGAATATCTCACCGCGAAATTTGGTTCGGTCGAAGCTTATAAGGGCATCTCCGGGCGCGTCGTTGCCGCGGCCGGCGAAGAGGGGCTGTTGTACCGGCCCGACCTCGTCAAGCGCCAGCCCAACACCATCGATTGCCATCGGCTGATTCACTGGGCCGAAGCCAAAGGCAAATCCGCTGAGATGAAACAGCGGCTGATGGAATTGTATTTCCGCGACGGCGGCGATCTCACCGACATCGATGTACTGGTGCAGGCGGCGGCCGATTGCGGGCTCGATGCCGACGATGTGCGCCGGCGTCTGGCGACCGATGAGGATGTGGAACAGATCTCGGCGCAGGCCCAGGAAGCCGCTGAGAAGGGCATTTCCGGCGTGCCGACTTATGTGTTTGCGCAGAAATACGCGGTGTCCGGCGCACAGCCGCCCGATCAGCTGGCCCGCGCCATCCGCCAGGTATCGGCCGAAGTAAACGCGCAAGCGGCGGAGTGACCGCGCGTTGCGGGGCGATCACAGTGAAGCTGTTACGACGATGACGCGCGGCGTTTGCGGATAGAATGAACAACGCCGCGCGCCGTCTGATAGGCGAGCCGGCGCAGCGTCCATACGGTGTGGATCAGCGGGACCACGGGATCGCCCCGCCGCAACGGAATCAGCACGTCGCCGATCGCAAAGCGTCCGCGCCAGATCGGATTGATCATGGGATGATCGGCGTCAGCGGTGGAATTGGCGGTCGCAATGGTTGGATCGGCGCAGAGATGCCGCGTCAGATCGAGTGTAAGCTGCACGCCCGGCGAAAATTTCGCAAAGCGCTCGTCGATCCCGAGTTTGAAATAAAATGCGCGATCCTGGTGCCGCAGCACGATTGCCGCCGCGACCGGGGTGTCGCCAACCCGCAAGCTCACGATCTCGCATTGAGCCGTGGCGGCGAGCGCGACGGTCGCGCGCCGCGCGAAGCTGGCGTCGCCATCGTTCTGCACCAGCGCGGTGCCGCGCTGGCCTTTCCAGCCGCTGGCTTCGAGTGTCAGGAAAGTCTCGATCGCGGAGCCGACCTCGTCAGGCGTTCGCGCGACACCGAAATGCACGGCGCCGCGCTCGGCGAGACGGTTGCGCTGGCGGCGCAATTCCTTCAGCTTCTTGTTGCCCAAGGCGTCGTGCAGCAGCGCTTCCGAATCGCGGGTCGCATCGAGACAGGCGCGGACATACGATTGCAGCACCCGTGGACGCATGCCGCCCTGCCGCAATACTTCCGTGATCGCCGCCATCGCCGCGCCGTCAAGCGACACGTCGCGCAGGATCAGCGCGTGGGCGCCGGCTTTCCGCGCTTGCGCCAACAACCGGGCCACGGCTTCGTTGGTCATGTCGCGATCGAGCAGCGGCGTGCCAAGCGTGCCGTAGGGATCGGCGCTTGCCAAAGCCGGCAGCGGGATCTTGCAAGCGCGCCACAACGAAATCGCAGGCAGCAGGCCGATCAGGCGCGCCGAGCCGTCTTGCGCGAACGAGCTATCGCTCCAGGCGATCAGCGCGGAGACGCCGGTGCGGCCTTTCGCGAAGGTGTTTACCGCCAATTCCCAACCGGGCAGATGATAGCCGTTCGGCTCAATCGCGCGTTCGGCAAGCTCACGCCATCGGCTCGCGGCAACCGCGGTGAGGGCGGTGAACGCATCGCCACCGGGCGACGCGGCTCCCGCCTGCGGGCGCTTGCCACTGACATCCGGTTCTACAGATGTGCGACCAACCGATGCCGAATTCGCAATCTCGACCACGTCCGCGCTTCCCCGTTCGCGATGAAGGTGGCGCGCGAATGGTGCCGCTCCTTCGGCGCGTTACCGGAAAATGCTAGCGGAAAGATTGGAAAATAGCGTTGGAATTGCGGTTCAATTCGAGCGGTAATGTTAACCGCGGATTTACCGCCCAGGCGCCGATGCGGTTAGATCGGCTGGTAGGTTTCGGACACGCAATTGTCGTTGGTGTCGATGCGCTGCCGATCGAGGATCGCGCCGCCGCTGATCGTGATGCGATAGGTCTCGGTGCCCAGCGGTTTGCCCACGGCGTTGGTGAGTTCGGCGCGGACGCATGCGGTCCAGCCCAATCCGCGGAGGTCGTGGTGCGCCGGCGAGACCCGTACGTCGTACGGGTATGAGTTGGCGACGAACACCGCATTCAGGTTGGCGCGGACCAGTTGCCCGGCATCGGGGGGCGCTTCGGGCGGCGGCGGCTCGGCTTCCTTGGCGCGCATGAACTCCGGCACGGGGGCGCGGCTGTCGGCGATGCCGCAGCCCGCCAGCGCGAGCGCGCCTCCTCCCATCATCGCCAAACAAACAACGACTTGCCGCATCCGCCGATTTTATCCCCCGGCGGCTAAATTACCCCCGATCGCGGCCAATTCGCGGCCCTCAAGGCGTTAACTGTTGCTAATTATTGCTGAAACGACGGCACAAGCAGCTATCGTGCGCCGTCGAACCGATCCGGGATTTGCCATCATCCGGTTGCAGGGTAAGTTTGGAGCCGGGATGGCAGGGAGACAGGCGATGAAGACCTTGATGGTTGCGGCGGCGATGCTGACGTTGATCGCGATGCCGGCGCAGGCGCAAATGGGCAAGCACAGTAAAAGTGACGCCGACGCCAAGACCGAACAGCCGAAGAAAGTTGACGAGAAGGCCTATAAGGCGGCGCTCGAGAAAATACCGGAACCCAAGGAGAAGTATGATCCCTGGGGGATCGCGCGGCCCGCGGATCCGGCAAAAAAGCCCAAATAGGCATTTGCGCGATGCGGGCTTGAACCTGCCCCTTAATCAGGCCGACCAATTTGCGGGCCTGGAGGGCACCGCATGGTTCGTGCTGTTGTTCAATCTGCGCTCCTGATAGCAGGGATTTTTTGGAGCTCTCAAGCAGCGGTAGCTGACAACCGTGTCGCACTCGTGATCGGCCAGTCAAACTACCAGGCGGTGGTCGCGCTTCCCAATCCGGCCAATGACGCCAAGGCCGTATCCCAATTGCTGACTGAGGCCGGTTTCGAGGTGGTCAGCGCCGCCGATCTGTCGCAGACCGAGATGCGCGAAAAGATCGCAGACTTCGCGGCTAAAGTCGCATCAGAAGGCCCCGATACCATTGCGCTTGTTTTCTACGCGGGTCACGGCCTGCAGATCGATGGCGAGAATTTTCTCGTACCTGTGGACGTTGATCCGAAGCGCGAAGCCGACATTCCGCTGCAGGCGGTGCGCCTCAATGACATCCTCAACACATTGAATTCGGTGCCGAGCAAGATGCGGATCGTGCTGCTCGATGCCTGCCGCAACAACCCGTTCCCCACCATCAATCAGAGTGCCGGCCGCGGACTGGCTATCGTCGATGCCAAGATCGGCGCTCCCGGCACGTTTCTCTCGTTTTCAACCTCGCCAGGCGCCGAAGCCGAGGATGGCAGCGGCGCCGACAGTCCCTACACCTCCGCGCTGCTTTTGGCGGCCAAAGAGCCGGGACTTTCGATCGAGGACACCTTCAAACGCGTGCGTGTTTCGGTCAACAAGGCGACTGAAGGGCGTCAGACCCCCTGGGATAGTTCCTCTCTCACCGACGAATTCAGATTTTTCCCGGGGCAGGGCGCAGTTGCAACGGAGCCGCCCGCGACCAAGCGCACCGTCGATGAATGGCGCCGCGAGTTGCAGGGCAAGCCAGCCGAGGCTGCCAATGAAATGATCGTGGCCGCTGGCACCGACGAAGCCTATGAGGCGTTCGTTGCGTTGTTCGCGCAACCGCCGTTTGGCCCGCAGGCGCGCGAATGGCTCGACCGCCATCACAGGATGGTGGCGTGGAACAATGCCGTGATCGCCAACACCGCGGCGGCCTATCGTGGGTTCCTGGCCCAATATCCAGACAGCGACCTCACTGCGACGGCGCGCAAGCTGGAAGATCGGCTGCGTAACCGTCCGAACACGTGGCCGCCGTGGCCGCCGTCGTCGCGCCGGTTACCAGCGCCTCGCTTGCCGCTCCGACCTGTCCGTGCGGCGCGCCGTCTGCGCCGCTGAAGAAAGTCGATCTGCCGCCCGCACCGCTGAAGAAGGTCGATCTGCCACCCAAGAAGCGCGCGGAACCAGAGCCGACAAAAAAACATGCCAGCTCACCACCGCCGGGGCGCCGGTCCCGTGGCGATGACGATGACGCGGTCTATCGCCGCCCGCCGCCTCCAGATTATTATGAGCCGGCACCCGGGCCATCCATTGGCCTCGGAATAGGGATCGGAGGATTCGGAGGTGGTGGCGGAGGCATGGGCGGCGGAGGTTCGGAGGTGGTGGCGGCGGCATGGGCGGCGGAGGCTACGGAAGAGGCGGACGCTGAACGGCAACAACGCGACGGATCGCCGCGAAATCGGTCCAGTCGTGCGGTGACGACATCGGCACGACGGGCAGTGCGATGTCTGGCTGGTCTGTTCGCGATTATTCTGTTCACCGTTGCACCGGCGGCCGGCTGGGAGCATTGGGGCGGAGATCGCGGCGGCACGCGGTTTTCTTCGCTCGCCCAGATCACGCCGGCCAATGTCGGCCATCTCGTCCGCGCCTGGGAGTTTCGTACCGGAGATCTCGAGACCCGTCCGCCGGCGGCGATGGCGCGCACGAAATTTGAGGCGACGCCGCTGTTTGTCGAGAACAGTCTCATCTTCTGCTCACCCTTCAACGAAGCCATCGCCGTCGATCCCGGCACCGGCGTGCAAAAGTGGCGATACGACCCCAAGATCAGCACCAGCCAGCGTCCCGCAAATCGCTATAACTGCCGCGGGGTCGCCTACTGGGTCGACGATCAAGCCGCCAAAGGTGCCGCCTGCCGCGCGCGTATTTTCATGGGCACCAATGATGCCCGCGTGATTGCGCTCGATGCCAGAACCGGCATTCCCTGCGCCGATTTTGGCGCTGGTGGCGAGGTCAAGCTCGATATCGGCATGCCGCTAATATGGCCCGGCGAATTCCAGATCACGTCGGCGCCGGTGGTGAGCCGCGGTGTCGTCGTGGTCGGCTCCTCGATCGCGGACAATGCCCGGGTCGATGCGCCAGCCGGCGCGGTGCGCGCCTTCGACGCGCGTACGGGTGCCACGCGCTGGAGCTTCGATCCGCTGATTCACGACGGCATCGAGGCGGGTCAGGCCAATGTCTGGGCGCCGATGTCGGTGGATGAAGAGCGTGGATTGCTGTTCCTGCCGACGTCCTCGCCGAGTCCGGATTTCTTTGGTGGCCGGCGCCCCGGCAACGACGAGCACGCCAATTCTGTCGTCGCGCTGCGTGCGGAGACCGGAGAACTCGTGTGGTCGTTCCAGACCACGCATCACGACGTCTGGGATTACGACCTGCCGGCCCAGCCGACGCTGGCGCGTATCGATACCGGCGCCGGAATGCGCGACGTCGTCATTCAGCCGACCAAGCAGGGTTTTGTCTTCGTGCTTGATCGCGACACGGGCAAGCCGATATGGCCGGTCGAAGAGCGCAGCGTTCCGCAAGGCGCGGCGGAAGGCGAACGACTTTCGCCGACGCAGCCGTTTCCCACCCATGTGCCGGCGTTGACGCCGCAACAGATTTCCGCCAGCGACGTGTTCAGGCCGTTTCCCGTTTTCAGCAGCTCGGCCTGCGAGAAGCGTCTCGCAGCCGCGCGCAACGAGGGTCTCTACACGCCACCCTCTATTCAGGGAACGTTGCTCTTTCCGATGACCGGAGGCGGCGTGAACTGGGGCGGCGCGGCATTCGATCCGGTCAACCAGATCCTTTACGCCAACACCAGCCGCGCGGTGCATATCGTGAAATTGATTCCGCGCCCAGAAGCGGAAAATTTCAAGCCTCCGCCCGGCCTTGAGTTCGGGCCGCAGCAGGGTGCGCCGTTTGCGATGACCCGCGTGGTCGCGATGTCGTCCCTGGGCTTGCCGTGCAACAAGCCGCCATGGGGCGTGATGGTCGCGGTCGATCTCAAGGCCGGGAAAATTCTCTGGCAGTCCTCGGTCGGCACCACGGAGGACAAAGCCCCACTCGGGATTACTTTCAATTCAGGTACGCCGTTGGTCAACGGTGTCGTAATCACGGCCGGCGGTCTCGTCTTCACCGGCGCGATGGACGCCTATCTGCGCGCCTTCGATGCGAAGTCCGGCGCAGAGCTTTGGCAGGGCAGGTTGCCGGTGCCCGGTATTGCCAATCCGATGACCTATCTCTGGAACGGCGAACAGTATGTGGTGATCGCCGCCGGCGGTCATTCGGAAGCCGGCACGACGATCGGCGATAGCGTGGTGGCTTTTCGTCTGGCGCGCCAGGGTGAAGCGCCGTCGCTGTGGTCGCGTACGGTCGACCGGCCGGGCGGGCGGTTCTGGAGCAAGTTGATCGCGCTCACGATTCTGCTGATCGCAGGGTTCGCGCTTTGGCGCTGGCGCCGCCGCGCAACATTGCGGAGCTAATCTAGGACGTGGACGGTCCCCACACCGTTTCTTCGGTCCAACCAAGTTGGTCGAATTCAACGGCCCTGAGCGGTGCTTCCGCAATTGAGAAGAATTCATCGAGTTGAGGTGGTTCGATGGCCGTTGCGGAAAGCATGGCGTGGGCCTGCCCCCGATGATGGATTTGGTGCTGGAAGAGATGCATGAGCAGGCGGTCGCGCCGTTCGGTCTGAACCCGGGTGTCGCGATTGACCCGCACAATGTCGCCAAGGAGGACTGGCGTCAGCGCGTTGCAGACGGCGATCAAGCGCTTGTCGACATTGGCCTGAGCGCGCTTAAGTTCGGCAGGCGATGGATATGGAACATCGCTCTCCCAGGCTTTCGGCCCGAGCCATCCACCCTCAAGAGCGTCAACGTAGAAAAGATCGATGACGTAAATATGGTTCAACGTCATCTGCAGGCTGGGGAAGAAGCCCGTCCGCTTGGCTTCAAATTCCTCCCGGCTCAGCCTAGCGCAAGCCGTGAGCAGTCGGTGGTTGGCCCAGGCGTTGTTGTAGGCGAAAGCGCGGTAAGTCTGAACTAAACCGGCAGGCATCTCTGTTCCGTCTTTTAGCGTCATCGCGGACAGGCGCTCGAGCACATTTCCAGGCTACCATATTGATGTGCTGCTGTCCCTCCCGCGCAACCAGCAATGCGGCTGGCCATTCATGGAAACTCCGATAAGGTCTCCGCCTATGGACGAGCAAGCGACAACGGTTTTGGGCAGCGCCATTGTCGAGTGGTTGGCGGACGAAGCGCTGCAAGATTCCGAGCCCGCCAAACTTTATGGTGAGCTGTGCCTGCGTCTGCGCGGCGTGGGCATGCCGATTTTGCGCGGTCATGTGGCGTTCCGGGTGCTCCATCCGCTCTACGATGCCAGCATCATGGATTGGACGGCGGAGGGGGGTGTCGTTGTCGAACACTTTCGTCCCGGCCAGGGCGGCCGGGATGATTTCCTGCGCGGTCCCCTCGGTCACGCCATGATCCACCGACTTCCGGTGCTGCGGCGTCGGTTGACCGGTGATACGGCGCTGATGGATTTTGCGGTTCTCGAGGAATTTCGCACGCTGGGCGGCACCGACTATGTCGTATTCGCGGTGCCCTTCGATCCCGCTGGCGACAACGGTGTGCTCTATTCATGGCTCGGCGACCGAGCCGCCGGTTTCACCGACCAGGAGATCGTGCAGCTCCAGCGCATCGCCCGCGAACTCAGCATCGCGTTGAAGTCGAAGATCGAACGCGGCGTAGCGCAGAACATCGCCCAAGCCTATCTCGGCAAGCGCGCCGGCCAGGCTGTGCTTAACGGCTTGATTCGCCGCGGCGACGGAGAAAAGATCACCGCGGCGTTGTGGTACAGCGATCTGCGCCACTCGACGCAGCTTGCAGACCGGCTCCCGGCTGAAGCATTCCTGCAGCTGCTGGGCCGCTATTTCGAGATGACCGCGGCCTCCGTGCTCGATCATGGTGGCGAGGTTGTCTCGCTGATCGGTGACGCGGTGCTTGGCCTGTTCCGCTTTGAAGGCGCGCCGGACGAGGCCTGCGGTCGGGCCCTCGCAGCCGCTAACGAAGCACGCCGGCGGCTTACCACCTCGCAACCGGGAGCGGCCGACGTCGCATTCGATTTCGGCATTGCGCTCCACGTGGGTCAGGTCATCTACGGCAATGTCGGCGTGCCGGAGCGCTTGCAGTTCACGCTGGTGGGCTCGGCGGTCAACGAGGTTGTTCGCGTTCAGGATCTGACCAAAAGTCTTGGCCATCCGCTGCTTGCCACCGGCCCTTTTGCGCGCGCGGCAGCGGGCGTCTGGCACCCGCTCGGCGAGCATCTCTTGCGCGGGTTGGAGACACCGATGCCGATCTTGACGATCGCGCGGCCATCATGACGCTGAAACACCGCGTGTCATCGGCTTGCGACAATATGCTGCCGCGCCGACTGTGCGGTTTCACAGCATCGCGAACGCGCTTGTCACCATCGCCACCGGCTTGTTATCTGTGGCGCTGGACAGAGTGACCCGGCCAAAACTCATGGTGCGCCCAAGCCGGACCACTCGGGCGTCGGCCAGCACATCCGACGTGGTCGCGGCCCGCATGAAATGGGTGGTTTGATCGACCGTCGTCATCGGCCGATAACCGCGATTGGCAGCCAGAATGGCGATCACCATGGAGGTGTCGGCGAGCGCCATCAGCGCCTGACCGCAGACAATGCCGCCGTGCCGGCACACACGTTCGGAGAAGGCCATGCGCAGGGTCGCGCCCGGCTGCCAGTCCGAGCTGGCGCCTGGCGGCGGCGCGGATTCGAGGCGGTCGATTGACAGCCCGAGGTCCTGCACCCAGGGCGCAATCACATCGCCCAGGACACGCCTTGCTTCCTCGATATCGAATTCCGCAGGTTGTCGATTGCATGAGCGATGTTCCTGGGCTCGGCTTGTTGCTGGACACATTTAGACATGGACGCTGCGGCTTGAAAATGCCTGACTTGGCGCGATATGTTGGCGGCCCGTAAGAGTAGGGTAGGGTATCATGTTCAGGCGTTTGGCACTGATCCTCGGCGTGGTCGCCATGGGTCTTGCGCTAAATGGATGCACCAAATGCGGCCCGATCTGGGATGATTGGATGCAGCCATCGAAATCGTGCAAGTCGGACGGCTTTTAGCGCTACACCGGACGCGCTTGGCGTCGCGGTTAGGCCGAAGATATATTGCCGGAAAATACAGGGAGCATCCGATGAAAGTTTTCCGCATAGCAGCTGCTGTCGCGTTGCTGACAGGGCCGGCCTACGCGCAAGCGCCCAAGTTGAATTTGCTACAGGAGTTCGATAGCAAAACGCCACAGCAGAAGTCTGACGAAGAGCTAAAGGACAAGGCCTACAGGGAATCGCTGAAGAAAATACCGGACGCCACCCCCGGCAAGACATCAGCTGATCCATGGGGCAATGTGCGTAGCGGAGACGCGGGCAAGACCTCTGCTCCCAAGGCCACTACTTCAAAGACCTCTACTTCCAAGTCCAATCCGACGACGGCCGCTTCGGTAAAGCCGCGGAACAAAACCGGCACCGACGCCGACTGAAACACAGTGAATTGAGAGCGGGCCTGGTTCTGCCGCCGATCCGCCGGATCGGGTGAGCGTCGGGCCGTATTTCGTAGCTGGCACACGATTGGGATTGGTCCCCGCAAGCGCTATATTGAGCCGGTCGTCATATGTACCGGAGTTACGACATGGCCTCGCGCCCGCGCGATCTCGCAGACCGGATGGCTGGCCGGCGCAAGCTGGAGGACGGCTATCTGCGCGAGACCTTCAGATTGCCGCGCGACAAGGCGCGCACCAAAGCGCGCGATTTCCTCACCCGCTATCCCAAAGCCGCCTATATGAGCGGAGTGGAAAGCTGGCGCGAATTGCCGGGCGGCGATATCGAATTCACCATGCGGCGGTTGCACAGCGCCGACTAGATCCAACATGATCTCCGCGCAAACGGTTCCTTTTAGCGTTTCGCGCTAACGGTATTCGAACACTTCCGGCGCATGATCCGCCAAAGCGCGCCCTCAGAATTGACATGAGAGGGTTGATGGAGCGCGAGCCGGAATAGACCAAAACGCTTATCCCGCAAGCCGACTCCATTTTTGACTATCGCGCGAAGCATTTCGGCTTGAGGGAATGATGGCGAGACACCGCAAAAATCATGGCGCGCGCAAGAGTGTCCGGGTCGACCTGCATCAACCGGGTTTTCTGATTCCGACGCCGGACGCGCCGTGGATCGAGTGCCTGATCCTTGAGGTTTCGGACGACGGGGTTTGCCTCGATGTCGGCGCGCTGTCGGTGCCCGGGATATTCGGCCTGGCATTCACCGCAGGCGGTGAGGTGCTTCGGGTATGCTCGCTGGACTGGCGCAGGGGCGAACTGATCGGCGCCCGCTTCGTCACCGCCAAGGAATTGCGGCAGGGCTTTGTTTCGACGGAAGCAGCTGATCCGATACTTCAGAGGGTTACGGTCGCGTAGACCTGAAGCAGCTTCCGGTAAAGCCGCGCCGGGGCCGTGCGCGCGGGATCGTTAATCGAAGGCAATACCGATCCGCTTTTCTTTCCGCCACACGACGTGGCAGGGCATATGCTGACGGTCAGCCGACAGAACCAGCGTGAAACGTTCGGGGATTCCGACCGGGCTCGTCACATCGAGTGCTGCGCCCGCTTTCGATAGATTGCGAACCGTGCAAGAAAGGCCGCCGCCGTTGAACTCAATCGTTCCGGCTTTCAATACGCGATGGCGGCGAATGGCGCGCTTGTCTTCCATCAGCATTCCCCGTGGAACACTAGCTAGCTAGACCACCGAGTTATTCCCCAAATGTTCCTTTTCCGTAAAAAGTCACCCCACAGGTTGCGTTTGGCAAGGGTGATCACCCGGACGTGAGTGGAACGATTTTCGGTTAGGCGCATTGTTCAATGACAATGCCGACTCCCCCTCGGCATGGGTAACCCCCGACTAAGACGGCCCCGGCTCCCCCGCGCTGGGGCCGTTTCTTTTCGGCAGACGCCACTCTCTTCAGCGATCACGTCGACGCCAAAAAAGCGAGAAGCAGCCCGCGGTGACTTGTTTTCAATGTGTCAGTTCGTGGTCTGGCTGGGTCGTTAATTGCTGATGTTCGACCGACAATGATCGATAATGGGCCGCCATCTCCCTGTAATGCTGGCGCGAGATCGGGTCGGCGGCCTTTTCGGCACGCTCGTCAAACATCCGGGCGCGTTCAATCAGTTCTTGAGCATGGGACATGGTGGCACCTCGGCACGGCTCCATTTGGCCGGATATAGGGTTAACATCCCGTCCGCGCAGGTTGCGCACGAATATTTGATGGTCAGCCCGAGCTTGCGGATGCCGGGCCAAGTGGTTACCCGCCGAGGCTTTGAAATGCGCGCTTACACCACGAAGGAGAAGCTTAAAATAACCGCCGGGGCCGTGGCTTCTCTGGTGATTGTAGGATGGGTCGTTGCACTGGCGACCGTATTTCTTGCAGTGCGATAAAAGGCCAAAGAAGGAAAAAGCCCGCCCAATGGAGTCACGGGGCGGGCCAAGTTTAAACTGGTAGGTAGTGCTGTAACGCTACCCCGTCAGCGGATCGGCTGCGCCGGGAAAGATTGCCATTCTCATGGGTAAACTTCCCAAATCCAGCCGCGACGCCGCGGCGACGCATGCCTGACCTGGCGCGCCAACCCGCCAGATCGCCTCCGCCAGCCGCTGAAGAGCCCAACCGCATCTCGAGCGTTTGCAAGCGAAAGCCTGCCCCGGACTTGATCCGGGTGGATACCGGTTCGCGTGAAGAAAACGCGTCGAATAAAGAAGTAGTGCAACCCGAGAAATCCCCGCCCGCGGGGATATCGCGAGCGGGGATTGTCATCGAGAAACCAGGACGGCTTACGCCGCCGTGGAAGCAAATTTTACCAGAGAAGTTTGACAGCCAGATATAGGTATTAATCGAATATCTTCTCGGGCTGGACCGTGAGGCGAATGGCTACCTCGGTTGAGCCATCGAAAACTTCAAGGACGCGATTGCAAACCAAACAATGAAACTCGCCCTGGGCCCCCTTCGTGGAAATCAATTCGATACGGCGATAGCCAGCCTTACACCCGGGACACGTGATGTCGGACTTCTTCATATCGGGAACCGTATCTCATGGAGAACAGTTTCCAAAATCAAAAGGGATCAACTTTCAACGATGCGCGGAATAGCGCGCATTCCGGAAATGTGGCCTGAGGGATGCTCCCGGCGAAAATTCCGCGAAGGCCAGGCGGGCCTAGCTGAATGATCTGGCGATCGTCGAAAACATGGATGCTGTCGCCCGCGTATAACGGGCGTCATTGAAATGCTCATCCACAAAATTGAGTATGAGGAGAGCAACCACGGTGGCCATTGCAATTCTCATTCTCAAGTTATAGGCGGCTACAATCTAATCATTCCTTAATAGATACCGCTAAGTAGGGCTGATATCTCAAGTTCCATAGGTCATTCCACCACTGGGATGATGACTATTTGCTGCCGCTGCGGCGGCTCGATCGCCGGGATCACGAGCGCGGAATGGCGAGATCCCCCCGCGCCGTCACCAACCCTCGTTCAAACCAGGCCGCTAAAATCAATTTCGGCGACAGGGCTGACCCTGGCCTACGCGCGGGAAAAAAGTGGACTCCGACTGACTGACCTGCCAGTTGTCCACAAAGTCCAGAGCGAAAAGGCACTTTCATAACCCACTGCATCGTCTAGACTATTCTGCGCCGTGGGTAGGTTATCAACGGAGTTATCCACATGCGGTCTCCATGGACGCTCTCGACCCTTGAGATGGTGATCTTCTCCCGGCTCGTGCTCGGTTTGTCTGGCGCGGCGTTCTGGGCGACGGTCCTGTGAGGACCCTGCGTTTCGAAAGGCCGCCAATAAAGGGCCCCGCCCGGGGGGACTCCGAGCGGGGCTCAGTGTTTCGAAAAGCACGTGACGCGCATAACGCCACGCTCGCACAAAATTGTCATAAAATGTTAGCGAGCGGGATCCGTACTTTAGGATGGGTTTGGTTGAGCGGTTTAACGGGGACATCCGGGAAGCGAAAAGCCCGGGGCGGCCCGGGCTGATCGCGAATATCAATTAAGTGCGAATGCGGCCAGTCTGCCAGCAGCCAACGCCGTCGTCGGTTCACTTGTAGACACTTGCGCGGCTAGAGTTCGAAGACGCCTGGGCCGTTGACAAAGAATGGGCCGTGTCCGGGGGGAACGACCGGGCCGGGCCCCAAGACCGGCGGCGGCACGACGGGTGCGTTGGGCAGATCGGTCTGAGCTGGGAAGATCCTCAAACCGCCGCTGACTTCCTCCAGATCGCTGCTGGAGAGTTCATGAATTTGGTTGCTCATGTCTCGCTCCTGCTTTGTTTAGGAAGGGACCATGCCTCTCTCCGTGGTCCCAGGAATGCGTGGCGCGGTTCGTTTGCGCCGTGATCCAGCCCACACGCCAAAGCCGGCCATCGCTGATTTCAAATTAGGTTACTCAGGGTCGAAACAGGCCAGCACCAATTTCCGGCCTCGCCTGCCTGAACAAGCAAGCATGTTGGATAAATGGAAGGGACGGAGAGGCCGCCAACTGAGGTGGCCTCCGATCCGGCAGCAAAGCGCGGCCGACCTTATCCCTTCGGGTGGCAAGGCGCCGGCGGGATGCCGTCGACAGCCTTACCAAGAATGCTTTCGATGCCATTTATCGCATTCACGGCGGCCACGACGCACGTGACGGTATCCATCCAGGTACCGCCGCTTACGCCGTCGAGTTCGTTGATGTTCAGTTCGCAAATTTCAATGTTGAGATTGGTCATGTTGGTCTCCTGTCTAACAAGGAACCATTCCCCTGCTTCAATCGGTGGTCGCAGGGTTACGCGATGCCGTTCATTGTCAGCGTGATTCACGTCACATTTTCGAAACGGGCCACTCGTAAAATCAAAAAGGGGCCACCGCGGTTCAGCGTGGTACGGAAAGGGGCCAGCACCGCATAATTCAAAACAGGCCACTCGCTTGGGCCATTCTTTTAGGGGTCTGTGGAAATCCGGCCCGCTTCGCCCACGAGGCGCACGTGTTGTTCTCGGCCTCTTTGCGGAACTATTTTAGCGCGTTGGTTTCTTGTTGAAAAACTCATCCGCCACGAGGAAAACTCGTCGCCAGTCCATATACCGCCGCTGAAGGCGTCAACCTCGTTTCACGAATATCGATGTTCACAACGCCCTACTGTTCGAGGTCGCCTCGATCAGGCGCGCGCTTGTGGCGTCAATTGTCAGGGAAGCGTTGTGGCGATGTTGCCAAAATGGCCTCCGCCCTCATACACGGCGATTGCCCCGACAAGCTTTGCAAGCTGAAGGATCGCGGAGTCACCGCCGGTTACGGTGTCCATTTCTTCGATCGTCAGTTCGTCGATGTTCAGATCGCGGATTTCGTTGTTCTGTTTGGTCATGTCATTCCCCTGTTTGTCCGGGGCTGGGACCATTCCCGCGCCCGTGGTGACAGGAGTACGCGGAGTGCCAGTGCGCCGCAGTGATGCGTCTCACACTGCGATTAGGCCACTCGCGGATTCAAATTAGGACGCAGGGATCAAATACGGACAGCACCAAAAAGGAAGAGGCCGCCAACTGAGGCGGCCTCGTCAATATTTGCGGAGCAACTGGCCTTAGGTTGAGATTGGGCCATACTTTGCCGGGTTGTTGACGCAAGCGCCCTCCGGCCCCTTTGCCGGAAGGCGCTCCCGACTTCATTAGTGGTGCTTGATCGCGCCGATGATAATAGCCACAGCGATGGCAATCGGCACGAAGGGGAAGAGGCCGCCGACGACGGTTTCCAGCTGCTCGTCCGTCAATTCGCAAGAACTCGGTATTCAATTCCTTGCTGACCATTTTAACTTCTCCTGTTGTCACGGCACGACCATTCGCGCCATAACCAGAAGGACGCAACGAGACGTAAAGGCGTTCATTCGTCGCGTGATCTACGTCACCCACACCGTCATCAAAAAGAGCCCTGCGCAACTTTCTCTGTTCGATTTCGACTTTTCGAAATGAAAGAGGCCGCCAACTGAGGCGACCTCGTGCGATTTCGCCCTTTATCGAAGCGGTCCCGTGTAGATATGTGTGTTTTGATCGCGGACCATTTTGTCATACAGCGCGACTCTAACCATGTTTGCCATTTGGACAATGGGAATAGCGAGGGCGCCGTTCACGGCGTCCAGCTCGTCGTTGGTCAGCCGTGTCATAGCGATACGGCAACCCAAGATCGCCGCCGTGATCTCAGTCACAGTTTCAAATCAGGCCACCGTGGGATTCAAAACCGGCCACTAGGGGTCGAAACTGCTACTACGGCAGCGGGCGAGTAGCGGCCCTGCGCTTCCTTTACTAGATGCGTTACACTGTACGTTTTTACGATCACGCCATGCGAGGCGGTATCGCCGAACGTGTCGCGGATCGAATTGCGATAGGGCAGGAAGCCGTCCGTTGAAATCTCCGGATGGCCGATCACGCGCTGGCGAAGATCATGCAGAAATTCCAGGGTCGTATCAGCATTACGCTTGCCGACGCGCCAACCGATGATCGCCTTCTGCGTTGGCCATGCCGATGAAAACATACTGCTCGCTCTTTATCGGGATTTCATGACGCAGGACGTACTTTTGCTTCTTGCCGACGAATGACCACGCCTCATCAAGTTCAAGGCGGTTCACTCGAATGCCGACCATCAAACGGTCGTGAAGTTCGGCACAACCGCGACCGACGCGGAGCGCCAGCCGGGCAACCGTCTTGCGGCCATGAAGGCGCTGTTTCCGGAAAAGGTAGGGCCGCCGATGAAAGAGGCCGCCAGCTGAGGCGGCCTTATGGTGCCACCGGGATGTTACACGTCCCGCAATGAAAGTCGGGACCGTACTGGGTGGCAATGACCTTAAAGCCATCTTGAACGCTTTGAACGGTTGGCATGTTGTCGCCGCTGGCCTGAGACAGGCTGGCTATACCAGTCTTGCCGCATTCGGGGCATCGCAGTTCTTCGTTCCACTCATCGGACATAGCCCAAGAGAATAAGAGAATTCTGGCCATTTGTCGGTCCGGGACCGGACAACAAATTCAAATTAGGCCGGAAAAAGAAACAGCCTCAGCGGGGGAACACTGAGGCCGTTATTCCATCGGATGTCATGGGGCTGTTTGGCATCCGGTAGTCCAACACTAAGCGACCAAGGCGACGTTAGTTCCGACTCCAAAAGGAGCCACTCCTAAAATCAAAAGGAACCATTCAGTCTGGAAACGGATGGAAAGGGGCCAGTACCCCCACTTCCGGTGCTGTCCTGGGCGGGGTAAAGTCTGGGCATGTTCCTCGACTGGCTTTGGAGCCAGCTCCGACAGGTGATTGGCGCGAAGAACGATTGTTGGACGAAGCGGGAGAGGAAATTTTCGTCCGCTACAAAGGCGATCCCTCGAAAGAGCGCTACGAGTTCATCCGCGATTATCTAGACTTCAAAGTGAAGCGGATGAAATGAAAGAGGCCGCCAACTGAGGCGGCCTCTGGCTTCTACCTAAGTGGTCCCTTGTAGATGGTTTGGCAACGCCAAGCTATGTACGCGGCAAAATACTCAACTCCGTTTTCTTCGCCGCCGCTGACCTGTTCCATTTCCTCAAGCGACAGATCGCGGAGTTCGGTGTGGTCATGGTCGGGCTCACGGGTGATCGGCATTGTCATGTCCGTCTCCTGTTTTGACGAGGGATAATCCACATCGTCGGACCAGGAGAGTGGCGTCACGTCGCGCCTGCTACCGTGACGTAAGTCACTCAAAAATCAAATTAGGCCAACTAAAGCAGATGCTCGATAAGTACGAAGAGATTTTGAAGCTGCTGCAATGAAAGAGGCCGCCAACTGAGGCTGCCTCGTGCGCATTCGCCCTTTATGGAAGCGGTCCCGTGTAGATATGTATGTTTAGGTCGCGGAACTTTTTGTCAAACAACGCGTTCATGACGGTAATTCCTATAGTGTTCGGAACTGGATTGATGCCGCCACTCACGTTGTCCAATTCATCGGTGGTCAGTTCACAGACTTCCCTGTTCAAATCAGTCATGGCATTTCCCTTTTGTTTCGGGGACGGGATCATTCCCGCCAGCCGTGACGACAAGGGGTATACGGGCTGGTTCATTGTCACCGTGATCTGAGTCACGCGGCCGACAAAAGGGGCCACTCCTAAATCAAAAGGGACCGTTCAGTCTGGAAACGGATGGAAAGGGGCCAGTACCCAAATAACGCATATATACCCTCTAGACATTTAGAACAGACCATGATACAGTAGCCTTTTATTCTCAGGGATAGGTGGGACTCGTACATGGCTCCAGAAACCCTCGAAAATTCAGCGCGTTCCAGAAGCGGTTTCCCGGACGAAGATGCCTGCCTTACCCACCTGATGCGGAATCGCTTTGGCGAGCGCTTGACCTGCTTTAGCTGCCAGAAAGAGGCGACCTATTACCGCGTCACAACCCGCCGCTGCTTCGTGTGCGAGCATTGCGGCTATCAGGTCTACCCGACCGCCGGGACGCCCTTTGAAAAGACCCGCACCAGCCTGCGGGACTGGTTCTACGTCATGTTCCTGTTCTGCGAGACGCGGAACGGCGTGGCCGCCAAGGAAGTGCAGCGCCAGCTTGGCGTGACCTATAAGACCGCGTGGCGCATGTGCCACCTGATCCGGCTCTACATGGGCTACGTCGATGGTGATGCGCCGATTGGCGGTCCCGGCAAGACGGTGGAAGCCGACGAAACTTTCATCGGCGGTCGTCGATCAAGATAGGCGAGGATGACAAGGCGATTGTGTTCGGCATGGTCGAGCGCGGCGGCGACGTTGTGACGCGCGTGGTGCAGGCTCGCACGAAAGACACATCATTCCGCATATCGTTCGCTTCGTGAAAGAAGGATCGCGCGTCCATACAGATGATGCCTCAAATTTTAAGCTGCTGACTGAGAAGTACGGCTACGACCACGAAATGGTCGATCATTCGGCCAAAGAATACGTTCGCGGCGACGTGCACACCAACTCAATCGAATCGTTCTGGTCGCAGGTGAAACGCGGGATCAACGGGACTTATGTTTGGGTTTCGAAGAAGCACTTGCAGCTTTACCTTCGCGAGTTCGAGTATCGCCATAACTTGAGGAAGTCAACCCGCTTTGATGTTCGAACTTCTTCTTGCAAGCTTTTCCGAAGGTACAGGTTGAGTTGCCATAGCCTGCAGGAGTTGGTCGAAGCGCTCATGAGTTCGTTTCTTAGGCCATTTTTCACCATCTGTGCATAATAACCGATGGAGTGAGGCCTCAATATACGGCTTCATCAGGATTTCATCGATAATATCAACGCCTAAATTCCAAGCGACGGTTCGCCATTTTCAATGATAGTCGCATAATCAAATCCATTCTGATCCGTAAACCTTCGCAGCGGTTTTTGTTTCGGTGATGAATCCAGCTAAATCTTCTAGAGCATTCCGCCTAGTTCTTCGGTCGGAGTTTCCCGAAGAACGTCTCTCAGGTCAGTCTTTTTTAAGACGTAGAGGAGATGTCGCCAATAATATTCCCGCCGCCACGAGCCAGATATCCCTCGTTGGTTTCTGTTTGCTGACAGTCGGTGAGAGTGTTCTCTGGTGTCCGATTGTGAACTAAATCTATCAACATTGTACTGCTATAGGAGCATTGCGCTAAAGTTGTCTAGTAACTGCACCTGTCCATCAGTAGCCAACTGATCTTCACAGATGGCGGCATGAGCGTTAGGCAACGATCGCCTCAAACGTTAAACGTATCGCGTAGTCCGGCTGCTAGATCGGATCAAGCGTGGATTTCTCGCTATCGTAAAGATAAGCAATCGCCGAATGCCGAGGTCCATAAGAGAACCAGGAACCAACATAACAACCGCAGTTCTGAACTTGCGGATCCATGCGCGAAGGCAACAGCCGCGTTATTCAACGATGCCAGCATGCCGGAGGGCAGCCATGAGGTAGCAGCCCAGTATCGGATCGTGATGATCTGAATCCGCCGCCAACAACGGACCCGATTGGCCCGAAAACTAAGCCGCATCCATCTGACAAAAGCTTGCATGACCCATCCCTACGTGCTGGTGGTGGCAGACGACTCGTTTACCACAATAGGATGGGTAAATGTCTAAAGGGTATATATCTGCCCACTTCCAAAAAGAACATATTGCGAACGTGGAACAAATAGGGTACATTGTTCCATCACTCGCTGATTCAGCAATTATCGCCGTCCGTTTGTCCCGCTAGCGAATCCCCGCCATAAGGAGCACCACCTATGTCCGCCTCTGCCCTGCGTATCGTCGAAGGATCCTCCATGGACAAGACCAAGGCCCTGTCCGCCGCGCTCTCCCAGATCGAGCGTCAGTTCGGCAAGGGCTCGGTGATGAGGCTCGGCAAGAACGACCGCTCGATGGACATTGAGACCATTTCCTCCGGCTCGCTCGGGCTCGACATTGCGCTTGGCGTCGGCGGCCTGCCGCGCGGCCGGGTGGTGGAAATTTACGGCCCTGAATCCTCGGGCAAAACCACGCTGGCGCTGCATACGGTGGCGGAGGGCCAGAAGAAGGGCGGCATCTGCGCCTTCATCGATGCCGAGCACGCGCTCGACCCGGTCTATGCCCGAAAGCTCGGCGTCAATATCGACGAACTCCTGATCTCGCAGCCCGACACCGGCGAGCAGGCGCTGGAAATCTGCGACACCCTGGTGCGCTCCGGCGCGGTCGATGTGCTGGTGGTGGATTCGGTGGCGGCGCTGGTGCCGCGCGCCGAACTCGAAGGCGAAATGGGCGATGCGTTGCCCGGCCTGCAGGCGCGGCTGATGAGCCAGGCGCTGCGCAAGCTCACCGCCTCGATCAACAAATCCAACACCATGGTGATCTTCATCAACCAGATCCGGATGAAGATCGGTGTGATGTACGGCTCGCCGGAAACCACCACCGGCGGCAATGCGCTGAAGTTTTATGCCTCGGTCCGGCTCGACATCCGCCGCATCGGCGCGATCAAGGAGCGCGACGAGGTGGTCGGCAACCAGACCCGCGTCAAGGTGGTGAAGAACAAGCTGGCGCCGCCGTTCAAGCAGGTCGAATTCGACATCATGTATGGCGAGGGCGTCTCCAAGATGGGCGAGATCCTCGACCTCGGCGTCAAGGCCGGCATTGTCGAGAAATCCGGCGCCTGGTTCTCCTATGACAGCCAGAGGCTCGGTCAGGGCCGCGAAAATTCAAAAGCGTTCTTGAAAGCCAATCCCGACATGACCGCCAAGATCGAGGCCGCGATCCGCCAGAACTCCGGCCTGATCGCCGAGCAGATTCTCGCCGGCTCCCCCGAGCGCGACGCCGACGGCGAGGAAGAGCCCGCGGAGGATTGAGTTTCTCGGACTTCGGGACCGGATCGTTCTGATCGAGAAACCCAAACCGTCCCCGGATGCTGCGCAGCGCGTCAGCGGTGCGCTGCTGATCCGGGGTCCTTTTTTTGTGCCGCAGCTTGATGGGTCCCGCTCTGCGGTGCATCGTGAAGCACGCTGCACCGCGTCCGGGATACGCGGCTGTCGGCCTTCACTCCGCGGCTTGTGCGTAGTCTTCCATCGGCGGGCACGAGCACACCAGGTTGCGGTCGCCATAGACGTTGTCGACCCGCCCGACCGGGCACCAGTACTTGTCCGACCGCGAGGTGCCCGCCGGGAAACAGCCCTCGGCGCGGCTATAGGCGCGCGCCCAGGCGTCGTCGGCGATGTCGTGCACGGTGTGCGGCGCGTGTCGCAACGGCGAGGCTTCGACTTTCCAGCGGCCGGATTCGATCTCGGAGATTTCGCGCCGGATCGCGATCATGGCGTCGCAAAACCGGTCGAGCTCGGCCCTGGATTTGGATTCGGTCGGCTCGATCATCAGCGTGCCCGGCACCGGAAAGCTCATGGTCGGCGCGTGGAAGCCGTAATCGATCAGCCGCTTGGCGATGTCATCGACGGTGACGCCGCATGATGCCTTCAGCGGGCGCGGATCGACGATGCATTCATGCGCGACGCGGCCCTTGGCGTTGCGATACAGCACCGGAAAATGCGGATCGAGCTTGGTCGCGATGTAGTTGGCGTTGAGGATCGCGATCTCGGTGGCGCGGGCGAGGCCTTCGCCGCCCATCATCAGAATATAGATATAGGAAATCGAAAGGATCGAGGCCGAGCCGAAGGGCGCCGCCGACACCGGCCCGACCGCCGCGGGTGCAACGCCGTCAGTCACGGGATGTCCGGACAGGAAAGGCTTCAGATGGGCCTTGACGCCGATCGGCCCCATGCCCGGGCCGCCGCCGCCATGCGGAATGCAGAACGTCTTGTGCAGATTGAGATGGCTGACATCGGCGCCGTAATCGCCGGGCCGCGACAGCCCGACCTGCGCGTTCATATTGGCGCCATCCAGATACACCTGGCCGCCATGGTCATGCACGATGTCGCAGATCTCGCGAATGTGCTCCTCGAACACGCCATGGGTGGAAGGATAGGTGATCATCACGGCAGCGAGATTGTTGGCATATCGAACGGCCTTGGCGCGCAAATCGTCGACGTCGACATCGCCGCGCTTGTCGCAGGCCACCACGACGACTTCCATGCCAACCATGCTGGCGGAGGCCGGATTGGTGCCGTGCGCGGAAGAGGGGATCAGGCACACCCTGCGATGCGGCTCGTTTCGCGCGGCGTGATAGCCACGGATCGCCAGCAGGCCGGCATATTCACCCTGCGCGCCGGAATTCGGCTGCAGCGAGATCGCGTCATAGCCGGTGATGTCGCACAGCCATTGCTCCAGCCGCTCGAACATCGCGTGATAGCCCGCCGCCTGCGCGCGCGGCGCGAACGGATGCAGGTTGCCGAATTCGGGCCAGGTCAGCGGGATCATCTCGGCGGTGGCGTTCAGCTTCATGGTGCAGGAGCCCAGCGGAATCATCGCGCGGTCGAGCGCCAGATCGCGGTCGGACAGCTTGCGCATGTAACGCAACAGCTCGGTCTCGGAGCGATGGGCATGGAATACCGGATGGGTCAGGAACGCGCGATTGCGTTTCAGTTCGGCTGGCAGCGCGTCGCGGCTGCCGGCTTCCATCTCCGCGTAACCAAGCCCGCCGCCGAACGCGCGCCACACCGCCTCGACCTGCGCCGTTGTGGTGGTCTCATCCAATGCGATACCGAGCGTACCTTCGCCGATCCGCAGGTTGATCCTCTCGGCCAGCGCGCGGGCAATGATTTCATCTTGCTTCGCGCCGGCGTCGACCGTCACCGTATCGAAAAACGCTTCGGCTTTCGGCGCAAAGCCGAGCTTGCGCAATCCGGCCGCCAGCACCGTCGCGCGGCGATGCACCGTGCGGGCGATGTGGGTCAGACCCTCCGGCCCGTGATAGACCGCATACATCGAGGCGATCACCGCCAGCAGCACCTGCGCGGTGCAGATGTTGGAGGTCGCCTTTTCGCGGCGGATATGCTGTTCGCGGGTCTGCAGCGCAAGGCGATAGGCCGGTTCTCCCCGCGAGTCGATCGACAGCCCGACGATGCGGCCAGGCAGCGACCGCTTCAGTGCGTCGCGCACTGCCATGTAGGCCGCGTGCGGTCCGCCATATCCCATCGGCACCCCAAAGCGCTGCGCCGATCCGATCGCGATATCGGCGCCGAGCTCGCCGGGCGAGGCCAGCAGCGTCAGCGCCAGCAGGTCGGCGGCCACAATCGCCAGCGCGCCTTTGGCACGGAGCGTAGCGATGGCCGGACGCAGATCGCGCACCGCGCCGGAGGTTCCCGGATATTGCAGCAGCGCGCCGAACACATCGGCTGCTTCGAGATCGCTGGCGGGATCGCCGACGATCACCTTCCATCCCAGCGGTTCGGCGCGGGTGCGCAGTACCGCGAGCGTCTGCGGATGCACCTCGGAATCGACGAAGAACGATCTGGATTTGCCGTTCGCGGCGCGTTCCGCCAGCGCCATCGCTTCCGCCGCGGCAGTCGCCTCATCGAGCAGCGAGGCGTTGGCGACATCGAGGCCGGTCAGATCGCAGATCATGGTCTGGAAATTAAACAGCGCCTCTAAACGGCCCTGGCTGATCTCGGGCTGGTACGGCGTGTAAGCCGTATACCAGGCCGGATTCTCCAGGATGTTGCGCTGGATCACCGCCGGCAAGATCGTGCCGGAATAACCCTGGCCGATCATTGAGGTGAAGACCTGGTTCTGCTTCGCCAACCCGCTCATATGCGCGAGCGCTTCGCTCTCGCTCAAAGGCCGACCAAGATCGAGCGGCGATTTTTGCCGGATCGACGACGGCAGGGTTTCGGCCATCAGCGCACCGAGGCTCTTGGCGCCGACGGTCTCCAGCATCGCCGCGACGTCGCGGGGCGAGGGGCCGATGTGCCGGCGCACGAAACTGGCAGCGGCGGCGTCGGTGGCGGGTGTGCGTTGCGCGGTCATGTCATTCCTCTCGGTCATCTCACGCCGTGTGTGTCTTGTAGGCGGCCTCATCCATCAGGCCGTCGAGTTCACTCTTGTCCGCGATCTTCAATTTGAAAAACCAGGCCTTGCCGCCGGCGTCGGAATTGACCAGCGCTGGCTCGGCCGACAGCGCCTCGTTGACCTCCAGCACTTCGCCTGAAATCGGCGCGTAGACATCGGAGGCGGCTTTGACGGATTCGACCACGGCGGCGGCTTCGGCCTTTTTCAGGCTGCGGCCGACCTTCGGCAATTCGACGAAAACCACGTCGCCGAGTTGCGACTGCGCATAGTCGGTGACGCCGATGGTCGCGACATCGCCCTCGATGTGCAGCCATTCGTGGTCCGATGTGAACAGCGTCGTCATGATCAATCCTTCAGCGTTTACAAGTTCAGCGTTTATAGGTGTTGGGAACGAAGGGCATCGCCGCGACCCGCAGCGGCAATCGCTGTCCGCGCAATTCGGCAAATACCAAAGCGCCCGGCGCGGCGTGCGACGTCGGCAGATAGCTCATCGCGACCGGTGCGTTGACGCTGGGGCCGAATCCGCCCGAGGTGACGCTGCCGATCTGCTCGGACGAGGTGGTATCGGCGAATAACGCCGCGCCTTCGCGCACCGGCGCACGGCCTTCCGGCTTCAATCCGACGCGGCGTCGCGGCGCGCCGTTGTCAAGCTGGCGCAAGATCGTGTCGGCGCCGGGGAAACCGCCGGCGCGCGCGCCGCCATGGCGACGGCTCTTTTGAATGGACCACTCCAGCGCGCCCTCGACCGGCGTCGTCGTGGTGTCGATATCGTGGCCGTAAAGACAGAGCCCAGCTTCGAGCCGCAGGCTGTCGCGCGCCCCAAGCCCGATCGGCAGCACGTCGCTGCTTTCAAGCAGCGCCTTTGCCAGCGCTTCGGCATGTTCGGCCGGAACCGATATCTCAAAACCGTCCTCACCGGTGTAGCCCGAGCGCGAGACGAAGCAATCGATGCCGGCAACGGTATGCGGACCGGCATCCATGAACCGCATCGCCGGCGCCTCGGCGCAGAATTTCTCCAGCACGGCGGAGGCTTTCGGCCCTTGCAGCGCGATCAGCGCCCGATCCGCCAGCGGCTCGACCAGACAAACCTCCGACAGGCCGGCGCGCAGATGCGCCTCGTCTTCGGCCTTGCAGGCGGCGTTGACGACGACAAACAGATGGCTGCCGAAATTCGCCACCATCAGGTCATCGAGAATGCCGCCGGCGGCATCGGTGAATTGCGCGTAGCGTTGCCGGCCCGGCGCGACGCCGACAATGTCCTGTGGCATCAGCCGCTCCAGCGCCAAGGCGGCATCTTCAAGCTTGCCGGATTTCGGGCGCAGCACGATCTGGCCCATATGCGATACGTCGAACAGGCCGGCGGCTTCTCTTGTATGCAGATGTTCCCTGAGCACGCCGGTGGCATATTGCACCGGCATGTCGTAGCCCGCGAACGGCACCATCTTGCCGCCGCGCGCAGCATGCAGCGCGTGCAAAGGGGTGCGCTTCAATGGTGAATGCTGAGAAGATTGATCTTGGCGCGCAAGCATCATAGGGCCCTCGCGGTTGCCGGAGAAAAATTCCCCGAAAACCCATCGAAGCCCCATCTGTCGCTGTGCCTGAGAGTATTATCCCGTCGGCGGACACCTCCGGTTTCCAGGCCCGGCGGCGTCTCTTTCCAGATGCTATCAAGTCACGCGGTCCGTTTGCCTGAGAGTTTCCGGGGCGGTTGCTCCTTCGGCGCCGGCGTCCATAGCCGATCTCTCCCGACGTGACTGTCTTGAACAGATAGGAGGAAAACACGGCCCTGCCATGGCTGTCAACGCACCTGCAGCATATATCAACCGGTCTTGTGCTGATGCGGCAAGCCCCTGATCCGTTGCACACTTTCTGGACAGCGCGGCGACCCCCGTCTACAAGCGGGCAGTAAAGTACGGTCGGCAAAAGCAAATCCGGTTTTGCGCCCGATGGTGCTTGAAATTCACTGAATTGGCGAATATGCGCCTGCGGGCGATGTTGGGCGCGATTGGACCAAAATGAGCGGCGTTAACGAGATCAGATCGACATTTCTGAATTATTTCGCGGACCAGGGCCACGAAATCGTGCCGTCGTCGCCGCTGGTGCCGCGCAACGACCCGACATTGATGTTCACCAATGCCGGCATGGTGCAGTTCAAGAACGTCTTTACCGGCGTCGAAAAGCGCTCCTATCAGCGCGCCACCACGTCGCAGAAATGCGTGCGCGCCGGCGGCAAGCATAACGATCTCGACAATGTCGGCTACACCGCGCGCCATCACACATTTTTCGAGATGCTCGGCAATTTCTCGTTCGGCGATTATTTCAAGGACCGCGCCATCGAACTGGCGTGGAATCTGGTCACCAAAGAGTTCGGTCTGCCCAAGGATAAACTGACGGCGACGGTGTATATCGACGACGACGAGGCGTTCGATCTCTGGAAGAAGATCGCTGGATTGCCCGAGTCACGCATCATCCGCATCGCGGGCTCCGATAATTTCTGGCAGATGGGCGACACCGGTCCCTGCGGGCCGTGCTCGGAAATTTTCTACGACCACGGCGACAAGGTCTGGGGCGGCCCGCCGGGTTCGCCGGAAGCCGATGGCGACCGCTTTATCGAGATCTGGAATCTCGTGTTCATGCAGTTCGAACAGCTTTCGCCTGGCGTCCGCAATCCGCTGCCGAAACCGTCGATCGATACCGGTGCCGGCCTCGAGCGCATCGCGGCCGTGCTGCAGGGCAAGCACGACAATTACGACATCGATCTGTTCGTCGCGCTGATCCGCGCCATTGCCGAATTGACCGGGGCCGACCCGCAAGGCGAGCAGAAGGCGTCATTGCGCGTCATCGCCGATCATCTGCGCGCCTCGTCGTTCCTGATCGCCGATGGCGTGCTGCCGTCGAATGAAGGCCGCGGCTACGTGCTGCGCCGGATCATGCGCCGCGCGATGCGCCACGCGCAATTGCTCGGCGCCAAGGACCCGCTGATGTATCGGCTGGTCTGGGCGCTGGTGCGCGAGATGGGGCAGGCCTATCCCGAACTGGTGCGTGCCGAAAGCCTGATCGAGGAAACGCTGCGGCTGGAAGAAACCCGGTTTCGCAAGACGCTGGAACGCGGGCTGTCGATCCTCGACGAGAAGAGCAGTTCGCTCAAAAAGGGCGACATGTTCGACGGCGACACCGCGTTCACGCTGTACGACACCTATGGTTTTCCGCTCGACCTCACGCAGGATGCGCTGCGCAATCGCGGCATCTCGGTTGATATTGCGTCCTTCACCGACGCGATGGACCGCCAGCGCGCCAAGGCCCGCGCAGCGTGGGCAGGAAGTGGCGATACCGCCAGCGAGAATGTCTGGTTTCCGCTGCGTGAGAAAATCGGTGCCACCGAATTTCTGGGCTATGAGACCGAGACCGCCGAAGGCGTGGCGGCCGCACTGGTGAAAGACGGCAAGAATGTCGAGAGCCTCAAGACCGGCGAGGTTGGCGCCATCGTTCTCAACCAGACGCCGTTTTATGCGGAATCCGGCGGCCAGGTCGGCGACACCGGCGTGATGACCGGCGAGGGCGTACGGTTTCGCGTCACCGACACCCAGAAGAAAGCCGGCGATCTGTTCGTGCATCTGGGCACCGTCGAGCAGGGCACGTTGAAGCCGGGGACGGCGTTGCTGCTCGAAGTCGATCACGCCAGACGCGCCTCGATCAGAGCCAATCATTCCGCGACGCATCTGTTGCATGAAGCGCTGCGCCAAGTGCTCGGCGACCACATCGCGCAGCGCGGCTCCTTGGTGGCGCCGGACCGGCTGCGCTTCGACTTCGTACATCAGAAGCCGATCACGCAGGATGAGCTAAGCCGGATCGAGGATATCGCCAACGATGTGGTGCTGGAGAATGGCGAGGTCACCACCCGGCTGATGGCGGTGGACGATGCACGCGATTCCGGCGCACGCGCCCTGTTCGGCGAAAAATATGGCGACGAGGTTCGCGTGGTTTCGATGGGCCATGCCGGGCGCGATCGCGCGGCAAGCAACGCGCTCGGCTGGTCGGTGGAATTGTGCGGCGGCACCCATGTGCGCCGGACCGGCGATATCGGCCTGATCTCGGTCACCGGCGAAAGCGCGGTGTCGTCGGGCGTTCGCCGCATCGAGGCGCTGACCGGGCGTCATGCACGCCAGCATGCCAACGACACCATGGCGCTCGCCAAAGCGGCGGCAAGCGAGCTGCGCACCACGCTCGACGACATGCCGGCACGCATCGCCTCGCTGATGGAAGAGCGCAAGAAGCTCGAGCGCGATCTGTCGGAGGCGCGCAAGAAGCTGGCAATGGGTGGCGGTGCGCCGATGAACGGCGCGGCGGCGGGTGCGGCCGCCGGCGTCCGCGAAATCGGCAACGTCAAGCTGATGATGCGGTCGGTCGAAGGCATCGAGATGAAGGATCTCAAAAGCCTGGTCGATGACGGCAAGAAACAGCTTGGCTCCGGTGTCGTCGCCATCGTCGGCGTCACCGAGGACGGCAAAGCCGGCGTCGTGGTCGGGGTCACCAGCGATCTCACCTCGCGCTACAATGCGGTCAATCTGGTGCGCGTGGCGTCCGAGGCGCTTGGCGGCAAGGGCGGCGGCGGGCGGCCGGATATGGCGCAGGCCGGCGGTCCCGACGGCGCCAAGGCGAGCGCCGCACTGGACGCCATCGAAAAGGCGGTTGCCGGCGCTTGAGGTCGCTGCGCGCGCCTCAACCCTTTTTCAGGAATACATATTCCGCCGAATAGGGCGCGCTGCTGAAGGCCCCGGCCTTGTCGCAGGCGCCGTCAAGCTTGCCGCCGCGGGTATTGATCCGCTGCACCGTGGTGACGCCAGTGAGAACGCCGCTGCCGCGCTGTGAAATCACAGCGAGTTTAAGCCACGCAATATCATTTGCTGTCGCGCCCGGAGCGCTGCCGGCAACCTTGCCGACCACGGCGCTGCCGTCGCTGTGTTCCCAGTTCGGCCCGGCATAATGCCGGCCGACGGTCTTGCCATCGAGCAGCAAGGTCGCGATCGGCTCGCGGAACGCCCACGCCAATTTGCCATCGGACGCGGCCTTGCATTCGTAAACCTGCGCACCTTCGGCCTGAACGCTAAGCACAACGCTTTCTCCCGGCGCCGCGATGGCGTCGGGAAGCGACGTTTCGGCCGCGGACACCCTCGCCAGCGAACCCAGCATCAAGAGTGTCAAAGCAGCGGTTCTTCGCAGCGCCATGATCGTTCGTTCCGCAATTTGTCGTCAGCGAGGAGCGAAGCGACGAAGCAATCCATCCAAAGTCCGTGCTCTGTACTCTGGATTGCTTCGCTGCGCCCGCGATGACGGTTGAGACAAATTCTGGCGCCGCCTATGCCGCCATCGCCTTGGTCAGGTTTTCCGCAACCTTGTCGAGGAATCCGGTGGTGGACAGCCAGCGCTGGTCGGCGCCAACCAGCAACGCCAGATCCTTGGTCATATAGCCGGATTCAACCGTTTCGACGCAGACCCGCTCCAGCGTCTTGGCGAACTTGGCCAACGCTTCGTTGTTGTCGAGTTTGGCGCGGTGCGACAGCCCCTGGGTCCAGGCAAAGATCGAGGCGATCGAGTTGGTCGAGGTCTCCTTGCCTTTCTGATGCTCGCGGTAATGCCGCGTCACCGTGCCATGGGCGGCTTCGGCCTCGACCGTGTGGCCGTCCGGGGTCATCAGCACCGAGGTCATCAGGCCGAGCGAGCCATAGCCCTGCGCGACGGTGTCGGACTGGACGTCGCCATCGTAATTCTTGCAGGCCCAGACATAGCCGCCGGACCACTTCAGGGCGGACGCCACCATGTCGTCGATCAGGCGATGCTCATAGGTCAGGCGCTTGGCCTCGAAGTCCTTCTTGAAATCCTTCTCGTAGATCTCCTCGAAGATATCCTTGAAGCGGCCATCATAGACTTTCATGATGGTGTTCTTGGTGGAAAGATAGACCGGATAACCGCGGTTGAGGCCGTAGGTCAGCGACGCCCGGGCGAAATCCCGGATCGAATTGTCGAGGTTGTACATGCTCATGGCGACGCCGGCGCCGGGCGATTTGAACACTTCGCGCTCGATCACCGCACCGTCCTCGCCGACGAACTTCATCGACAGCGTGCCCTTGCCCGGGAATTTGATGTCGGTGGCGCGGTACTGGTCGCCAAAGGCATGGCGGCCGATGATGATTGGCTTGGTCCAGCCCGGTACTAGCCGCGGCACGTTCTTGCAGATAATCGGCTCGCGGAAGATGACGCCGCCCAGAATATTACGGATGGTGCCGTTCGGCGACTTCCACATTTCCTTGAGGCCGAATTCCTTTACCCGGGCTTCGTCTGGCGTGATGGTGGCGCATTTAACGCCAACGCCGACCTCCTTGATGGCGTAGGCGGCATCGATGGTGACCTGATCGTTGGTCTGGTCGCGGTATTCCATCCCAAGGTCGAAATACATCAGGTTGATATCGAGAAACGGCGTGATCAGCTTGTCCTTGATGTATTGCCAGATGATCCGGGTCATCTCGTCGCCGTCGAGTTCGACGACGGGGTTGGTCACCTTGATTTTTGCCATGGTGGATCGGGCCTTTTTGGAATAGCGGGACGAACGGTTCGGGACGAACCGGGGTGATCGCATCCGCGCTATAGCACCGCAAACGCCTTGGCGAAAGCCAAGGCGTTATGCACTGTGCGCCCATCTTTTAGCTCAGAACGCTACCTGCGTGGCAGTGCCGGCCACCACATACCAGGTCACGAAGATTCCGCAGATCAGGGCGCCCGGCAGGCTCGAGCCGGTGCGCCGCCAGGTGAAGGTCGCGATGATGGCTGCGATCGCCAGCAGCGGTACAAACTGGATGGCGATGATGGTGGAGAGCGGCACGAAACTCGGATCGGGCAGCGGATTGAGCAATTGTCCGGTGATCCATAGCGTGGCGTATTGCAGCCCCAGCAACACGATGAAGCCGAGCGTCAGCGCCAGGATATTGGTGAGGTAGAGTGCGCCGCGCCCCGCGCCCATGGTGCTGAAATTCCGGTGCAGCACATGGAGCGCGATCACGAAGAACGCGGTGATCGGCGCCAGATAGATCAGGAAGATCAGGAACTGTTTGCCGCTCATCAGCTTGAGCGCGACGATCCAGAACCGAAAATCGATCTTGAACAGCAGATCGGCCAGCCACAACCCGGCATAGCCGATGATGACGGTGGCAAGCGCGATCAGGATCGAAGGCCCGATGATCCCCATCCTGCTGGCGCGCTTGGGAGCGAACGGCATCAACGCCAGCGTGATCAGCGCGTTGATGATGGCCCACACCATAATCTGGTTGGTAACGCCCTGGGGCAGGTAAGCAGACGGCGTCACCAGGGTGCCCCCGAGCGCGAACGCCGGATAATAGGTCAGTGCCGGGATGAAAGCGGACAGCACCAACGCGATGGTCCAGCGGCGGCTGCTCGATGGAGTGGCGGCCGGCACGCTGCCGTCAGCGACGGCCGGCAGCCTCAGATGCGAAAACAACGGGAATTCCAGCAGCCCATCGAATGCGCCAAGCAGAAGCGCCACAAAACCGATCAGCGCGATCAGCGTGCCGATCTCCTTGCGGAACCAGATCTGATCCGTGACGGGGCGCGGCGTGCCGCCTTGCAGCGTCTTGGCGAACCAGTCGAGGCTATAGCCGATGGCTTCATGCGAAATATGCTCGGCCGGATGCGTCATCGCCGGGGTGTAGAGCACCCGGGCGGTGCCTTGGGCGATGTCGCCATAGACCTTGCCGGGTTCGACGGCGCCCGTGGTGCCAAACAGGGCCCACAGCTTCGGGCTTTGGGTCACGTCGCGCGCCAGATCGACCCCCCACATCAGCGCGGAGAATTCCTCATATTGTGCAAACACCAGCGCGACATTGCGCGGCCAGCTTGCGGTGCCCTCACCGGCGAAAGGCTTGCCGGTCGACGATCCCTCCAGCACCATCGACTTGTAGTCGTTCGGCGTGGTCGCCGCGGCAGCGAGAACCGTCCAGCCGCCCATCGAGTGACCCTCGAGGCCGATATTGTTCTTGTCGACGATATCGAGGCTGCGCAGATGCGCGAGACCATCGGGGCCGCCGAAGCCGTTGGCGAAGGACGGCGGATCGCTGTAGCCGTGGCCGGTCTGGTCGAGGGCGAGCACCACATAGCCGCGACGGGCGAATTCGATGGCAAAGCCGTCCTGGGTTTCGCGCGAATTGATGTAGCCGTGAACCGCGAGAATGCCCGGGGCGGGGGTCTTCGCGGTCGCGTTCGGCGGGATATAGAGCAGGGCACTCATGGTGTTGCCGGCGGCACCCTTGAAGCGCACATCCTCGATCCGGATACCCCCAGAGGTCTGTGTCAGATGGGCCAGCAATCCGCCGGCGAGAATGAGAATCGATCCGGCAATCGCCAAAGACCATCTGCGCATGGAAGCCTCCCCGTGTCCCGAGCCTTTGAGATAGGCGTTCAGGTTCGTTTTGATTGTGTTTGGTACCGTAACCGAAACCAGAACGTGCGCAAGACGTCGTCGGCAAAACCCTGTTGAGAGTTCGATCGAGGATTCGCTGATGGCGCTAACGTGATTATTTCGCTTGAGAAATGCCAAGCCGCGACCCATCGAAATGGGCCGCCCGCAAGGGCTTGAATCAAGGTCTTAGGAGCTTGATTTAGGGTCTTCAGAAGTTGATTTAGAAAGCGAAGTCGAGGTGTCGAACAGGGGTGCATCGACAGGACCAAATCATGTCTTGGCGGACGCGACGGCCTCCATCGCAAGCATCCAGCTCTGCCGTGTCAGGCAAATGGCAGCGCCGGCAGCCAGCGCTCCAACGGCGAAAACCGATCAGCGCGTCTCGGCGCGGGCGCGTCGAGGGGCCGATCGATCAGGCGCTGGCCGCGCTCGGTTTGTCGCGACAGGTGCGGTTCGTGGTTCCGGGCTTTTACGTAGCCCTGCTGGTCGCGGCGTCTTCCGATATGGTCGCCGCTGTGCCACTAAGCATCGCTCGGACGGCAAAGCAGCGCGGCCTCGCCATCGCGCATTTCAGCCTGCCGGTGGAGACCCCGGAAGTAGTAATCGCGCAGGCTTGGCATCCGCGCTTCGACAAGGACGCAGGCCACCGTTGGTTGCGGCAAGCCGTGCACAGGGCGTTGAGCGGCGACTTCCAGGAAATCACGACGTTGAATCAGAAAGTGAAGTGAGATGTCCGGTTCGGGCACCGACAGGACCAAATCAGGCCTCGATCTTGCGGGGCCCATCGTGATTCTGGTCGAGCCGCAGCTCGGCGAGAACATCGGCATGGCCGCGCGCGCCATGGGCAATTTCGGGCTGACGCGTTTGCGGATCGTCAATCCGCGCGACGGCTGGCCGAACGTTCACGCCCGGCGCGCGGCCTCCGGCGCCGATCATATCCTGGACCATGTCGAGCTGTTCGATACCGTCGAGCAGGCGGTCGCCGACTGCACGCTGCTGCTCGCCACCACCGCGCGGGCGCATGATCAGGCCAAGCCCGTGATCGCGCCGGAAGCCGCCGCGCGCGAGATCGCAAGCCAGTGCCTCGACGGCGGCACGGTCGGCATCCTCTTCGGCCGCGAGCGTTATGGCCTGCAGAACGAGGAGGTGGCGCTGGCCAACCGCATCGTCACATTCCCGGTCAATCCCGGCTTCGCCTCGCTCAATCTGGCGCAGGCGGTGCTGCTGATCGGCTATGAATGGTTCAAGCTCGCGACCCAGGGCGCGTTGCCATTCGCGATGCCCGAACGCTCCGAGCGCGCGTCGCAGCACCAGATGCAGGCGTTCTTCGACAATCTGGTGCGGGAGCTCGACAAGGTCGAATTCCTGCGCCCGGCCGAGAAGCGCGAGACCATGCTGGTCAATCTGCGCAATATCTTCACGCGCATGGACCCGACCAAGCAGGACATGCACACGCTGCACGGCGTGGTGATGGCGATCGCCGAGGGTCGCAAGGGCCCCGCCAAGGGCGGCGTGCTCGACGGCGAGCAGGCGACAAGATTGCGCGCGCTGCTCGCCGAGCACGGGCAGCACGCGTTGCCCTCGGAAAGCGGCACGGTGCGCGGGCTGGCGCGGTTACTGCGGCGAAATCCGACCGATGCCGAGCGCATTCTGTGGCAGGCGTTGACCACCGATCGCCGCTTCGCCGGACAATTCAAGCGCCAGACCCCGGTCGGCCGGCACATTCCGGACTTTGTTTCGTTCGTGCATCGGGTCGCGGTCGAACTGATCAATCCCGATGAGACCGAAATCATCATCAACGACCGGGCCACGCGCCAGGCGTGGCTGGAACAGCGCGGCTACCGGGTCGTCATGATGCATGTCGCCGATATCGAGCGCGATCTGGCGCGTGAACTCGACCGCCTCGAATCCAGCCTGGTGCATTCGCCATAGAACGGACGGTCGGCTCGACTGGCATGCTCCTTGCGTCTCTTCACATTCCATGAAGCGTCAGGGAAGCGAGCCATGAAACGATCCGACCTCACCGAAAAGCTGCTCGACATCAAGCGCGAGAACGGCTGGAGCTGGAAACACATCTGCGAAAAGATCGGCGGCTATTCCGAAGTGCTGATCGTCGGCGCCATCCTCGGCCAGATGAAGCTTACAAAACCGCAGGCGGCGAATGCCGCCGAGCTGTTCGGGCTCTCCAAATCCGAGACCGCGATGCTCAACGAGACGCCGATGCGGGGCATGGAAATGCCACCGACCGATCCCCTGATCTACCGGCTTCTACGAACTGGTCATGGTCAATGGTCCGGCCTGGAAGGCGCTGATCGAGGAGGAATATGGCGACGGCATCATGTCGGCGATCGATTTCGACATGGTGATGGAACGCCAGCCCAATCCCAAAGGCGACCGGGTCAAGATCACGATGTCCGGCAAATTCCTGCCTTACAAATATTACGGCGCCAGCGGCAATGTGCCGGAATATGGTTTCAAGGAGGGGTAAGCTTGCACCGGGATGCCGAAGACGCGGATCTGGGCGAGTGAGAACGCATGGAGTTTCGGATCGCCGCTGTTCGGCGTCCGGACTGCCGCTGGCATTCCACGCTTCAGTTTACTTCCCCGCCTTCACCTGCATCACCGCCTGCGCCATCAGTTCGTCCATCTTGGCGCGAAGCTGCGTCTCGGTGACGACGATGCTCTTGGCGTCGAGATCGCCAGCCACCTTGCGGACGACGCCATCGCCGCCGGCCTCGAAATCGGCGGTGACCACATCACGGGCGTAGGCGCTGGCAGCATCGCCCGAGATTCCGAGCCGCTCCGCCACCCATAAGGCCAAGCAGCTTGTTACGGCGGGCTTCGGCCTTGAATTTCAGTTCCTCGTCGAGCGCAAACTTCCGCTCGAACGTCTCTTCCCGCTTGTCGAATGTGGTCATGACCAGGGTTCCGATCTCGTGCCGAATTTGTAGGCACGGCCTCGTTGCGGCAACTCGCCCCGATGCCTAGATAATCAGGCAGTTTGGCTAAAACAACGGCCTCAAATGCCGCACGCAGAACGGTAAAACTCGGCCCCAGAAGACCGGATCGATTGTACTCGATAGGCCAATCGGTTAGGTTCGACTCAGGCCCGGTTCTCGTTCTGTTTTCCCGTTCCTGGCCTTCACGGCAGCTCCGTCGTGGGTCGCAGCCTTTGTCATCCGGAGCAAACCAATTTCATGGATTTCAACAACACACGGTACATCCCAATGAGCCGCCGACGCCGCATTTATGAAGGCAAGGCCAAGGTCCTTTACGAAGGACCGGAGCCCGGAACCCTGATCCAGCACTTCAAGGACGATGCGACCGCGTTCAATGCCAAGAAACACCAGGTGATCGAGGGCAAGGGCGTCCTCAACAACCGGATTTCGGAGTACCTGTTTCAGCACCTCAACGACATCGGGGTGCCGACCCATTTCATCCGCCGCCTCAACATGCGCGAGCAGCTGATTCGCGAAGTCGAGATCGTGCCGCTGGAAGTCGTGGTGCGGAACGTGGCGGCGGGATCGCTGTCGCAGCGCCTCGGTATCGAGGAAGGCACCCAGCTACCGCGCTCCATCATCGAATTCTACTACAAGAACGACCAGCTCAACGACCCGATGGTCTCCGAGGAGCACATCACGGCGTTCGGCTGGGCGACCCCGCAGGAAATCGACGACATCATGGCGCTGGCGATCCGCGTCAACGACTTCCTCACCGGGCTGTTTCTCGGGATCGGCATCCGTCTGGTCGACTTCAAGATGGAATGCGGCCGGCTGTTCGAAAACGAGATGATGCGGATCATCGTCGCCGACGAGATATCGCCCGAACTCGTGCCGGCTGTGGGACATCAAGTCGAACGAGAAGCTCGACAAGGACCGCTTCCGCCGGGATCTCGGCGGCCTGCTGGAGGCCTATACCGAAGTCGCCAAGCGGTTGGGGATCCTGATGGAGAACGAGCGGCCCATTGGCTCGGGTCCGGTACTGGTCAAGAGCTGAGGTTGTTCGCCTCCTGGTTCGAGACGCATCGTTTGCGCGATGCCGCTCATCATGAGGCTTCCTCATCCTGAGGAGCGGCGAAGCCCGCGTCTCGAAGGATCGGTGAAATTGTGAATCGTGTCGTTTCGCGTGAAAGCGCGGCCAAAGAGGTCAATGTCGAAAGATGAAAGCGCGCGTCACCGTTACACTTAAAACCGGCATTCTCGATCCGCAGGGCAAGGCCATCGAAGGCGCCCTGAAATCGCTCGGCGTCGATGGCGTCGCTAGCGTGCGCCAGGGCAAGGTATTCGACATCGAGCTCTCCGGCTCCGACAAGGCCAAGGCCGAGGCGGCACTGAAAGACGCCGCCGACAAGCTGTTGGCGAACACCGTGATCGAGAATTACCGGGTTGAGGTTTTGAGCTAGGCAACGTTACCCATGAAATCCGCCATTCTCGTTTTTCCCGGAATCAATCGCGAGCGCGACATGGCGCGCGCGCTTCGGCTCGCGTCGGGTCATGAGCCGGCGATGGTCTGGCATGCCGAGACGTCGCTGCCTGCGGGCACTGATCTGGTGGTGGTGCCCGGCGGATTTTCCTACGGCGATTATCTGCGCTGCGGCGCCATCGCCGCACGCGCGCCGGTGATGGACGCGGTGCGCGACTTTGCAGCTGGCGGCGGTCTGGTTCTCGGGGTCTGCAACGGCTTCCAGATCCTTTGCGAGTTCGGGCTATTGCCGGGCGTGCTGATGCGCAATGCGCGGCTGAAATTCGTCTGCCGCGATGTGCATCTGCGGGTCGAACGCTCGGATACGCCGTTCACGCGCGGCTATAATGCCGGGCAGGTTATTCGGGTGCCGGTCGCCCATGGCGAGGGCAATTACGAGGCGGATGAAGAGACGCTAAAGCGGCTCGAAGGCGAGGGGCGGGTGCTCTATCGCTATTGCTCCGCCGATGGTGCGGTGGATGAGCGCTCCAACTTCAATGGCGCCGCACAATCCATCGCCGGCATCGTCAATGAGCGCGGCAATGTGCTCGGCATGATGCCGCATCCGGAAAACCACGTCGAAGACATCATGGGCTGCACCGACGGCCGCGGCCTGTTCGCAGGCCTCGTCGCGCATCTGGAGCGCGCCGCTTAAGCTCGCGTCATCCCACATCCGGGCCGGGTAGTTTTGCCTGCCGTGCACGAAGCGGATTCCAGCGCCCATACCCGCCATCCGGAACTGTCATGGCGGCAACGCCGGCCACCACCAGCACCAGGCCGAGCACAAGGTTGGGCGGAATGGCTTCGCCGAGCAGGACGACCGACAAGCCGACGCCGATCGGAATCCGCAAATAGGCTTGCGCGTTGGTCATCAGCGTGCCGAGCCGTGTCAGGCACATGTAGAACAGCATCAGCCCCAGCGCGCTTGAGAAGATCCCCATCGCGATCGTGGCCACCACCGCTTGCTGCGTTGGCCGCAAGGTCCAGGGATGATCGACGACCAGCGCGACCGGCAGCAGGATCAGGCCGCCGAACAACAGCGATCCCGCCGCCACCACCATCGGATCGTAGTCGGACAGCCGCAACCCGAAGATCGTGGCGCAGGCAAAGGAGATGGTCGCGAGCAGGATCACGATTTCCGCGGTGATGTTACCGCCGAGACCGACCAGCGCGTCGAGGCCGATGATCGCGGCGGTTCCGGCCAGGCCCAAAACGGCGCCGACCAGCTTCGTCAGCGTGGCGGGCTCGTGCCGCGTGATGCCCCAGGTGATGAGGAAGGCAAAAATCGGCGTCGTCGAAGCCAGCACCACGGTGCTGGCCGCCGGCACATATTGCTGCGCCCAGGTGATCATCAGGAACGGGATCGTCGAATTGATGGTCTGCTGGAACGCAAACAGCTTCCAGGCCGCGGCGTCGGTCGGAATTCGAACGCCGCGCAGGCGCAGGATGATGAGCAGGAACAGCGCTGCGGTGAGCGAGCGGGCCGAGATGAAGGTGATCGGCGGAATCGAGCCGAGGCCGATCTTGGTCAGCGGATAGGTCGAACTCCAGCAGCAGGCCAGCGCCAGCAGCAACGCATAATCGCGCCAGCCGCGATGGGCCTGTGGGAGCGGCTGGATCAAGCTAGGTGGCAACGGGGCTGGCTGTCGTCGATGCTTTGCGCTTCACCCGCTTGATGGTCCCCGAGAACGTGAAAAGCGAGCGCTCGCCGGATTTCAGCACGCCGCGCAGGAAGATCATCGAGCCGCCGGCGCGCATGATCTCGCCAGTCGCTTCGATCAGCTCGCCTTCGCGCGCGGCGTCGAGGAATTCGCAGGCGAATGATACCGTCACACCCGGACCCTGCAGCACGGGAGCGGCCATCGCGAACAGGCAATAATCCGCGAACGCCATGAAGGCGCCGCCATGGACATTGCGCATGCCGTTGAGGTGCTTGTTCTCGACCCGGAACGCGCAGCGTATCTGGCCGTCATCATCCATCCGGTGCCAGAACGGCCCATTATGTGTTTCGAAGCTGTCGCGGCTCCAGGTTCGCCAGCCCTTGAATTCGCCCTCGGTGCCGACATGCAGATCGGGGCGGTTGAGGAATGCGGATTTGGTCAGGTCATCCACGCGATTTCGGCCTTGGTTTGAGGGTTTCCGTCCTTAAATCCGATCCATCCGGGATGTGCAAATCAACACCACGCCTCAAACATCAGCAAATCTATGGACAGGGCGGAATTGCGCCGTAAAAGGCCTTTTCCAGACCTTCCTATCTCCCTAATACAAGCGTCCGATCTCCCTAATAAGAGACCTCCGTCCCGCAAGAAACCGCATGAACCAGCCGCAAATCACTCCCGAACTCGTCGCCAGCCACGGTCTCAAACCGGACGAATATCAGCGCATCCTCGAGCTGATCGGGCGGGTGCCGAGCTTCACCGAGCTCGGGATTTTCTCGGCGATGTGGAACGAGCATTGCTCCTACAAATCGTCGCGGTTGCACCTGCGCGGACTGCCGACCAAGGCGCCCTGGGTGATCCAGGGGCCGGGCGAGAATGCCGGCGTCATCGACATCGGCGATGGCCAGGCGGTGGTTTTCAAGATGGAGAGCCACAACCATCCAAGCTATATCGAGCCGTATCAGGGTGCCACCACCGGCGTCGGCGGTATCCTGCGCGACGTCTTCACCATGGGCGCGCGCCCGATTGCCTGCCTCAATGCGCTGAGCTTCGGCGCGCCCGAGCATCCGAAGACCCGCCATCTGGTCTCCGGCGTCGTCGCCGGCGTCGGCGGCTACGGTAATTCGTTTGGCGTGCCGACGGTCGGCGGACAGGTGCGTTTCCATACCCGCTATGACGGCAACATATTGGTCAACGCGATGGCGGTCGGCCTCGCCGAAACCACCAAGATTTTCTACGCGGCGGCCTCGGGCGTGAACATGCCGATCGTCTATCTCGGCTCCAAGACCGGCCGCGACGGCATTCACGGCGCCTCGATGGCGTCAGCCGAATTCGACGACGATTCCGCCGAGAAGCGCCCGACCGTGCAGGTCGGCGATCCCTTCGCGGAGAAGCTGCTGCTGGAAGCCTGTCTCGAAATCATGGAAGCCGATTGCGTGGTCGCGATCCAGGACATGGGCGCGGCCGGTCTGACCTGCTCGGCGGTGGAGATGGGCGCCAAGGGCGACCTCGGTGTCGATCTCGATCTGGACGCGGTGCCGACCCGCGAAACCGGCATGAGCGCCTATGAGATGATGCTCTCGGAGAGCCAGGAGCGCATGCTGATGGTGCTCAAGCCCGAAAAGGAAAAGCAGGCCGAGGCGATCTTCCGGAAATGGGGACTGGATTTCGCCGTGGTCGGCTACACCACACCGAGCAAGCGCTTCGTGGTGAAGCATGGCGGCGACGTCATGGCCGACCTGCCGATCAAGGAATTGGGCGACGAAGCTCCGCTCTATGACCGGCCGCACGTTGAAACGCCGTTGCTGCCCGTCATTCACGCGCGCGAAGTGAAGCCGCCGATCGGAATTGTCGCGGCGCTTGAAAAGCTGATCGCCACGCCGGAGCTTTGCTCGAAGCGCTGGGTGTGGGAGCAATATGATCACGTCATTCTCGGCAATACGGTGCAGCGTCCCGGTGGCGACGCCGCTGTGGTGCGGGTGCAGGACGGGCCGAAGGGATTGGCGCTGACGGTGGACGTAACGCCGCGTTACTGCGAAGCCGATCCTTATCTGGGCGGCATGCAGGCGGTGGTGGAGGCCTGGCGCAACATCACGGCGGTCGGCGGCCGGCCGCTGGCGATCACCGATAACCTCAATTTCGGCAATCCGGAGCGGCCGGAAATCATGGGCCAGTTCGTCGGCTGCCTGAAGGGTATCGCCGAGGCCTGCCGCACGCTGGATTTCCCCGTCGTCTCCGGCAACGTCTCGCTTTACAACGAGACCAACGGCCGCGGCATCCTGCCGACGCCGTCGATCGGCGGCGTCGGGCTGCTCGACGACTTTACCAAATCGGCAACGCTGGCGTTCAAGGCCGAGGGCGAGGCGATCCTGTTGATCGGCGAAACCCAGGGATGGCTCGGTCAATCGGTTTACCTGCGCGATGTCTGCGGCCGCGAACAGGGCGCGCCGCCCCCGGTCGACCTTGCCGCGGAGAAGCGTAACGGCGACGTGGTTCGCGGCATGATCCACGCCGGCACCGCGACCTCGGCGCACGACGTTTCCGACGGCGGGTTGTTGATTGCGCTGGCGGAGATGGCGATCTCTGGCGGGCTCGGCGCGCAGCTATCGGCGGCGCCGGAATTGATCGTGCCGCATGCCTATTGGTTCGGAGAAGATCAGGCGCGTTACATTGTGACGGTCACGGCGGAGCAGGCCGGGCTGGTGCTGGCAAAGATGAGGGGCGCGGGCGTGCCTTGCACGCGGATCGGCACCACCGGTGGCGAATCCATCCAGATCGCGGGACAGGATCCGGTTTCGGTAAAGGCACTGGCAACCGCGTTCGAGAGCTGGTTTCCGGCCTATATGGGTACCCGAGCGTCAGGGCAGATCTGAAGCTCGGGGCTCAGGGCAAGTCCGAAACCATGACCAGCATGGTGAGGCTGATGGCGGCGGCGATCAAAATGGCGGGTATTCCCATCGGGATGTCCTTTTCGCGTTTCCCGGACACATCCTCCCGTTCACAGCAAAACAGTTCCGCAAACCGATGCAGTTTTGATGCCAAGGTATCGATTTCGCGTCCGAAAATTCCCCGCTTGCGGGCGGTGCTTTGACGCACTCGCCTGTCTTTGATCCGTGACCGGAACCAGTTCCATCGATCGTGGTTAGGCTAGCGTCTCGGGTGGGCCGCCGCTGCCGAGGCGCGAAGGCTGGAGGAATTGGACCATGACGATCCTGAAATGGGCGCTAATTTTCTTTCTGGTGTCTGTTGTCGCCGGCGTGCTCGGTTTCACGGGAATATCGGCGGCGTCCGCGGATGTCGCCCGCTTCCTGTTTTACGTCTTCGTCGTGATCTTCCTGGTCCTGCTGATTCTGGGCCTCACGATCTTTCGGGTGTAAGGCGCGCAAGCCGGCGAACCGGCCAGCGCGCAGCCTCTCAGGCCACTTCCTCGATCCTGACCTTGTCGGGATAGAACGCCAGATGGCCGGAAATTTCCGTCATCGCCGGGAAGGGCGCCTCATAGGTCCAGACCGAGTTTTCGAGGGTTTTGCCGTCAGCGACGATGCTGAAATAATTCGCATCCCCCTTGTAGGGACAATGCGTTACCCGGTCGGTTCGCGCCAGCAGCGCCAGATTGGCGTCGTTTCGCGGCACATAATGCACGGCCGGGTAGCTCGCTTCCTTTAGCGTCAGGGCGTGCGCGGTGTCGGCAATCACGACGCCGTCGGCGAGGACGCGGATGCGCTTGGGATTCGCCGTAATCGTGATCGGATGGTCGGGGCCGGGGAGTTTCATGGGGATCAGCCTTTTTGGTCAGCCCGTTGTGATCGTGCGGCTACGATCCAACGGCTTTGCAATGATCGGAAGGTGAATATAGTACGACAGCGCGTGACATCCAGAGCGCAATCGGCAAAACTGGACCTCCGAGGTCCGATGCGCCGCACCGACCGCCGGCCACGATTTAAACGCCAGATTGGAGAAGCCTGGGATGCCGATGGATGCCCACGATATCGAATTGATGATCAAGGCAGCCATTCCTGACGCCGAGGTGACGATCCGCGATCTCGCCGGCGACGGCGACCACTATGCCGCGACCGTGATTTCGGAGTTGTTCCGCGGCAAGTCTCGTGTTCAGCAGCACCAGATCGTTTATCAATCGCTGCGAGGCCAGATGGGCGGCGTGCTCCACGCTTTGGCGCTGCAAACCGGGGTGCCGGGGGGCTAGGCGGAGCGGGGGGACATGGCGGGAGACGATCAACGCGGCGCGCTGTTTCGCCCGATTGTGCCGAACCAGCATGCCCGCGTCACCTATGCCGAATTGTTGTTCGATCTGGTGTTCGTTTTCGCGGTCACGCAGATATCGCACACGCTGCTTGCTCATTTCACGCCGCTCGGGGCCTTGCAGACGACCCTGTTGTTTCTGGGCGTGTGGTGGGCGTGGGTTTACACCTCCTGGATCACGAACTGGCTCAACCCCGAACTCACGCCGGTCCGGATCCTGCTGTTTCTGCTGATGCTCGGCGGGCTCGTGCTCTCGACCTCGATTCCGAAGGCGTTCGACTCGCGGGGATTGTGGTTCGCCGCTGCCTACGCCACCATGCAGGTCGGCCGAACACTGTTTTGGCTGGTATCGATCCCGTCCACCCGGCCTTCGGCACGAATGAACGCATTCCGTGTCTTGATGTGGCTGTCGATGTCGGCCGTGTTCTGGATCGCAGGCGGGTTTGCGGACGGACATCAGCGGTTGATGTTTTGGGCCATCGCGCTCGCGATCGAATACATCTCACCGGCGGTCCGGTTCTGGATTCCGGTATATGGCCCGTCTTCGGTAGAAGACTGGATAGTCGAGGGCGGCCATATGGCCGAGCGCTGCGCCGGCTTCATCATCATTGCGCTTGGCGAATCCATCGTGGTGACGGGCGCGACTTTCGCCGATCTGCCCTGGACCACCGAGACCATCACGGCGTTCGTCGCGGCCTTCGTCGGCGCGCTGGCGATGTGGTGGATCTATTTCCACAAGGGCGCTGAAGCCGGCTCCGAGCAGATTTCAAGATCCAGCGAGCCGGGCCGGCTGGCAAGGCTCGCCTACACTTATCTCCACATGCCGATCGTGGCCGGTATCATCCTCACGGCGGTCGCCGATGAACTGGTGCTGACCCATCCGGCCGATCATTCCGATCTGAAGACGGTCTTGAGCGCGATCGGCGGTCCGTTGTTGTTCCTGATCGGAACCATTCTCTTCAAGCACACGTTCAGGCGCTTTCTTCAACTCTCCCACGTCGTCGGCATCGCGGCACTTTGCATCCTCGCCTGGTTCGCAAGCGGGCTGTCGCCGCTGATGCTGTCGATCCTGACCAGCGCGATCCTGGTCATTGTCGCAGCATGGGAATCGATCTCGCTGAAATCGGGCGCGACCGAGACTCAGGTGGATGCGACCAACGCGTGAACCGAGAACATGCCGGCCTTGTCGGTCCAGGATTTGCGCGGCGTCCAGCCCGAACCGCGCGCCAGCGCGGCGAAGCGCTCGATGCTGTATTTATAGCTGCTCTCGGTGTGGATGCTTTCGCCGGCGCGGAACGAGAAATTCCGGCCAAGGACGCGGACGCTCTGCGCCTTCTTGCTGATCAGGTGCATTTCGATCCGGTGCCGCTCGCGATTGTAGATGGCGCGATGGATGAACGCGGAAGTGTCGAAATTGCCGCTCAATTCGCGATTGATGCGATTGAGCACGTTGAGATTGAAGCGCGCGGTGACGCCGGCGGCATCGTTGTAGGCCTCATAGAGCACGCGATCGTCTTTTTCGAGATCGACGCCGATCACCATCTGGGCACCCGCGCCGAGAATCTCGCGGGCGCTGCGCAGGAAACCGCAGGCCTCGTGCGGCTCGAAGTTTCCCAGCGTCGATCCCGGGAAGAATCCAACCTTCGGCATCGCCTTGATCGCGTCGGGCAACGCGAACGGCGCGGTAAAGTCCGCTGCGACCGGATAGATGGCAAGGTCCGGGAAATCATGCCGCAGCCCATCGGCCTGCGCCTTGAGGAACTCACCGGAGATATCCACCGGTACATAGGCGCCGAACGCGCATTGCTTCAACAACAGCCGGACCTTGGTGGTCGCGCCAGCGCCGAATTCCACCAGTGCTGCGCCCTTGGGAATAATGGCCGATATGTTGCTGCCTCGATCGCGCAGGATCGAAAGTTCGGTGCGGGTCGGATAGTATTCCGGCAGCACCGTGATCTGTTCGAATAGTTCCGAACCGGTCGCGTCATAGAAATATTTCGGCGACAGCCGCTTGGGGTGCTGTGACAAATCTTCGATCACGTCCCGCGCAAATGCCGTGGTTTGTTCGTCGAAGCGATCCGCTTTGGCCAAAGCGCCACCGTGGATATTCATGACAGTCTCCTGGGCGCGCTTTCCGGCGCGATTGAATTCGAAAAAATATCAGCCGGCGTAGTCGGCGAGGCGTAGTCCCGTGAATTGCCAACGATGGTGGGGATAAAAGAAATTCCGGTAGGTTACGCGGCTATGTCCATCGGGGGTTGCCAGCGAAGAGCCGCGCAGCACCAGCTGGTTGACCATGAACTTGCCGTTGTACTCGCCGAGCGCGCCCTCAATGGCGCGGTAGCCGGGATAGGGCGCATAGGCGCTGCGGGTCCACTGCCAGACAATCCCGAACGCATCGTTGAGATGGCCGGCGCGGGCGGCGACTTCCCATTCCATTTCGGTCGGCAAATGCTTGCCACTCCAGCGCGCGAATGCGTCGGCCTCATAATAGCTGACGTGACAGACCGGCTCGGTGGGAACGACAGGCTTTAGTCCGCCGAGCGTCATGAGCTGCCATTGGCCGTCCATCTGACGCCAGTGGCCCGGCGCCTGCCACTGTTCATTATTGGCGGTCGCAAAGCCGTCCATCAGCCAGAGCGTCGGCGTCGAGTAGCCGCCGTCGGCCATGAACGCGAGCCATTCGGCATTGGTGACAAGGTTGCGCGCCAGCCGCACCGGCCCGACCAGCGCGCGGTGCGCGGGCTTCTCATTGTCGAAATGGAAGCTCTCGCCGGCATGCCCAATGCTGTGGATGCCCTCGTTGATCGGGACCCATTCATCGCCGGCGCGATTTGACGCAGGCAACGCCCACGCCGGATCATACGCCGGCGGAATCGGATTTTGCGCAAAGGCATGCAGGATGTCCGTCAGCATCAGTTCCTGATGCTGTTGCTCGTGATTGAGTCCGACTTCCACCAGCGGCGCGAGCGCCGCGAGCGTGTCTTCTTTGGCCTCACGAAAGAATTTTACCACGGCGGCATCGACATGCCGGCGGTAGGCGGTGATTTCCTCGGCGCCGGGACGGGTCAGATGACCGCGCTGGTGACGGGCATGCCGCGGTCCGGCGCTGACGTAATAGGAATTGAACAGAAAAGCGTAGTCCGGGTGAAAAGGCTGGTAGCCCTTGCAATGCTCGCCGAGCAGGAATTGTTCAAAGAACCACGTGGTATGGGCACGGTGCCATTTTGCTGGACTGGCGTCCGGCATCGACTGGATCAACTGATCCTCAGGCGTCAGCGGGGCGGCGCGGCGCTCAGTCTCGTTGCGTACGTTGAGGAAGGATTCCACCAGATCCCGGGCGAGCCCACCGGAATCCGAGAACAATGACGGGCCAGAGGCCGCGAACGTAGCCGCGGCAGATGCTGATTTCGTCACGACAGTCTCCGGTTCGAAAGAGAACGTTGCACTGGCGGAGGGGTTCCCCGGGAATAGCCTGTTCTAGATAGGGGCTTCCGTCGGGGATAAAAGCCTCCCCCCCGGGCTGTGATCAATCGGCGGCGGAGGGGGGTCTGCCGGCGGGAGCCGACCTTACGGAGATGTGGACAGGCCGAGCCGCGCATGCCAGCTCCCCGCCATTTTACTATGGATACACAAAGGTTTGGGGTACATATAAGGGAGTGTTGGGTTTACCGGGCAGAGCTGGCCCGCGAGCTAATCCTTAGAGGACGCGAATATGAGCATCGAGCAATTCATCGACAATGAAGTGAAATCAAACGACGTCGTGCTGTTTATGAAGGGTACGCCGCAGTTTCCGCAGTGCGGATTTTCCGGCCAGGTGGTGCAGATCCTCGACCATGTCGGTGTGGGATATAAAGGCCTGAACGTTCTCGAATCCGCCGACCTGCGCGACGGTATCAAGACCTACTCCAACTGGCCGACCATTCCGCAGCTTTACGTCAAGGGCGAGTTTGTCGGTGGCTGCGATATCATCCGCGAGATGTTTCAGGCCGGCGAGCTGCAGCAGCTCCTCGCCGATAAGGGCGTCACGGTCAGCGCGGCGGCTTCCGCCTGAGCTTGGCGACGCGCCAGATCGGCACGGCGCGGCTGGAAGTTGTCGTCGCCGATATTACGACGCTGCGCGTTGACGCCATCGTCAACGCTGCGAACTCTTCGCTACTCGGCGGTGGCGGCGTCGATGGTGCAATCCATCGCGCGGCCGGCCCCGAACTGCTAGCCGAATGCCGCACGCTCCATGGCTGCGAGACCGGCGACGCCAAAATCACCAGGGGTTATCGTCTGCCGGCGCGGCATGTCATTCATGCCGTTGGCCCGGTGTGGCACGGCGGAGACCAGCGCGAAGATGAGGCGTTGGCATCATGCTACGCCCGCGCGATCGAACTGGGCCAGTTTCACGGCCTTGCATCGATGGCTTTTCCTGCCATCTCCACCGGCGTCTATCGATTTCCGGCTGATCGCGCGGCACGGATCGCGGTGTCGACCACCATCCATGCGTTGGCCACGTCGCCGACGCTCGGACATATTATCTTTTGTTGCTTTTCCGACGCCAGCGCCCGGCTGCACGCGCAATCGTTGGCCGAGGCCGCCGACCCTTGTGCCGATTGAGGCGACCGCTACACTCTTTCGAAGAATTCGGGGAGCGGCATGAATTCAGGGCATGCGGTGCGGTCGCTGATCTCAGCTGGGTTGCTGTTGGCCGCGGCAATTCCGACGGCTTTCGCGGAAGGCGGCTTCGATATTCCTGCCGGCGCGCATTTCGACCGGCAAAAACTTGAACGCATTGGCGAGTTTTTCCGCGACGAGATCGCGAACGGCAAAATTCCGGGCGCGGTTCTGCTGATCCAGCAGCACGGCAAGCCGGTTTATCACGAATTCTTCGGCGTGCGCGATGTCGCGACCGGACTGCCGATGACCGATGACACCATTTTCCGCCTCTATTCGATGAGCAAGCCGATCACCAATGTCGCGGCGATGATGCTGGTCGATGAGGGCAGGCTGAGTCTCGACGATCCTGTCGCCAGATACATTCCGTCATTCGCCGAGACCAAGGTGGGAGTGCAAAAGATAACCGATAACGGCGAGAAGGTGCTTGAATTGGTGCCGGTGCGCCGGCCGATCACGATTTAAGACCTGATGACGCAAACCTCCGGGATCGTCTATGGCTTCTATGGCGATGGCATGGTCCGCGAACTTATCGCGACGCCAAAATCTACGACGGCGATTTCGACAACGCCGAATTCGCCGAACGGATCGCACGGCTTCCGTTGGCCGTACAGCCCGGTACGTTGTGGGATTACGGACACTCGACCGATATACTCGGGCGCGTCATTGAGGTGGTGTCGGGAAAATCGCTTTTCCATTTCGAGCAAGACCGTCTGTTCGCCCCGCTCGGCATGCCTGACACCGGCTTTTTCGTGTCCGATCCCGCAAAATACAACATGATCGCGCAACCGATGCCGGACGACAGTGACTTCAAGGTCGGCTTTGAGAGCCACCCCGATGTCTTCAGGAAATGGGAATCCGGCGGCGGCGGCATGCTCTCGAGCGCGGCGGACTATGGGCGGTTTGCGCAGATGCTGCTCAATGGCGGTAGCCTCGACGGCAGGCAATATCTCAGTCCGAAGGCGTTCGAGCTGATGGCGTCGGATCACATCGGACCGGGCTCCGGCATAGCGCACGCTTATTTCTATTTCCCCGGAGACGGTTTCGGCTACGGACTCGGTTTCGGCGTGCGCAACGATCCTGGCATAGCCAAACCGCCGCCGCCGGGTTCGCTGGGCGAGCTGAAATGGGATAGCGCCAGTGGCTGCTATTTCGTGATCGACCGCAGGCAGGACATGTTCTTCGTGTTGATGGAGCAGACGCCCAGCGAGCGCGGGCGCATCCAGGCGACCGTGAAGAAGCTGATCTATGAGGCGATGGAAAACTAGAGCATGATCCGGAAAAGTGGATACCGGCTTTCCGAAAAGATCATGCTCAAACAAAAAGTTAGAGCGCGATGCCGATTTAACCAAAACGCATCGCGCTCTGACGGCAATGCGCGGGGTGCTGTCGCGGCGGGACTAGCATTCCTGATTGTTGCGATCGCTATCGGTTGGTCGAACGCCGGTCGCGCGGAATTGCCGTCGCCGGTGTCGACCGGCTTTTCGCAAGAAGGGCTGGAGCGTGTCGGTAATTATATCCGCAACGAAATTGCTACCGGCAAAATTCCCGGCGCCATCCTGTTGATCCAGCAGCACGCTCGTCCGGTCTACTTCGAAAACTTCGGCGCGCGCGATGTCGAAACCAAGCACCCGATGACCGCGGATACGATCTTTCGGCTTTATTCGATGTCGAAGCCGGTCACATCGGTGGCGGCCATGATGCTGGTGGACGATGGCAAGCTCTCGCTCGGCGATCCCGTTTCGAAATATATCCCGGCCTTTGCCGACGTGATGGTCGGCGTCGAAAGGCCCGACGAAAGCGGCAAGCCGTCGCTGGTACTCGAGCCGGTCAATCGTCCGATCACGATCGAGGACTTGCTGCGGCACACCTCGGGCATCACCTATGGATTTACGGCGACAGCGCCGCGAGAAAGCGCTATGCGAATTCGGATTTGCTGGAGGGCGATTTCGACAATGCCCTGTTCGCCCAGCGTATCGCGAAACTTCCGCTCGCCGAGCAACCCGGAACGTTGTGGGATTACGGCCACTCGACCGATGTTCTCGGTCGCGTCATCGAGGTGGTGTCGGGGCAATCGCTTTTCGGGTTTGAAAAACAGCGTTTGCTCGATCCGCTGGGGATGACCGAGACCGCCTTCTACGTCGCAGATGCGGCGAAGCAGCCACGCATCGCCCAGCCGATGCCCGACGACCGCTTTAAGGGCCCTCTGGCTGGAATCAAGGATCCGATGCTGCCGACGCGCTGGGAATCCGGCGGGGCCGGGATGGTCGGGACGATCGGCGATTACGCGCGTTTTACGCAAATGTTGCTGAATGGCGGCATATTGGATGGTCGGCGTTACCTTAGGCCCGAGACGATCGCGCTGATGACATCGGATCATATCGGGCCAGAAACCAAAATTGCCCGCGACTATTTCTATTTTCCAGGCGCTAACAGCGGGTTCGGCCTCGGTTTTGCCGTGCGCACCGCGCCGCCTACAAATACCGCATGGCCGACCGGCGAATACCGCTGGGACGGCGTCGCCGGCACCTTCTTCTTTATCGATCCACAGGACGACATGTTCGCGATCTGCATGATGCAGACGCGATCACAGCGCGGGCGTATTCAAACCGAGCTGAAGACGCTGATCTACGAGGCGCTCCGCAAATGAGGGCGGTGGCGATCCTGCTGTATCTTTGTTCCGGTCTCACCCATGTGACTCCATGGTTCATGGGACAAAACGGTGAAGTCGCTGACGCTGCCAACCACGTCTGGCGTGTCGCAGATCTGCGCGAGACAACGGTTGTAATTCTGTTGTCCACGATGGTCTTCACGTCGATGCTGGCGGGGCTACGGCTTGCGACGGATGCTGCCGATCGCTGAGAGCAGGGTGATTATCTATGCTGCCGCGCGGTTCGTGCAACAGTATCAAGCGCGGCACGAATGTAGGCTGCGTCGTCCGTGGCGAACGCCTCTTTGAGATAGGCAGCAATGGCTTCCGGCGTTCTGAGATAATCCGCGGCATCGAATTTTGAAGTTCTTACCATTTGTGCGCCTCTTGCGTCTCACGCCCCGCGCGCGATGTCGCGCACCAGACCGAGCGTTTCCTCGATCATCGCAGGCGTCACGTCGAGATGGGTGCAGGTCCTGATCCGGCCGTCCATCATCGCCAGCAGCACGCCGCGCTGACGCAATGCCTCGACCATATTTTCGCCGGCGATGCCGGCGCCATCGGGTTTGAAGAAAATGAGGTTGGTTTCGGGCTGCTGCACCTCGATGCCGGCAATCTGTGACAATCCCTGCGCCAGCGTTCGGGCATTGGCGTGGTCGTCGGCGAGCCGGTCGACATGGTGATCGAGCGCGTAGACACAGGCGGCGGCGCAGATTCCTGCCTGGCGCATCGCGCCGCCGAGGCGTTGCTTCCAGCGCCAGATGTCGTCGATGAATTCGTGGGAGCCTGCGATCACCGCGCCGATCGGAGCGCCCAGCCCCTTCGAGAAATCGATCCACGCCGAATCCCATCCCTCGGCCATATCGCGCGCGCCGATGCCGGTGGCGACGCAGGCATTGAGCAGTCGCGCGCCATCCATGTGGGTGGCAAGCCCGTTTGATTTCGCAATCGTCGCGATCTCGACGAGATCGGCTTTGTTCCAGATGGTGCCGCCGCCGATGTTGGCGGTCTGTTCGACGCTGACGACGGTTTGGGGCGGCTGGTAGCGCGTGCGCGGATGAAGTGCTGCTCGAAAGGTGTCGGGCGCAAATTGTCCGCTCGCGCCCGGCAGTGCCGTGATCTGGAATCCGCCGAGCGCGGCGTGGGCGCCGCCTTCGCGGGCAAGGATGTGCGAGGTCTCATGCGCCAGAATCTCGTCGCCGGCGCGGCAATGGACCAGGGTTGCTGCGACGTTGCACATGGTGCCGGAAGGCATGAACACCGCGGCCTGCTTGCCGAGCAGATCGGCGACGCGCTCGCACAATAAATTCACCGTCGGATCGTCGCCGATTTGCTCGTCGCCGACCTCGGCCCGGGCCATCGCCTCGCGCATGCCTGGTGTCGGGCGGGTCTGCGTATCCGACAGCAGGTTGATGCGTACCGGCGGCTGTTTGGGATTACGCGGGGAAGGGGTGTAGATCATGGTGGATGCTCGTGTTCAGCGGCGGTCCTTGGGGAAACGAGACCTTACGCAAACAAAAAGGCCCCGGCAAAGCCGGGGCCTTTGACGTCACGAAAACGCCGACAGATCAGCGCGAATAGAATTCGACGATCAGATGCGGCTCCATCTGCACCGCGAACGGCACGTCCGACAGATGCGGGATGCGGGTAAACTTCGCCGTCATCTTGGAGTGATCGACTTCGAGGAAGTCGGGCACGTCGCGCTCGCTGAGCTGGTTGGCTTCCAGAACGACCGTGAGTTGCTTGGAGGATTCCTTGACCTCGACCACATCGCCGACCTTCACCTTGAAACTCGAAATGTTGACGCGGCGGCCGTTCACCTTGACGTGGCCGTGATTGATGAACTGGCGCGCGGCAAACATGGTGGCGACGAATTTGGCGCGATAGACCACGGTATCGAGACGACGCTCCAAGAGCCCGATCAGGTTTTCGCCGGTGTCGCCCTTCATCCGGCCGGCTTCGACATAGATGCCGTGGAACTGGCGTTCGGAAATGTTGGCGTAGTAACCCTTCAGCTTCTGCTTGGCGCGCAACTGGACGCCGAAGTCGGAGAGCTTGCCCTTGCGGCGCTGGCCGTGCTGGCCGGGGCCGTATTCTCTACGGTTCACGGGGCTCTTTGGGCGGCCCCAGATATTCTGGCCCATCCGGCGATCGATCTTGTATTTCGCCTCACTGCGCTTTGTCATCGCGTCCTCTGATAAAGTTTGAGTTTTGAGGAAACGCGCCCTCCTGTGCGCCGGGAATTTCCCGGAGCCGACAGGTCCAGCCCTTAAGCTTGCAAGGATGGACCACGGGTCGCGAAACGCAACGCGGGCCGAAATCGGCCCGCGAGCAGGCGGTTTCTAGGGAGAAATCGCTGTCCTGTCAAATGAAAGGCGCCGATTTTGGACCAAATCGGGACGGGCCGATCAGGCCCACGGCCCGGATCGGCTTCGGTTCCCCCATTTGGCGCGCAATTCGGCCGCGATCTCGTTGTTCAGCGCCCTGTTCCGGTCCTGTCAGGAGTTGGCGATTGGAGCGGGGAGATTCTCGATCGTTAAATTTCGCGATTTCGTTGCAATCCGTCGGCGCCGCGTAGAAGCGTTGGTACGTTGGTTCAGGACGCTGAACGATACTCCCATAAGTGTTCATTCTAATCGCGATGGGGGCGTAGTTTTGAACCAGCATTGATGGGCAACTCAAATCGGCCTCGATCCGCGATTTCAACCTGCTTCACCATCAGTGGAACAAGCCGGATGAGGCGTGCCGCTGTCTCCGGCACAGCATATTTGCGCCAAGCGCCGGCAAGAAAGAAGAACACGATTTTGGATCGATCGAGCGCTAGGCGTTCGTGAGGCCTGAACTGGATGCGAAGGTCCTTTGTCAGTACAGCCCATCCACCCTCGCGATCGAGCTCAGCCATCCAGTCGATATCGGTCGTGTCAGCAGGAAACTTGTCGCTAAGGGCAGCAAATTCATGGGTGGGATACAAATGCTGCAGTGAGCGCGGGATCGCGGGACTAAGGTTATGGTCCACGAGCAGCTTCACGCCGCAAGTCGTTGCTCAAAATCGATTGCGGACCGAATTTCAGATTTCGAAACTTCGTACAGCGACGCGACGGCGTCTATCGAGCCTTCTATCCTGACGGCTTCCGTCAATATCTCAGTGGGAACGCCACGCCGCACGATAGGACGTCCGAACGACCTGCCGGGGTCGACCAGAACCGATCGATGTCTCATACCCAACGGATACCATCGTGCGACCGTCGACGCATCGAACTCTAGATCTCTCAGACTTGGTTCGATAATAGTTCGGAAGACCTGTTGCCTTTTCTTCAGGTCGATCATGCGGCCATCGTGATCTTTTTCGGTGATTTCCAAAAAGATCGTCTTGCCGTCAGTCCGAAACCTCTGAGTTGAGAACGGCCGATCGTCGTGGATCTCGTCGACCGCGCGGCGGTAGCAGTCGCGGATTGTGCGTCAGGCCGACGCCAAGATCTCGAAAGGTCTTGACGAAGCGGAGTTCGCCTCAAAGGCCGCGACTTTACGGGCTAATTCTGGCGTCAAGAGCCGGTTTCCGGCGCCCCAAGCGACCGGTCGGACCGGCATGACCCGCCACTTTGCCGGAATTGCGGTGACTTTAGCCGGTCACGGTACCGGCGTCGCCAGCGGCTTGGTTTTATCCACGATATAAATACCAAGCACTTTCAATGGCTTGTCGCCATGAACTTTGGCGTCATGCACGGCGCCGGCGGGGATCGAATAGGAATTGCCGGCTTTCAGATGCAGGTCAGGCTTGCCGTCGATGATGAGATCAGCTTCGCCCTCCAAAACATAGCCGGTCTCGATACCGGGGTGGGTATGACGGCCCGCCGTGCCGCCGGGCTGGATTTCGGCAATGCCGGTGACCGTGACGTAACCTTCCGGAAATTCGATCTTTTGCAGCGGCGTGCGCTTGATGCCGCTCTGCTGGGCGATGGCTGCACCCGCGCAGGCGAATGCGACGATGGTCAGTCCGAGAAGAATTTTCTTGATCATGATTTTCTCTCCCTGTGACGCAAGACTAAAGCATGATCCGGAAAAGTGGGTACCGGTTTTCCGAAAAAGATCATGCTCAAACAAAAGATAGAGCGCGAAAGCTGCGGGAGAAGCAGGTGAGAAGCCCAGTCCCGGTGGCCTTCAGGTGATCCCGCTCGTCTCAGTATCCGATCGCCTTACGCCGGGACGCGTCCGCCGAAAAACGGCATCAGCGCCCGGCTCAGCCGGTGCGGACGCCCTGAGGTAAAAATCATCTCGGCGCCGGCCTGATGGTCTTTACCCTCGACGGGCTTCAGCAGATCGGCAACTCGCCGGGCGATCGCAGGCGCGGGATCGATCCAGTCCACCGGCCATGGCGCCAGCGCGGCCAGCCGGTCCATCAGCAGGGGATAATGGGTGCAAGCCAGCACGATGGTGTCGGTGCGCGCCGAGATGTCTTCGCGGTCCCCGACAAAGCATGGCGCGAGTTCGGCCAGGATTTGACGATCGGCTACCTCGCCGCCGCTCAAGGCCGCCTCCGCCAGCGAGGCGAGATCGGCCGAGCCCACCAGCGTAACCTCGCAGCCTTGCGCGAAATCGCGGATCAACGCCTTGGTATATTCGCGCTGCACGGTGCCCTTGGTGCCGAGCACCGAGACGCGCTTGGTCTTCGAACCGAGGCAGGCCGGCTTGATGGCGGGAACGGTTCCGACAAATGGCACTTTGTACTCGCTGCGCAGATGCGACAGCACCAGCGTCGAGGCGGTATTGCAGGCGATCACGACCAGATCGGGGCTGTAGGCGGTGATCAATTCGCCGATCAGCGGCACCACGCGGGCGATGATCTCGTCTTCGCTATGATGGCCGTAGGGAAAGAACGCATCATCAGCGACATAAACATAATGCGCATCGGGCCGCGCGCCGACGATTTCACGCAACACCGTGAGGCCGCCGAGGCCGGAATCGAACACCAGAATCGTCGGAGCCGCAGACACGTCGCGATCCTAGCCCATCCGCGGTTACCATTCAGTTGTTATGCGGTGCGACCGACGCCGGCCGTCGTCCCAATCAGCTCTCACCGAACACCCGCCTGAAAATCGTATCGACATGCTTGAAGTGATAGCCGAGATCGAACTGCTCGGAGATCTCGGCGTCGGTGAGGTATTTCTTCACGTCGGGGTCTTTTTTCAGCAGCGTCTGGAAATCGCCTTCGCCGCGCCACACCGGCATCGCGTTGCGCTGCACGAACTTATAGGCGTCCTCGCGGCTGGCGCCCTTTTGGGTCAGCGCGATCAGCAGGCGCTGCGAATGAACGAGGCCGCCGAGCCGATCGAGATTTTTCTGCATGTTGGCAGGATAGATCAGCAATTTATCGATCAGGCCCGCCAGGCGATTGAGCGCGAAGTCCAGCGTCACCGTGGCGTCGGGCGCGATCATGCGCTCGGCCGAGGAGTGCGAAATATCGCGCTCATGCCATAGCACGACATTCTCCATCGCCGGCGTCACATAGGCGCGCACCATGCGCGCGAGGCCGGTGAGATTCTCCGACAGCACCGGGTTGCGCTTGTGCGGCATGGCCGAGGAGCCCTTCTGGCCCTCGGAAAAAAACTCCTCCGCCTCCAGCACCTCGGTGCGCTGCATGTGGCGGATTTCGGTGGCGAGGCGCTCGACCGAGGATGCGATCACGCCCAGCACCGCGAAATACATCGCGTGGCGATCGCGGGGGATCACCTGGGTCGAAATCGGCTCGGGTGTCAGCCCCATCGCCTTCGCAACGTGGGCTTCGACGCGCGGATCGATCTGGGCGAAGGTGCCGACGGCGCCGGAGATCGCGCAGGTCGCGATTTCCTTGCGGGCGCCGACGAGACGTTCGCGGGCGCGGGTGAATTCCGCATAGGCGTAAGCGAGCTTCAGCCCGAACGTCACGGGTTCGGCATGAATGCCGTGGGAGCGGCCGATGGTCGGCGTCATCTTGTGCTCGAAGGCGCGCTTTTTCAGCGCGGCCAGAACCTTGTCGACATCGGCGATCAACAGATCGGCGGCGCGGGCCAGCTGCACGTTGAGGCAGGTGTCGAGCACGTCCGACGAGGTCATGCCCTGATGCACAAAGCGGGCTTCGGGGCCGACGATTTCCGCCAGATGGGTCAGGAAGGCGATGACGTCATGCTTGGTTTCGCGCTCGATCTCGTCGATGCGCGCGACATCGAAGGTGGCGTCCTTGGCCTTGGCCCAGATCGTGCCGGCGGCTTCTTTCGGGATCACCCCCAGCTCGGCCTGGGCATCGGCGGCGTGCGCCTCGATCTCGAACCAGATCTTGAACCGCGTCTGCGCCTCCCAAATGGAGGCCATTTCCGGGCGGGTATAGCGGGGGATCATGTCGCACTCTGACGGTTAGAGCGTTTTCCAGCGAAGTGGGTGCCGGTTCGCGTGACGAAAACGCGTCAAAAAAGAAGCAGGGATTACGCCGCGCTTTAGCAGAGCGGCCCCGGTGAGACAAACGCCAGCCAAGCGGCCGGGGAGGGCGCCTTATCGTGCCGGGCAGCTCAGAAATGGATCACGAAATATTGACTGACAGATATTGAAATCTGTCAGCGAGACATGCTATATGCAACCCGACGCCATACTGAGGCGTCACCCGGACCGGATGGCCATAGGCCTAAGGGCCGGGACTTTCACAGGACGTTACGCCATGACTACCGAAATCTTCTATTTGACCGCACAAATCCATCGCTGGCTCGACCTGAGGGTGGCCCGCTATCTCGCGTCGCAGGCTGCCAAGCTCAACCATTAAATTGGGACGGCCATGACCATCCGCCAGGTCGTTTCGCAGGCAGCAATGTTCGACGACAAACCGACGGTGCTCGCATGAATGAAGTCGTGATCCTGACCCCGGAGCGAATTCTCGAGGTGACCGAGGATGTTCTTCGCCGTTTCGGGCTGGCGAAAGCCACCGTGGTGGACGTCGCCCGTGCGCTCGATGTGAGCCACGGCAGCGTCTATCGGCATTTTCCGAGCAAGGCTTCGCTGCGCCAGGCGGTGGCGAAGCGCTGGCTCGACCGGGTCAATGCACCGCTTCAGAAGGTCGCGGAAGGCTCCGGGCCGCCGCCGGCCAAGCTGGAGCGCTGGCTGCGCACCATGATCTCGATCAAGCACAAGAAGGTTTGCGAGGACCCCGAGATGTTCGCGACCTACCTGACGCTGGCGCAGGAAGCCTGCCAGGTCGTGAAGGCGCACAAGGACGGTCTGGTCGATCAGATCGCGCAGATCCTGTCCGACGGCGTCAAGCAGGGCGCGTTCCAGGTCACCGACGTCAAAGCGTCTGCCCGCGCGCTGTTCGACGCCACCAGCCGCTTCCACCATCCTGCCCATTCCGAGGAATGGGGTGATCCGGCATTGCCGGCGCGCATCGATGCGCTGCTGGCGCTGTTGCTGAAGGGTCTGGAAGCGCCGCGTAAGCGCTGAGGCCTGGTTTTCTGGCGCGCTTTGCTTGGCGCCAATCGGCAACCGCTTCGCTCGAAAACGCCTTACACCATCTCGCCGCGTGCCAACTCCGCCGCATTGCGGATCGCGGAGATGTTGGCCTTGTAGGCTTCCATCGTGCCGCCCTTGAATACGGCGGAGCCTGCGACAAAAGCGTTGGCGCCGGCCGCCGCCAGCGCGCCGGAAACATCCGGTCCCACGCCGCCATCGACCTCGATATCGATCGGACGTCCCGCGGTCATCGCTTTGAGGTCGCCGACCTTGCCGAGCGCCGAGCGAATAAAAGCCTGACCGCCGAAGCCGGGATTGACCGACATCACCAGAACGAGATCGATCATGTCGATGACATACTCGATGGCCGAAATCGGCGTGCCCGGATTGAGCGAGACGCCGGCCTTCTTGCCGAGCGCGCGGATCGCCTGCAACGAGCGATGCAGATGCGGGCCGGCCTCGGCATGCACCGTGATGTGATCGCAGCCGGCCTTGGCAAAAGCCTCGAGATAGGGATCGCACGGCGCGATCATCAAATGCGCGTCGAAAATCTTTTTGGTGTGCGGACGCATCGCCTTGATGACATCGGGCCCATAGGAAATGTTGGGGACGAAATGCCCATCCATGACATCGAGATGGATCCAGTCGGCGCCGGCCGCATCGACGGCGCGGACCTCTTCGCCCAATTTGGCGAAATCCGATGCCAGGATCGACGGCGCGATGATGAGGGGACGTGACGCAAACTGTTGAGACATGTGCGTTCCCTAAGGCTTTTTAAAACGTGCGGGCGGCTTTTCGCGTAACACGCGCAACGCGTGGGAGCAAATGCGGATCATACCACCGGCGAGGTCGGAAAATTCTGCCGCGGCGGCATCAATTGCCGAGGGCTGCCGGACCGCTTTCGTTACAAAAGTTCCGGATTTATTGGGCTTTTCGTCGTGGCACGGCGTTTGCTCATTGATCGCCATAGAAAGTTGACCGCGCGACGCGGCAATTGTCGGAGTTTGGCTATGCTGTTTGCCCTTGGCGCCGCGGCCTCCGCACTGGACGCCATCAGTGCGCTGACCTCATCGAGCGCGTCCTCGCCGCAATCGTCCAGTTCGAATGCGGCTAACCCGTTCGAAATCGCGAGCCCGGCCTCGGCTTCGACAAGTTCCGCGACGGTTTCCGGGCTTGGCGCGGGTTCGCAGATATCGCCGGAAACCATGAACACCCTGCTGGCGGCGCAAAGCCAGTCATCGACTGGGTCCACCAGCGCGTCGAACGCGTGGCAGGATCTTTCCTCGGAAATCGGCAGCGACGCCGGCTCCGGCGACTCCAGTGCGGCGGCATCCTCCTATAATTTGTTGGGGCAGATGTTTCAGCAGCAGATGAATGCGATGTCGTTCTCCGCTCCCCCGCTTTCGTTCAGCGTCTGAAATAGTTGCTAGCCGAAACGCTTCTTCCACGATGGCAACGCGCCCGGGAAGGCTAGCGGGGTCGCCGCGTAAACGCCGCGCGCGATAGCGCGGGCAACGACATTGGCCGCGACCATGCCAAGCTCGGTCAACCCGACCAGCGGGTCGATCGGCTTTTCGCCGGTGGCGGCGGCGAATACCACATCTCCGTCGAGCGGCGCGTGCACCGGATAGATTGCGCGGGCAAATCCGGTCTGCGCGATCATGGCCAGGCGCTTGGCCTGAGGCTTGGTCAGCACGGCGTCAGTTACGACCACCGCCAGCGTGGTATTTTCGACGGCGGTCGCGGCCGCGCCACCCTTGAGACGCATCGTCAGCATGTCCGGCGTGAACGAAGGCGGCAGTCCGCGGCCGCCATATTCGCCGTCGATTTCAAACGGCGCCGCCCAGAACCATGGCCCGTCGCCGACCGTGACGGAGCCGACCGCGTTGACAACTGCGAGTGCTGCGACCCGGACGCCGCTTTGGGTCGCCGCCGACGCCGAGCCGATCCCCCCTTTGAAATTCGCGGTGGTCGCGCCCAATCCGGCGCCGACGCTGCCGAGCGCGAAATTCGTCGCCGCGGCGGCAGCCGCGGTATAGCCGAGATCGCGGTAGGGTGCGAAGCGGCCCCAGGCCTTGTCGCCGCCGTTCAACAGATCGAACATGATCGCGCCGGGCACGATCGGAATGATCGCGCCGCGCACCGCAAAGCCGCGTCCGTGTTCGGCGAGCCACGCCTGCACTCCGCCGCCGGCTTCAAGCCCGAATGCCGAGCCGCCGCCGAGCGCGATGGCATCGATCCGTTCCACGGTATTGGCGACGTCGAGCAGCGCGCCCTCGCGGGTGCCGGGGCCGCCGCCACGCACGTCGATCGCCGCCACCACGGGTGCATCGAACATCACCGCAGTAACGCCGGACGCCAGCGCCGCGTCGTCGGCATGTCCGACGCGGACGCCGGCAATATCGGTCAGGAGATTTTTCATCGCTTCTTCCTGTGGGACAGATGACGGCATGGCGATGCCGTGGTCAACCACGTCGAAGCGCATCGCTAACAAAAACGCCCCGGCGAACCGGGGCGCTGAAGGTCGCGAGGGAGTGAAAGGGTTTACGATCCCTTCGGATTGATCTCACCGGCGTTGCCCTTGGAATCCCACCGCCAGACGACATAAGAATCCTGCTTGATGTCGCCCTTGGCGTCGAACGACAGGTTGCCGATCACGGTTTCCCAGGCGCCGGCCTTGATCTTGTCCATCACCTTCTTGGCGTCGGTCGATCCGGCCTTGGTGGCGGCCTGCGACCATACCTGCATCGCGGCGTAGGTGTAGAGCGTGTAACCTTCGGGATCGATATTCTTGGCCTTGAATTCCTCGACGATGGCTTTCGCGGCCGGGTTGTTGCGCGGATCCGGACCGAAGGTGAACAGCGTGCCCTCCGCGGCCGGGCCGGTGATGGATGCGAATTCCTTGTCGTTGAGGGCGTCGCCGGCCATCAGGATCGTCTTGAGGCCCTGGTCGCGCATCTGGCGCAGGATCAGACCCGCTTCCTGATGGTAGCCGCCGACATACACCAGATCGATGTTGTCGCGCTTTAAGCGCGACACGATGGCGTTAAAGTCCTTGTCGCCTTTGTTGTAGGACTCGAACATCTTTTCGGTGAAGCCGCCGGCGTTGAGCGCCTTCTTGGTCTCGTCGGCGAGACCTTTGCCGTAACTGGTCTTGTCGTTGAGGATTGCCACATTCTTTCCGGCGAACGCCTTCATAATGTAGGCCGCGGCGACGGGGCCCTGTTGGTCGTCGCGGCCGCAGACGCGCGCCACGTTCCAGAGTTTGCCGTCGGTGAATTTCGTCGCGGTGGAGGCCGGCGTGATCTCCAGGACGTTACCATCCTCATAGGCTTCCGACGCCGGGATCGACGATGAAGAGCAATAGTGGCCCGCGACGAACGGAATCTTCGAACCGGCGATTTTTTCCGCCACCGAGCGCGCCTGCTTCGGATCACAGGCATCGTCCTCGACATCCAGCTTCAATTGCTTGCCGAGCACGCCGCCGGCGGCGTTGAGATCCGCCACCGCCTGTTCGGCGCCGTTCTTCATCTGCCGGCCGAATGCCGAATTCGCCACCCGTCATCGGGCCTGCCACCGCGACCGTGATGTCCTGGGCCAGCGCTGCTGTCGACAACATGAGCGATGTGCCCAGTGCCAGGCCGATGAGATTCAATACTTTCATAAGGTGTCCTCGCGGTGATCGCTACGGCAAGTCCCGGCGTCACGCCGGGTCGGCAAATCACACACATTGTCGGCCGATTTTGCCGCGAAGTCATCGGCAATTTTTTGCGCAGCGACGCTTGATCGCCACATTGAGTGCGAGGGGGCGACTACGCCCGGCGGCCGCCTTCCAGATAGGCCGCGCGGATTTCAGGACGCCGCAGCAACTCCGCGCCGGTTCCGCTCAGCGTGATCAGGCCGTTGACCATGACATAGCCGCGGTGGGCCAGCCGCAGCGCGTGATTGGCGTTCTGCTCGACGATCAGCACAGTGAGGCCGTCCTGCTTGTTCAAGATGCGGATTGCGTCGAAAATCTGTCGCGCGATCAGCGGGGCGAGACCCAGCGAGGGCTCGTCCAGCATCAACAGGCGAGGGCGGCTCATTAACGCGCGGCCGATCGCCAGCATCTGCTGCTCGCCGCCGGACAACGTGCCGCCGCGCTGGGTCATCCGCTCCTTCAGTCGCGGAAACAACGCCAGGACGCGTTCGAGCCCGGCGACGCGGTCGGCCTCGCTGCCATCGGTGGCGTCGGCGCCCATCTGCAGATTTTCCGCAACGCTCATGCGCGGGAAAATGCGGCGGCCCTCGGGCGCCTGGGCGATGCGCAACCGGGCAATATGATGGGTCGGCACATCGGTAATGTCGCGGCCGTCGAACTGGATTGTTCCGGCGCGGGCGCGGGGCTTGCCGAAGATCGTCATCATCAGCGTCGACTTGCCGGCGCCGTTGGCGCCGATCAGGGCGACGATCTCACCGCTATGGATGTCGAGATCGACGCCCTTCAGCGCTTCGATCTTGCCATAGGCGGCGCGCAGGTCGCGGATCGCGAGCAGGGGCGTGGCGGATGGCGCGGTCACGCTCCGCTCTCCATCACCGCGATTGCTTCTTCCTCGTCGGCGCCGAGATAGGCCGCGATCACCTTGGGATCGTCGCGGATATCGTGTGGCGCGCCCTCGGCGATCTTCACACCATAGTCCATCACCACAACGCGGTCGGAAACTTCCATCACCACCGACATGTCATGCTCGATCAACAGGATCGAGGTGCCGTGGTCGGCGCGAATCGAGAGCAACAACTCGCTCAGGCCAGCACTTTCACGTGCGTTCAGGCCAGCGGCGGGCTCGTCGAGGCACAGCAATGCGGGCTCGGTGCACATCGCACGCGCGATTTCGAGGCGACGCTGATCGCCATAGGGCAGGTTGCCGGCGGCGTCGTCGGCACGGTCGAGCAGCCCGACGCGGTCGAGCCAAAGCCGCGCCAGATCGATCGCGCGTTTCTCGGCCGTGCGCCAGGAAGGCGCGCCGATCAGGCCGAGAAAGGTCAGGCCCGAGGCGCGCATCAGCGCATTGTGCTGGGCGACCATCAGATTTTCGAGCGCGGTCATACCCGGAAACAGCCGGATGTTCTGAAAGGTGCGCGCGATTTTGGCTTGTTTGGAAATCCGGAAATCGTTCAGCCGTTCGAGGCGGATCTCGGCGCCGTTGTCATGCGTCAGCCGCATTGTGCCGGCAGTGGGCTTGTAGAAACCGGTGATGCAATTGAACACGGTGGTCTTGCCGGCGCCGTTCGGTCCGATCAGCGCTGTGATCTTGCGGCGCTCGGCGCCAAACGACAAATCGTTGACGGCGACAATGCCGCCGAAGCGCATCGACAGATGATCGACGGCGAGAATGAAATCACCGCTCATCCGTGCCCCTCCTTGACGAGGTCGGAGGAGATGGCCTGGCTGTGCCGCAGGAAAACAGTCGGCGCGCGGTGGCCGATCAGCCCGCGTGGCCGCCAGATCATCAGCAGCACCATCGCAACGCCAAAGACCAGCATGCGATACTGGTCAAGGCCGCGAAACAGTTCAAAGCCGCCGATCATGGTCAACGCAGCGAGCGCGACGCCGAGCTGCGAACCCATGCCGCCGAGCACGACAATCGCCAGCACCAGCGCCGATTCCTGGAAGGTGAAGGATTCCGGGCTGATGAAACCTTGCCGCGTGGCGAAGAACGCGCCGGCCAGGCCGCCGAACATGGCGCCAGTGGCAAATGCCGTCAGCTTGGTCGTGGTGGTGTTGATGCCGAGCGCGCGGCAGGCGACTTCGTCCTCGCGCAGGGCTTCCCAGGCACGGCCGATTGGCAGGCGGCGCAGCCGGATCGTCACCCAATTGGTCAGCAACGCCAGCGCCAAAATCAGGTAGAACAGAAACACGATGCGGTGGGTCGGCGAGAATTCGATACCCAATCGGGCGGCGAGGCCATCTTCGCCAGACGTGAGCGGAATGCCGAAAAAGGTCGGCCGCGGAATGCCACTGACGCCGTTAGGGCCGCCGGTCAGGCTTTGCCAGTTGATAATGACGAGGCGGATAATCTCGCCGAATGCCAGCGTGACGATGGCGAGATAGTCGCCGCGCAGCCGTAACACCGGAAAGCCGAGCAGCACACCCCAGAATGCGGCCAGAATGCCGGCCAGCGGCAGGCAGATCCAGAAAGACAATCCGAAATTGGTGGACAGCAGGGCGTAGGAATAGGCGCCGACGGCATAAAACGCGACATAGCCGAGATCGAGCAGGCCCGCGAGGCCGACCACCACGTTCAGGCCCCATCCCAGCATCACATAGGTCAGCACCAGAATGCCGAGATCGAGGATGTAGCGCTGATTGTAGAAAATCACCGGTACCAGAAACGTGAAGGTCAGGAGCACCGGCGCGATCAGGCGCCGCAACACCACAAGGCTGTTCTTGACGCTCGGCGAAACGATTCCGACGGCGCCGATCGGTCCCCACCATTGCCGCAGCAACTCCACCACGATGCTGCCGCCGAACACGGCGCCGACGATGGCGGCGAGATCGCCGAACCGGGTCCAGTAGATCAGCTGGCCCTCAGGGCCGGCCTCGGTGCGAATGCCGATCATCAGCGAAAACAGCACCAATGCGACGAGCGCGCTGATCAGAGCTTTCTTGAAGATGAAGGCGACGCCGGGGCTGCGCGAAGCAAACTTCGGTGCGGGCGCAAGTGTGGTCACGCGCTCGCCCGTCAAACTTTTTCAACTTCGGGACGGCCCAACAGGCCTGTGGGCATGAAAATCAGCACGACGATCAGGATCGAGAACGCGGCGACGTCCTTGTATTCGACCGAGAAATAGGCCGACCAAAGCGTTTCGATCAGGCCGATCGCAAGGCCGCCCAGCATCGCACCGGGCAGCGAGCCGATCCCGCCGAGCACCGCGGCGGTGAAAGCCTTGATGCCGGCGACGAAGCCCATGAAGAAATCGACCAGGCCATAATACAACAAATACATCATGCCGGCGACGGCGGCGAGCGCGGCGCCGATCACAAAGGTCATGGAGATGGTGCGGTCGACATCGACCCCGAGCAGTGCCGCCATGGTCTGGTCCTGTTCGCAGGCGCGCATGTCGCGGCCGAGCCGGGTCCGCGCCACCAGCCAGGTGAAGATCGCGAGCAGCACAATGGTGGTGACCACGACAATGATCTGCACATTGGACAGCCGCACCGCGAAACCGTTCCGTTCGAATAATGTATAGCCGCCGGTAATGATCGGCGGCACCGGCTTGACCCGCGCGCCTTGTGCCACTTGCGAGTAATTGCTCAGCACGAAAGACATGCCGATCGCCGAAAGCATCGGAGCGAGGCGGAATGAGTGCCGCAGCGGCCGATAGGCGATACGCTCCACGGTCCAGCCATAAAGCGCAGTAATCGCCATCGATACCAAAAGGACGATCAGCAAGATCACCGGAACCATGGTGAGGCCGAGCGAGACCAGGATCAGGAAGCTGATCAACGCGATAAAGCCGCCGATCATGAAGATGTCGCCATGGGCGAAATTGATCATGCCGACGATGCCATAGACCATGGTGTAGCCGATGGCGATCAGGCCGTAGATCGAGCCGAGTACGAGGCCGTTGATGAGTTGCTGGGCGAAGTAGTCCATGCGCTGCCGCTGTTTGAATGACGCGGCGATGGCCCCGGCAGCCGGAACGACGCGTCGTGTCATTTTCTAACAGCGGGAACCCGGTGCGGCAACAGCGTCACGAGCCGCCTAAGGGCTTGTACATAGGCATTTTGGCTTTCGGGTTCCGCAGCCGCAGTTGCGCCAGACTATCACCATGCAACGATCACGACGGAACTTGTCTTTCCTGGAAACCAACCCCGGGCTCGTCAGTTGTTTCTGAACTACGGTTCAACAAAGGAGACCTTCGATGTCGAATCAGAACCAGAACCCCGGCCAGCAGAACCAAAATCCCGGCCAGAAGCCCGGCCAGCAGCAGGGCGGCGGTCAGAAGCCCGGCCAGCAGCAGCAGGATCCGAATCGTCAGGGCCAGCAGCCGCCAAAGGATCGCTAGTTCGAAGGTAGCGAAAGCAGGAAAGTCCCGCCGAAAGGCGGGATTTTTCTGTGCGTGGCCGGAGGGCGTTCCGGTGAGGGACTGTTTTTCGGCAACATGGGGCGCGGCGAAGGTGCCCCGCTCCGGCAATTAAGGTAAACAAACGGTTTAAATTGCCCGTCGCAATTAACCGAGCTACCTCCGCTAGACCGCCAGGTTCGACAGCCTGCGGAAAAGCGGGAAGCGATATGTCCACAAACTGGCGGATCAGCTCATTCAACGGCGCGCTGCTGGCAGCCTATTTCATTCCGACCTGGACCATTGTGGCCTTCAGGATCATGATTTCGCCGATCCATGGCCTCTACGAGCAGCCCAATATATCGGCCGCGCTTTTCATGAGCGATCATCTGCAGCTGGCCGCGACGACCTCCATTCGCTTCGCGTGGCTGCTGGCCCTGGGCAGGCTCACGGTGGTGGCTTTTTTTGCAATCTTTCTGGTTTTCATCGCCCGGGCGAAGATCCGCAAATCCGGCGGTTGCGACGAAGCTCTGGGAATCGCGCTTGCGATCGGGAGCGTGATCAGTTTCGCAGGTATGGTAATGGCGTCACAGGTTGGCGAGCCCGGAGCGCTTCGACTGCATGCGACGGAATTGTTGATGCTGGTCGGCACCGCGATCGTATTACTGGTCGAACCTGCCGTTTCGCCGCAGATCGATCGCGGCGCGCGGACTGAGGACTCACCCCTTATTCAGCAATCCTAATTCCCCGACGATGGCTGAGGCCTCTTTGACGGCGTGGTTGGCCGCGGGCACCCCGCAATAGATCGCCTGCTGCAGCAGGATCTCCTTGATATCGTCGGGCGTGAAGCCGCCTTCGACGAGCGCCGCGCGGACGTGAAGGCGGAATTCATCCCAATGACCAAGCGCGAGCATGGTGCCGATTACCAGCACACGCCGGGTACGTTCATCGAAGTGCGGCCGGGTCCAGATTTCGCCCCACGCATGGCGCGTGATCAGGTCGATGAACTCGGCGTTGAATGAATTCTTGCTGGCCATCGATTTGTCGACCCAGGCATCGCCGAGCACCTTGCGGCGCTGGGCCGTGCCGTTGTCCCGCCGTTTCTGATCGTCCATTGAGTCTCTCCTTGTCATTTGCGAGGAGCAAGGCGACGAAGCAATCCACCCTGTCAGCGTTGCGTCAGGAAACCGATCACGGCCTCGGTGAAGGCGTGCGGCTGTTCGACATTGGAAATATGCGCGGCGTCGAGAATTGTTAAGGCCGCACCGGGAATCCGGCTGCGGATGAACTCGCCTGCGGCGATCGGCGTCGCGGTATCGTGGCGTCCGGCGATCACCAAGGTCGGGCTTTTGATATCAGGCAAAAGCGCGCGCTGATCGAGCGTGCTGAGGGCTTCGCAGCAGGCGAGATAGCCCTGCACCGGGGTGCCGATCAGCATCGCTTTCATGTTGGCCGCGATCTGCGGCTCGCGTTCGCGGAAATCAGCCGTGAGCCAGCCTGCGACGACGGCGTCGGCGACCGACGCGATCCCGCTTTCCTTCACCGCCTTGATGCGATTGTGCCAGTTGGTCGGATCGGGATAGTAGCAACTGGTATTGGAGAGAATGATCTTGTGGAATCGCCACGGCGCGTTGGCGCCGAGCCATTGCCCGACCATGCCGCCCATCGACAATCCGCACCAATGCACTTTGTCGATGTTGAGGTCGTCGAGGATTGCCAGCACGTCGCGGCCGAAGCGCTCCATGGAGTAGGGGCCGGGCGGCACCGCGGACTTGCCATGGCCGCGCCGGTCATAGCGGATCACGCGAAAAAGTTGCGTGAGCGCTGGCATCTGTGGCTCCCACATCCGCATCGTGCAACCCAACGAATTCGACAGCATCAAAGTTGGTCCGCCGTCACGACCTTCAACGGATACGTTGAGCAAGCAGCCGTCGGCATCGATCATCGGCATTAGAACTTCCCCGGTGTCCTATGTGCTATGTTTGTAGCGTCTTCCTGTCGAGCGAAGCGAGCAGCCGGTCGATCAAAATCTGCGAAGCGCCTTGATAGGCCATCGGCTCAAACAGCCTGGCGATTTTTCCGGCATCGAGATGTGCCGTAACCTTCGGGTCCTTTGTCAGCACGTCGCGCAGGTCTTTTTTCTCGGCAATGGCCTTTTTGCTCGCGGCCTCCACCAGATGATGGGCCTCGCTCTTGCCGATCTTTTCCGCCAGCGCCATCGTCACGGATTCGGCCATGATCAGCCCGCGGGTGGCGTCAAGATTGACGCGCATGCGGGCGGCATCGACTTCAAGTCCTTCGGCAATATCGACAATGGCGGCGAGTGCGCCCGACGTGACGAGCTGCAGCATCGGCAATGTCGGCCATTCCGCGTGCCACGGACCGGCGCTGCGCTCGTGATCCTGCACCTGGCTTGCGAAAATCGTCGCGGCCAGATTGGGGGCCATGGTGGCCGCGGCCAGCGCGGTTGCGGCAGCTACCGGGTTGCGCTTGTGCGGCATGGTCGATGAGCCGCCACGGCCCTGGCCCGACGGCTCGAACGCCTCGGCGACGTCGGTCTGCATCATCAGGGAAATATCGCGGGCGATCTTGCCGCATGTGCCGGCGAGAATCGCCAACACCGAAGCTGCCTCCGCAATACGGTCGCGATGGGTATGCCACGGCGCATCCGGCAGCGGCAGTTCAAGTTCCTGTGCGAGCTTCTCGGCGACGCGCCACCCGTTGTCGCCAAGTGCGGCCAACGTCCCCGCGGCACCGCCGAACTGCAGCGCCAGCCCTTCGGCGCGCAATCGTTGCACCCGGATACGCGAACGATGAAGTGCTGCGGCATATTCCGCAAGCTTGAGCCCGAAAGGCATCGGCAAGGCATGTTGCAGCCAGGTGCGAGCCACCATGGCGGTGGCGCGATGGCGTTCTGCGAGCTTGGCGAAGCCCGGGATGGCGCGATCGAGATCCGGCCAGCAGGGCGTCGATCGCGGCGCGCAAGGTCAGCATGGTGGCGGTATCGATCACGTCCTGGCTGGTGGCGCCCCAGTGTACGTAGCGCGCGGCCTCGGCATCGGCTTTGGCGACATTGGCGGTGAGCGCCTGGACCAGCGGGATCGCGAGGTTGCCGGACCGCGTCGCGGCTTCCGCCAGCGCTGCCAGATCGAACGCTTCGGCATTGCAGGCTTTTGTGATCGGCCCCGCGGCGTTTGCGGGGATGATCCCGGTTGCCGCTTCGGCACGCGCCAGCGCTGCTTCAAAATCGAGCATGTGCTGCAGGTAGGTCGCATCGTCGCAGACCGCGCGCATCGCAGCGCTTGACAACATCGGCGCGAGCAGGGGCGAGAGGGAGGTGCTCATGATGCGCGCGACCTAACCATTCCGGCGTGGCTCTGCCAATCCCAAAGCGTTTGAAAGTCCACTGCGCCAGCGAATATGCATTGCTTCTCCCCCATTGGTCCCCTTTCCTTTTGGTCGGTGCGTGCTTTACTTGGGAGCAATATTTGTGAAGAAAGGGGAGGCGTTCCATGGCCATGACGATGAACGGCGAAGTTCAGCTCGGCGCGCCGCGTGAGGCTGTATGGGCCAAATTGAACGATCCAGCGGTGCTCAAGGCCTGTATTCCCGGATGTGAGGAATTGGAGAAAACCGAGGACAACGGCTTCCGCGCGGTCGCCAAGATGAAGGTCGGGCCGGTGTCAGCGCGCTTCAAGGGACGGGTGACGCTGAGCGATCTCGATCCGCCCAGTGGCTATAAAATATCGGGCGAAGGCGATGGCGGCATCGCCGGCTTCGCCAAGGGCGGCGCCACGGTGGCGCTGGCCGAAAAGGACGGCGGCACCTTGCTGACCTATAATGTCGAGGCGCAGATCGGCGGCAAGCTGGCCCAGCTCGGGCAGCGGCTGATCAACGGTTCGGCCAAGAAACTGGCCGACGAGTTCTTTCTCGAATTTTGCCAAGGCGGTTCAAGGTTGATCCTTCGAAGAAACTGGCCCTGGCGAAGTTGCGGAAAGTCATGTCAGGCAGGCCCCAAGGGAGGTTGCTCATTGCCGGTATGGCCCATATTATGAGCTTGCAATGATTTTAGCGACTGCGCCGCCGTGCAATGCGGCAGCGCAGATCAAGAGAGTGCTGAATGGCCAAGATTTCGTTGATCGTGAACGGCAATCCGGTAAAAGCCAATATCGATCCCCGCACGCTGCTGGTGCAGTTTTTGCGCGAGAATCAGCGGCTGACCGGCACCCATGTTGGCTGCGACACGTCGCAATGTGGCGCCTGCGTCGTGCACCTCGACGGCAAGGCGGTCAAATCCTGCACCACGCTCGCGGTGATGGCCGACGGGCACGAAGTCAGGACCATCGAGGGGCTTGCCGCGGACGGCGCGCCGCTGCATCCGATGCAGGAAGCCTTTCGCGAGCATCACGGTCTGCAATGCGGCTTCTGCACACCGGGCATGATCATGACCGCGGTCGACCTCGTCCGCCGCAAGGGCCACGACCTCAGCGATCATACCATCCGCGAAGAGCTCGAAGGCAATTTGTGCCGCTGTACCGGTTATCAGAACATCGTCCAATCGATTGCGGCGGGTGCCAAGGCGATGGCAAACTCCGATCTCGCATAACGGCGTCCGCGCGGCGCCTGGGAATACCTGATGTACGAATTCAGATATCATCGTCCGGCGACCGTGCGGCAGGCCGCCAATCTGTTGCTGAAGAACGAAGACGCCAAAATCATTGCCGGCGGTCATACCTTGTTGCCGGTTATGAAGCAGCGGCTCGCCAGCCCGCCGCATCTGGTCGACCTGTCGCACATCGGAGGTCTCGACGGCATCGAGATGAAAGGCCGTTCGCTGGTGATTGGCGCTACCGCAAAGCACGCCGATGTCGCGACCTCGGCCATTGTCGGCGAGGCGATCCCGGCACTGGCCGAACTCGCCGGCCTGATCGGCGATCCCGCGGTGCGCCACAAGGGCACCATCGGCGGCTCGCTCGCCAACAACGATCCCACCGCTGATTATCCTGCGGCGTGTCTTGCGCTGGGTGCGACCATCGTCACCAACAAGCGGCGCCTCAAGCCGGAAGAGTTCTTCCAGGGCTTGTTCACAACGGCGCTCGAGAGCGACGAGATCATCACAAAAGTGATGTTCCCGCTGCCCAAGAAAGCCGCCTACATCAAATTCCGCAACCAGGCCTCGCGCTATGCGCTGGTAGGTGTGTTCGTCGCCAAGCGCCCCTCGGACGTGCGCGTGGCCGTTACCGGCGCCGGCTCCGATGGCGTGTTCCGCGTCGCCGCGTTCGAAGAGGCCCTGAAGAAGCGCTTCTCGCCCAAGGCGCTCGATGGCCTGACGGTGCCGGCCGACGGATTGAACAGCGACCTGCATGGCAGCGCCGAATATCGCGCGCATCTGATTTCCGTGCTGGCGCGCCGCGCCGTTGCGGCTGCGACCGGCAAAGCCTGACATTGCCAAATCCTGGCGCATCGAGACTGGTTTGCTCATGAGTGCATCGGCGCTGCCTACGTCCGTCGATGCGATGCTCGAACTGCTGACCTCGCGCGGCTATCTCGCGGAGCGCTCGCTGGCGACGGTGACGTATCTGTCGCTGCGGATGGGCCGGCCGCTGTTTCTGGAAGGCGAGGCCGGCGTCGGCAAGACCGAGATCGCCAAGGTGTTGTCGGCGGCCCTCGGCCGAAAGCTGATCCGGCTGCAATGCTATGAAGGTCTCGATGTCGCCTCCGCGGTCTATGAGTGGAACAGCGCCGCGCAGATGATCGCGATCAGGCTGGCCGAGGCGGCCGGCGATACCGATCGCGAACAGCTTACCAGCGATATTTTCGCCGAACGCTATCTGATCAAACGGCCGTTGCTGCAGGCGCTGGAGCCGGATGTCGCCGGCGCTCCGGTGCTGCTGATCGACGAGCTCGACCGCGCCGACGAAGCCTTCGAGGCTTATCTTCTGGAGATTCTCAGCGACTTCCAGGTGACGATACCTGAGCTTGGCACCGTCAAGGCGCCGCAGCCGCCGATCGTGATCGTTACCTCGAACCGAACCCGTGAAATTCACGACGCGCTGAAGCGTCGCTGCCTCTATCATTGGGTGGACTATCCCTCCGCCGAGCGCGAGCTTGCGATTGTCAAACTGCGCGTGCCCGGCATTTCCGCAAAATTGTCGCAGCAGGTCGTCGGTTTCGTGCAGGCGCTGCGCGAGCAGGATTTCTACAAATCGCCGGGGGTGGCCGAGACCATCGACTGGGCCACCGCGCTGACCGAACTCGACGCCCGCTCGCTGACGCCGCAGGTGGTGGGCGATACACTCGGCGCGCTGCTGAAATACCAGGACGACATCGCGCGGATGCAGGGCGACGCGCTGCAGAAAGTTTTGAAAGAGGCGACGAGCGAGTTGATCGTCATTCCGGGGGCGCGCGAGCGCGAACCCGGAATCTCGCTCGATAATCTCTGGATTTCGGGTTCGCGCCGCCCAAGTCGGCTGTAGCCGACTTGGGCGATGATATTTGCCGAATTCGGGTAAACCCGAGTTCGGTTGGCGCGCTCCGGAATGAGAAGGTGAAAATGACGACGTCGATCCTCACGCCACCCGCCACCGGCCTGATCGCCGACAACGTCGTCGGCTTTGCCCGCGCGCTGCGCGCCGCCGGGATGCCGGTCGGGCCGGGGGCCGTGATCGACGCGCTGAACGCGTTGCGTGTGATCGAGATCGGCAATCGCGCCGACGTCTACACCACCCTTGAGGCCATCTTCGTCAAGCGCCATGAACATGCGCTGATATTTGCCCAGGCGTTCAATCTGTTCTTTCGCGCCGCCGAGGAATGGAAGCATCTGCTCGATTCGGTTCCGCTGCCGGATCAAGCCAGGAAAAAGCCGCCGCCAGCCGCGCGCCGGGTCCAGGAGGCGATGTCGCAGCCGCAGATGAGCGAAGCCCCGCAGGCGCAGGAGCGGGAAGTCAGGCTCTCGGTATCCGACACCGAGGTTTTGCAGAAGAAGGATTTCGCGCAGATGAGCGCGGCCGAAATCGCCGCCGTGACCCGCGCCATCGCGCGGATGAAACTGCCGCAGGCGGAATTGCGCACCCGTCGATATCGGCCGGACTTGCGGGGCTTGCGGCTCGATATGCGCCGCACCCTGCGCGGCAGTCTGCGCACCGGCGGCGATATCATCGATATCCATCGCCTGGGGCGTATCGACAAGCCGGCGCCGATCGTGGCGCTGCTCGATATATCGGGCTCGATGAGTGAATATACCCGGCTGTTCCTGCATTTCCTGCATGCCATCACCGACGCGCGCAAGCGCGTTTCGGTGTTCCTGTTCGGAACGCGCCTGACCAATGTGACGCGTGCGCTGCGGGCGCGGGATCCCGACGAGGCATTGGCGAGCTGTTCGCTGACGGTGGAGGACTGGGCCGGCGGCACCCGGATAGCCACCTCGTTGCACAGCTTCAACAAGCTTTGGGGCCGGCGTGTGCTCGGGCAGGGCGCGATCGTGCTCCTGATCTCCGATGGGCTGGAGCGTGAGGCGGACGCCAGGCTGGCGTTCGAGATGGATCGGTTGCACAGGTCCTGCCGCCGGCTGATCTGGCTCAATCCGTTGCTGCGCTACGGCGGCTTCGAGGCCAAGGCGCAAGGCATCAAAATGATGCTGCCGCACGTTGACGAATTCCGCCCGGTGCATAATTTGAGTTCTATCGAGGGGCTGATATCGGCACTCTCGTCGCCCACGCCGCCGCATCACCGCCATCTGATCCGTTCCGCAGCTTGAATGAGGCCCCCATGCTCAATCGCGACGAAGACATCTTGAAAGCGGCTGAGGATTGGCAGAAGGCCGGTCACGGCGTGGCGCTGGCCACGGTGGTTGAAACCTGGGGCTCCGCGCCGCGGCCCGCCGGCTCAAGCCTCGTGATCAACGACGACGGTACGTTTCTGGGGTCGGTGTCCGGAGGTTGTGTTGAGGGTGCGGTGGTCACCGAGGCGCTCGATGTGATTGCCAGCGGCCAGCCGAAAATGCTCGAATTCGGCGTCGCCGACGAGACCGCGTGGAATGTCGGGCTGTCCTGCGGCGGCACCATCCGGGTGTTCGTCGAGAAAGTCGGCCAATCGTGAAGCTTGAGACGCTTGCGGAGATCAATGCCGAACGCGCCGCCCGGCGGCCGGTGATCGTCGTCACCGATACCGCCAATGGCGAGCAGCGGCTGGTCAAGGCCGCTGACATCGCCGCTGATCCGTTGCGTGCCGATCTTGCCAGGCAATTGCGCATGGGCAAGAGCGGCACGGTTGAGGCCGGCGGCAAGAAGCTCTTTCTCAACGTCTATGCGCCGACCGCCCGCCTGGTCATTATTGGTGCGGTACACATCAGCCAGGCGCTGGCGCCGCTGGCGCGCTCGCTGGATTACGACGTGACGGTGGTGGACCCGCGCACCGCCTTTGCAAGCCCCGAGCGATTTCCAGATGTGTCGCTGATCGCGGAATGGCCGGACGTGGCGCTGCCGCCGCTCAATGTCGATCATTACACCGCCTTCGTCGCGGTGACCCATGATCCCAAGATCGACGATCCGGCTTTGCTGCACGCCTTCGCGCGCGACTGCTTCTACATCGGCGCGCTGGGCTCGCGAAAGACCCACGCCAGGCGTGGCGAACGCCTCAAGGCGCAAGGCGCCAGCGATGCCGATATCGCGCGTATTCATGCGCCGATTGGCCTGCCGATCGGCGCGGTGTCGCCGTCCGAAATCGCGGTCGCCATCATGGCCGAGATCACCGCGCAGCTGCGGTTGCCGAAAGAGACAGCGGCATGAAATTCGGCCCCGCCAGCCCGGCGGACGCGATCGGTGGCGTCACCGTTCATACCCTGCGGCAGGGATCTTTGGTGCTGAAGAAGGGAACCACGATTGGTCCCGCCGAGGTCGAGGCACTGTGCCAGGCCGGCGTCAAGGAAATCGTCGTGGTCCGGCTCGAAGAGGGTGACGTCTCTGAAGATGTCGCGGCGGCCAGTATCGCGCAGGCCGTCGCCGGCGACGGCGTCAATGTCGAACGTGCCTTTACCGGCCGTGCCAATCTGTTCGCCGCCAAGGCCGGCGTGCTGGTGGTGGAGCGCGCCGAGGTCGACCGCATCAACAGCGTCGATGAAGCCATCACATTCGCGACGCTTGCCGCCTACAAGCCGGTGGTCGAAGGCGAGATGATCGCCACCGTCAAGCTCATTCCGTTCGGGGTTGAGGCGCGACTGTGCGACGCCGCGGTGGCAGCGGCGCGTGGCGGCGCGTTGCGGATCGCGCCCTATACCATCAAGCGCGTCGGGATCGTCTCGACATTGCTGCCGGGGCTGGCGCCGAAGGTGGTCGAGAAGACCTTGCGCGTGACGGCGGAGAGGCTGGCTCCGGCCGGCGCCACCATTCTCGCCGAGCGCCGCGTACCCCATGACGAGACGGTGCTGGCGGCCGCGATCAAGGAACTGCTCGGTCTCGGCGCTGAACTTGTGATCGTGTTCGGCGCATCCGCGATCGCCGATCGGCGCGACGTGATTCCGGCGGCGATCGCAGGTATCGGCGGCGCCATCGAACATTTCGGCATGCCGGTCGATCCCGGAAACCTGCTCCTGATCGGGGATGCCGGCGGCGTGCCGATCCTGGGCGCGCCCGGCTGCGCACGTTCCCCGGTAGAGAACGGGTTTGACTGGGTGCTGATGCGTTTGTTGGCAGGTCTCAAGGTGACGCGCGCCGAACTCACCAGCATGGGTGTCGGCGGGCTGTTGATGGAAATCGTGACGCGGCCCCAGCCGCGCACCAAACCCGACACCGACGGTAACCGCCATGTGGCCGCGATCGTTCTGGCCGCCGGACGCTCGACCCGGATGGGCGGTCCCAACAAGCTCTTGGCCGAACTTGGCGGCAGGACGCTGGTCCGGATCGTCACCGAGCAGGCGCTGGCCTCAAACGCGAAGGGGGTGATCGTGGTCACCGGGCACCAGGCCGCCGAGGTCGAAAAGTCGTTGCGCGGGCTCAAGGTGAAATTCGTGCACAATCCGGATTTCGCCGCCGGACTGGCCACATCGGTCAAAACAGGCATTGCCGCGGTGCCGGATAGCGCCGACGGCGCGGTGGTGTGTCTTGGCGATATGCCGCTGATCGATGCGCATTTGATCGACCGCTTGATCGAAGCCTTTGCGCCCGATCGCGGCAATCTGATCGCGGTGCCCGTCAGCGACGGCAGACGCGGCAATCCGGTGTTGTGGTCGCGCCGGTTTTTCAGGGAATTGATGACGCTGGACGGCGATATCGGCGCCCGCCATTTGATCGCCCGGCATAGCGAGACGGTCGCGGAAGTCCCGGTCGAGGGCCACGGCGCCTTTCTCGACATCGATACGCCCCAAGCCCTCGAGGAGGCGCGGCGCGGTTGAGCATGATCCCTCGCGACAAACGCGAAGCGTTTGCGCGGAGATCATGCTCAAACAAAAAGATAGAGCGCGATGCCGATTCAACCAAAGCGCATCGCGCTCCGAGCGGGCCGGTTTTCAATACGCCGTTCACCAAGTTGAAACCGCCCTCGGTTAGATTGCCCCGGCTTGGCCTCCGGGGGAGGGGATTTTGATCGTTTCGACTACCGCTGCGCAACGCCGTGCGCTGGTTATTCTTGCGCTGACCATGGTACTTGGCGCCTCACGCTTCATCACCGAATCATGGGCGGCCGGTGCGTTCGCGATCGGCAAATGCGGCGCTTACGGCCAGGCCTATGATTTTGCCGGCGAGGCCGACGCGATGGCCGCGGCGCGCAAGCAGTGCAAGGGCGAGTGCACCACCCTGACCATGAAGCACGCCTGCGCCGCGTTTGCGGTCGACATGACCAACCCCTGCGGCGCGCATGGTTATGCGGTCAAGTCGCGGATTTCGAGTTCGCTCAATGAGGCCACGCGCAAATGCTACGAATTCGGCGGCAAGGAATGCGTGATCCGCGCCTGGGCCTGCGACGCCAAGGGCTAGACTAGAGTACGTCGGACCCGCTGATGCGCCCCCTCACCCGGATTGCGCCGGACGATGCTTCGCATCGTCGACCCAATCCGACCTCTCCCCGCAAGCGGGGCGAGGTGAAGTAAGCGTCGCACCGATCTTGCGCTCGGCTGCGCCCGCCTGCTCTGGAACTCTATGAAGGGGTGCGTGATCTTTTCGCCGGACCGCTCACACTTTGGCGGATGATGCACGAGCAGGCACGATGCTGGGGCGATGGTGGCGTGGGGATGGCCTGGAACGGCTGGCGGTGTCGGCCGATTTCGATCATGCCTTGACGCGGGAGGTGCTGCGCACCGAACTGGTGCGGATCAAGTCGCTGATCGCGACCGCGCTGGTTCTCCTCGTCGTTCTCTGGGCGGTCGATCTGATCGCCCCCGAGGGGCTCGACAACATCTGGCGGGGCCGTTTCCGCCCGATCTACCTCAATGTCATCCTGCTGCCGTTCATCCTGTTCGAGCTCTGGGTCCACAGGAATATCAGCCGGCATCTGAGGCTCGACCGCGACCTGCCGGTACTGCGGCGCTATCTTGGCGTGTTGATCGAAACCTCGATGCCGACCTTCGCGCTCGCGGTGCATATCAAGAACATGGGGCCGGTTGAGGCGCTGGGCTTTGTGATGCCCTTTGCCTATTTCATCTTCATCATTCTCTCGACGCTGCGGCTCGATTTCTGGCTGTCGACCTTTACCGGTTTCGTAGCGGCGGCCGAGTTGTTTTGCATGGCGATGTTTTACCATCCGGTCGCGACGTCCGATCCGCCGCCCGACATCTGGTATCACGCCGCGCGCAGCATGATCATCCTGATATCCGGGGTTCTCGCCGGCGCGGTCGGGGTTCAGTTGCGCCGCCAATTCGCCGCCAGCATTGTGGCCGCGACCGCGCGCGATCGCGTCACCAGCCTGTTCGGCCAGCACGTTTCACCGCAGGTGGCGGAGCGGCTTTTGATCGAAGGCGCCAATACCGACAGCGATATCCGCCACGTCGCGGTGATGTTCGTCGATTTTCGCAGCTTTACCGCTGAAGCCCGATCGCGCTCGCCGCAGCAGGTCGTCGACCGGCTGGACGGGGCGTTCGCGGTGCTGGTCGAAATTCTGGATCGCCATGGCGGTATTGTGAACAAGTTCCTGGGCGATGGATTCCTCGCGCTGTTCGGCGCGCCGTTCGAGGTCGCCGACGCCGCTCAACACGCGGTCGGCGCGGCGCGCGAAATGCTCGCGGCGATGGAGCGAATCAACGGGGCGTCTCACTGGCCGCTGCGCATTGGCATCGGCATCCATTTCGGCGAAGTGGTCGCGGGCAATATCGGCTCGCCCAGGCGCAAGGAATATACCGTGATCGGAGACACCGTGAATTTTGCCTCGCGGCTGGAGGCGCTGAACAAGGATTTTAACTCACAACTGTTGATTTCGGCCGCCGTTCGCGAGGCGCTGGGTGAAGATGGCAGCGACGCAGTGTCGCTCGGTGAGGTCGCGGTCAGAGGCTATGACCGGCCGATGACGGTGTGGCAGTTGGGGTGACCGTGGTGAGCATATGCGGCGACGCTATGTCAGCGAGCCCTGTAGCCCGGATGAGCGGAGCGATATCCGGGACTGCAACGACACCGATCCCGGATATCGCTCCGCTCATCCGGGCTACGCCCGCTTCATAGCTGCGGCGCGGCCAAATTCTCGATCTTGACGCCGTCGCGATCTTCGATGATCTCGGCGATCCACTGCCGATGGCAATGCTGGTGGTCGCGCTCGTAACAGAGAATGCAGACCGGTCCGGATTGTTTGACCAGCGCGGATAATTCGTCGAGTTCCTCTTTGGCCTGCGGCGTCTTCAGATGCTTGGCGTAGATTTTCTGCAGCACGTCGAATTTGCCGCTGCGCGCCGCCTCGCGGCCGTCTTTCGGCGTGCCCAGTCCGCGCAAATGGAGATATGAAATACCGCGCTCGTCGAGTCCGGCCGCGAGCTGGTTCTTGGAAAATCCCGGGCGGCGTGAGGAGGCGACGGCGCGGACGTCCACCAGCAGCTTCACGCCGGCGTGCTCGAGTTCATCGAGCACGGATTTCGCCGGCGTTTGTTCATAGCCGATGGTGAAGAGCTTTTTGGCCTTGGCCATGGGACGTCCCTGACTATTTGACGCGTGCGATCAATTCCATGGCGCCGGCCGGCGCGCGGACTTTGCCTTCGTGAATTACATAGGCGAAGACATCGCGCGGGGCTTTTTGCGGCTTGGCCGGATCGACCCGCGGCAGATCGTCGGGCTCGCCGCCGGCGGCCCATAGCTGAAGTCGTTTGGCCCAGGCATCGAGTTGCTTCGGCGGATAGCAGGTCTTGATCTCGTCATCGCCCTTTTGCAGCCGCGCGTAAACGAAATCGCCGGTGACGTCGGCGATCGCAGGGTAGGTGCCGTGTTCGGCGAACACCACCGGCGTTTCGAATTTGCGCAACAGCGCGATGAAATCGGGCGCGCCAAAACTGGGGTTGCGCACCTCGACCACGTGGCGCAGGGCGCGGCCCTCCAGCTTCCGCGGCAGCAGCTCGAGAAATTTGCCGAAATCGGCTTCATCGAATTTCTTGGTCGGCGCGAATTGCCACAGCACCGGGCCGAGCCGGTCGCCGAGTTCCAGCACACCGGAATCGTAGAACCGCTTGACGGAGTTGCCGGCTTCCGCCAGCACCCGGCGATTGGTGGCAAAGCGCGGCCCCTTCAGCGAGAACACGAAACCGTCGGGCACCTCGCGCGCCCATTTGCGAAAACTCTCCGGCTTCTGTGAGCCGTAATAGGTGCCGTTGATCTCGATCGAGGTCAGCTTGGAAGCCGCGTATTCCAGCTCCTTGGCCTGCGTCAGCTTCTCCGGATAAAACACCCCGCGCCACGGCGCGAAGGTCCAGCCGCCGACGCCGATATAGACCTTTCCGGTCGCCGAATTTGTCTTTGCGGTTGAAGTTGTTCTTGGGGGTCTTGCTCACGGGCAGGTCCGATCGCGAAAGCATGATGCGTTACGGGCGCGAGCCTAATCAAATCATCCGGGATTGACCAGTTAGCTGAATCCCAGACTGACCTTCTGGATCAATCCCGTGACGTGCTCCGCGCCGGTATAATTTTGCTAAATCCGGCAATTTTGGCTAGGGCAGTAGCGTCGGCTGCTCTGCGTCATCCTGTTGTGAGGGCGGAGCGGAGCGCATCCAGGAGGACTCTTCATGGCCTGGCCCATCATCGTCGCATGGATACATTACGTCGCGATCATGCTGCTGATCGCCAGTCTTCTCGGCGAACATCTGTTGTTGAAGCAGGAACTGACCGCGGCTCAAGCCCGAACCATCCAGCGGCTCGATATCATCTACGGTGCTTCAGCCGCGATCGTGCTGATCACCGGCATCCTGCGCATGTTCCTGGAAAAGGGGCCGGCCTATTACAATCACCATATCGCCTTTCATATTCTGTTCGGAATTTTCATCGTCGCCGCCTTGCTCTCGATCTATCCGACGCTGATCTATCTGCGCTGGCGCTCTGACACAGGTGCCGGCCGGGGGCAGCAACTGGCCCCCGATCAATTCCGGAAGATCCAGATCATCCTGCGCGTGGAAATGACCCTGTTGCTTCTGGCCCCATTCTTCGCAACCTGGATGGCGCACGGCGAGCTTTAGACGCCGAAGCGCAAGATGAGTGACGGCGTCGGGGGTGCTTGCGCGGAGTATGACGGTCTGTGCGACACGAACCGCGTCCCACCCTTCTCAGCTCCCGGCATTTCTAGCGAACGAGGGGCACTGCCGGAGCCAGCCCCGCGTCAAACCAGCGCGATCGCTGCCGGCGACGTCTCGCCGTCGAGCCAATCTTGTTCGTCGGCCAGCGAGCGCCAGGCGTCGGCCATGCGCTTGTAGCGTAGATAGCTGGGGTGATCGGGCGCGCGCTCCGCCAGCTGCTGGCAATTCTCAGCGTTCGCGCGGAAATGATCGGACTGTTTCATGACTTCCTCCGCCCCAGAGGTAGGCGGTGGGCGGGCATAACCAACCAGGAGCGCGCATGAAATGTTAGTAAGGTCGACCCAAGCGGAACCGGTTCCTCATTTTGGAAACCGGGCAAGTTAAATTTTGTTGATCGGTATCACCATCTGCCTAGATGAAATTGGCGAAAACGCCGCTGTATACCGTCCTGCGTTCAGGCTAGGTTTGGCAAAAAGGAGAACAAGATGCGAATGGTTATTGCGGCGATTTTAGCGATGACGGCCTCAGCCGCGATGGCCGACGACATCGAAGAGGCGCACCGGACGGCGTTGACGGGACGCGACTCGTACTGGAATTGCCTCGCCAAGGAATACACGCAAGACAGCAACAAGGGCATGACAGGACCGGATTTCACGGTTCATATCGCCAGCGTGTGTCCCTCGGAGCGACAGAATTTTCGAGTGTCGCTGATCGACTATCTGTCGATGCAGTTTCCGGCGGTCGACGTGGGAGATCATCTGACGACGGCCAACAACGCCATCGCATTGGCTCAAGCGGATATCGTCAACGCGTTCATTAAGCACCAGGCAGCGCCGAAATAGCTTTCCCGCCGGCATAGGGACCGGCACAATGATTTGGGATTCCAACGTAACCAAGGGAATATCGAGATGAACTCCGAATCGGTCGCGCGGGTGTTAGGCGCCATTATCGGAGCTGCGGCGCTGGTGATGGCGTTCCTCTACGGGCCGATGGGTCAAAACGGAAAGCCTGTACCGCAAAAGGTTGAAGCGCCGAAGGCGCAGACGGTTGCGCCGCCGGCTCCCAGGGGGCCAGTGGTGAGAGAAGTGCCTCAATAGGCTGGCATTCGGAGCCGGCCGCAACGCTGCCACTTGCGAAACGCTCCGATCGTCCCTATCTTGCTCGTAACGGCGACGTCGATGCTTCATAGCTCCGGCGCTGGGACGACCACTGAATAGCTCGGCTGCGCCGGATGTACGCGCGCCTGTTGTTCGTGGTCGTTGGCATTTTAAGGGTCCTTTTGGTCCATTTGCCTTCCCCCCGTGACGTCTTGCCCACCGGCTTTCCGGAACGGCGCCTTGGCATCGCTGGGGGCTGCGGATATACGCTGGCGGTATGAATGACGCCATCAGTCCGGGTCCTGAAAACCCGCCGCTGCCCGTGGATTTGCCGCAGCTTTCGGTCGTGGTGCCTACCTTCAACGAGCGCGATAACGTCGTCACGCTGTTTCGGCGGCTGGAAACCGCGCTTGCCGCGGTGGCGTGGGAGGTCATCTTCGTCGATGACAATTCGCCCGACGGCACCTGGGACGTGGTTCGAGACCTGGCGCGGCAGGATCGCCGGGTTCGCTGTATCCGACGGATCGGACGGCGCGGCCTGTCCGGCGCCTGCATCGAAGGCATTCTGGCATCGAGCGCGGCGTGCGCCGCGGTCATCGATGCCGACCTGCAGCATGACGAGACGCAATTGCCGAAGATGCTTGCGCTACTGCAAGGCGGCGCGGCCGACCTTGTGGTCGGTAGCCGCTATGTCGAAGGCGGCAGTGCCGATAGCTTCAATAAGCAGCGCGCCGGCGCCAGCGCGCTCGCGACCGAGGTTGCCAAGCGGGTGCTACGGGTCGAGATCGCCGATCCCATGAGCGGCTTCTTCATGATTCGCCGCGATCGCTTCGAGCAGCTGGCGCCGCAGCTCTCGACCCAGGGCTTCAAGATCCTGCTCGATATCGTCGCCACCGCGCGCGGCAAGCTGCGGATCGTCGAAATTCCCTACAGCTTTGGCTCGCGGCTGCATGGCGAGAGCAAACTGGATTCGATGGTGGCGCTGGATTTCCTGGGCCTGGTGCTGGCCAAGCTGACCCACGACGTGGTCTCGCTGCGCTTCCTGCTGTTCGCGATGGTCGGATCGATCGGCCTGTTCGTGCATTTCGCGGCACTGTTCGTCGCGCTCGAAGCATTTGATGTGCCGTTTCCGGAAGCACAAGCCTGCGGCGCGCTGCTGGCCATGACCAGCAATTTTATCCTGAACAATTTCCTCACTTACCGAGACCAGCGGCTGAAGGGTTTTGCCATCCTGAGGGGCTTGCTATTATTTTATTTGGTATGCGGTGTCGGGCTCGCCGCCAATGTCGGCGTGGCGTTCTCGGTCTATGATCAGACACCGATCTGGTGGCTGGCCGGTGCGGCCGGCGCGCTGATGGGCGTGGTATGGAACTACGCGATGTCCGGACTGTTCGTCTGGCGCAGGCGATGAAGCTGCGATGAGCCCGTACGAGACGCCACTCGGCCGCAACACGGTTCTGACGATACTGGCGCTGGTGGCGCTGCGGCTGGCGGCTGCCGCCTTCACCCCGCTGACCTTCGACGAAGCCTATTACTGGATGTGGTCGAAACATCTCGCTGGCGGCTACTACGATCATCCGCCGGGCGTCGCGCTGGTGATCCGGCTGGGCACTATGATTGCCGGCGACACCGAACTCGGCGTCCGGCTGGTGTCGATCCTGCTGGCGCTGCCGATGAGCTGGGCGGTCTATCGCGCCGCGGCGATCCTGTTCGGCGGCCATCGGCTGGCCGCGACCGCGACGCTGTTGCTGAACGTGACGCTGATGGCGGCGGTTGGCACCATGATCGTGACGCCGGATGCGCCGCTGCTGGTGGCCTCCAGCTTTGTGCTGTTCTTTCTCGCTAAAGTACTGGAGACCGGGCGCGGCGCATGGTGGCTCGCGGTCGGCGCCGCGATCGGCACGGCGCTGCTGTCGAAATACACGGCGCTGTTTTTCGGTCCGGCGATTCTCGTGTGGCTGGTCGCGGTTCCAAAACTGCGGCGCTGGTTGATTTCGCCCTGGCCGTATCTTGGCGCCATCGTTGCGCTGGCGGTATTTTCACCCGTGATCCTCTGGAACGCGGATCATCATTGGGTCTCCTTCATCAAGCAGATGGGCCGCGCGCGGATCGAGGATTTCAAGCTGGTGTTCATCGGCGAATTGGTGCCGACCCAAATTGCATTCGCTACCCCGCTGGTTTGGATTCTCGGCGCGATGGGACTCTATGCGCTGCTCCGGCGCAATGCCGGCGCGCTGGCCGCGCGGGTGCTGATCAACACGACGTTCTGGACTATCACCCTTTATTTCGTCTGGCATTCGCTGCACGCCCGCGTCGAGGCGAACTGGTTCGCTCCGATCTATCCAGCCTTCGCGATCGCGGCTGCCGTTGCCGCCCATCTCACGCGTTGGGACAAGCACGCGCAGCGCGTGGTTGATTTTTGCGCGCGCTGGGCGGCGCCGGTCGGTATCGTGATGTTTGCGCTTCTGATCGTGCAGGCCAATACCGGCGTGCTGTCGGGCTATCGCCGCGACGCCACTGTGCGCAGCGTCGGGGTGGGCTGGCGCGAACTCGCCGCCGGGATCGAGGCCGTTCGGATGCGCGTCGGCGCGACCTGCGTGACTGGCGCAGGATTACGGCACCACCGGCTGGCTTGCTTTCTATCTGCCGAAAGGCACCTGCGTCGTACAGCAAATCCAGCGAATCCGCTGGGTCAACATGCCCGAGCCGGATCCGGCGCTACTGGCCGGCAAACTGTTATATGTCGATGAGGTACGGCCCGGCAGGCAACCTCCTTTGAAGGAAATGTTCGCACACGTCGAGCAGGTCGCAGAGCTGCCGCGCAAGCGCGGACCGCTCACGATCGAAACCTACGCGCTCGATCTGCTGGAAGGCGCCAAGGGTGATGTCCTCGATCGTTCCCCGCCGCCGGAGCTGGAGCAGAGCGGGGCCGCGATACAATCGGGCATTTCTGGGGCGGCGAAATGAACGCTCGGCCGATCCCGGAGGGCTCGGCAAGTATTGGTATCTGAAGCTAAGTTGTTGAGGCTTAAGGCCGCCCACCGACTTCTGCGTTTCCCGATTTGGGACACGCGGCAGGACTTGGTTAACCGCGCCCAACAACTGCCCGCACTTAATCCGCATTTAACTAAAAGTCGCCTTAATGACGCTCCGCGCCTCTGCAAGATGCTTTGTCGGAACTTTCGAAATCCGCGGCTCATCTTACGCAGGTTTGCGTTCGGAGGTTCGAACGCTGCCTGGAAGGGGAACAAGGTGGAACCGTTCTGGATGCAAGGTGAATGAGTTACAGTACGAGTGCGTGTTACGATTTCGCGGCATACGATCACAGACCTTCAGCCCGCAAGGCCGCCTCTCGGCATTTCTTCGGCAGCGCGGCCATCGCTTGCCTGGTGCTGGGTTGTGCCTGGACCGTGTATTCCAATATTTTCGCAGCCAGCGTTTATCCGACCTTAAGTAGCGCGAATTTCGATGCGCCGGTGATCAAGCGATCGTCGGCATTGCCCATTCGGCGCGTGTCACCGCCCGCCGATGATATTGTGGCTGCTCTCCCCGAACCGGCGCCGGTGATTTCCGCGCCCGCAAGCATTTCGCTGGGACCAACGCTTTCGTTTGACGACCGGTTTGCAGCGGCAGCGCCGCAAGGCGTCGAGCCAACGCCGCAGATCGATACGCCGAAGCTGGCCGAAGCGCCCAAGCCGCAGACGGACGCGCCAAAGCTCGCGGAAGCACCGAAGCCACGGACCGACGCACCTAAGTTAGCCGAAGCGCTAAAGCCCAAACCAATTCCGTCGCCAGTAGCGCCAGTGCAGGTTGCTGCGGTCGCGCCGACGTCGCGGCCGGCCGAGGCGCCGTCGGCGAAAAGTTCGGGTTCAGCGATCCGCGACATGGCGCAACGCGCCAAGGCCGCCGTGATGTCGATCGCCTCCGCGGACAGGCCCTCGATTGTGCAGAAGCTGTGGGGCAAGCCGCAGCCCAAGAGTTCGCTGCTGGCATACGCCTCCGCCGACGTCAGCAGCACATCGTCGCTGGGACCGAACCAAAATCTCGCACTGGAAGGCACCCAGCCGCGCTACGATCAATCGACCGCCGTCTACGACATCTCCGCGCATATGGTTTACCTGCCGGACGGCAGCAGGCTGGAAGCGCATTCGGGCCTCGGCTCCAGCCTCGACGACCCGCGTTCGGCGAACATACGAATGCGAGGCGTAACGCCGCCGCATCTTTACGAATTAAAGCCGCGCGAGGCGCTGTTTCACGGCGTGCCGGCATTGCGGCTGAACCCCATCGGCGGCGAAGAGGCCATTTACGGACGCGCCGGTCTGCTCGCGCATACCTTCATGCTCGGTCCGAGAGGCGATTCCAACGGTTGCGTATCGTTTCGCGATTACAACGCGTTCCTGAATGCGTATCGCAATCAGGGCATCAGGCGGCTGGCCGTGGTGGCGAGAGTAGACTGAGCGGTACGAATAAAATCGCGGCCGCAGATTCTCTGAGGCAATCAAAAAAACCCCGGCATCGCTGCCGGGGTTTTGCATTGTTGAGACCGCTTGAACGGGAAGGATCAGAAATCCATGCCGCCCATGCCGCCACCGCCCGGGGGCATGCCGCCGCCGCCGGTGTTCTTCTTCGGCAGTTCGGCCACCATGGCTTCGGTGGTGATCAGCAGCGCCGCAACCGAAGCTGCGTTCTGGATCGCCGCACGAACCACCTTGGTCGGGTCGATGATGCCCTTCGAGATCAGGTTGACATATTCGCCGGTCTGCGAGTTGAAGCCGTAGGAATACTGGTCCTTCTCGAGGATCTTGCCGACGATGACGGAACCGTCTTCGCCCGCGTTGATCGCGATCTGGCGGGCCGGCGCGGAAAGCGCCTTGCGCACGATCTCGACGCCGGTCTTCTGGTCGTCATTGGCAGTCTTGATGCGCTTGAGCTGCTCGGAGGCGCGCAACAGAGCGACGCCGCCGCCCGGTACGATGCCTTCTTCAACCGCCGCACGGGTCGCATGCATCGCGTCGTCCACGCGATCCTTGCGCTCCTTCACCTCGACCTCGGTCGCGCCGCCGACGCGGATCACCGCGACGCCGCCTGCGAGCTTGGCCAGACGCTCCTGCAGCTTCTCACGGTCGTAGTCCGAGGTGGTTTCCTCGATCTGCGCCTTGATCTGCGCCACGCGGGCTTCGATGTCGGCCTTCTTGCCGGCGCCGTTGACGATGGTGGTGTTTTCCTTGTCGATCATCACCTTCTTGGCGCGACCGAGCATGGCGAGCGTGACGTTCTCGAGCTTGATGCCGAGATCTTCCGAGATCGCCTGGCCGCCGGTCAACACCGCGATGTCCTGCAGCATGGCCTTGCGACGATCGCCGAAGCCCGGAGCCTTGACGGCTGCGACCTTGAGGCCACCACGCAGACGGTTGACGACGAGGGTGGCGAGCGCTTCGCCTTCGACGTCTTCCGCGACGATGACGAGCGGCTTGCCGGTCTGCACGACGGCTTCCAGCAGCGGAAGCAGTTCGTTCAGGCTGGAGAGCTTCTTTTCGTTGATCAGGATGTAGGCATCATCCATTTCAACGCGCATCTTGTCGGCGTTGGTGACGAAGTAGGGCGAGATGTAGCCGCGGTCGAACTGCATGCCTTCGACGACGTCGAGTTCGGTTTCGAGCGACTTGGCTTCTTCAACCGTGATCACGCCTTCATTGCCGACCTTCTTCATGGCATCGGCGAGGAACTTGCCGATTTCTGCGTCGCCGTTGGCCGAGATGGTGCCGACCTGGGCGATTTCCTCGTTCGAGGTAACCTTCTTGGAGTTCTTGACGAGGTCGGCGACCACGGCTTCCACAGCCAGATCGATACCGCGCTTCAGATCCATCGGGTTCATGCCGGCAGCAACCGACTTGGCGCCTTCCTTCACGATCGCTGCGGCCAGCACGGTCGCGGTGGTGGTGCCGTCGCCGGCAGCGTCCGCCGACTTCGAGGCCACTTCGCGTACCATCTGGGCGCCCATGTTCTCGAACTTGTCCTCAAGCTCGATTTCCTTGGCGACGGTAACGCCGTCCTTGGTGATGCGGGGTGCGCCGAACGACTTGTCGAGCACCACGTTGCGGCCCTTGGGGCCAAGCGTAACCTTCACAGCGTTGTTGAGGATCTCGACGCCGCGCAGCATCCTGTCGCGAGCATCGACGCCGAATTTGACTTCTTTAGCTGACATAGATTTCTCCGTTTAAAATGGGGTCCTCATCCTGAGGAGCCTGCCTGCGGCGGGCATCTCGAAGGATGAGATGATGCGAGCTTGGCCTCATCCTTCGAGACGCCGGCTGCGCCGGCTCCTCAGGATGAGGAAACGGCTTACGCAGCCTTCTTCTTGGCGGCGGGCAGATCGGTAAGAACGCCCATGATGTCGCTTTCCTTCATGATCAGCAGTTCCTGGCCATCGAGCTTGACCTCGGTGCCCGACCATTTGCCGAACAACACGCGGTCGCCAACCTTGAGATCGATTGGAATCAGCTTGCCAGCTTCATCGCGGCCGCCCGGACCCACCGCAGTGATTTCGCCCTGCGAGGGCTTTTCCTTGGCACTATCCGGAATGATGATGCCGCCAGCTGTCTTCTCCTCGGCGTCGATGCGCTTGACCACAACGCGGTCGTGAAGCGGACGGAATTTCATGCAGTCCTCCTAAGCTTTTGAAGATGTTATCGAGTTTGGATTGTTGGCAGTCCGTGCCAGCGAGTGCCAGCACGGCTGAACAGGAGATAGTCCAGACTTGTCAGGGGGACAAGGGCTTCTAGCAGAAAAACTGGCACTCAAATATGACGCCTGCCAAAATCAGGAGGCATCGTTAACGATAGCGGCCAGCGCCGGCCAGCCCTGTTAGCAGATGCGGTAAGTCGCTGCCAGCGCACGAAATATCAACAGTCCGTTAAACTTTTAGGCTTGTGATGGGTTGGTATCGTGCGTCACATTTCTCTCATGTGAGCGCATCTCCACCGGGTGGCTCCCGGTCGGCGGCCACTTCGGAAAATGCGCTCCAGCAATGGAGGTTGGCATGGTCTCGCGGGTTGGGGTTTCCGAGGACTTTCGGAAGCAGGTGTTGGGTTACGGGCTGACAACGGCGCAAATTCTCTATCGCATGCCGGATCATCCCTCATTGCTGCAGACCTACGTCTGGCAAAATTACGATCTGTTCCCGAAATTTCCGGCGCTGAAGGATTTTCTCTCCTTCTGGGAGAAGTCGCTGGATGGACCGTTATTCTCGGTGACAGTCGCCCACTCCAAACTGATCAAGCCTGCCGAACTGCGCGCCGTCGACGGCGTGTTCCGGCTGCACTGAATCCGTCACGCGCAACGGCGCTCGCGCGCCGTGGCCGCCGCGTCATGAATTGTGCTAACCTTTCCGCATCGAACGGAAAGGGAGAACGTCGATGGCCAAGCAGAAGCCAGCTTCACGGGCCGCGGCTAAAACCGCGGCGCAGAAAAAATCGCCGCCGCGCAAGAGTGCAGCCCGCAAGACTGTTGCCAAATCCGCTTCGCGAAAATCGCTCAACGCCAAGGATCGCGCAACCAGGCGCGCTCCCGGCACAGCAAAACCGCCGCGCCGGCCGAAGCAGCGTATCGCCATCAGCCATCATCGCGAGGAGGATTTCGTCGCCAACGGCCTGCGCAGCTACGCGCATTATCGCGACCTTGGCATTGCCGAAGCCAGCCACGGTCTGGCGCAAGCGCATGTGATCCGGTTGATCGGGCCATGCAATCCGGCCGAGGTTTCAAAACTGCATTTCCACGACGTCGAGTTTCAGCTGGTCTATGTCCTCAAGGGCTGGGTCAAAACCTACATGGAAGGGCAGGGCGAGACCTTGATGAAAGAGGGTAGCTGCTGGAGCCAGCCGCCGCGGATCAAGCATCTGATCCTGGATTACGCCGACAATTGCGAGTTGCTGGAAGTCATCCTGCCCGCGGAGTTTCGGACCGTCGAACTCGCAACATAGAGCAATTTCCGAATTTTTATCCCGTTATTTCGAGGCGCGGGTAGCGCGAACCCGGAATCTCGAGATTGCACGTGAGGACGTGTCCCGAACTGACGCTAGAAACCTCAGCTCAACACACCGACGATCGCGCCCATCAGGCAGGTCGTGAGCGTGCCGGAGACGATCGATTTCAATCCGAGCGAATTGATCTCATCGCGGCGCTCCGGCGCCATGGTGCCGAGGCCGCCGATCATGATGCCGAGGCTGCCGAAATTGGCAAATCCGCACATCGCATAAAGCATGATCAGCCGTGAGCGCGGATCGAGCGCGTCCGGACCGAGCTTCGACAGATCGACATAGGCGATCAGCTCGTTGAGTATGGTCTTGACGCCCATCAAGCTCCCCGCCGTGATCGCCTGAGGCCATGGCAGGCCCATCAGCCAGCACACCGGCGCCATGGCGTATCCGAGCACTCGCTGCAACGAGATCGAAGCGCCGCCGACTTCAGGCAACAGTCCGAGGATGGCGTTGGCGAGATGTACCAGCGCGACCAGCACGATCAGCATCGCGACAATGTTGAGCAGTAATTCGAGTCCGGCCGCGGTGCCCTTGACGATGGCGTCCATGGTGGAGGAGGCGTGCAGGTCCGGATCTCCGAGCGCGCCGCCGGTGCGGCGTGCATCGGTCTCCGGCACCATGATCAGGCTAATCAGGATCGCAGCCGGCGCGCCGAGCACCGAGGCGATCACGAAATGCGCCGCGGCATCGGGGATCAAAGGTGCGAGCAAGGTGGCGTAAAGTACCAGCACGGTGCCTGCGATGCCCGCCATGCCGCCGGTCATCACCAGGAATAACTCACTGCGCGACAACTGCGCGAGGTAGGGCCGGATGAACAGCGGTGCTTCCACCATGCCGAGAAAGATATTGGCGGCGGTGGAAAGTCCCACCGCGCCGCCGACGCCGAGCGTCCGCTCCAGCAGCCACGCCATGCCGCGCACTACCGGCGGCAGGATCCGCCAGTAGAACAGCAGCGTGGTCAGCACACTCATCAAAAGAACGACCGGCAATGCCTGAAACGCCAGGATGAAATCCGCACCCGGCGCTTTAAGGTCGAAGGGCAGCGTACCGCCGCCGAGATAGCCGAACACGAAGGAGGTGCCGGCGCGTGAAGCCGCGGAGATCGCGCCGACGGCGTCATTGATGGTGCCAAACGCATGCGCGACGAACGGTAGTTTGATGAGGGCCAGGGCAGTGAGAAAAGTCACGCCGAGGCCGATCGCGGCTTGCCGCAGCGAAACCTCGCGGCGGTTCTCGCCGAACACCCACGCCATCGCCAATAAAGCGATGACGCCGAACGCCGATTGCAGCTGCAGCATGATTCCGAAGTCCCCGCTTTGCGCGATTATGGCAGCGGCGGACTTCATAGCGCAATGCCGGGCACCTCTGTTGACGCGGCCATTGACAACCGCCCGAGGGTCGGTCACGGCCGTAACAATTACGGGGAGCAAAGCTTGGTTCACGCTCCGAAAGCAGGATCCGGTTGATGTCTTCTACGATGCCGGCGGGCGCCGGCGCTCTGCTCAAGGATAAATCCTTTCTGCTGTTTATTCTGTCGCGCAGCCTGTCGCGCTTCTCCAGCCAGATCGGGGCGGTCGCGATTGGCTGGCAGGTCTATGACCTGACCGGCAGCGCCTTCGATCTTGGCCTGGTCGGCCTGGTGCAATTTGTTCCGACCGCATTATTTCTGTTCGTCGCCGGCAGCGTTGCCGATCGTTATGAGCGCAAGCGCATCGTGCAGCTTTGCCAGCTGGCCGAAGCGCTGACAGCCTTGCTGCTTGCCTGGGGCGCATATTCGGGCTCGCTTTCGGTAACGCACATTTTTATTGCGGCTTTCGTATTGGGAACGGCCGGCGCGTTCGAGAGCCCGACATCGGCCGCGCTCTTGCCGCTGATCACCCCACAGGGTTCGTTGCAGCGCGCGACCGCGATCATGAGCGGCGCTGGGCAACTGGCCAGCATCACCGGGCCCGCACTTGGCGGTCTCGCTTATGCGTTCATGCCCAGCATGCCCTACGGCATGATGACCCTGTTCTGGTTGGTGGGGGCGATCCTGACCGGCAGCATTCGCCTGACGCAACCAGCGGCCATCAGGAATTCCGCGACGCCGAGCGATCTGTTCGCCGGGGTCAGGTTCGTCCGCAACAATCCCGCGATCCTCGGCACGATCTCGCTCGATCTGTTCGCGGTTCTGCTCGGGGGTGCTACGGCGCTGCTTCCGATCTACGCGCGCGACATCCTCAAGGCCGGTCCCCTCGGGCTCGGTATCCTGCGCGCCGCGCCCGCGGTCGGCGCCTTGCTGATGACGGCGTATCTTGCGCGACATACCATCAAGCGCCGCGTCGGCATGCGCATGTTTGAAGCCGTCATCGTTTTCGGTGTGGCGACGGTCGTGTTCGCGCTCTCGCACTGGATGTGGCTGTCGGTGCTGGCGCTGGCGATATTGGGCGCGGCCGACACCATCAGCGTGGTGATCCGGCTTTCGCTGGTGCAGCTTGCGACGCCCGACGAGATGCGCGGCCGCGTCGGCGCCGTGAATTTCCTGTTCATCAACGCTTCCAATCAGCTCGGCCAATTCGAAAGTGGCGTGACCGCGGCGTTGTTCGGCGCGATGCCGTCTGCCGTGCTCGGCGGGGTCGGCACGATCATGATCGCGCTGTTATGGATGAAGTTGTTCCCGACGCTGCGCAACGTGGAGAGACTGGAGTAGTCCAGTCTCGCAGGTCAGCCCCGTCCGACGAACGGCATCTTGCTGGCCATGACCGTCATGAACAGCACGTTGGCGTCGAGCGGCAGGCCTGCCATATAGGCGACGGCGTCGCCTACCGCCTTGGAGTCCATGCGCGGCTCGGGAATCTTGCGGCCATCGGGCTGCAACACGCCTTCGACCATGCGATCCGTCATCGGGGTCGCCGCGTTGCCGATGTCGATCTGCCCGACCGCGATGTCGTAGGCGCGGCCATCGAGGTTGCTCGCCCTGGTCAAACCGGTGATGCCGTGTTTGGTCGAGGTATAGGGCGCGGAGAACGGCCGCGGCGCGTGCGCGGAGATCGAGCCGTTGTTGATGATGCGGCCGCCGCGCGGGGTCTGATCCTTCATGATCCGAAAAGCGTGTTGCGTACACAAAAACGGTGCGGTGAGATTGGTCGATACCACCGCCTGCCATTGTGCGAGGCTCAAATCCTCGAACGGCACCGGCGGCGCGCCCATGCCGGCATTGTTGAACAGAACATCGAGCCGGCCGTAGACATCCATCACCTTGGCGAACAGCGCGGCGATCGAACCGGGATCGGCCATATCGGCGGAAACAGCCAGGCTCTTGCCGATTTTTTCGCCGAGTTTGCTGGTCTCCTGCAGCATCTCGATGCGCCGCCCGGCGAGCACCACGGTAAAGCCCGCCGCCATCAGCGCCAGCGACGCCGCGCGTCCGACGCCACTGCCTGCGCCCGTCACCACCGCGATCCTGTTTTTGGCCTCGGTCATTTACTCCCTGCCTTTTTTAGGTTTTTGGTTCTGTTTCGGTCTTGTAGGGGGGCCTCGGGATATTCTGATGGGCCGCGCGCAATGCCGCCGACCAGCGCGATCGCAGATCGTGAAAATATGGCTCGCCCGCCTCGATACGGTGATTGAGATCGGCATCGCAGACATCGGTGCGTGCCACCATCACATCGATCGGCAGCCCGACGCCGAGATTGGAACGCATCGTCGAATCCATCGAGATCAGGCTGGTCTTGAGCGCTTCATACAATTCGACATCGTAATGCATCGCGCGGTCGAGCACCGGTTTGCCGTATTTGTGCTCGCCGATCTGCAAGTAAGGCGTGTCGGTGGTGCATTCGATGAAATTGCCGGCCGGGTAGACCATGAACAGGCGCATCCGCGAGCCCTTGATCTGGCCGCCGAACAGGAACGACACGTCGAAATTGATGTCCTCCGACTGGAGGGCGACACCTTCGGTGGCATGGACGGCACGGATCGCCCGGCCGATGCGCTGCGCGGCCTGGAACATGGTCGGCGCGTTGAGCAGGGTTTCGATATCGCCGGTTTCGGGATCTTCAAGCCCTTCGGTCAACGTTGAAAGCACCGACTGGCTGATGGCGAGATTGCCGGCGCTCGCAATCGCCATGATGCGTTCGCCGGGCTTTGAGAAGATATGAAGCTTGCGAAAGGTCGAGACGTTGTCGAGGCCGGCATTGGTGCGGGTGTCCGCGATCATGACGAGCCCGTCCCGCACCAGCACTCCGCAGCAATAGGTCATTCCAAGTCCCCGAATTCATCAGGGGGAATTACTACCCAATTTCGGCAGAGCCTCCAACCCTATTCGACCGCCGGAGCCCGCCATCCGGGCGGCCAAGGCCGAGCCGCTGCGCGTCTGAGGGTCGGGATACAATTCCGCGTTCCCGCGGCGCGATGCGTCCGGGTCGTGGAGGAAACATGGCCCAAAAAAGAGGGCGCAGCGCTACCCCCAAGAGGGGAGCAGGGAATGCCGGACGCTCGGCGCGTCCGCAGCCGCGTGCGCAGTGGTAGAAAGCACACGCGTTAGTCACCACGGTCATGCCGAAATCATCCGGCATTCCCCGCGCAATGGCTTTAACGGTTTACTCCGCGCTCTCCCTGGTGACCGGGCTTTATTGTCACCAAGGACGCCATAGAGCGATTGCGTCACGCCATTGAACCGAATCGGAATATCGCGCCGGCGCATTTCTTTTTGGCCGCTGCTCTTGCGCTGACCGGCGCGGCTGATGACGCCCAGTCGATGGCCCAAACAGGACTTGTGCTCGATCCAGCTTACACGGTCCGTCGGTATCGCGCCGGTGTGGCGACCGACAATCCGACCTATCTTTCGCAGCGCGAGCGCATCTGTGAAGGCATGCACATCGCGGGAGTCCCCGAAGGACGAAACCGAAGGCTGAGGTGCTCTCGATGTCCGTGAAGGGTCAATCGCTCGCTTTGGTTGGCTTCGCACGACATCCGCTTTGGCCCGGACAGCAGACATGCCGTGACTGCGCCGCCTGACCGTTCCATGCCCGACTCTGGAACTGGTCTGCTTTGACAGAGGTCGAGCAGCGAACTGTCTTTTTTCTAATTTTGCGAACCGTTCCGATGAGATCACCTTTTTTCCCAAATCGCATAGCCCCCGCAAAAAAGCTGACATAGCGTCCCGAATTCGTAGTTCGTCGTTGCCCGGTAGCGTGCTGGAAAACCCGCCTTCAAGCAAACATGGAGGCACAAATAAGCTGAAGACTCTGAGATCATCATGGTTGCGCTGGGCGCGGCCCGACCGCAGCGAGGCTGCAAGGAGCCCGCTGGCCAAGCGCGCCCGAAATGCGAGGCTTGAACTAGACCAGCAACTTCACGAGGGAGTTACATAATGTCACTCATCAAGGAACTTCTTGAGCGACCGTTCGATCAGGCGATCACATCCAAATACACGGCAATGAACGGCCTAATTTATTTGGGGGCGGGAACCCTGGTACTTATTTGGCCCGGAATAGTGCAGACCATCTTCAGGGATGCATCGTTCGTTGGAAACGAGGCAGCACTCATCCGCGTATTGGGCATGACCGTCATGGTCATTGGCTGGCTCTATCTATTTGGTGGCCTTTCCGGCGGCAGACGGATCGTCGCCGCTAGCGTATTGGACAGAGTGGTGCTCGTTCCATTGGTGCTCGTACCTGTAGCCATCGCGGGAGTTTTTCCTCATTTTCTTTTGGCGTTTGCGCTTCTCGACCCGACGCTCGCCATTGGCGCTTGGCTGCTTCTCAGTCGATCGGACCGCCCTCGATTTCAGTCGACCACCGGGACGCCATCGCTGTAACTCTCGGAATTGTCGCCGATGCTTGACGCTCGCCGAAGCGCCATCAGGTTTCGGAGAATGACGATCAACGTCCGAGTTGGTCAAACTGCGAAATACTCATCGCGAGAGATATTTTCCGCTTTGCCTTCAAACCCGGACGTAGTCGATGCGGTCGGCACTTCGCATTTGTGCCAACAAAAGAGAGTCAAAATGAAAGATGGGCGCGCCGCGTCAGCACATTCCAACAACGACCGCCGCTGTGTCGGTATATTCCTGAAAGAACACCATCCTTCCTTGATTGTATTTGAAAATGTGGACCCAGTCCTCCTTTATTGTTTTGCCTGTTCTCTTTGCCTGAACGGATGAAGTGCCGATAACCACTACCGTGTCACCTTGCTCAATCATTTCACGCGGCACAAACTCGTTAAAATTCAAATTCCGAGCCACTCGAGCGAAGAAATCTGCAATCTCCTGCTTCCCCCGGAAATTACCTGCCCAAGGCAATTTGTCTTGGGCAAGCGCGCCGTGGTGCAAATCCAGTCCATCGAGCCTGTCACTCAATCATCGTAACTGTCGATCACCGTATCGGCGATCGCGCGTTTGGTGATGACGCCGACGATGTCGCGGGCCCTTGGCCGGTTACCCCCGCTGAAGACGATCGCCGCGCCCGAGCGGTGACGTCTCAATCTGGCCAACACCAGGCTCAGGAGATCGACGTCGCGGCAAATGACCATGCGGCTTTCGACAAAGCGCTCGACCAGCAGGTTCGGATTGGTTTGAGACTCGCGCCACAGCCCCGAACGCGGCGGAATCAGGCCGACGATACGACCGTCACGCTCGACGATGATGGCGCGCAGGTCGTCGGTGTCTTCGGCGCTGATGGCGTCTTTCAGCGATGTTCCAGCCCTGGCCAGAATGAAACGCCGCTCCATGATGTCCTGCGCCTGCTTGACGAGATAAAGATTGATGTGCCGCTCCTTGGGGATGCGGTGGCCGCGATGTCGCAGTTTGACCGTATAGATGGTTTCGCCGATCAGGGCCCGCCGGACGCCCGCCGCGATCGCGACCGCGACGATGACAGGAACAATGATGGCGTAGTCGCGGGTCATTTCGAACACCATGACGATGGCGGTCATGACGCCGCCGGTTCCCGCACCAACCATCGCCGCCATGCCGACGATAGCGGCGGAGGGCGCCGTCAAGCCTGCGTGCGGAAAAATGGCGGCCACGACGATCGCAAACGCACCGCCCAACGTGGCTCCAAGGTAGAGCGAAGGCGAGAAGATGCCGCCGGACGCGCCGCAGCCCAGGCTGATGGTGGTCGCGAGCATCTTCAGCACGAACAACAATGCGAGCAGGCCCGCGGAGGTCATCTGGTTGTCGAGGGTCGACTGGATGACGCCATAACCGACGCCGTCCACAAAGGGATGGCCGAAAGCATGGGTCAGGACGACCATCATCAGGCCGACCGCGGCCATGCCGAGAATATTCTGGGTGTAGGCATTTCCCGGCAGCTTGGGAAAGCCATCCTCCATCACCACCAGCAGACGGATGAAGGCCCAGGAGGCCACGCCGCACAGGAGTCCCAGCAGGACAAAGGCGATCGTATCTTCCACGCCAATCGACTGGGCCAGCGAAAGCTGAATGTCGGGGACGATGAAGGCCGGGGCTGGGCCGATCAATATCCGGCCGATGGTGGTGGCAGCACCGGTCGCGACCACGACCGGAAGAAAGGTACGGTTCGAGACCTCGGGCAACAGGATCTCAAGTGCGAACAGCACGCCGCCAAGCGGCGTGTTGAAAGTCGCCGCGATCCCGGCGCCGGCTCCCGCGGAGAGCAGGGTGATCTTCTGTCCGGTCGAGAGTTTGATGGCCTGGGAGAAAGCCGAACCCAGCGCCGCTCCGATCTGGATGATCGGGCCCTCGCGGCCGACCGCCGCGCCACTGCCGATCGAAAGCGCCGAAGCCAGTGATTTGATGATCGCGACCTGGCCGCGGATATTGCCGCGCTTGTAGAACACCGCGTCCATTACCTCGGGAACACCGTGACCCTTCGCTTCGGGTGCGAAACGTTGCACCAGAAAGACGACGATGAGACCGCCGAGGATTGGCGAAAGAAATACCCAGTCGCCGAACCGGCTCGGCCCCTCGCTGATGTTGGCATCGTACCAGATGCTGAATGTGCCGTTATAAAATGCGTTGTGAAAAAGTCCGATCAACGCACGCAGCGCGACGGCGCCGCAGCCCGTCATGATCCCAACCATCAGCGCGAGGCCACAAAGAACCAGGAGATTGACCCGACGTTCGCCGTCGCGGGCGGTCGCAACGCTGCCGGCGGCGGATGAAGCAAGCAGGTCGGACGGGGAAGCAGGCGCTATCGACATGTCAGGTACAACGGGGTTGGGACAGATCAACCCAATCGGCACGAAGCTTCGGCGAAATCAATCGGTAATTTACCGGTTCCGTTTGGCAGCCGCCTTTAGCGGCCTGCGTGATCAACGTCTGAAATTGTGGGTCCGCGTGACGGCACGTATCCCGCGAGGTGGAATTGCAACGACGGACTAGAGCAATCCTCACTGCGATTGCCACTGACCCTGCTGCCGCCCGGCCTGATCGACCTTGACCGCCACCGTCAGGGTTTCCATGCCGCCGCCGTAGCGGGTGCCGCGCACCGGCGCCGCGCCGAGATAATCGAGGCCGATGGCGACCCGGGCATGGGCGTCGGTGGTGCAGATCGCGTTGGCCGGATCAAATCCGACCCAGCCGAGATCCGGCACGAACGCCTCCGCCCAGGCGTGACCGGCCTGCTGATTGACCATCCCGTCGGAGCGCAGGAAATGACCGGCGACGAAGCGCGCGGGGATTCCGCCGCTGCGCGCGCAGGCGATAAAGATGTGCGCATAATCCTGGCACACCCCGCGCTTGCCAGCGAACGCCTCCACCGCCGAGGTTCCACTGTTGGTAGGGTCTTCATCGAAGGTCATATGCTCGTTGATCTGCATCATCAACGCATGCAGAAATCCCAGCACGTCGTTTTCCGATTCCGATCGCAGCTCGCGCGAAAACGTCGCCATGGCCGGGTTGATCTCGGTCAGCGGCTGTCGAGCGCAGGAACAGGCTCGGCGGGAAGCGCTCGTCGGTGCCTCGCAGCACGCCGCCGGTATCATGCGTCTCGATCAGGCCTTCGACCGTGATGGTGAGATCGGCGATCGGCCCGTGCGTCAGCACATGCGTGACATTGCCGAAGGCGTCCTGATGCACGTCGAGACGTGAATCGGTGGAGACGTCGATCTGCCATTCGGCGACATACTGTCCGTCATGGCTGCCGGGCGTCATTCGCAGGATTTGAATGACGCCGGATGCCGGCGGTTCATAGCGATAGCTGGTGGAATGGGCAATTCGAAGACGCATTGGCTGGTACCGGACGGAGCTGGTGGTCGAGATTTAGACGATCGTCATTGCGAGGAACGAAGCGACGAAGCAATCCATCGATCGAAACGATAGGGGGTGGATTGCTTCGCGAAGTTTATCATCGGGTGCGCCTTTGCGCGACCCGTTGGCTCGCGATGACGTTGTTGGTGTGTCGATGTGGCCGGGACACGCTCGGCCACGAAAGTATCTATCAAATCAGGTATTGTTTGGTGATGATTTCGCCAAGTCTCGCGTTGTCAGCGATAAATTCCTGGATGAATTCATGCACGCCGTGCTGGAAGATGTCGTCCATGTGGCTGTGCTCCAGGCGATTGCGGACGCCGCGGGCATGGCGCTGCGAGGCGCCCTGGCGGCCATAGGCGACGCCGATCTGGTCGAGATTGCGCACGAGGTTGCCGTAACAGCTGGCCAGCGAGCGCGGCAGCGAATCGTTGAGGATCAGAAGATCTGCGATCAGCCAGGGCTTGAGCGTTTCCCGATACACCCAATGATAGGCGGTCAACGCCGAGACCGAACGCAGGATCGACGTCCATTGATAATAATCGAGCGGTCCGCCGACATGCTCCTCCTCGGGCAACAGCACGTGATATTTGACGTCAAGGATGCGGGCGGTGTTGTCGGCGCGCTCCAGATGCAGCCCGAGCCGCGAAAACCAGTAGGCGTCGTTGCGCAACATGGTCCGATAGGCTGAGCCGTCGAATCGCAGTGAGGTTTCCTGCACGAACCGCAAAAACTTCGCCAGTTCTTCCCGGGTCTTGGTGCCTTTGCCCCAGACTTCCTGGAGATCGATCCATGCGCTGTTGATGGTATCCCACATCTCGCTGGTCAGCGCGGTGCGCACCGAGCGCGAATTGAGCCGGGCGTTTTCGATGCAGTTGCGGATCGAGGAGGAGTTGGCCGGAGAGAATGACAGATAGTCGACGACGTTGCGCTCGTTGGCTTCTTCGTGGATCTCGTAGAAGCTTGCGCTGACCCCCGCGGTCAGCAGCGCCGAATCCCATTCATTGGTCTTGCCAACATAGGTGTTCGGCAGCGCGGTGACGCGCAGCGTCGCCTCGATGGTGCGCGCGAGATATTCCGCGCGCTCGACATAGCGGGCCAGCCAGTACAGGTTTTCGGCGGTTCGTGACAGCATGCGAGATTCAGCTTTTTTCCCTCCCCCCTTGCGGGGGAGGGTTAGGGAGAGGGGCGAACTGCGAAGACGGCCTTGCTTGTGTGCTCAAATCCAACATCTCATTCGTCCAGAATCCAGGTGTCCTTGGTGCCGCCGCCCTGGCTCGAATTCACCACCAGCGAGCCTTCCTTCAGCGCCACGCGTGTCAATCCGCCCGGCACGATGGTGACGTGATCGCGCCCGGTCAGGACGAACGGCCGCAGGTCGACGTGGCGCGGGGCGAGGCCGGATGCGGTGCAGGTCGGGCAGGTCGACAATGCCAGCGTCGGCTGGGCGATGAAACCCTCCGGCTCGCGCTTGAGCTTGTCGCGAAAAGCCTCGATCGTTGCCTTGGTCGCGGCCGGACCGATCAGCATGCCATAGCCGCCGGAGCCGTGGACTTCCTTCACCACCAGGTCGCCGAGATTGTCGAGAACGTAAGCCAGATCCTTGGGCTCGCGGCAGCGCCAGGTCGGCACGTTTTTCAGGATCGGTTCTTCGCCGAGGTAGAATTTCACGATCTCGGGCATGTAAGAATAAACCGCCTTGTCGTCGGCGATGCCGGTCCCGACCGCGTTGGCCAATGTAATGTTGCCGGCCGCATAGGCCGACATCAATCCGGGCACGCCGAGTGCCGAATCCGGGCGGAAGGTAAGGGGATCGAGGAAGTCGTCATCGACGCGGCGGTAGATAACGTCGACGCGTTTGAGACCCTCGGTGGTGCGCATGAACACCTCGTCGTTCTTGACGATGAGGTCGCGGCCCTCGACCAGCTCGATGCCGAGCTTGTCCGCCAGAAATGAATGCTCGTAATAGGCGGAATTATAGACGCCAGGCGTCATCAGCGCCACGGTCGGCTCGGCGGCGGCGCTGAGCGGCGCCACCGAACGCAGCGCCGACAACAGTTCGTCCGGATACTTTTCCACCGGCGCGACACGGTGGCGGGCAAACAGGTCCGGAAACAGCCGCATCATGATTTCGCGGTTTTCCAGCATGTAGGACACGCCGGAGGGAGTGCGGGCATTGTCTTCCAGCACGAAGAAGTTTTCCGGGTCGGTTCGGACAATGTCGATCCCGGCGATATGGACGTAGACATCGTGCGGAACGTCCTGGCCGTTCATCTCTGGACGAAACACCGGATTTTGGAAGATCAGGTCGTCGGGGATGATGTTGGCGCGCAGGATATCGCGGCCGTGATAAATGTCGCGCAGGAACATGTTGAGCGCGCGCACACGCTGCTTCAGACCCTTTTCAAGGATGCGCCCACTCTTTCGCCGACATGATCCGCGGGATCACGTCGAAGGGAATCAGCCGCTCCTGGGCCTCCGCGTCGCCATAGACGGCAAAGGTGATGCCGATCCGGCGGAACAGCAACTCCGCCTCCTGGCGGCGATATTCCAGGGCGTCCGGCGGCGTCTCCTTCAGCCATCGGGAGAGCTCGTGGTAGGCCGGACGGAGGTCGCCCTCAGGACCGTTCATTTCGTCGAACGCAACTGCCATGTATCCCGACTGTTTCCCAAGGTCATGCGGGACAGTGCATGACTAAAAGGGATGGTAGCAAGGCCCGGGCCAGCGCGATATGCATTGATCGACGGCATTTACGATGGATGGCCGGAATGTTGCTCGAAAAAACGGCTAGTGTCTGCTCATTTCGGCGGCAAAACTCGGTCGTTTCGATGTGTTACCGAGGTAGAGGTGTAGAGCGCATTTTCCCGGCTATCGTCGCCGGACAGGCGCGAGACGGCGAGGAGAGGTCATGAGCGATATCGTTACGGCGGGCGTTCTGGTGATCGGAGACGAGATCCTGTCCGGGCGGACCAAGGACAAAAACATCGGCTTTATCGCGGAATACCTCACCAATATCGGGATCGACCTCAAGGAAGTACGCGTCGTCTCCGATGAGGAGGCCGACATCATCGCCGCATTGGACGCGCTGCGCGCGCGCTACACCTACGTTTTTACCACCGGCGGGATCGGGCCCACCCATGACGACATCACCGCCGACAGCGTCGCCAAGGCGTTCGGCGTCGGCATCGATCATCATCCGGAAGTCGTGGCGCGATTTCGCGAGCGCTTTCAGGGCCCGGGCGAGTTAAACGAGGCCCGGCTTCGGATGGCGCGGATACCGGACGGCGCCGAACTGATCCAGAGTGCGACGATTCTCGCACCCGGCTTCAAGATCGGCAACGTTATCGTCATGGCGGGCGTGCCCTCCATCATGCAGGCGATGATGGACATTGTTGCGCCGAAACTGAAGTCCGGGGTACGCATGTTGTCGGAATTGGTTCGCGCCAATGCCAGGGAAGGCGACATCGGCGGCCCGTTGCGGGTGATCGCCAACGCTCACCCCGACACGGTCATCGGCAGTTATCCTTTTCTGGATGAGGACAAGAAGCCGAACACCCATCTCGTCGTTCGCTCGCGCGACCCGGAGAAGCTCAGCGCTGCGATAACCGCCGTGAAGGAGATGCTGGCGGGATTGAACCTGGCCCGGTAGCGGATCCAGTCAAACAGAAAAGCGAGCGGCACCGTGGACAAGGATTCGTTTTTCTGGAAGATCGTCGATGGCCGGATTGCGCCGCCAGCTTGCGCGAAAACCCTTGGTCTCGAATTTGTCGAAATCGACGGCGAGCGCGGCACGATCGAAACGAAATTTGAAGCCAAGCCGGAATTTCTCAACCCGATGGGCAACGTACAGGGCGGATTTCTGGCCGCAATGCTCGACGACACCATGGGGACAGCGCTGTCGGCGACGCTCGATGTCGCGCAATTCGCGCCGACGGTAAATCTCAATGTGCAATTTCACCGGCCCGCCCGACTCGGTCCGTTGAAGGGGCTTGGCCGGGTCCTTATGCGGGGCCGCGAGACTTGTCACGGCAGCGCCGAGCTCTGGCAGAACGACAAGATCGTCGCGACTTCCACCGGCACTTTCGTTATTCGTAAAATCTAGGAGAATCATGATGGCGGAACAACCGGAACTGAGCGCGCAGGAGCGGGCGGGCAAGGCCTTCCCGGTCTCATGGGACCAGTTTCACCGCGACTGCCGGGCACTGACCTGGCGGTTGAATGAAGTTGGGCCGTTTCATGCCGTGATTGCGATCACCCGCGGCGGCCTGGTCCCGGCGGCAATCGTCGCGCGCGAACTCGGCGTTCGCGTCATCGATACCGTCTGCATCGCCAGTTACGATCATACCAAACAGGGTGACTTGCAGGTTCTGAAGGGTATTTCGCCCGCCACCGCCAAGCTTGGAGACGGGACCGGCAAGGGATTGCTGATCGTCGACGACCTCGTCGACACCGGCAAGACCGGCCGGCTGGTGCGCGACATGATGCCGGACGCGCATTTCGCAACGGTCTATGCCAAGCCGAAAGGAAGGCCGCTGGTCGACACCTTCATCACGGAAGTGTCGCAGGACACCTGGATTTTCTTTCCGTGGGATACCGCGCTCTCGTTCCAGCCGCCAATCCGCGACGGCGCGGCGTGAAATTTGAATGCCTTCGCCGCTGCAAAATCGGGTCACGCCGCAGGGCGACATCATCGCGACGCCGCATCGCGGGATGTTCACCGGCAATCGCGGCATCATTCACGATCCGGCAACCAAGACGCTGTTGACGCGGCGCTGGAGCAGCAACGCGTGGCTCACTTGCGTCTGCGAATTCAGGGGACGGCGTCGCCAGGTGATGGGCGGCCGCAGCTGGACCGAGCTGTTCTTTCTCGACGAGGCGACCGCGCTCGCGGCGGGTCATCGCCCCTGCTTCTTTTGCCGCCGCGACGATGCCAACCGGTTTCGTGCCGCGTGGGAACAGGGCAACGGCGTTGCGGATGTACTCGCGCCCGAAATGGACGCGGTGCTGCATCGAGAGCGGCTGGAACAGAGAAGGAAGCGGTTGCACGCGCTTCCGATGCCGCTGCAGCAATTGCCAGACGGCACCATGGTTCAGGCTGGCGCGGATAGCTACCTGATCGCGCAAGGTCGCGCGTTGCCGTGGTCGCCGGGTGGTTACGCTGAAGTCCGGAATGCGATCACGGACGCCATGCTGTTGACGCCGCCGTCAACGCTGCGCGCGCTATCCGCGGGATATCGGCCGGTGCTGCATGAGAGTGCGATGGAGGCTTAAATCTAAAGGTGTCATTCCGGGATGCGCTGATCGTTCCCTCCCCCCTTGTGGGGGAGGGTTAGGGAGAGGGGTGAACTCCAAGTGCAGGACTCGCGGTTACCCCCTCTCCAACTCTCCCCCACAAGGGGGAGAGAGAGCAGTCCGCGCCGGATCGAACGCTCGGGTTCAGTGAATCATCATCCAAATCTTTGCCGTGCGAGCCTGGCGCCGGCGCCGAGCGCCACCAGCTTTGCTTCCGCGATGTCGCGATGCATCGGCGCCATGCCGCAATTGGTGGTCGCGATGATGTTGCTCCTGGGCACGAACTTCGAGACCTCGTCGATCACCTTGACGACGTCCTCCGCGGTCTCGACGGTATCGCTGGCGACGTCGATCACGCCAGCCTGGACCACCTTGCCGGTCAGCAGGCCGAGCAGTTCCAGCGGCACCCGCGAATTGCGGCATTCGATCGCGACCTGCTGGATCGGGCTTTTGGCAATCGCCGGGAAGATATCCTCATACTGCCGCCACTCGCTGCCGAGCGTCTGTTTCCAGTCGGTATTGGCCTTGATGCCGTAGCCATAACAAATATGCACCGCGGTGGTGCAGGTCAGGCCTTCGGCGGCGCGTTCCAGCGCCTTGATGCCCCAGTCCGAGACCTCGTCCATGTAGACATTGAACGCGGGCTCGTCGAACTGGATCACATCGACGCCGTCGGCCTGCAAGGCTTTGGCTTCCTCGTTGAGCAGTTCGGCAAAGGCGAACGCCATCTTCACGCGGTCGCCGTAATACTTGTCGGCAATGGTGTCGATGATGGTCATCGGGCCGGGCAGGGTGAATTTCAATTGATGCGCTGTGTGGGTGCGGGCGATGCGGGCCTCGTCGGCATGGACGCGGCCCTTCAACCGCAACGGCGCCACCACCTGCGGCACCATCGCCTTGTAGCGATCTTTCCGGATTCCCATCTCGACCTTGTGGGCGAAGTCGATGCCTTCGATCTTTTCAAGAAATCCGTGAACGAAATGCTGGCGGGCCTGCTCGCCCTCGGTGACGATATCGACGCCGGAATCTTCCTGCAGCTTCACCGCCAGGATGGTGGCGTCGCGCTTGGCGCGCGCCAGCTCGGGTCCGCTGGATTTCCAGGGCGCCCACAGCGTGTTGGGTTCGGCCAGCCATTCCGGCTTCGGCAGCGAGCCGGCGATCGTGGTTGGAAACAGCATGTGAGCCCATCCCCCGTGGTTTCTTGATTGGATGGTCTATCTGCCATGTCCTGAGCGTGGCGTACATCGTGTTCAAGCAGGGTGGAATGCGCCGAAAGCAGGGGCTAGGATTGGCGCAGCCTCCCTCAGGATCATCCCATGATCGACCTTCACTATGCGCCGACGCCGAATGGCTGGAAAATCTCGATCATGCTGGAGGAACTCGGCATTCCCTACACGGTGTTTCCCGTCGATATCCGGGCCGGCGACCAGTTCAAGCCGGATTTTCTCGCGATCAGTCCGAACAATCGCATTCCGGCGATCGTGGACCGTGCGCCCGCCGACGGCGGTGCGCCATTTTCGGTTTTCGAGACTGGCGCGATCCTGATTTATCTCGCCGACAAGACCGGCCGGTTTCTCCCCCGTGACATGCGCGGCCGTTCCAATGTCACGCAATGGCTGATGTGGCAGATGAGCGGGCTTGGTCCGATGCTCGGTCAGCACGGGCATTTCGCGCTCTATGCGCAGGAGAAAATTCCCTATGCCATCGAGCGCTATCGCGACGAGGCGGCCCGACTTTATCGTGTGCTCGATACGCAACTGGGCAAGACCGGAAGCTACGTCGCCGGCCACGATTACTCGATTGCGGATATCGCCTGCTTTCCGTGGACCATGACGCACAAGGCACAGGGGTTTACGCTCGACGATTATCCGAACATCAAGCGCTGGTATGCTGAAATCCGCGCGCGGCCGAAGGTGCAGGCCGGGCTTGCGATCGGCAAATTCGAGAAAAAGCCGTTCGACGACGAGGCGCGAAAGAATATGTTCGGGCAAGCTGCGAAGGACCTGGCAGGACGGAAATGAAGCCGTCATTGCGAGGAGCGCTTGCGACGAAGCAATCCAGTGCTGCGCTCACAAGAGGCTGGATTGCTTCGCTTCGCTCGCAATGACGAAGAGAACGACCAACCAACAAAACCGCACAACGCGACAATAAGGAAACGCACCATGATCGAGTTTTTCTTCGACTGCTCCAGTCCCTGGACCTATCTCGCCTTCCACAACATCCAGCCGCTGGCGAAGGAACTCGGCGTTGAGATTTCGTGGCGGCCCATCCTGGTTGGCGGCATTTTCAACACGGTCAATCCCAGTGTTTATGCTTCCCGCGAAACCCCGGTGCCGCTGAAAGCGCGTTACATGAAAAAGGATCTCGCCGATTGGGCGCGCTCGGCGGGGCTGGCGATCAAGATGCCGCCGACGGTGTTTCCGGTGAACAGCGTCAAGGCGATGCGCGGCTGCATCTGGCTCGACAAGGAGATGGTGCCGTTCGCACGCGGTGTCTTCGAGACCTATTGGGGCGGCGACAAGGATATTTCACAGGACGCCGTGCTGACCGAGATCTGCAAAAGCGTCGGCGTCGATCCCCAAGAATTCTTCGCCGGCATCGGCGAGCAGGCGATCAAGGATCAGCTCAAGGCCAATACCGACGAGGTGATGGCGCGCGGCGGCTTCGGTTCGCCGACCATCTTCGTCGACAAGACCGATATGTATTTCGGCAACGACCGGATGTCGCTGATCCGCGAAGCGCTGCAGCGTCGCAAGGCGAGCGCGGCCTGATGCCGAAGGCCATCATCTGTCGCGAACTCGGGCCGCCCGAGAGTTTGCGTCTCGAAAGCTTCGCCGCCGTGCCGCTGGCACAAGGCCAGGTGCGTGTCGCCATTCATGCCGCCGGGATCAACTTTCCCGACATATTGATGGCGGCGGGCCAATACCAGCTCAAGCCGCCATTGCCGTTCACGCCCGGAATGGAAGCCGCGGGCGACGTGATCGAGATCGACGGCGCAGCGCAGGGTGTTGCTGTCGGCGACAAGGTCATCCTCAAGCTGAGGCACGGCGCGTATGCCGACGAGGCTGTGGTTGCGCCGTCGCAATTGATGCCGTTGCCCTCGACCTTCGACTATGCCGAGGGCGCGACGTTTCTCGCCGCGCACGGCACGGCCTATCATGCGCTGATCGATCGCGGCCGGGTTCAGCCCGGCGAGGTGCTGCTGGTGCATGGCGCCGGAGGCGGCGTTGGCCTTGCCGCGGTCGAGATGGGAAAAATGCTCGGCGCGACCGTGATCGCAGCGGCGTCATCGGAGGAGAAGCTTGCGGTCGCGCAGGCGCGCGGCGCCGATCATCTGGTGCTTTATGGGCGCGAGCCATTTCGCGATGCGGTCAAGCGCATCACCGATGGACGCGGCGCCGATGTGGTGTTCGATCCGGTTGGCGGCGAGATCTTCGAGGACAGCGTGCGCTGCATCGCCTGGGGCGCGCGCATCCTCGTTGTCGGCTTCACCGGTGGTATTGGGCTTGCCCGCACCAATCTCTTGCTGATCAAGGGCGCGAGTGTGCTCGGCGTTCGCGCCGGCGAGGCGGTGCGAAAAAATCCCGCGCTGGGCGAAGTGCGTTTGAAGGCCCTCACGGAATGGGCGGAAGCCGGCCGCATCAGGCCGAACATCTCGCACCGGCTGCCGCTCGAGAATTACGCACAGGCGATGCGGCTTTTGATCGACCGCAAGGCCATCGGGCGCGTGGCGTTGATGACGCGCTAGACCCACGTCATTGCGAGCGGAGCGAAGCAATCCATAACGCAAGCAAAGTTGGATTGCTTCGTCGCTTTGCTCCTCGCAATGACTGTTGTGCTACTCATATTCCCGCTCTTCCCACCACGGAAAATAATCCGGCATATCCGATGACACCTTGTTCTTGAATTCGGCGGGGCGCTTTTCCAGGAACGACACCACGCCTTCCTTGACGTCATCCGAGCGCCCGCGCGCATAGATGCCGCGGCTGTCCACCTTGTGTGCTTCCATCGGATCGTCGGCGGCGGACATTCGCCACATCATCTGCCGGATCAGCGCTACCGAAACCGGCGCGGTCTTGGCCGCGATTTCGCGGGCAAGGGCCCGCGCCGTCGTCAGCAACTCGTCGGCGGGCACCACCTTGCTGACGAGGCGGCCGGCCAAGGCTTCCTGCGCCGGAAATACCCGGCCGGTGTAGCACCACTCCAGGGCCTGCGAGATCCCGACAATGCGCGGCAGAAACCAGCTCGATGCGGCTTCCGGCACGATGCCGCGCTGGGAGAACACGAAACCGAAGCGCGCATTCTCCGAGGCGATGCGGATATCCATCGCAAGCTGCATGGTGACGCCGATGCCGACCGCCGGACCGTTCACCGCCGCGATCACAGGCTTTAGGCATTTGAAGATGCGCAGCGTCACCTGTCCGCCGCCGTCGCGCACGTTGGGATCGCTGTAGTCGACGCTGCCATTGGCCAGCCGCTTCACCGGCCCGCGCCGAGCGTCGCGGTCGAAGGTGTCGGCGCCGGAGGAGAGATCGGCTCCGGCGCAGAACCCGCGCCCGGCGCCGGTGACAATGATGGCGCGGATGTTGTCGTCCTTGTCGGCCTGGTCGAAGGCGTCGATCAATTCCGACTGCATCGCGGCATTGAAGGCGTTGAGCTTGTCGGGCCGGTTCAACGTAATGGTCAGGATTTGCTCGGCGACCTCGTATTTGATCGTCTCATACGCCATCGGGGTTCCTCTCTGGTGTTGTTGTTTTCACGATGTTCTAACTGGTCATTCCGGGGCGCGCGAGCGCGAGCCCGGAATCCATAAGCACGACAGAGAATATGGATTCCGGGTCTGCGCCAAGAGGACGCATCCCGGAATGACAGAGAAACTATTTTGGTGGCTTTGGCCACGGTTTTTGCGGGCCGCGCATCGACTCGAACGCCTTCGCCATACCGAGCACCCCGAGATCGTCGAAGCGGCGGCCGACTATCTGTACGCCGATCGGAAAACCGCGCGCATCATAGCCGCCATTGATCGAGGCCGCCGGATTTTCCGACATGTTCCAGGGCACCGTGTAGCAGATGTGCTCGAACGGCCGGTCGGGATCGTTGATCGGGGAGGCGAGTTCGGCGGCGAAATTCACCACCGGCGACACCGGCGAAATCACATAATCGATATCGGCGAACAGCTTTGCCGCCGCGGCGCGGATCGCCATGGTGGCATTGAAACCCCTGATCACATCGACGCCCGACAGCCTGGCGCCGGCTTCCGCCCATTTGCTGATATAGGGCAGTGCCTTGGCACGCTCGCTCGCGCTGAGTTTGGAAAGATCGTCCCACATCCGCGCGCGCCAGAAACGATCGAGGCCGTCGTGCATTTCCCGCGTCAGTACGCTTGGTACTTCGGTAACGACGGCGCCGGCCACCTCGAACGCCCGTGCGGCTTTCAGCGCCACGTCGCGCACCTCCTGCTCCAACGCCTGGCCGACGCCAAGGTCCAGCATCAGGCCGATGCGCAATTTGCGCAGCGGTCTGTCGAGCGCCTTCCAGTTGATGTCATTCGACGGCAGGCTCATGCCGTCGCGGCGATCGGGCCGCGACAGCACGCTCATCATCAGCGCCGCATCATCGACAGTGCGGGTCATCGGCCCTGCGACGCGGCCCACATAAGGCGGATCGATCGGAATGCGTCCAAGGCTTGGCTTCAGCGCGACCAGGCCGCACCAGCATGCCGGTAGCCGCACCGAGCCGCCGATGTCGGTGCCGAGGTGTAGCGGGCCGTAACCTGCGGCGCCTGCCGCGCCCGCGCCGGAACTGGATCCGCCGGGGTTCTTGCCGAGGTCCCAGGGATTGCGGGTGAGGGGATGAAAGCTCGAAAGACCCGACGACAGCATGCCGAAATCCGGCATGGTGGTTTTGGAGAAGATCACCGCGCCCGCTTCGCGCAAGCGAGCGGCCGGCGGTGCATCCGCCGCAGCCGGCGTCAATGGCGTGGCGGCAGTGCCCAGCGGGATCGGCACACCCTTGGTGGCAATGTTGTCCTTGATCGTGACGGGCACACCGTCGAGCAGGCCGATCGGCTGGCCTTGTTGCCAGCGTTCGGTCGACGCCCTTGCGACGGCGCCGCGCGCCCTCTGGATCGAAGGCGTACAGCGCCTTGATGTGGGGCTCCCACACCTCGATATGCGCCAGCACGTCCTCCAAAACTTCGGACGGCGAGAATTGCCTGGCTCGAAAGCCGGCGATCAGGTCAAGGGCGCTGAGATCATGCAGCGAGGTGACAGCCTGTTCCGAGCTCGTTTCTTCCGCCGCCGATTTATGCATGGCCGCTGACCGGCAAGCGGGTTTCGATGATGCGTGCGAACATGCTGGCGCCGATCGGCAGGATCTTGTCGTCGAGGACGTAGCCCGGATTATGAACCGGCACCGAGCCGTCATGGCCGATCCAGAAATAGGCCCCGGGCACGGCATGCAGCATGTCGGCGAAGTCCTCGCTGCCCATCTTCGGCTGCGTCCTGGTGATGACCTTGGCGGGATCGACCACCGTGCGGGCGACGTCCGCGACCACTCTCGACTGTTCCTCCTGGTTTACCAGCACGCTGAAGATGTCACGGATGTCGACGGTGATCTCGACCTGGAACGCGCTGGCAATGCCGGCGCAAATCGTCCGCATCCGCTCCCGGATCAGCTTACGCACTTCGTCGGAGAAGGCGCGGACGGTGCCGCAAAGTTTCGCCTCGCCCGGGATCACATTGTAGGCCGACCCGGCGTGGATCTGCGTGATCGACAGCACTGCCGCTTTCAGTGGATCGACATTGCGGCTGACGATGGTCTGCAGCGCTTGTCCGACCGTCATCGCGATCACGACCGGGTCCTTTGAGCGCTCCGGCATCGCGCCATGCGCGCCATAGCCGTTGATCGTGATGTCGAAGAAGTCGGCGCCGGCCATGGCCGGTCCCGGAAGGATCGCCAGTTCGCCGTGATTGAGGTCGGGCGCATTGTGAAGCCCGTAGACTTCGTCGCAGGGAAATTTTTCGAATAGACCGTCCTTGATCATGGCGCGCGCGCCGCCGAGACCTTCTTCCGCCGGCTGGAAGATGAAATGCACGGTTCCATCGAAATTCCGGGTCTCCGCAAGATAGCGCGCGGTGCCGAGCAGCATGGTGGTATGGCCGTCATGGCCGCAGCCGTGAAATCGGCCCGGAATCGTCGAGCGCCATTTCAGGTTGGTATTCTCCTCCATCGGCAGCGCGTCCATGTCGGCGCGCAGGCCGATACGTTTGGCGCCGCTGCCTTTGCCCTTCAGCACGCCGACCACGCCGGTGCCGCCCAATCCGCGATGCACCTCGATACCCCATTGCGTCAGCTTGTCGGCGACGATCCCGGAGGTGCGGACTTCCTCGAAGCCTATCTCGGGATGCGCGTGCAGATCCCTGCGGATCGCGGTGAGTTCGTCGGCAAAGCCTTCGATGCGGTCGATATTGGGCATGTCTGTTATCCGGTTGCAGAAGATGTGGGACGCGATTTGGCTTCGGGAACGAAGGCGGGACCGTCGGGCTTGATGCGAATGCCCGGACGCAGCCGCGTCCAGGGCAGCGTTGCCGTGTCAGCCGGCATCGCGCCGGGCGCGGCGCAGATGATCAGCTTCTCCGCGATCGGTTCGAAATCGGCGCGGAAGTGCACCGAACTTTTATTGACCAGGATGGATTGCTCCGTCGGCTCGATCCCGACATAGCGATAGATCGATTGATCTGCGAGCTGGGCCCGGTGCGAACTCACGACCACCCTGACATCGCCGATGCGCAAAGCTGCCGACGGTCCCGTGTCGACGCCGGCGGCGTGCGCCAGTCCGACATTGATGTTGCGCATGACCTTGAGCACTTCGTGCCCCTGTGCCATCGCAGGCCAGCCGCCGCCATGCACAAAATCGTCATACTTGGCCTTCGTCGGTGCGAAGGTATTGGTCTCGCGCAGAAAGCCGTCAACGGCGATACGGGTCATATATCTATCCCGGGCAACTATGAATTTGACGTTAGTCCCGTCATTGCAAGGAGCGCAAGCGACGAAGCAATCCAGTTTTGCTCGCCCGCAAGTCGTCTGGATTGCTTCGCTGAGCCTGTCATCGGGCGCGCTTTCGCGCGACCCGTTGGCTTGCAATGACGACGGATTTACGTCGCGGCAGCAGCTACGGCAACCGGCCGAAAGTTGGGAAAATCCCACTCCCGTCCGGGGGCGGCGTCAAGCAGCGCTCGCGTATAGGCAACTTGCGGATTTGTGAGGACTCTGTGCCGCCGGACCCTGTTCGACGATACGGCCGTGCTGCATGACCGCCACATCGTCACAGATTTGCGCCGCGACGCGCAGATCGTGGGTGATGAATAACAGCGCAATGCCGAGCCGGGTCTGGATTTCGTCGAGCAATTCCAGGACCTGCGCCTGCACCGAGACGTCCAGCGCCGAGACCGCTTCATCCGCCACCAGCACGTCCGGATCGAGCGCCAGCGCGCGGGCAATGGCGATACGCTGGCGTTGTCCTCCGGAGAATTGATGGGGATAGCGCGAGATGGCGTCGACCGGCAGATCAACCAGTTCGAGCAGTTCGCGCGCCTTCGCCAGCGCGTCGGCATGCGACATGCCGAAATTGATCGGGCCTTCGGCGATGGTCTCGCCGACAGTCATGCGCGGATTGAGCGAACGGTATGGATCCTGGAAAATCATCTGGATGCGCTTGCGATGCGGCCGCAGCAGCCGGCGCGACAGCGAGGAGATTTCGCGCCCGACGAGGCGAACGCCGCCGGAGGTCGGATCGATCAGCCGAACGATGCAGCGCGCCACCGTCGATTTGCCGGATCCGCTTTCGCCGACGATGCCAAGCGTGCGGCCCTTGCGCAGGGTCAGGGTGACGTTCTGGGCCGCCGCTACTTCGCGCGCACCGCCGAAGAAGGTTCGTTCGCGATAGACCTTGCCGAGTTCGTTGGCCTCCAGAACCACCGGCTCTGTGGACTCCGCGCGTGGCGCTCGCGGCACCAGGCTCGGCACCGCCGCGAGCAGGTTGCGGGTGTATTCCATTGTCGGAGCGCGCAGGATGCCGTCGAGCGTCCCGGTCTCGACCAGCTGACCATGCCGCATCACCGCGACGCGATCGGCAATCTCCGCGACTACGCCCATATCGTGGGTGATGAAAAGCACGGCGGTGCCATGATCGTGCTGCAGCTCGCGGATCAGTGTTAGGATTTGTTTCTGCGTGGTGACGTCGAGCGCTGTGGTTGGTTCGTCGGCGATCAGCAATTTCGGCTTCGAGCACCAGCGCCATCGCGATCATGATGCGCTGGCGCTGGCCGCCCGAGAGGCGATGCGGGTAGGAGGCGAAAATGCGTTCGACCTCGGGCAGCCGCACCTGCTCCATCATCGCCAGAATCCGTTTGCGCCGCGCCCGCGCATCGAAGTCGGTGTGGACGCGCAGTACTTCGTCGATCTGGCGGCCGACCGGTACCACCGGATTGAGCGCGGTCATCGGCTCCTGAAAGATCATCGCCATGGTGGTGGCGCGCAATTGCCGCAGCCGCCGGTCGCTGGCGCCAAGAAGTTCCTCGCCGACCAGCTTGATGCTTCCGCCGGTAGGCGCCAGCGCGCCCTTTTGCAGCAGTCCCATCACCGTCAGCGACGTGACCGACTTGCCCGATCCGCTTTCGCCGACCAGACACAACGTTTCGCCTTCGCGCACCCGCAGCGAAATGCCGTCGATGATCCGCGTGCTCTGCGCACCCTTGCCGAGCCCGACCGTGAGATTGTCGATATCGAGAACGATGTTGTTCGGCGTGCGGGTCTGCGCTCACTTGCTGCCCTCGCGCTGCTTCAGGCGGGGATCGAGCGCGTCGCGGGCGGCGTCACCGATCAGATTGATGCTGAGGATCGCAATCGACAGCAGCAAGCCCGGCCAGAAGATCAATGACGGCTTGATCTGAAAGAAGGCGCGGCCTTCGGCCATGATGTTGCCCCAGGTCGGCGTTTCCTGGCTGAGGCCGGCGCCGAGGAACGACAGGATCGCTTCGGTGAGAATGGCGGAGGCGCAAACATAGGTGCCTTGCACGATCAAGGGCGCGATCGTGTTCGGCATCAGATGCCGCCACATGATCTTTGGCAGGCTCGAGCCGACCGATATCGCGGCTTCCACATAAGGTTCCTCGCGCGCCGAGAGCACTACCGCGCGCACCAGTCGTGCCACGCGCGGAATTTCCGGGATGGTAATGGCGACCAGAACGGTCATCACGCTCGCACCCGACAGCGACACTACGGCGATGGCAAGCAGGACGCTCGGGATCGCCATCAACCCGTCCATCACCCGCATCATGATGGCGTCGATCCATTTGAAGAAACCCGAGACGAGGCCAATCACGAGTCCAACGCCGATGCTGAAGACGGCTGCGCCGACGCCGATCAGCAGCGAAATCCGGCCGCCATAGAGAATTCGCGACAGCACGTCGCGGCCGTAGCTATCGGTGCCGAGCAGGAACTGCGCGCTTGCCGGCCGCAACCGCTGGGCCGGCGCCAGCAGCAGCGGGTCGTGCGGCGCAAGCCAGGGTGCGAGGAGGGCCGATAAAATCACCAGCGCAAGACAGATCGTGGCGGCGGCGATGATCGGCGTCGCCGTGAGAAATCCGAGCTTGGGCCGGAACGGCGTCGTAATCGGGATCGACGGTTCGGGCAGGGTTTCGATCGCCATCGGCAAGCCTACCTCAGTAACGGATTCTGGGATCGAGTACGGTGTAGGCGACGTCGATCAGCAGGTTGACCGCGACGTAGATCAGCGATGTCAAAAGGATCATGGCCTGGATCACCGGATAGTCGCGCGCCAGCACCGCGTCGACGGTGAGACGTCCGATCCCCGGCAGGTTGAAAACGCTCTCGGTGACCACCACGCCGGAAATCAACAGCGCAAAACCGGTGCCGATGACGGTGATGACCGGTACCGCGGCGTTGCGCAGCGCATGGCGCAGCAGGACGCCGCTTTCGCCGATGCCCTTGGCGCGCGCGGTACGCACATAGTCTTCGCCCAGGACATCCAGCATCGCCGCGCGGGTCATTCGGGCGATCAGCGCGACATAGATAAAGGACAGCGTGCAGGTCGGCAGGACAATGCGTTCGAGAAACGGCCCGAAGCCCGCGGTGATGCTGCGAAATCCCTGCACCGGCAACCAGCGCAGGTCGATGGCAAAGATCTGGATCAGCACGTAACCGATCACGAATACCGGGACGGAGAAGCCGATCACCGACAGGCCCATCACAAAGCGGTCGATCCAGGTGCCGTGTTTCCAGGCAGCGATCACACCAAGCGGTACCGCAACCAGGATTGAGAGAATAATGGTCGATATCGCGATGCTGATCGAGGGCTCGACGCGCTGGCTGATCATTTGCAGCACCGGCACATTCGAAATCAGCGATACGCCGAGATCGCCATGCAGCAGCTTGCCGATCCAGGTGAAAAATTGCGCGTAGAGCGGTTCGCTCAATCCAAGCGAGGTGCGGATGCGCTCAAGCTGTTCAGGCGTGGCATTGTCGCCGGCCAGAACGGCGGCGGGGTCGCCCGGGGTGAGCCGCAGCAGCAGAAACACGAACAGCGCCACGACGCCCATCACTGGAATGGCGGCGAGGATGCGACGGAGCAAATATCCGAGCATCAGGCGCACCCGATTGGTCGTCGCTGCGAAAGCAGGGGCGGACGCTGCGAGAAATCTCGGGGCAAACCCAATTCAGACGTTCGCGGCGACGGCATCGGCAGGGGATCAGGGGTTCCCCACTTCGCAGGAACCGCGAAGCGAGATTTCGGGATGCTGCAGAAACCCATCATGATGCCAGTCTCGCATTCTGCCGCCCCAATGCAAGTTTAGCAAATCCTGTGCCATCAGCGTTGCGAAAGGCCACCCTCACGCAAGCGTTGCCAGCAACCCGGCCATCAGGCGGCCCCGCTCGGCAAGGCTGTCGACTTCGATATGCTCGTTCAGGGTATGCGCATCGGCGCCCCGAACGCCCAGCCCATCGAGCGTTGGAATTCCCATGGCGCCCGTAAAATTGCCGTCGGAGCCGCCGCCGGCGCTGCCATGCGGAAGCTCGACGCCCATTGCGTTCGCGACACCGCGGGCCGTTTCGTAGAGCGCCAGGGTTCCGGCATCGGGCTCCCACACCGGCCGCGTCACGCCGCGCGTCACCTTGAACGTCACGTCATTTGCGGTTCCGGACAGCGCCAGCATTCGCTCGATGCCGCGATCAAGATCGGCCTGACGCTTCGCCATGCTCAGTGCCTCACCTGAACACGTGGTGGCGACGCAATTGACCCATTGGCCGCCATGCACGATGCCGACGCTGAAGGTGCAGTCCGCCGATGTCATGCCGTCGATGGCGAGGACCTGCCGCGCCATCTCGCGAATAGCCGAGCGGCCCGAGGTCAGCGTGGCGCCGGCGTGGCTCGGTTTGCCGATGGCTTCAAGATTGAATCGCGCGATCGCATAGCGCCCGGTGACGACGCCATTGTCAGGCCGTCCCGGCTCCGGCACCAGCACATATTTGTTGCGCGCGGCCTCCGCCTCGATGATGTCGCGCGTCGAGGGGGTTCCGACTTCTTCGTCCGGTGTGAACAGCACCGTGATCGGCAGTGGCGTTGCGATCGAAGCGCGCGCCAATTGCCGGATCGCTTCCAGCGTGAGGTAATTGCCACCTTTCATGTCGAAGATGCCGGGGCCGAAACATTTGTTGCCTTCGCGGCGCCAGGGCAGTCTTTCCAGCGTGCCGATCGGATGCACAGTATCGAGATGGCCTGCGATCAGGATTCCGGGTTCGCCTTGCCTGGCGTGCGGAAAGCGCGCGCGGATGCAGCCGCCAAAACCTTGCCGTCCAGCGATGCGCTCGATCGACGCGCCCATGATCGTCATCTCGCGCGCGCCGAGATCGAGCATCCGGTTCACTGCACTGGCGTCCCAGGTCGGGCTTTCGCATTCCACCCAGCCGCGCAAGCCCTGCAGCATGGCCTCGGAATCGAACGGAAGGTTGGCAAGGTTCATTGCAATTCTCTCAAATTTCGAGCGGCTGTTTCTGCGACGCGAAGGTGCGCGACCCGCCTACGGGAATGGTCGGCGATGGTTTTGTAAAGTCAAACCTGCGCGCGCGGTCAGGCCAATTCGCCGTGCTGCATTGAGCCAAAGCCGGATTGACCTGCAATCTGCTTGGTGCAAGTCTCAAATGTCGAGGATTTGCAGCGTGTTAGTCCGCCTAAATAACGGACCGCATGCATAAGGAAGCGCCGTCCTTTGATCAGTTTCACGTCAGGAGAGAACGAATGGCCCCGATCTCGCGCTGGAAGCGTTCTGCGATAGCGCCGGCAATGGCGCTGGTGGCGCTGGTGGCGCCGTCGCTGGCCGCCGCCAAGACGATCACCGCGGTGATGCATTCCGATTTGCGCGTGATAGATCCTGGCCTCACCACGGCGTACATCACGCGCGACCACGGCTATATGGTCTATGACACGCTGCTGGCGACCGACTCCAATTTCAAGATTCAGCCGCAGATGGCGGACTGGAAGGTGTCCGACGACAAGCTCACCTACATCTTTACGTTGCGCGATGGTCTGAAATGGCATGATGGCGCGCCGGTCACGGCGGAAGATTGTGTAGCGTCGCTGCAGCGCTGGGGCAAAGCCGATGGCATGGGCCAGAAGCTGATCGACTTCACCGCGAGCCTCGAGGCGACGGATGCGAAAACCATCACGCTCAAATTGAAAGAGCCCTATGGCCTGGTGCTGGAGTCGATCGGGAAACCGTCGTCGCTGGTGCCGTTCATGATGCCCAAACGGCTGGCGGAGACGCCGCGGGGAACGCCTATACCGGAACAGATCGGCTCTGGTCCCTTCAAGTTCGTCAAGGCTGAATTCCAGCCCGGCGTGAAGGTGGTCTACGAAAAGAACACCGACTATGTGCCGCGCAAAGAGCCGCCGAACTGGACCTCAGGCGGCAAGGTGGTCAAGGTCGATCGCGTCGAATGGATCACGATGTCGGACGCCCAGACCGCGGTGAACGCGCTGCAGTCTGGCGATATCGACTTCCTGGAAGCGCCATCGTTCGACATTCTCCCGGTGCTGGCAGCCAACCCGGATTTGAAGCTCCAGACCCTCAACAAGCTCGGCAACCAGACGTTGGGACGGATGAACTTCCTCTATCCGCCGTTCGACAATCCGAAGGTTCGGCGCGCGGCCTTGATGGCCATGAATCAGAAGGACGTCCTGGACGCGGTGACCGGCAATCCCGAATATTACAAGATCTGCGGGGCGGTTTTCGTTTGCGGCACGCCGCTTGCGACCGATGTCGGTTCAGACGCGCTGGTCAAGGGAAACGGCATGGCGGAAGCGAAAAAGCTGCTCGCCGAATCCGGTTATGACGGCACCCCCGTTGTAATAATGGCGCCAGGCGATGTCGGCCAGCTCAAAGCGCAGCCGATTGTCGCGGCGCAGTTGCTGCGCGAAGCCGGCTTCAAAGTGGATGTGCAGGCCACCGACTGGCAGACCGTGGTTCAGCGTCGCGCCAGCCAGAAGCCGCCGAAGGAGGGCGGCTGGAATATGTTCTTCACCAACTGGGTTGGCGCGGACGTGCTGAACCCGGTCGTCAATGTCTCGATCAGCGGCAGAGGCAAGGTTGGCGGCTGGTTCGGCTGGCCGGAAGACGCCAAGATGGAAGCGATGCGGGATGCCTTCGCGCGTTCCTCATCTCCCGAAGAGCAGAAGAAGATCGCCACCGAGATCCAGCAGGAAGTTTATGACCAGGTGATCTATATCCCACTCGGCCAATATTACCTGCCGAGCGCCTGGCGAAAATCGCTTAGCGGTGTGCTCGACGGCCCGGCCACCCCGCTGTTCTGGAATGTCGATAAGTCGGAGTGAAGCTGAACAATCAGCAGTCGCTGCTGCGGGGGGATTCAAGCCCCTCGTTAGAAATCGGCGGCCCGCTTTGCGGTGTCGGCCGCGGGGATAAACGCGAATTCTTGAGATTTTCAAGTTCGGACGCCGCAAGCTGATCCGAACGCTTTTCGCTGGCCATGTCGTCATGCTCCGTTGCTGCAGGACAACATTCTGGGGGCGGGGAGGTTCCGTTGGGGGCTCCGTTCCTTCAAGGTGTCAGAGCGGATGAGACGCCCGCGTTGAAGCGGCAGCGCGCTGACGCGATCGGGGCGCCTGGTGGCGGCGATAGGCCAATACCAGTTAGGATTTTGAGAAAATAGGATGCGGCGCGCCACGCGGTGCGGTGCCTTCGAAGCAATTAGTGGGCGCATTGCAGCTGGACGTGTTCGACGGCATCCGGCCGCCACGCCAATTGAAGGCACTTGCATGGCGGAAGCGGGCGAATTGGTGCAGAGGGCCTGATCACGGCTTAGGACACTGCGCGAGAGTGATCTTTAGCAGCGGAGGAAATTTGGTTTTGTCATCTCCGCAGGCTCCATCAAAATTTGCCTTATCGGCATTAATTGCCTTTGAGAAGTCTGCTTTAGATAGCCTTGTCATCGCGAAATTGACATCAGCAATATCGACGTCATCGAAGTCAGCTTCAATGAGCGTTGCCTGATAAAAGTGCGCTTTCTTTTCTTTAAAATTGCACTCAGAGCGTCCCCCTAGGTTTGCCCCCTTAAAAGAGGCCCTTGAGAGGTCTGTTGCCCAAAATCGTGTTCCCGCGAGACAAGTGTTCTCTAACGCCGCGCCGCCCATGTTGACATGGTCAAAACCCGCATTCGTCAACGTTGAATTGTTGAAATTGACGACGTATTCTTGGCGCGTATTTTCGTAATCCTCTGTTTTTATTTCGCTCCATTTTTCACCATATGCTTCCCAATCTGCCATGAAGGCGCCATCGAACTTGACGCCCGTTAAATCGAGTTCGCTCAAGTTTGCGCCATATAATTTAGCACCTTGGAAGTTTGCGCCGACAAAAGCGCTGCAAGGCTTTGGGCACGTGAAGTTACCTTGCACGAGATAAACGCCGTGAAGGTCGACATCGATGTGATGACCAACGCCGCGATTGAGCATCGCTAGAATGCTGATCGCCGATTGAACGGCAGGGTCGACGGGAGACCAATCTTGATCGGATTGTTTCTTGATCGACGCGGTCGAGCTCTTTATGAATCCGACAATGGAACGGGTCGCCGGTACGAGATACTGACCTGGTTGAGCTTCTGCGATTTGTTGCATGGCGTACAAGCCCGCGATATGGGTGCCGATGGCCGTTTGGTTGAGTAAACCCGCCGCCGCTATGAATTGCTGGTTTGCAAACTGATTTGTGGCTTGCTGCTGCGTCTCGGCAAATTGCGAAGTTTGATTATTTAATTGAGCGTGTGTTTGTGCGATCGTTTCTCGGTCCTTAATTAGGGTCCAAGCAAACGTCGCGATTACAGCTATTGCTCCGATTGCCTGTCCCATCGTCTTTCGGTAGCTGTCCTCTAGATCGGCCCGGTCTTTGTCATTGGCCAGCGTGAATCTCCGCACGACGAAAATCGGCGCAATCCACCAGACGAGAAACGCAGCCAATCCGCCGATACTGCCCCAGAACAACATGCTCATATTCGTTCCCCCGGCTCTCTCCGCCGACACATCTGTTGCTGAGAGGTGAGCTTAAGAAATCCCCGATCCGTGTCGATCATTTATTGAGCGCGGCAAGCATGGCATTCGAGAACTTAACTCGCCTCGCAAGATCCTGCTTTTTGCGGCCGTTCACCAGAACAGTTACTTGATCGAGATTCCAAGCATCGGCAAACGGCAGACAGCCCCGCGCCGACAAATACCAGCAACCGGAAATCGCAGCCCCCAGCGGCGTCTCGCAATAGTCCGAAACCTGCTCGGCTGTCATTCCAACGGCTGCGCCAAATTCGTTGTATTCGCTGCGGCCGGTGAGTTGAATCAGACCACGGCCGCGAAATCGGTAACCGTCGCCCGACGCCTCGTTGCCATTTCCGAGCTTGTTTGCATAAATGAAGTTGCCTAGCTTTTCGGGCTGATGGGCGTAGGGGAGTGCGTCCGCTTCTGTCCGAAATGTTGACGGCCACACTTGCACCATTCTAGCAGCGCTGTAGCTCATATTCTCGATCACTTCCTCGAAGGAATCGCCGGCCTCGACAAGAAACTGGCCGATTGCGGCCGCGATGCGCTGATTATTGGTGAGCGCGAATTTCTGGAAACCTTGCGTGAGAGCAGGCTCCCATGCCTTTCGATCTATCGCCGGTGCGACGCGGCTTAGAGCAGGCCCAAACGTTGGAACTGTCCCCAAAATAACAGCAGGGGCAGAAACCGTTGAAAAGTGCTGAGAGATCGTTGAAAGCTGCTGCACCGCGTTCGTCAGAGCTAGAGTGTGCGTGTTTAGGGCGCTGATTTGAGGATCGGTGCCGGGGGGCGGGGCAGCGGCAGTTGGTGATTGAGTGGTGGGCGCGCTTGTGCCGGGAATAATTATCGAAAGTGAATTCTCGATAAAGTCGGCGCCAGCGTAACCCGACGCGGCGATACCGAGAAGAATCTTCATATTGGTTGGATCGATCGACAGCAATTGATCCACACCGACCACCAAGCCCGCTAAAACACCGGCGGTAAATCCGATCATCAAGCTCAACGCAAAATAGGCAGCACTGAATGCAGTTTGCTGATCGGGCTGGCCTGACGACGGGCTGCGGGACCCTTTCAATCCGACCGCTGCTCTGACGCCTTGGCCAAGCACACCCATCAATCCTGATAGCAACAACGCGGATAGGACCTGACCTGAAGATACTGGATCTGCCATAACTCGTTTCCCTCGCTCTAGAAGCCGCGATCTCGGGCAATACCAGGTTCAGATCCGCATCGCGGCGGTCAAAATAGTTTTCAAATCTTGCTCACCGTTCGTCGGCCGTTCGACCCTCGGCTTGCCCAGCGATATGAAAAAGGATGACGGTACTGGGCATAAAATTTAAAAAGCAATTCCTGACTTGAGACGTGGAGTGAGGGTCAACTGCTTCGTTCTGGCCGGCGATCTCCGTTACATGCGATCTCTGTTTCGAACATTGCGGCTGGACAAAACTAGATTCCCTTCGACTTGCAATTTGTCACCGCGGTGCCTGTGGCGCTCGGAGTGGCGCCGGCGTCTTTGCAAACTGACGTCGTATTTGCCAACGAAAAGTCGACGATCGCTCTCAGGTTCGCGATAGAGCAAATATTGGCATATTGCTGAGCTCGTCCTCGAACGACGACGAGACGCTCCAGCTCGTTGTAGCAACCGCCCGTTGACGTGCATGCTGAACTTTGCAGTCGGCCCTGCTTCCAATCTGAGGTAATTCCCTTGAGGTACGCATCCAACTGATCTTTGACATGGCGCTTCAGCTGAGTGGCGTAGGGAGCGAAGGCATAAATCTCGGCGGTGTATTTATTTATATTTTGTGCGTACGCGATTGTTGCCGCCGTGACGGCGATCGGTGCGGCGCCGACGCCATAAACGGCCATCAAAGGTGTTGCCGCCGTTATCGATGAGGCGAGTACTTTGTCAACGAGCGACGTGTCTTGCTGAAATTGAGCGAGACGATCAAAGAATTCATCGCATTTTTGATTCGTGTAGTTGATGCTTGCGAGCAGATATTCCGATGAATAAATGGCGCGCGTGCCTGATGAATCGGAGACCAGGAGTGTTCCGGTTTCACTCGCAAAGACTGAGACCTGGGTCGGGGTCGGTGTAGCAACCAACGCATCGATCGAGCTGCTGCAACCGGCTAAGAGAAAAGCACAGAGTATCGAAAATCGACGCAACATAACCTGCCCCCTTGCGCTTCGGCACAAGTGACGAAATCCGTTAAAAATAATGAGGCCCCGATCGGGCAATCAAAATCATCCCAGCGATACAATCATGCATTAACAAGTATGGATTGCAAGTGGGATTGAAAACAATTTGAGGCGCATCCGCTGGGCGCAATTGACTGAGAACGTCGCTCGACGTCTTAACGTCGGTAGCCCCATCGCGATTAGGTGGGTTTCGTTGGTCTGACTTAGTAGTACCGAGGCGCCGCTACCGTTGGCGAGGCTTCAAATGACCGGGCATTGGCTTTGCCGGCCCCGACTGAAAGGGCGCTTGCGCAAGAGGCGCGGCCTCTCTGTTGCGAACGAGTATGCTCACTTCCGTCGGCAAGTATTCGGCCGCGATTGCGCGGAGGCATTACGGTGATGGTGCGCTCGACCACCCCATTGATGCCAGATCAGTTTGAGCCGATGCGGCCAGTCGATTTCGGGCGCTTTACACAATCAAACCTGGTGCGGGCGGTGGGACTCGAACCCACACGACGTTGCCATCGAGGGATTTTAAGTCCCTTGCGTCTACCAGTTCCGCCACGTCCGCCTCCTTGTTTCATAAAGCTTTTTCGCTCTGGAGCAAACGATGTTTTCCAAAACACCGGATCGGTTTTCCAAAATCCCGCAAAACCTGTTCATGTCTTGTCCTTAATCCGATTGAAGGACCTATTGATGCTCTGCGCAGCGTCGACATGGCGTGTGTAGTGTGCACCCATGCGTTCCGACTTGTCCCCGAGCAGGTCCGCGACTTCAGCGTTGTTCGCGCCCATGCCTTTCCACCAAGCGGCATAGGAGACGCGCAGGCCATGCAGGGTGGTGCCGGCGCCAATTAGACCTTTGCGCTCCTGGTCGCGCAGCCAGTGGCTGACGCGGGTCTGCATCTCTTTCTCGGAAGGCCACACGCTGCCGTCGTCGCGGATGGCAATCAGCCCATCAGCGCGCTGCACCGTGAGATTGGCGAGAAACGCCTGCAGATCGGTCATGACCGGCAAGCGGACGGATCTGACCTTCTTCCTGTTCTTGCGCGCGGTATAGCGGACGGCTTGACCCGTCGGCCCGGTCGGATCGTCTTCAAACTGGCTGCGGTTGATGCCAACGATCGTCTGTCCGCGTAGCCCCGCGTACCGAGCGATCATCATCGGTATCAGTACTTCTAGCCCGTCCTATTCGTGAGACTGCGGTTTTCTGGTCTGATTGATGCAGGCCGCAGATCTCGTCTGGCGAGGCGCACAGGATTGCCTTCGGTTTTTCACCGCCTGTCGACCGGTACTTTGCAACGCGCTTGAGGGACGGGTTGGGCGAACGGGGGCGGATGCCCCGCTGGTCAAGGACCGAGCGGCAGCAGCGCTCCGGGCAAGCTGCGGAAGAGATCGGCTTCGGGACATGCTGCGGCGAACGCGAGGCGAATGCGGCTCGCGGTCTCGATGACACGGGCGGCGATTTTCAAGAGACGAAGACGCAGCGTCGCGAACTCGGCAGTGGCCAATTCCTGGACTTTGGGAATGGCGTCGCGCACGGTCAGCATCAACCAATAAGCGGCGGTGTGCAGAACGAGGCGGACTTGATTGGCGAGTGCCGAACGGCAACTGGTGCGGTCGGATGCGAGCTGTGTCTTATGCAGCTTGATCAGATTCTCGGCTTGGCCGCGCGCGCAATACAGGCTGTCGTAGATCCACTCGGCCGAGCCGACATCGAGGCTGGTGACGATGAAGCGGATGTCGAGGCCGAGCTTGGTCGCCTCAATACGGGCGACGGTGCGCCGTTCGCGATCCCAGGACTTTGCCTGGTGGCGGGTCTCGGTATAGCCGCGCAAAACAGGCAGGTTCTCGATGGCGCGTCGCGTGCGGATGTCGTCGGCGACTTCGTCGACTTTTCTGGCGAGCGGCTTGGTGCCCGACAGGCCGAAGATGTAGTCGATGCCGTTGTTCTCGCACCACGTCATCGCCTCCGGCCGAGCATAGTGCCCGTCGCCACGGAACGTAATTCGCGTCTTGTGCCATCGCGTGCGGATGCGCCGTACCAGGCGGCGAAGATGAGCACGGACCTCGACGCCGCCCGGCGTCTTACCGGGCCGTAGCACGACCGCCACGGGCCGGCTCTTCTCCGTGTCATAGACGTGGATCGGCAGGAAGCAGCGTTCGTCATAATGAGCGTTGAACAGCGAGAGCTGCTGTTGGCCGTGGACGACATCGCAGGTGTCGTCGATGTCCAGGGTGACGGATGCGGGCTCGCACGGGTAGCTATCCATCCATGCGTCGACCAAGGTGTAGGTCAGTCGTATCACGTCGCGCAGGCGCGGAGCATTCTCCAGTCGCGACAGCGTTGGTTGGGAGCACAGATCGCGACCGCTGTCCGGCAGCCGTCCGCAGGCCAACTTGAACGCCGGATCGGACCGCAGGTGATCGAGGTCGGCGGCGTCCTCGTAGCCGCAGCAGATCGCGAACATACGAGCGCGAAACATATCGACAAGGCTGTGCACGACCCGCGTCGGATCGCGCCGATCCGGGAACACCCGGGCCAATTTGTCGGCCAAACCGAGACGCCGCTCGGCCATCGCCAGAAGCATCACGCCCCCGTTCGAGGTCAGGCGCCCACCATCGAAGGCAGCGGTGACTTTCTTGGTGTCAACGGCTGGAAATGAGAAGAGCAGAATTGTATCATCGGTCATGGCGGGCGTGGCGTTCGCGGTTGAAGGTGATGGGGTTGGCTTCGCAACCGAATCCTACGCCGCATCAGCGCTTTACACCACGCTCGCCAACCTCTCAGCCGACCTCTGGCGAATAAGATGGGCTAGCGGTGCTTTCTCACGCGCGAACTGCCACTCCGGGGCGAGCCACTCCCTGTTCGAATCCGGATCAGCTTCGTGCACCTTGTCCATCCCCCGGCAGGTGTTGATAGTCATCTGGCCGCGTTTGACGGCCTGTGTGAACATTGACGACAGCGCCGAAATCATCTGATCAGCGAAACGGGGCCATTTCCTCCGTGCACATTGATCTCGCAATGTGTAGAGATCGGGCTGGGTGATATCCACAAGCGGTATATCGAAGTCGCTACGAAGGTATTCGAAAGCTTCAAGGTAATCCTTACGTGTTGCCGGCGCCAGCTTGGCCCACTTCGGATAACCCGCGGATGATCTCGTAAATCTGTCATCGGCCCTGCGTTCTTCTTCGGTGCGATCGATGTCGCCATCGGTGAACCAGTTGACGAAACCTCCTAGCGTCTCCATGGCCATTGTGCTGGCCGGCTTGGCGCGTACCCGTGGTCGGTTGTAGACAGCGATGAATTCTGGCGAGGCCATTTCGCGTTCGAGGTCAGCCTTAGTACCAACGAAGCCGTTGATCAGCTTCTCTCCGGTCGCGCGGCGGTACACGTAGTACTTTCCGCGCGCGTAGGCGATCTTCAGTCGCTCGAGCTTAATCATGACCATGTGTCCGTTCTCCAATGTGCCGACGGGCAACGGGAGATGGTGGCACGTTCGAATCGAGCGACAGAAGCCACTCGTCCAATCGCGTCCTCATATATCGGTGGCCGCGGGAGGATCCGGTGAATTCGATCGGCTTTACCGGGCACTTCTCCTTGAACGTATCAACGCTTAGACCGCAGTACGCGGCTGCTTGATCTAATCGTAGCGACGCTGGCCATACGGTTAGTGTGCTGCACACCGGCCGCGGAGCCTCCTGAACCGCGCCTACCTTACGCCGACCCGACGGCAACTTGCCGCCAGGTTCCAAGGCAGCAGCCAACAATGCCCGGACGCGGGCACGCCGCTCCTCGGACGCCGGTCCGATGGCTGCTGCAATCTTCTCTTCGCTCTTAGTATAGAAGAAGTGCTCGCCCCAATGGGCGATACGATCGGCCTGGAAACGCGGCGGCGGGCTGGTAGAAGCTGCTTCACTCATTACATGGACTCTCCAATGGTCCTTACAAAATCGTGCCCGCAACATGCCTTGCGGTCATCAGGCTTCAGGAAGCGAAAGCCGGCTCGACGGCCGAACAACACGCATAATGTCAGCGGCATTTAGTTAGTTGTCCACGTCAGTCGGAGCAGGAAAACGGGGACGCTCAGGAATCACTTCGTAACTCAAAAAATCTGCAGCGCCGTGAAAGGCGAAAACTCAGCAGAAACAATGGCTTGGGGTACGTCTGTTTGGTCGTGACGCAGTCGAGCAACACGATTCTTTATTTTCCCTGCCGGCTGAACGGCCGATGCGTTTATGCATAAGTTACTAACTTATGCATAACGACCGCTTCGCACTCGGCTAAACGACGCTCAAATCCGTCGACCGAATCACTCCTGTTGCGTCGCTGCCTCCAAACAAAAACCCGCCTCTCGGCGGGTCTTGTCGAATTCATCAGGCTGTGGCGCTGCCGCAACATCACGCTGCCGCCGCATCGATCTCCGCCCGCCGCTCGTCCGCGACCGGCCGCTCGTTCATTTTGCGCTCGGGTTGCTTGCCACCCCACTGCCGGCGCGGTTCAATGCGTCATGCCCCGCCAACGTAAAATCACCTTTGGAGAAATGCGCGAAGGCGGCGTGCGTGGTGTCCTGGTCTATTGCTCCGATTTCAAGATGCAGTCACTCGATAGCGATCAGCGCCGATCGCTGGCCCGATGAGGTCCGGCTATCCGATATCGAACCGCGGTTCACCTGCCAGGCTTGTGGCAAGAGAGGCGCCGATGTCCGGCCGTACTTTTTTACCAGCCAGGATGGGCACCAGCAGTAATGACACGGCGTCCAAAACAGCCTAACGGTTTTATAGGCTCGTGGCTTGGGGGAAGTCGTGATCTGGCATGTCATCATCGACGGCGAGCAGCGTGGGCCGCTGTCTCGCGATCAAGTCCTCGAATATCTCCATGATGGACGGCTGGTCGGGACCGACCTGGTCTGGCGTCCCGGTTTCACCGACTGGAAACCCATCAGCGAGCTGGCCGAGTTCTGGCAGCCGCCGACGCGCGGGCCGCGACCGCCGCCGCTACCAGCAGAACAACTCAGATCGACTGATCGTAGCGATGCGGTCGCGACACCTCGAATCAGAACCGGACACGAGAAAAAGGCGAGCCTGTGGAAAGCGGCCAACATGGGGCTGATCCTTTCCTGGTTGACGTTGGTGCTTCAGATCGCGAACGGCCGCGGATTTGAATTGGCGAACTACGCCCAGACGGCGAGCGTTTCGACGATCTCGGAATTAGCGGGACAAGTGCTCGGTGGGCCGCTGCTGTTCGTGATCGTCGCTGTCATTGTCAACATCTTCAAACGACGGCTGCCGAAATCCGACGCCAGTGCCGGCAGACAATCGGCCGTGTTCGTCACCATGCTCGCCGGGACTGGGATCGCGCTCGCGCTCTATGGACAATGGTTCTTCAGCAGCGATGAAAACATCAGCGGAGCGACACGCGACTTTATGATGGCGACGATGCAGCCCGCTTGTGTCAAGCGCCAGACGTCGCTGAAACAAGACTCAAAACCTTCGGACGAACAGATTTCGAAATACTGCCAGTGCTCCAGCAGCTATATGGCCGACAACACCACCTACAAAGGCGTGATGAGAGATTTAAATACGCCTGATGGGCTGGCCCATCTCAAACAGCAGGCCGAGGCGGCCGGACAGCAATGTCGAACTCAGATGGGCTTATAACGCCGGGAGTGAATTGCAAGCCGTTGGTCGGCATCGCCGCAGCCACGCTCGTGCTCGTCGCTCTGACGACCGATGTGCGGGCACAGGCTGGCGACGACCGCATTCAGCGATACGTGAGCGCTAACACATTGCACGAGTGGTGTCAGGCAGCGCCCGACAAAGCGCTGTATTACGTTGCGGGTGTCGTGGATGCGTTGACGTTGAATGCCGACCATATGCCGGTTTGTATCCCAGTCGAATCCACCTTAACGCAGATACGTGACGTCGTGTGCAAATACCTGAGAGAAAACCCGGCCAAACGTCACTACAACACAGCATCGTCGTTGTGGCTGGCTCAATCGCAGGCGTTCCCCTGCGCGAAATAGCGGAGGCCTGAATGAAGCTTGTTCTCGTTGCAATGGCCTTTGCGGGTGCGCAATTGAGTGTGCCAATCCCCTTGCAGACCGACGTGCTCAGCGCATAACCCGGCGGGATTGGCGAATGTCCGACGGCTTCCAATTTCCGAAAACAATATTGACTTGGATTGAGAGCCATCCGGGCACAGCCGGTTGGGTTCAGGCCGTTGGAGCGATCACAATCATCTTGGCAACGATGCACATCGCGGGGGCCGACCGGAGAGATCGTCAGCGCAAAGAGCGGCTCGAACGGGAAGGCATTGCCCTGGTTTTGCTTACCGAGCTAATTGCATTTCGGGGAGTTTTGGAGCGGGCGGAAGATAGCGGGTTGGTGACCGACGCCGTCATCGAGATCACGCCAATGCTTTCGCGCTACGCCGAGAGACTACACACCCTCGGAGAGCCCGGCGGTGCCCTCCTCCAAATGCTGAGCGGTCTTAGTGCAAACAAAATCGTCGTCGCAGACCTACTCCGAAACATAGGCGCGGGAAAAATCACCAATGAGGAAGCTTGGCCTCATGCTGCCAGAGCGGTCCGGCTCAGTGTGGGGGCGTGCCATCAAGCCATCGCTGGTTTGAAGACCATCGTGAAACTATGATTTTGGCTGCTCTCGAAGGGAGAAGACGGAATGTCTCTTTGCCGAAAATGAATGAAGACTCCGAGAAGTTCGTGTCCAACGTCCGCTTTGTTCCGAACGGCAACGGCCTCGAAGCTCATTTTGACTTTGGGGCCCTGCAACAGTACCGACTAGAACCGGGTGAGAAGCGGCGCGAGTTGATGATCGAGGCAGAAGTGTCGCCGGACCACGGCATCATGACTGTGCCGGTGCGGTTGCCTCGATATCTCAGGCCTGAATGGTCGCAGGCTGACTGGAATAAATTCGTCGACGGCGAGATTGGCCTCCTTCTCAACTTCGTTGATGAAGCTGTGGTGCAAGGCCTTTCGCTAGCGCTCGTTGCCGACAATGATATCCGCAAGAGCATTCTACGCACTGGCGATGAAGTGGTGATCGATTTCCGTGGCGACTTGCCGAACAAGTACCTGCCAATGGTGTTGGGCGGATACAAAGTTGGAGTGTACCGAAGCGGCAACAATTGGCCAGCCTGGTTAAGCATCCAGCCGACGTATGACCTCGCGTTGAAGGAAGCAGAGAGCATCCGCACCGAAGCTGGGCTCCCGAAAAAGTCCATAACCACTACCGGTAAGCTTTCAAATTTTCTGAAGGCAGATATGGGCCAGCTTATTCAAAGCGCTTCAGCTAATTCGGCCGGACGTTGGTGGTTGGCTGTGGCAGCTGTTGTTGTCGTGGCTAATTTTTTCGTATGGGGTTGATCAAATAACCTGGTTGCGCGAACCAGTGAGCGACTGATGCCGCCGGTTCTTGACCTGCACGGCGAGCTGGCGACTGACCGCTGATTGGTTGAGGCCAGTGGCCTTGGCTATTCTGCCTGTGCACTGCGCCGAACGCGGAGGCGGCAGCCACGGTGCATCGTGAGGCGCATGGCCTGCTGGCGTCCAAGATTATCGAAGTCGCACCCGAAATCGCCGAGGGGTTCCTGGGGGGAACTGAAGTTAGCGGCGCGGGGGCCGCACTCCTTCCCGGCGGCGGGGAGAACCACCGCGATCCCGGAATCCGGACCGTCATGTTCACGGATATCGTGGGCTCGACAGCGCTCACGCAGCTCCATGGCGACGAGGCGGCCATGGCCTTTCTGCAGGTCCATGACCAGGTTGTCCGGGATGCCCTGGGGGCCCTGGGTGGCCGCGAGGTAAAGCACACCGGCGACGGCATCATGGCGAGTTTCCTGTCGGCGGTGGCGGCGGCCCGTTGCGCCACTCGAATCCATCGCGCTCTGGCGCATCAGCAGGAGAAACGAGGAATCCCGATCAAGGTCCGGATCGGCGCCGCAGCGGGCGAGCCCGTCGAGAACCATATGGATCTCTTTGTTTCAACGGTTCAGCTCGCTGCGCGCCTCTGTTCCCATGCGCAGCCGGAGCAAAGCCTTGTATCGAACGAGGTTTGCGAGCTCTGCATCGGGAAGGGCCTCGCTTTTCAAGACCTCGGAGAAGTCTTGTTCAAGGGCTTCGAGCGTTCGATCCGGGTCCACGCGATCCTATAGCGCGGACCTTCGCTACTCTGCGATCTGCTCGCCTGATCCGCCGAATTCCGCGGGGAAATCCTTAAACTTCGGGAGACCATCTTTCATGGGGAGGACAGTCTCGGCATAGTTCACGTGGACACCTGGAGTGTATTTGAGCGTAGGTAGCGTGGCCGAGAATACGTCTACCAGTCCCAGCGGTGGGTGATTGGTCATTAAATGGCCCCCGCATTGCTTGCAGTATTGCCGCTGGCTCACTGGCGTCTTTTGAAACATGCCAACATGCTCTGCCCCGGCAGTGATCTTCACGGCATCTGGCTTCCAGAGGCTGAAGGCATTGATCGGCCCACCGGACCACGAACGGCATGATCGGCAATGGCAATAACCCATGGCTTCCGGTTCCCCAGATGCTTCCACTCGAACCGCACCGCAAAAACACTCGCCGGAATATTTTGCCATCGCTGATAGCCTTCCCTGTTCAGACGAACGCCAAAGCCGAATCGCTAGCAACTACCAGTCGCGCTTCGCGCGCTCGACGACCGATACCACCTTCGCTGCTCGCTGTCGCCAACGATGATCGTAGAAAGCCTGTCGATTTCCGAAATTGGCACTTCACGTCATTTCGCTGCGAGACAGCATTACGTCCAATCTTGAGGGAGAAGCCGACATTGCCCGGACATGGCAGATCGGTAGAGACTGACCCTTCTCGACTGCTTGCTGCAAAAATCCGGTGCAATGCAGTGTACGGTTGAATCACGACTTAATTTGGCATCAGAACGCGCGTAGAGTTGCCCATCGGCAGTGTCAGTGCGCTGGCCTGGGAGCGAGCCCGGAAGTGTCCCCATGACGACACAAATACACTTCTGCAACTCCTTCGATGGCGTGCGCCTCGCCTATTCCCAGGCTGGCCGCGGACCTGCGATGCTCGAAGTCGCGACGTGGCCCAACCATCTGGAACACGATTGGAAAAGCCCGGTCTGGGGGCCGCGCCTTGCCGAGCTGACCGCTCACTACACCTTGACGCGCTATGACGGACGAGGCTGCGGTCTCTCGGATCGGAACGTCAAAGACCTGACATTCGACGCCTGCCTTTGCGACCTCGAATCGGTCATCGATGCGGCGGGACTCAAGCAGTTCATCCTGCTCGGATGCTGCCAGGGAACCGGTTTGGCGATGGCCTATGCATCCCGCCACCCGGATCGCGTCAGCCATCTCATCCTCTACGGAGCGTTTGCGCGCGGACGGATGAAGCGCAATCCATCGCCTCAAGACATCGACGAGATCAATACCATGCTGAAACTCGTCGAGCTCGGCTGGGGCCACGACAATTCCGCATTCCGCCAAGTCTATACGGCGCTGTTCATCCCGGAAAGCAAACCGGACCAATATCACTGGTTCTCCGACCTGCAACGAATGTCGACTTCGGCCGAAAACGCCGTCGGCCTGATCCGCGGCTTCGACGCCATGGATGTCACCGATCGGATGTCCGAAATCCGATGTCCCACGCTTGTGCTGCATGCACGCGACGATAGGCGGGTCCCGTTCGCCGAAGGCTGCCTCGTCGCAAGTTCAATACCCAATGCGGAATTCGTGCCGCTGGAGAGCCGCAATCACATCCTGTTGGACCATCAGCCGGCATGGCGACAGTTCTTTACCGAGGTTGCACGATTCGTGCGCGATCATCGCGCCGCGGATACATGCGAAGCCCAGTTCCTCGAACTTACCGTGCGCGAACGCGAGGTGCTCGATCTCATTGCCCGCGGACTAGACAACGCCGAGATCGCGCAACAGCTGTCTGTTAGCGCAAAGACCGTGCGCAATCACATCAACAACATTTTTGGCAAATTGGGGACGCCCAATCGTGCCCAGGCCATCGTGCGGGCGCGTGAGGCAGGTCTCGGTGCAGCGTCGTCCGGGCGCTCAAACTAGAACGCGACCGTCAAGTGCCGGACACGCTGCCTGGGTCCTCCGGCCCAGGGTTTCCGCTGAATTCAAGAAGATTTGGTCGGCGCCTGGGCCCGGCGCCTCATGACAGATTTTGTTCACCCATCGATTGTGATGGCGATCGCAGATCGCACATGGTCTGTGTCCTCACTTTAGGAAGAGCCAATCATGATGCAAACCACAGCCCAAACAACGGCTCCTGCAGGATCCGCCGCAATGCAAGGCGACCTATGGAGCGTCCGCGCCAGCGACTACGCTGAAGTCCAGGAACCGACCTTCCTCCCGCTCTATGAGAGCGTATTGGCCCGACCGGAAGTGGCCGGCGCGAGCGCGCTACTCGACGTCGGCTGCGGCCCAGGCTTGGCCGTGCAAACCTTGGCCAAAAAGATCGGCCGCGTTGCCGGCGTTGATGCCACCGCCCCCTTCATCGCGATCGCGCGCAAGCGCATGCCGCAAGGCGATTTCCGCATCGCCGAAATGGAAGAGTTGCCGCATGCTGACGGCTCCTTCGACGTCGTGACCGGATTCAACGCATTCCAGTACGCGGCAAAACCGGTCAACGCGTTGCGCGAAGCTCGCCGTGTCGCCAAGCGCAACGGCGTCCTCGTCATCGCGGTCTGGGGTTTGCCCGAAGAGTGCCAGGCGGCTGGACATCTCAAGGCGCTTGGAGCGCTGATGCCGCCACCGCCTCCTGGCGCGCCGGGTCCCTTCGCTTTGTCCGATGAAGCAAAGCTGAGGGCGTTCGCGGCAGATGCCGGCCTGACCCCGCTCACGGTGGTGGATGTGCCGTGCCCCTGGATTTATCCGAATCTGGAGACTGCGCTCAAAGGCATGCTGTCAGCCGGACCGGCCGAGCGAGCGATCCGGGCATCGAGCATGCAACAAGCAAGCGATGCGATTGCAGGCGCCATCGCGTCATACCGCACCGCTTCCGGCGCCTACCACTTGGACAATGTGTTCCGCTATCTGATCGCTCGAACCTGAGCGCGTAACAATCAGGCCGGCTGGACACACCAGCCGGCTCTGCTCCACCGCCGCCGCGATGAAGGAGAAAAACGCGGGCGCGGCGTGCGAAAGGGCGGAATTTCAGTTCGGGATGAAACTGCACGCCGCGCCCGCTGTCTTCCCCGCGTTGCGAGGAAACGCAACGCATGGCCCTCGGCGTCCATTTTGGTGAAGCCCGGGCGACACTTCCGCTTGCCGGGAAAAGCGGCACGAGGGCGGACATCGGAAGTAGATGGGAAAGCGGGACATCCAGTTCCTCATTCGATAACTTCGTCAGCGAGTGCTAGAAGGTTCGCCGGCACGGTTAGGCCTGTGGTACTGGCGGTCTTCAAATTTAGCGCAAACGGATAATGCGTAGGTTCCTCAAATGGGAGATCGGCGGGTCTGTCCAGCAATACGTAGTGTTTTGTCATCTTACTGACTGAGCATACGTATTGGCTACATTTGAGTGTGCCTTGCTAGATGGCTTTCTGTGAACAGTGCGAGTATAGAATAGCCGTGAAAGCATTGCAAATTCCATGTTTTTTTCGTTTAAAATTTGTGTGTGCAATACCTTAATTTTGTTTTAAGTCTAATATCATAGTGGTTATCATACTGCAATAAAATCACTCGACAAACAAAATTTAGGTATTGCACAGAAAATAGTAGGTGACAAAAATATGGAATTTGCAATGCTTTCACAGCTATTCTATACTCGCACTGTTCACAGCAAGCCATCTGGTGAATCAAAGTCAAATGTAGCCTATTCTATATTGTTGGTGGAGGAAAACGTATGCGCGAGTCGCGAGTCTGCATACACTTTCGCGAGTGGCGAGTGACCTCCGCGAGTGGCGAGTGACCTTCGCGAGTTGCGAGTGACCTTCGCGAGTTGCGAAGATGACCGCGAGTATGACCGCGAGTATGACCGCGAGTATGACGGTCTACTGGGACGTGGGCAGTGCGATTGCCAAGCGCGCGGCTGCGGATAATCCGTACCGGGCATGGATCGACACCTATGCTGACGAGGGCTTCGGCGAGGCAGTGCGCACGGTCATCGGCATCACCGATCGGGCGGCGGCGAATGCGGCGCCCGCGACGGTGGGGCGCATGATGACGGCGTTCATCCGATCGACGCAGTATGAGTGGCTGTTCTTGGGATTCTGCGTATCAGCAGCGCGGCTGGCCGATTGGTACGTAATGGATCGCCTGCCGGGGCGTGGCGCGACCCCACCCAATACGCCCGCAAGTACGCCTCGACCCTATGGCTGCCCGGGTCCGTCCGCTCAGCCTTCATCCAGCCCCTGCTCCATCACTGTGACGGCGGCCCGTAACGGCGGAAGATGGACCTACACGACATTCCAGATCACCGTGTCCGATATCCGATGGTATTCGTGCCGGAGCGCGTTGCCGATGCCCATGATTTGCGCCCAAGGGATTTCCGGCTGTGTCGCCTGAAGGTGCTGCCGGAATGCGGCGTGCAGCTTCCGAAACGATCTCGACGGCGCGTTGAATCCCGTGGCGGAGCAGCCAGTCGGCGCCAACGTCCTCGAGAGTCTTCCCTCGCGGAGAATTTTCTATGCCGTCATACCAACCGTCATACCAACCGTCATACCAACCGTCATAAAGAATGACCGTTGGTATAAGTCTTTGTTCGGCGCGCCGCCGCCCGCCAACCCGGCGCGCGACACCAACCGCCGAAATCGTTGGAAAAGTCAACGATTTCGGCGGTCGGTATCAATCGCCTCAAGGATGGCGCGAAGCGCCGGGCGGAGGACCCGCTCCATTAAAAAATTCGTTCGGCTGAGGCCTCGATCCGACCCCGCAGCAGCGGGTCCAGGCTATCGCGCGTTGTCACATCGATCGGGACGCCGAGGTGGTGTTCAAGAAGCTGCTTGATGCCCACCAGCTCGACCAGCGAAAAGCGCCCGAGCAAGATCGTAATCAATGAACAGATCGAGATCGCTGGCCGCGGTCGCGCCATCGCGCAGTGTCGACCCGAACAGATACAGCGAGGTCGCACCCAACGCCTTGATGGCGTCGGCATGTTGCTTCAGAGCGGTGATCGCATCGTGCTTTCGCATGACCCCAGTTTACCGCCATCGCGCGGCACAAGCTATATGACCGAGATCAGCGTCCCACCCCGGCACGAACCCGCCCGCCAACCCGCCCGGGTACCCGGCGCACCTAGGGCGTCCACACCTCCGGAATGAACGCATAGCCCTCACCGGCGCGGGCAACGTGGCCGAAGGTGGGAAAATCCAGATGCATCCCCGCCACCAGCAGCCGATCCGTCGCCGCCATGTCCATGATCCGTTGCCGTGTCGCGATCGCCTGCGCGCCGTCGACGTCGAACCCCATCCCCGCGCCGGGCCGGGCGAACTGCACGCCCGGCATGTGCACGACTCGCCCCAGATCAGCAACGACTCCCCACCCGACGCGATCAGCCAGCCGCTATGTCCCGGCGTATGGCCGGGTGCGGGCACGACGCTGACGCCTGGCAGCACCTCGCCCGAGGCAACGTCCGTACCCGGCCGCGATACGCCTCCAGCACGTTGCGGGCGAGCTGGATGAAGCCGCGATTCTCCTCCGACGCCTGCGCCAGCACGGCGTCGTCGCTCCAGAACGGCGGCTCGGCCGCGTGCACGATCAGCTCGGCGTTCGGCAGCCGTGCCTTGCCCTGCGCATCGACCAGCCCGCCGACATGGTCGGGATGCAGATGCGTCAGCAGCACTGTATCGATCGACCCCGGTGCCACCCCCAGCGCGGCCAGGTTCTCCTCCATTCGCCCGAGCGAGGGCCCCATCCCGCCGCCGCACCCGCTGTCCACCAGCACCAGGCGCTTGCCAAGCTGCAGCAGGAACGCGTTCACGCTGATCCGCGGCGGCATCGCACGAAAACTCGCCGCGTGCAGGGCCGGGGGTTCGGCCGGGTCGATATGGGTTAGCCAGTCGAAGCTGGCCTCGAGCACCCCGTCATTGCAGCGCCGTGAGGACGACCTCGCCCATAAACCGGTGGTGCACGCCGGGTGCCTGCGTGTCGGCCTGAAGGCTGTTGTCATGCCCACTCCCCCTGTCTGCTTACGCACTGCTCCCCTTGAGCTTGGGCCGCGAAGCCGGACTCAAGGCGGGGGAGGTCGCCGCAAGCACCGCCGCGCCCCCCGCCTCATAGCGTCGGATCCGGCGGCTTGCCCTGGCGCCCCGCCGTCAGCGCCGCCAGCAACCGCGGCGGCAGCAAATCGGCAAACCGCGCCGCCGCCGCCATCCACCACGGAAACGCGACGCGCACCCGCCCGGCCGCGACCGCCGCGCAGGATGATCCGCGCGGCCCGGTCGGCGTCCATCAGCCCGGGCATCGGGAACTGGTTCCTGCCGTCATCGCCGTGCGGATATAGCCGGGACAGACGCTGGTCAGCACAATTCCCTGGGCGCGCGCCGCCGGTGCGGTCGCCACCGTCCAGGCATCCGCCGCCGCCTTGGCCGCGCAATAGGCGGCCGACCCCGGCACCGCGACCAGCCCGGCGATCGAGGCAATCACCGCGATCCGCCCGGCCATACCGTCCGCCCCGCGCGGCTGGCCGCCATCACCTCCATCGCCGGCAACACCGTGTTCAGCATCCCGTCGACATTCATCGCCAGGATGGCGCGGATCTGCGCCGCCGGCTCCGGCAGATTTCCACCCGCCCCGGCCGACACGCCGGCATTCGCCACCACCAGATCCAGCCGCCCCGCGCCCGCGATCCACGCCGCCATCGCCCCAGCATCGCGCACATCCACCACCGCCGTGCGCACGTCGGCTCCGCGCGCGCGGCACGCTGCGCGCTCGCCTCCAGCCGCGCCGCGTCACGGCCCGCCAGATGCAATGTGACGCCCGGGCCCGCCAGCTCCAGCGCCAGCGCCCGGCCGATGCCGGAGGACGCGCCGGTGATCAGCGTGCGGCGGAACCTGTCATGCCGCCACGATAGCCCAGCTTCGCATGCCTGTGGGGGCTGTTAGAAGACGGGGATGGGGGAATAAAATGACCGCCGCGCTCGCTTCCATGACCGGATTTGCCCACACGGAGGGCGACGCGGACGGCCTCGCCTGGGCCTGGGAGCTGCGCAGCGTCAACGGCCGCGGCCTCGACCTGCGCGTGCGCCTGCCCGCCGGCTGGGACGCGTTGAACCCGCCCTGCGCGAGACCGCCGGCAAGCGCCTGAAGCGCGGCAACGTCACCGCCAACCTGACCACCACCCGCGAAATGGAAAAAAAGCTGGCCCCTGACCCCGCCGTGCTGGAACAGGTCCTCGCCCTGGCGATGGCGCTGCACGCGCGCATCCCCGGCAGCCAGCCGCCGCAGGCCGAGGCGTTGCTCGCGCTGCCCGGCGTGCTGCGCCCCGCCGCCGAGCTGCCCGAGGAACGCACCGACGCCGCCACCGAGGCAGTCCGCGCCGGCTTCGACGCCGCCCTCGCTTCGCTGTTGGAGGCGCGCCAGTCCGAGGGCGAACGCCTGCGCACCACCCTCGATGGCCTGCTCTCGGAAATCGCCGCGCTGCGCCGCAAGGCCGCCGACCAGGCCGCCGACCAGCCCGCCGCGCACCGCGCCCGGGTGATGGAGAACCTGCAATCGCTGCTGCGCGAATCCCCTCGCTGCCCGAGGAACGCATCGCCCAGGAAGTCGCCCTGCTCGCCGCCCGCTCCGACGTGCGCGAGGAGCTGGATCGGTTGGCCAGCCACATCGAGGCCGCGCGCGCCCTGCTGACCGAGGCCGCGGGCGATCGGCCGGCGCCTGGATTTCCTGGTGCAGGAGTTCATGCGCGAGGCCAACACGCTGTGCAGCAAGTCGTCCTCGCGCGCGCTGACCGCGACCGGGCTGCAACTGAAGGCGGCGATCCGGCCCGCCATGTCGGTGGCACCTGCTCCAGGGCCGGGCTGGCTCGCAGCGGACTGCGTTGCAACGGGCCGGTCCGGTGAGGGCTGCGTGAGCTCAGGCTGATTCATCCACCGTCCTGTTCATAGGTTCCGAACTCCAGAACGGCATCCTGAACGCCGCACCAAGTGCACCGAAGTCTTAGCGTCGGTCATGGGGCACAGCGGGGAAGCAGCTCTCAAAGCTGGCAATAGGATTAATCCAATCCCCCGGGTGCTTCGGCCAATAGCCGACGACGTTGATAGTGGCGACCCGACCCCGTTCAACCGGCAAAGCCAGCGAATGTGCCGAGCCTACGATGCGGCATTCCAGCTGCTCGCACGGTGGATGATGCGGCTGGACGGCGACCGGCACCGGCGCCTTCGGGACGCCTTCGGCGGCCTGTTTACCGCCCGCAGGGTCGAGCGCTACCGGGCCACCATCGCCGAACGGGCCGCCGCGCTCATCGACCAGGCAGCCGCTGCGGGCAGCATGGACCTGGTCGCCGACTTCGCCCGGCCGCTGCCGTTTACCGTGATCACCGAGGTGCTCGGCGTGCCGCCTGGGGACCGGGAAGGGCTTGCCGCGGCGCTAGCGACGCTGAATCGCGGCTTCGCCCGCCAGCGCGACGCCGACCGCACCGCTGTCCAGGCCGCCAACGACGCGGCCCGGCAGATGATGTCCTACTTCACCGGGCTGCTCGAGCAACGCGCCGCAGCGCCAGCCGACGACCTGATGACAGCGCTGGCCGCCCAGCACGCAGAAGGCGAGGAGCGCCAGGACCTGATCGCGAACTGCATCTTCTTCATCAATGCCGGGCACCAGACCACCACCACCCTTCTCGCTCTCGGCACCCACCTGCTCTGCACTCACCCCCAGGCGCTGGCCGCGCTGAAGGAGGATCCTGGACGCTGGCCCGCCGCGGTCGAGGAAATGCTGCGGCTGATCACCCCGACGACGTTCACCGCCGCAACCCCCCGCGCGGACGCCGACGTCCACGGCGTCTCGTGCCCAGCCGGGCAGGCGCGCCTGCTGTTCCTGGCTGCCGCCAACCGCGACCCCTCCGCCTTCCCTGATCCCGATCAGTTCGACATCAGCCGTGACCCAAACCCGCACCTCAGCTTCGCCGCCGGAGCCCACTTCTGCCTGGGCGCCCCCCTGGCCAGGCTCCACGGCGAAGTCGCGCTGACCACCCTGTTCACCCGCCGGCCTAGCCTGGCCGCCCTCGCCCCGCCTGACATCACCGCCAGCGTTCCAATCCGCCAGATCGACCACTTCACCGTCACCTGGCAGCAAGACTGACCAGCCGCAATCGCGCACCACCAGCAGCACGATCAACAGCAAACCGTCCGGGGCGTGGAGGGATCAAGCGAGGCCCAAACGTAAGCCTCAAGTGAGGCCGGCGAGGCGAGGGGGCAGAGGGGCTATTTAGGCAACGTCCGTGGGGCGAAGGCTTCGGGAACATCGCCTGGCGGTTCACCAAGTTCCCGCCCGAGCTGCTCGACCGGCCCGCCGCTTCGCCAAGCTGATCGACCGGGCTAAGGCCGAGGTCGTTGTTAACTGATGCACGCCAGGCGCGTCCGCTTCCTCCGATGCCTGTTACCGGCACCGGGCGCGATCGTCTAGCCGCGCAGGTATGCCAGCACGGCCAGCACTCTGCGGTGATCGTCGGCTGCCGGCTGGAGGCCGAGCTTGGCGAGCATGTTCCCGACGTGTGTCTCGACCGTCTTGGGCGACATGTAAAGCTGGCTGGCGATCGCGTGGTTGGAGCGGCCCTCGGCCATCAGGGCCAGGACGGCCAGCTCGCGTTCGGTCAGGTTTTCCAGTGGGCTGTCCCGGCGCGGTCTGCGCACGAGGCGGGAGACCACCTCGGGGTCGATCACCGATTCGCCGGCGGCGACCCTGCCGATGGCGGCGGTGAACTGGGTGACGTCGGCGACCCGTTCTTTGAGCACGTAGCCGATTCCGCGGGGGTCGTCGCCGAGCAGCTCGAACAGGTGCCCGGTCTCGACGTGCTGGGACAGGACGACCACGGCGGTGGCTGGCCGCTGGCGGCGGATGTGCAGCGCCGCCTGCAGGCCCTCGGTGGTCTGGGTGGGCGGCATCCGGATGTCGGTGAGCACGACGTCGGGCTGCAGGGCGCCGGCTAGCTCCAGGAGCTGGGCTGCGTCCGCGGCGGTGCCGGCCACGTCCAGGCCGGCGTCGGTCAGCAGGCGGCGCAGGCCCTCGCGCAGCAGCACCGCGTCCTCGGCGATGACCACGCGCAGCGGCGCTGCTGGCTGGGTCACGGACACGGGATGTCGGCCTCCAGGTGTGTCCCGCAGCCTGGCCGGCTTTCGATGCGCAGGACGCCCCCCGCCGCCGCCACCCGGTCGGCCAGGCCGCGCAGGCCGGATCCGCCTTCGGGCCGGGCACCTCCGGGCCCGTCGTCGCTGACCTGCACCACCAGCCGCCCGGTCAGCTCCCGTATCGTGACCCGGGTGCTGCTGGCCGCGGCGTGCTTGGCGACGCCGAAGCAAGATAGGGAACGCGGCGGCCAATGTGGGTAGCCGTTCCCGATCCGCCGCAGTGCGACCCACACCTACCTTCGGTCTGGCCGAATCACCCAGATCGAAGGAGATTCTTATGCGCAGCCGACTGATGGGGATGCTCGCCGCCGCGACCGCGGCGCTCGTCCTCCCGATCGCCGCCCAGACCGCCGGTGCGACCGCGGCGACCGGCTACCTTCCGACGGCGACCGCCGTGCATTACCGGTCCCCCGTGGTGATCGCCCGTCGCGCCACGAGGAAGTTCCACTCACTCGCAACGGCCGAGAAGGCTGGTTACGAGTTGTTCAAGGACAAGCACGGCATCGCGTGCATCGCGATGCCGCCGATGGGCGCCATGGGGGTCCACTACGTCAACGGGACCCTGGTGGGCACCCCGGCCGTGCTGCTCCGGCAACCCGAGGCGCTGGTCTACGCACCCGAGCACGGGCACCTGCGGCTGGCCGCTCTTGAATACGTCGTGCTCAAAAGCGCCTGGGACCAGGCGCACGGCAAGAACGCGCCTCGCCCGCGGCTGTACGGGCACCGGTTCAACATCACCTATGCGCCCAATCGCTACGGGCTCCCGACGTTCTACTCGCTGCACGCCTGGATCTGGAAGCACAATCCGGCCGGCATGTTCGCCATGTGGAACCCCGGCGTCCACTGCTCTCGGTAGGCACCGGCCGGTACCAAGCGGGCCGTGATGACCACAGACCACCGGACATCGGCGGACACGTAGGCAGGAGGAAGCATGAAGAGCATCGCGGCCTGGGCAGGCACCCAGGACTCGACGGGACTGCGCCGGTGGCTGCAGATCGGGCTGGGCGCCTTGTGGGTGCTCGACGGGGCGCTGCAATACCAGCCCTACATGTTCAGCCGGACCTTCGTGACCGGCATCATCGATCCGGCCGGCACCGGCAGCCCGGCGGTAGTCGCGAATACGGTCACCGGTGCCGGCCACGTCCTGCTGCACGATGTCGTGCTGTTCAATGCCGCATTCGCCACCACCCAGCTGGCCATCGGACTCGGCCTGCTGTGGCGGCCTGCGGTGAAGGGCGCCCTGGTCGGCACGATGGCCTGGGGGCTGGCGGTGTGGCTGCTGGGCGAGGGCCTCGGCGGAATCCTGACCGGCAGTGCCACCCCGCTGACCGGCGCTCCGGGCGCTGCGGTCCTGTATGTGCTGCTTGCCGTCCTGATCTGGCCGCCGCGCGCACCTTCGGAAAGCCGACCGCGCGCTGCGTCAGACGGCCCGGCTACGGAGGGCAGCACCGGCGCCCCCGCACCGGCGATCAGCGTGGCCGATGCCAGCCCGCTCGGGCCGTGCTGGTCACGCCTATGCTGGCTGCTCCTGTGGGGAGGCTCGGCCTATCTGCTGCTCCAGGCACCGGTCCGCGCGCCCGGCTACCTGAGCTCGACCATCGGCGGGCTGGCGGACAGCGAGCCCGGCTGGCTGGCATCGATCGACCGGGGCGTGGCCCATGCGGTGGGCTCCAGCGGCGGCGGCGTCTCGGTTGTCCTGGCGATCATCTTCCTGCTTGTGGGCATGGCCGTTTTCATCAGGGCTGCGACTCGGCCGGCCCTGGTCCTCGCTGCCCTGAGCGCGGCGGCCATCTGGGTGCTGGCCGAGAACCTGGGCGGCATTCTCACCGGTCAGGGCACTGACCCCAACACCGGGCCACTACTGATTCTGCTGGCCGCCGCGTACCTGCCGTGCAGGCCGCGAAGGCATGCGGCGACGGAGCGCGAGCGGCAGGCGCAGTCCGCCAGCGTGCTCTACGCGGCCGTGGCCGAGGACGCGCCGGTCCGCACGACGCCCGACCGAGAGCTGAGAGCCGTCGCGGTCTTCAGCAAGTCACCCGCGCATCCGCCAACTTGAAGGAATAGTGCCGCTCTACCTGGACGCGCACACGATTACCGGCGGCGAGACCGCCGCCGACGTAGCCAAAGCCCACATGGCAGATCTGCAGACGCAGGGCAAGTACGACGTCCGCTACCTGCGATATTGGGTTGGGCTGGCACCTGGCAATACGCGGCATCCGCGACATCGACGGCACAGAAGGGCGTTTCGTAATGCAGGACCACCAGCAGCAGTCAGGACCATCACGGCGCCACGTGCTGGCGGGGGCGGGGGCCGGGCTGGCTGCCGCCTCAGCCGGAATACTGCCGGGAATGAGCGCCGCCGCGAACGCGGCTACGTCATCAGGTGCCCGCGGGCGGCCAAGAGTGCCCGGAGCACCAGCCAATGACGGCCTGTTCGGCCGGATCTTCCCGAACCTGCCGCCGTTTGCCGAGGCCAGCGACCAGGTGCGCGCCGCGCTGCTCGAAGTCGGCATGCCGGGCGGGATCATGGACGCCGCCGATGATCTCGCGGCGGGCCCGAAGAACCTGATCGTCGACCCGGCCGTGAACGGCAACCCGACCGCCGCGAACCCGTACGGCACCAACCCGGACAACCCGACGATGACCGCCGGGTCCACGTTCGTGGGCCAGTTCACCGACCACGACATCACTTTCGACCAGACGTCCCGGCTAGGCATCCCGCAGAACCCGCTGACCTCTCCCAACACGCGGACCCCCACGCTGGATCTCGACTCGGTATTCGGCGGCGGCCCGGCCAGGCGGCCAGACCTGTATGTCCCCAACCCGGACGGGTCGGCCGGGCCGCAGCTGAAGATCGGCACCGGCGGCGTGCACGAGGACGTGCCCCGGGTTCCGAACGCAGACGGCACCTTCACGGCGCTGCTCGGCGACCCGCGCGACGATGAGAACGTCATGGTCGGCGGGCTGCACTGCGCTCATATCTTGTTCTATAACCGGGTCCTGGCCGAACTGGGCAACATCGGCCTGCGGGCCTTCCCCGCTGCCAGGGGCGCGGACCTGTCCAGCTCCTACGCCCAGTTCCTGATTGCTCGCGAGATCACCCTGTGGCACTACCAGTGGCTGCTGGTCAACGAGCACCTGCCGCAGATAGCCGGGCAGGCCGTGGTCAGCGACGTGCTGGCCCGCGGGAACCGGTTCTACCGGCCGCCGCGCGGCGATGCGTTCCTGCCCATCGAGTTCGGCGCCGCCGCCTACCGGTTCGGCCACTCCATGGTCCGTCCCTCCTACCGGGCCAACTTCACCAGCGGCACCGGTGACTCAGGCAGCCCGACCGCCGACCCGTTCTTCGGCCTGGTCTTCGACCCCACCGAGCCCAACTTCAGCGCGCCGGTCAGCTATGACCGCGACGATCTGCTCGGCGGCTTCCCGGCGCCGCGCCGCTACGTCGGCTGGCAGACCTTCTTCGACTTCGGCGACGGGCAGGTGAAGAACAACAAGAAGATCGACACCACGATCTCCTCGGTGATGTTCACCCTCCCCGTGCCGGCCATCGCCCCGCACACCCAGACATCGCCCACCGTGCTACCCCAGCGGAACCTGCTCCGCCAGCTCACCTGGAGCCTGCCCTCCGGCCAGGCCATCGCCGCCGCCATGGGCGCCGACCCGCTTACCCCCGCTGACCTCGGTGACATCGCTGCCGTCTACGTCCCCTTCGGGACCAGCACGCCGCTGTGGTACTACATCCTGGCCGAGGCCAGGATCGCGGCCGGCGGCCTCAACCTCGGACCGGTCGGCGGACGGCTCGTCACCGAGACCCTCATCGGCCTGCTGCGCGCCGACCCCGCCAGCTACCTCAACATCTACCCGGGCTTCCGTCCCTTCCTCGGCACCGACCTGGCCCTGGGCTCAGATCCCGACACCGCCATCACCGGCAACCGCAGCTACACCCGAGCTCACTTCCTCTACTACGCCGGAGTCGGCGCCCCCGGCACCTACCGGTAGCGCCGGGCTGGTGCGGGCATCAGTCGGCCATCAAGCGGTCTAGGCCTGGCGACGTGCGCCCGGCGTGGCTCGCCTATAGCCCTATAGCGGAGTGGCTGCGGCCCGCCGCGCGGCCGCTACCTCTGTTCGCCGTGACACGCCGAGCTTGGCCAGCACCGACGAGACGTGGTGGCCGACCGTCTTTGGTGAGATCACCAGCCTGGCGGCAATGCTGGCGTTGGTGTGGCCCGCACAGAGCAGTTCGAGCACTTCTTGCTCTCGTTGGGTCAGGCCCAGTGGATTCTCGCGGGTCGCGGCCCGCTGCCCAGCCGGAACGGATCGAATGCCGAGCGAGCGCATCTTTTGCCGGATGATGCGCGCCGCCGCGCCGGCCCCGAGCTCGTCGCAGATGTCGAACGCTCGTCGCAGCGCCAGCTCATCAGGCGCATCGAGCAGCGCGAGCGCCGCGTCGTAAGGGCAGCCCAGCGCATCGAACAGATCGGATGCCCCGCGATGGTTTCCGGTGAGCTGCAGCCGGTAGGGCTCGGCCAGTTCGCGCTGACTCGTCCGCGGCGATCCGGTACGTCGCAGCCATACCGCGATCTCGCCGTTGAGCCAGCGATCGGCGGCATCAGTGAGCACGTCATCCGCGAGTTCGGCTTCCTGTCGCGCCGCGGCCAGATTGCCCTCGAGCCAGCGGGCCTCGGCTCGGGCCAATCGCACGGGTCCGATGTATTCCGCCTGCGTCGTTCCGTCCGCGGCGGTCATCGCGGCGTCCAGGTGCGACCACACACCTGGCTCGCCGCGGCGCGCCGCGACCTTGGCCAGGCTCGTCATCGGGATCATGCGATTCACCGGCGAGGTGATGGCGGCCAGGACGGCCTCGGCGAGCCGGGTCGACTCGTCCCAGCGTCCCAACCGCTCCAGGCTCGACGTCCGCACTCCGCGCAAGCAGGTGTAGTAGGTGAGGAGATCGCGGTCCTCGCAATAGGCGACGCCGTCGCGGTAGTACGGGTCGGCCTTGGCGTAGGCTCGGTCGGCGCAATTCAGCTCGTGCAGGTTCGTGTACGCGAAGCCAGCTTCATTCTCGAGCCCGTTCTCCAGCGCGATCGACAGCGCGCGGCTCAGCACAGGCTCCCAGTCGCCACCGGCGTGCCACCGGGCCTGTGCTTCCGTCGTCGTCGCCCGGCTCTGCACCGCAGGCTCGCCGAATCTGACCGCGAGTTCCTGAGCGCGCCGGGCCAGCGAGACGGCGATGTCCAGATGCCCTGGCGCAATCCGGAACGCGGCCAGCCCGTTGTATGCCGCCGCGAGTTCCGCAGTGGGGCCGAGCGGTTCCAGGATGGCGACGGCGGCCTCGGCTGCGGCGAGGATCTGATCGCCGCGGCACAGCCGCCACAACGCCACGGTCATCCGCCGGAGTGTGTCGCCTTCGCCGAGGGCGTTCCCGGCCGCCCGCCAATTCTCCAGCGCTCGCATGTAGGCGATCTCGGCATCAGGCCAGCGGTCGACCGTCGACAGCTCCGTCGCGAGCTCGACACAGCGGGCCGCGATGCTGCCCGGCCCCTCGCCGCCCGCGAAACGCAGCGCGCGTTCGAACTGCCTGGCGGCTTCGCGATGGGATGCCAGCGTCCGAGCGCGACGACCCGCCAGCTCAGCGTGCTCCAGGGCGGCCGGGCCGTCGCAGGCCTGCTCAGCGTGGAACGCCAGCCGGGCATCATCGTCGCAGCCGATATCGCGCAGCCCCCGCAGTATCCGAGTGTGGAGTTCGGAACGCCGGGCTGGCAAGACCGACTGCTCGATCGCCTGACGCGCGATTTCGTGCCGGAAGCGCAGCACCGGATGGCCGGCCACCAGTCCAGAGGAGATGACCTCGGCTAGCGCAGGCCCGGCGACGACGTGGCGCAGCAGCCGCTCATCCACAGTGCCGCCGATCAGGGCCGCGGCATCGAGCGTCTCCCGTGCCTTCGGCTCGAGGCGGGCGGCGCGCGCCAGAACCACATCGCGGGCCGAGCCCGGTACCTCGCCCAGGCCTGCCTCCAGCACCGCGCGGATATAGAACGGGTTGCCGCCGGTGACGCGGTACAGCTCTGCCGGGTCTACCCCGCTGCCGGCCGACAGCGCCCGCACAGCGTGGGCACTGAGAGAAGCGAGCGAAAGGCGCCTCGTGCAGCGCTGGACGGCCAGATAGCCGAGAGCAATGCGCAGTGGATGGGTGTCAGCCAGTTCGTCGTTGCGGTAGGTCACGATCAGCAGCACCGCGATCTCGCGGATCCGTCGCGCAAGAAAGCCCAGCATGTCGAGGGTGGCCTCGTCGGCCCAATGCACGTCCTCGATGAGCATCACCGGCAGCGGCGCCGGCTCGCAAAGCTCGGCAAACAGGGCGCCGAAGAGTTGCTCACGTGATGCCTCGGCCCGGGATAGGGACTGCAGGCGGCCGTGGACCTGCTGCGCGATATCGAACAGCGGGCCGAGCGGCCGGGGTGTGAACATTCCGTCGCAGGCGCCTGACAGCAGGCGTGAGTTGGGCAAGTCGTGGGTGAACTGCTCCACCAGGGCCGACTTGCCCACACCCGCCTCGCCTTCGACCAGGACCAGCTGGCCGTCACCGCCCCGCGCATGCCCCGCAATCTCGGCCAGTGTGTCCAGAGCAGCCTTCCGCTCAAGCAGCGTTACCCGCTCGGCACGCTGTTGCGATGCGTCCGCCGTGACCAGCGAGAATCGCGTATCGGGCATGCGGCCTCCTCGGTCCTGACGGCTCCGACACTACGATCACGGCACCTCAAACTCCATAGGGAATACCACCCCATATTGCTGGTGAGCTCGCCGGACTCCCGGTGTCAACCGGACCGCAAGGCGAGAACGCCGCGAGCGCACGCGGCGTTCAGGCTCGCGCGCGGTTCTGTTGCGAGGACATCACGGCGCCAGTTCTCGAAACTAGGGAACTCCACTCGAAAGCTGGGGAACTCCGCCCGATTCGCGCTGAGTACCGACCTGCCTACGGTCGCAGTAAAGAATCCTGTGAGCGGGGAGCATCGTTGTGTTGCGCATTGCCGTTCCACCATCCGCGGCCTGCTTGCTGCGACGTCGTAAGGCCCGGATATCTGACATGGACTGCCGTGGCAGCGTTGCCCCGCCGGGGGGCAGTCACCGCGCCCAGTTCTCCTTCTGCGGCCAGCAAGCCCGGCTAGGACGGCGGACCTAGGATGGCTGGGTGGCGCAGTCCGACTGTCGCGCTCCTAGCTGCGGCCGGGCTGTGGGGTTTGGCGGTCACCGGGACGAAATATGCCCTGGGCGGCTTCGACCCGGTGACGCTCCTCAGTATCGAACTGATGGCGGGGGCGGGCATTCTGTGGGCTGCCCTGCTTATTCGTGGTTACCGTCCGCCTGGGTCCTGGTGGCTTCCTGCCCTGCTGGGACTGCTCGAGCCAGCCCTGGCCTACCTGGGCGACACCTTCGGCTTGTCTCTCACCAGCGCGGTGCACGGGGCCGTGATCAACGGCCTCGAATCCGGGCTGGTGGTAGTGCTGGCTGCCGTGCTGCTCAGGGAGACGATCACCCGGCCAGCCATCCTCGCGGTCGTGGCCGCGCTGGCAGGCCTCGCTGTGCTGGCCGACGCAGGTGCAGGCCGCAGCTCAGCGGCCGGTGACCTGCTGGTGGCTGGCGGCGTGCTCAGCGCGAGTCTCTACACGATTGCCGCCAAGCGTTTCGACGACGGCTCGGATCCCCTCTCGCTTACAGCCTGGCAGTTCACGGTGGCAACGCTCGTGTCCCTGCTGGTGACTATCCCCCGCTGGACTGCAGGAGCCAGGACCGTTCCGGCAGCACCTCGCTTCTGGCTGATCGCCGCACTCGTCGGCGCCGGAGGCTTCGGCGCCAGTTTCCTGCTTTTCAATACCGTGATCGTTCAGGTCGATGCCGGGCGCGCGGCCATCTTGCTCAACCTCATTCCGGTATTCGGTGTCGTAAGCGCGGTGATCTTTCTCCGTGAGAGCGTGACCAGCCGCGATGCCCTCGGCGCGGTCCTCGTCGGATCGTCGGTGCTCTACTTCACGATCGCCGATCGTCGCGAGGCCTCGGCAAAGACCGTGACGGCTAACCCGGCGGCGCTCGAATAAGGCCCCCTGCCGGCACTTGGGTTCTACAGGTTCTCGCAGCATACGTGATAGTGAGGGGCGCGCTGATGGCGCGGCGATCCGGCTGCTGAGGGCGTATCCGTCGATGCCGGCGACCGTGATCGCCGGCCGGATCGGCCGGGATCGCGGGCTGAGGGTGCTGAAGGACCGGACCCGCGATGACCGCCCAGTTGCGCCGGGAGGCTGAGATCGGGGGTATGAGGCCGCGGCTGAGGCGCGGGACGCGATCACGGCCACCTATGACGCGATCGCGAGGCTGATCGGGGGCCGAAGCGACGAGGTGGCCCTGTTCGACAACGCCACCCACGCCTGGAACGCTGCGTTCTACTCGGTGCCCCTTCGCCCGACGACCAGATCCTGACCGCCGCGCCGAGTACGGCAGCAATGTGCTGGCCTACTGGCAGGTCGCCAGCCGCACCGGCGCCGAGGTCGCCGTGGTGCCCAACGACGAGCACGGCCCAGCTGGACGTGGCCGCCCTCGCCACGATGGCCAGCGACCGGACAGGCTGATCAGGGTCAGCCACGTGCCGACTAACGGCGGCCTGGTCCAGCCCGCCGGCATCGGACGGATCGTCCGCGCCTGCGGCGCGATGTTTTTGCTGGATGCCACCCAGTCGGCCGGCCAGTTCCCGGTGAACGTGGACGCGATTGGCTGTGACCTGCTCACCGGCGCCGGCCGCAAATTCCTGCGCGGTCCGCGGGGGACCGGGTTCTTGTGGGTGCGCACCGCCGCGCTGGACCGGCTCGATCCGTTCGTCGCCTAGATCGGCTCGGCGACCGGGGACGGCCACCAGAGCTTCACCTGGGCCGGCGGCGCCTGGCGGTTCGCCACCTGGGAGCACAGCTACGTCAACGTGCTGGGCCTGGGCGCAGCCGTCCGGCAGGCCCTCGACCGGGCCTAGACGCGACCGGACAGTGCGCCGCCGCGCTGGGTGCCCGGCTCCGCGACCAGCTCGGTGAACTGCCCGGCGTGACAACCCACGACCTCGGCCAGACCCGCTGCGCCATCGTCACCGCCAAATCCACGGCCTGCCAGCTGAACAGGCAGCCAGGAAACTGGGCCGGGCCGGAATCAACGTCTCCACCACCGAGCCTGGCGACAATCCGCTCGACGCCGAAGACCGGACATCCACCCGCTCATCCGGTTCTCCCCGCACTACTACAACTCGACTTTCGCGGTCAGGCGCTCGCCTGACCTGGCGGTCGGCCGACGCGGAGTCCGATCGGCCGGTCGCTGCGATGCCGATCGCTGGCGGGACGGCCCGGCGTACGGACGTCAGGTCAGGCTGTCCACTTGGTGCACGCGCCCGCAGGGACACCCAGCGCCGCGTGGTGCCGGCGGATGGCTTCCTCGTCCGGCCCTTCGAGCAGGCAATACACTTTCCGTCGGGTTGTGGTAGAGCTCGATCTGCCGCCCGCCGAATCGGTCGGTCTTGGGTCGTGGAAGTCCATGAACCGTGCCATGTCATGCTCTTGTCGTCGGGTGGGTAGATGCTCTGCTGTCTGCCTCGGTCTGCCCTGGGCCGTGGCCAGGGGGCGCAAGGCCCGGTACTGGGGTTGGCGGGGGGCTAGTCTGGCCGGTCACTGACCCGGCCTGGGTCGGCCCTGATCCGCCGGTGGCTTTCCTGCGGGCCAGGCACGAAGCGGCGGTGCCCGGGCGGGACCGGCGGCTGGCGGCACCGCTTGACCTCGTGCATGGCTCAGGCAGCCGCGGCAGCGGACTTGCGGCGGGTGGCCCGGGCGCGGTTCACCAGCACTGCCACCGTGGCCGCGACCAGTGCCGCCGCGGCGGCGATCAGGGCGATCTGCCAGCCGGGCATGCCGCCGACGACGACCGTATGGACCGGGATTGGGTCCGGGGCCTGGTGCACCAGCTGGTGTATGTGCGCGGCCAGCGGGGCGGGAAGTCCGTCGGTGTGCGATTCGTGGTGCCCGGCCACGGCGGCGGCGCCCTGACCGGGTAGGGGCGGGTGCTTGTTCCAGCCCGACCGCTCCGGCCCCAGGGTGAGGGCCGCTGATCCGCCACTCGGAGGCGGGACGCTCATAGCCGCGAACGCGGCGGGCGCGGCCGCGGCAAGTCCCAGCCAGGCGCAAGCCAACCCGGTCAGGACGCCAGCGATACGGCGGATGCGGCGGATGCGGCGGATGATGTTCATGACGGTCTCCTTCGCTCTGGATGAGTTCACGGTGACCGTATGGCGACGGGCCGTTGTCCCGGATCGGGAGCACTCCCCCAGCTTTCCCGTGGTGTTCCCTATATTTCCGCCGCGCTGGCCAGGCCGAGCCTGGCGGCCTGGGAGGCGGCGGCCTGGCGGGTGGGAACGCCCAGTTTCCCTACCACGGCGGAGACATGGTGGTCGATCGTCTTGGCGGAGATGAACTGCTTCGCGCCGATCTCGGCGTTGGTGTACCCGGCGCAGACCAGCGCGAGGATCTCGCGCTCGCCCCGGGTCAGGCCGAGCGGATGCTCGCGCGTGGCGGCGCGCTAGCCGACCGGGATCGAGCGGATGTCCAGCCGACGCAGCGCACCACGGATGATGCGGGCCGTGGCGGCGCCGAGATCCTGGCAGATGTCCAGGGCCTGGCGAAGGCAGGCTCCTCGGCGGCATCGAGTATGGCGCGCCGCGTCGTAAGAGCAGCCGATCTCGTCCCACAGCTTGGCCGCGCTGCGCCGGTCGCCATCGAGCTGTAGCCGGTATGGCTCAGCGAGCTCGCCCCGCACGTTGCCGGAGGGACCGGTGCGGCGTACCCAGGCCGCGGCCTCGCCGCACAGCCACGGGCCGGCCGCCTCGGAGTGGAAGGCTGGCCGGGCGTGGTCCTCGCAGCCCGGGTCACCCAGCGCGGCCAGTACACGGCATGGATGCCCGGCCGTCGGTGCCCGGGGATGGCCTGCTCCACTGCGCGGCGGGCAATCTCGTGCCGGAACCGCAGCGCCGCGCCGTCCGCGATCAGCAGTCCGCCGCCCGAGAATTACCTTGTACCTGTTCGGTGCTCGGGAAGCGCTCCAAGCAGATTCAGCCAGACAAGCGCTTCCCGGCTCTCTCCAGTTGCCCCTAAATAGGTCCTAAACGGGACAGAAGGCCAACCGGTCAGCGGAGGATGTGCCACTCAAACTGCCACTCGCGGCCGGTCAGGTACTCGGTTCTGTACTCGAAAAATCTCAACGACCTCGAGAGGTCTTCACAATTGGCCTTGAGCTGCGAGGATGCGCGCTTTTCATTGTGCCGTCCACGGTTTAAGCGGGCCGCGTCCACAGGGTTATCGGGTGGTTTGCCGGGTTCGGCGACCGCGGGCCCGGTAGCCGCTGCGCTCGTCGGCGACGGCGAGGGTGAGGTCTTCCAGCTCGGCGACCAGCTCGCGCAGGCGGCGGTGGTTGCCGATCCACTGCCGGTAGTCGTCGACCTGGTCGTCGGGGACCAGGCGGCTGATGGTCTTGCCGGCCCGCTTGCGGGTCCAGTGCCAGTACGGGCCGTGCAGTTGCGGCGGGTCGGCGTGGCAGCGGCAGCCGGGCCAGCCGCAGCGCACGCGCCGCTGGGCGAGGGTGCCGGGCAGCGCCAGGCCCAGGCCGGCGAGTTCGGCGGCGATGCGCGCGGCGCGGTCCTGGGGGCTGGGCGACACGTTCTTAATCGTCGCACGCGCGGTGCGTGATCTCCGGGCGTTCTTTCGGTAGGAATGGCTACATGGGCGGTGATGTGGCCTCTTACCCCGCGCGGTGGAAGCCGGCGCGGGGCACCCCGGCGGAGGCGGCGGCGTTCGCCCGCACCGTGGTCGCCGGATGCGGGCCGCTGGGCCGCGACCGGGCCAAGAACCTTTTGTGGGCGGCCGGCAAGCTCGCCGGCTACGGCATCTCGATCGGGCTGGAGCCGGTGGCGGAGGTGCTGCTGCACCCTTCGGTGATCGAGCGCTTCACCGCGCACGGGCCGGGCCTGTCCGGCGCGGCGCGGCGGACGCTGCGCACGAACCTGCGGTTCATCGCCCGCCAGGTGGTGCCGCACCTGGACCCCGCCGATGCGCCGCTGCCCCGCGGGCGGGCCAAGAAGCCGTACACGGCGCGCGAGATCGCCGGCTTCCTGGCCCTGGCCGGCGCCCAGCCGACGCCGGCACGGCGGGCGAGGGCGGCCGGGCTGGTGTGCCTCGGCGCAGGAGCCGGGCTGATCCGCTCCGACCTGCGCAACGTCCGCGGCACCGACATCTGCTGCCGGTCGCACGGCGTCATCGTGACTGTCCGCGGCGGGCGGGCGCCGCGGGCCGTGCCGGTGCTGGCCCCCTACCACGCGACGCTGCTGGAAGCCGCCGCGTTTGCCGGCGACGGCTTCCTCACCGGCGGCACCGAGCCCGGGCGCGGCAATATCACCAACCCGCTGACCCGGTCCCTGGCCGGCGGGGGCGGCCTGCCGCCGCTAGACACCTCCCGGCTGCGGGCCACCTGGCTCGCCGACGTCGCGCAGCTGCTCGGCCTGCCCGTGTTCCTGCACGCCGCCGGGATCACCTGCTCCCAGCGGCTCGGCGACATCATCGCCGGCCTGGATCGGGCCGGTGACGAGGAGCACGCGGTGACGCTGCTCGGCGGCAGGGCAGGCTGACACCCCGGTGGGCAGCCCGATCCCGCTCGCCCGCCTGGAGGAAATCATCGACGCCTCGGATGTCGCGCCGGCGATCGAGGCCCTGCTCCCGGCCGGGGTGCGGCACCGGCAGCTGCACGCGCGGACCCTGCTGGCAGGCATGCACCTGGCCCTAGACGACGGCCGGCCCGCCCACCTCACCCGGGTCCACGCCGCGCTGACCAGCCTGCCCGAGCACGACCAGAAGCGGCTGGGCATCATCGAAGACTGGCAAGACGGCCCGCACCAGCTCACCTACCGCCAGGTCGAGCACACCAGCCGGCTCATCACCCGCGCCCTGGCTAGGGCGCAGCCCGACGGCGTCCCCTCACCAGGCCTGCAGCACCTGTGCGACCAGCTGCTCGAAGCCAGCATCCGCGCCGCATTCAAGGACGCCAGCACCTCACTGGCCGTCGACTGGACCGACGTCGAGGCCTGGTCCCGGCCCGTCCCGGCCGGCAGTCCCGGCAGCGGCACCGACCCCGAGGCCCGCTGGGGGCACCGCAACGTCAACCGCAGAATCCAGGAAGGGGAGATGTTTTTCGGCTTCTACCTGTCGGCGGCGGTCATGGTCAAAGATGAGGACGGGCCGGCCGTGCCGGAGCTGACGCGGCGGATCACCGTCTGCTCCAGCGCCCACGACCCCGCCGCCGCCCTGGCCGGCGTGCTCGCCTCGATGCCGGCCGGCGGCATCGCGCTCGGCGACATCCTGGCCGACTCCGGCTACTCCCACCGCGTCCCTGACACCTGGGCCATCCCCCTGCGCCGCGCCGGCGCCAGCCTGGTGCAGGACCTGCACCCCGCTGACCGCGGCCCCCGCGGAACCCACGACGGCGCCGTCATCTGCAACGGATGCCTGTACTGCCCGGCGACGCCGAAGGCGCTGCTGGAACTGACCCCGCTGCCGCCCGGCGCCAGCACCGCCGACATCGCCGCCCACGACCAGCAGACCGCCGAGCTAGCACGTCACAAGCTCGGCGTCCACGCCGGCGAGGACGCCGACGGCTACCGCCGCCACGCCTGCCCCGCCGCCGCCGGGAAGATCCGCTGCCCACTCCACCCGGCGTCCATGGCGCTAGAGCGCAGCCGACCCGAGATCCTCAGCCCGCCGCAGCACCCGCCGGCCTGCTGCACCCAGCAGACCATCACCGCCGGCCCGCAAGTCGCGGCGAAAACCCGGCAGAAACACGACTACCCCTCGCAGGCGTGGCGGATCTCCTACCGGCGGCGCACCGCCGCCGAACGGCTCAACGCCGCCATCAAGGACACCGCCATCAACAACATCGACCGCGGCTGGATCCGCCTGATAGGCGTCACCCCGCTCATGCTCTGGCTGGCCTGCCTGATGACCATCCGCAACCAGCGCATCCTGCTCGCCTGGGACAAGCAGCAGCAAGACAACGCCCGGCCCGCCGCCATCCAGCCGCGCGCCCGCAAACGACGCCGCACCAGCCTCGCCGCACTCGCTGCCGGACCCCCGTAACCAGCACCAGCAGCCCCGCGCCACGGCACCCAAGCCGGTCACCACAACGACAGCCATCTCAGACCCCGCGCTGCCGGAATCAGTCACCGGCAAAACCCGCCCCCGAAGGCGTCACACCAGCATGACCACGACAGGCAAACGCCTGCTGGCAGCAATGAGTGTCAGACCCAAATGTGAGCATGGATGCTGGTGAGATGTGAAGACCTCGCAGAGCCCCCTTACGGAATCGAACCGTAGACCTTCTCCTTACCATGAACCCCCGTCAAGTTCCATCACCGCAGGCAGACCACGCTGACCTCGACAAACACGAGCCCACGCGAGCACTCACAAGCTCCAGATAGGCCCTCGCGAGCACGGTTGTGACACTCAATCTGCCACTCACTTTGATCTTGTTCCAACGAGCTGACGACCATCGAGACCATCCTTCGAAAATGAGAGCGGTCGAAGGCCACGCCAACACCTTCAGCGTGACCGTCTCAAGCTAGGGATACTGTTTCAAGTCGTTTTACGCCGTGGGCTCGCGTAGCAGCCCAGCGGACGGCCGTGGCGGTCCCGCTGGCACGGAACTGCTCCGACGAGTCCGCAGCGCTGAGCCGATGCTTTTACAGGGAGCCCCCCGCTCGGCACTGGAACGCCCCTGAGCTGCGGTAATATGAGCCACGGTTCCTCATCCGGATTGCTCAACCATCACTCAGCCACGAACACCCGGTCACCCCCATGCCCAGCCGGACGCCACTGGATGCAGACAAGGCCGGCACTGGGTACAAATGACGTTCGCTGCGCAAAGCGAAGACCTTGGCGGTGCCCCGTTTCCTAGAACGGCGACAGATCGAATAGGCGCTCACGGCCGATGGCGAGTTCGTCGCGGATGAGGTGCACAGAACGGCCAGTTCTCGCGCCGCCCCCTTGTGCCATATCGGCTTCGCCGCGCAGACGGCATCGAGCGCGGGAATCGCCCACTTCCGCGCAGGGCAGGCCGAGGAGCATGCGCGCGGGCCGCAGTGCGGCCTCGGGCCCGGCTATGCCGGGCCCGCCCAGTCCCGGAGCAGCCGAGCCGCCGCGGCCGGGGCGGTGCGTGCTGCCCCCTCGCGGTGTCCTGCCTCATGGCGGGTAACGGCGCCGGCGGCCAGGGGCAGCCGGATGACGAACCGGCAGCCGTTTCCTGCGTTGCCTACCCCAATCTGCCCGCGGTGCGCCTCGATGATCCCCCGCGCGATGCTGAGCCCGAGCCCCGCACCCTCGCCGGTCACTGGCGTGCGGGCGGTCTCGCCGCGGAACCCCACGTCGAACACCCGGGGCAGGTGCTCGGCAGGGATCCCGCCGCAGGAATCAGACACGCTGACGGTGGCAATGCCCGGCTCCTGGTCGGCGAGCACCTCGACGGCGCCGTCCGCAGGAGTGTGCCGGATCGCGTTGACGACAAGGTTGAGCAGCGCGCGCCCGACCGCGGCGGTGTCCACCGACACCGGCGGCAGCCCGGGAGCGGCGGAGCCGCGCAGCCTGACGCCTTTCGCCCGTGCCAGCGGCTCGGCGCCGGTGAGCGCTTCGCCTATGAGGTCTCCGACGCCGACGACCTGGCGAGATAGCCGCAGCGCGCCGGCGTGGATGCGGGACAGCTGGAACAGGTCATCGATCATCAGCGTCAGCCAGGCCGGTCTCGGCGCGGATCTGCGCGTGGTATCTGCTGATCGTCGGCCAGTCGGTGACGACTTCGTCCTCGAGCGCCTCGGCCATGGCCCGCAGTCCTGCCAGCGGTGTGCGGAGGTCATGGCTGACCCATGCGACGAGCTCCCGGCGGCTTGCCTCCAGCGCCCGCTCACGATCGCGTGCTTCTGCCAGCTGGCCGTGCGAAGTCTCCAGCTCCGCGGACAGGGCTGCCAGCTCAGCGGGGAGAACGGCCGTCGGCGGGCGGTACCCGCCGCCCTTGCCCACCTCCTGGACAGCGGCCAGCATCAGGCGGCTCGCCGCCGACACCCGCCGGCCGAGGAGTAGGGCGACGGCGAAGCCCGCGATTCCCGTTATGGCGACCACCGCGAGCACCACATCGAGATCCTTGCGAGAGATGAACATCTCCATCGAGATGACCACGACCCCGGCCAGCGTCGCGGCGACAGTCACCGCCGCGACCACGGTCAGGCTCGTCGCGACCGAGCGGGCAGCCAGCAGCCGCAGTCCGATCGTCCCTGCGGCGGCGGCCAGGGCGGCGATCCCCGCGACGGTATAGCTGACCGTCCACAGATCGGCTGCCGTAATCATGCCGCCTCCGGCTCGTACCTGTAGCCCACGCCCCAGACAGTGACGATGCGCTGCGGCAGTGTCGGATCGGCTTCCAGCTTCTCCCGCAGCCTGCGCACGTGCACGGTGACCGTCGAGGTATCGCCGAACGACCAGTTCCACACCTGGTCCAGTAGCTGCTCACGGGTGAATGCCTGCCGCGGATGGCGCATCAGGAAAACCAGCAGGTCGTACTCACGCGAAGTCAGCGCGACCTGCTGCCTGCCAAGGTTGGCCTCGTGCGCCCCCAGGTTGACCGCCAGGTCCCCGTCACCGATCACGCCCTGAGCCGGCGTGCCCTGCAGCCCGGCGCCACGGGCGCGGCGCAGCACCGACCTGACCCGCAGCGCCAGCTCTCGCGGGCTGAACGGCTTGGTCATGTAGTCGTCAGCACCGGTCTCGAAGCCGACGATCTTGTCGGTCTCCTCACCCAGCGCGGTGAGCATGACCACCGGGATAGGCCACCGCGACCGGAGCTGCCTGCACACCTCCAGCCCGCCAGCTCCTGGCAGCATCAAATCCAGCACCACCAGGTCCGGCAGCTCCTCCTCGATCCGCCGGAGCGCCGCCAGCCCGTCATGTACGCACTCCACCCGGTGGCCGTCATGGATCAGGTACCGTCCGACGACATCGGCCAGCGTCCGGTCGTCGTCTACGACCATGATCCGGCCGGGCGGATCCGGGTTGCTCAGCATTCAGGCCGTCCACATTCTGCTGCCAGCCGCCGCGCGCGTTAAGCAGGTCACAGTGGACACGGTAGCCGGATATGCGCGGCCCAGCATCCGGCGGACGATCCGTCACCGGTTCGTAAGGGATCCTGGCAGAGCGTCTTCGTAAGGGATCCTGGCAGAGCGTCCGTGGCCACGGTATCGGCCTCGTGCAGCCGTGCCGCAGCGGCCTGCAGCAGATACATAGCCACGCCAGCGCAGCTTCGGTACTTGCCGGAATCAGCGCACCGATCCACGGCGTGCGCGGCGCGCGTGGCGACCGGTCAGGACCCCCGCCAGTCGCGGAACGCTGAAAGCAGGCGGTGGCCCGCGTCATCGGGCGCGATTTCGGCTGGGAGTTCGCCGAGCATGCGGATGGTGAGGCAGAACTGGTCAAGATAGAGGTCGCAGCCCTCACATTCGGCCAGGTGCTCCGTGAACCGGCGCTCGGTGTCGCGATCGAGCTTGCCTTCCAGGTGACTAGTGACCAGCTCGACAGCCTCGCTGCAGCTCAGGCCTGTCATCGGACTGGTCCTAGCCCACCGAAGGGCGCGGCGGCGAAGTAGTCTTCCAGCGGTGCCCGGACGGCGGCGCGGGCGCGATGCAGCAGCACCCGCTGCTTCCCCGGCGAGATGTCCAACACCGAACAGACCTCCTCGGTGTTGTAGCTTTCCACGTCGCGCAGCGTGATCACAGGAGGCTGCGCTGTCCGCGATGCTTGGCCCTGTTCACCGGGAGCCCAGTAGATCCAGGTCTTCAGTGTCGCGCGGACTCAAGCCGGCCCACCCATTGATCACCGCCAGCAATGTCTTCTGCGCCGCGTCATCGGCTGAGGCTTCGGTGGATACATGCGCGCGAGCCAGCCGCGGCATGCCAGCCGACCAGGCATCCAGCATCCGGATTAACATCCGCTCATCCTGTGCGCACCCGGGCTGACACCGTCTCTCCGGCGGAAGCGCCCGAACAGGGATCTGGCCGTTAGCACATACGCGGTCCCGGACCCGCCTGGTTGGGTGGGCCCGGGACCGTCGGCCGGTAGCCGGCCTATGTTCCTAGGTGTTGACGATCCCGGATGAACTGGCCCCGGCGGGAAGCGGGGTCGGTGAGCTGGGCAGCTCGGTGAGGTTGCCGCCGTTGACGGCGAACACCGACACGAAATTGTGGCCAGCGCCGTCGACCAGCAGGTACTTGCCGTCCGGGGACAGCCGGGCGTCGATGTCAGCTCCGCCGCCAGCGATAGTAAAGCTGCCGATCAGGACGAGTGAGCCGTCCCGATTGATGGAGTAGCTGGAGATGTTGCCCGACGCGGTGTTGACGGCGAACAGGTAGCGGCCGTCGTGGCTGATCTCCACCCAGCACGGCGCGGTCTGGAAGTCGGCGTAGGGCGAGGACCCGATCGAGGTGAGCTGACCCAAGAAGCCGTCGCGGAACGCGGATACCGTGCCCAGGCCGGCGCCGTTGTGCGCGTTCGTGACAAACAGCTGCGAGGGATTGGTGGGCCGGAACTCCGCGCCGATCTGGCCGAGGCCCTGCGCGGTGAAAGGCGAGCCCGGTGCGGCGAACAGGCGGCCGTTCGGCAGCACCACGAAGCTGTCGATCTGCGAGGTGTCGACGAGGGTGCCGACCAGGCGCGTACCGGTGGCGTTGAATAGCACGTCGGCCGGGCCGGAGCCTGCCGGGGCTGCGACCGTCGAGCCGCGAACCGGCGTCAGCGTGCCGTCGAAGCCGAGGCGGAAGCCGGTGAAGTTGCCGTCGCTGCCGCCCGCGTCAGAGTTCGCGACGTAGACGAGACCGTCGGGAGAGATCGCGACGCTGACGGGCTCCACGCCCCCGGAGGAGACTGGCTTGCCTACTTGCACGGGCACGCCACCGGCGGTGACGCGCAGCACCGAGATCTGGTTGCTGCCGGCATCGACGGCCAGCAGGTACCGGCCGCCCTCGGTCACCTGGATCGCGCCCTGCGAACCCAGGCCGGCGCCCAGGCCCGCGCCGCCGATGGTGAACGGGGAGCCAGGAATGGGAGTGAGCGAGCCGTCCGCGTGCCGGTCGAACCCGGCGATGGTATTGGCGGTCGCGGTGTTGTCGTTGACGTAGGTGTAACCGACGACCGGTGAGGCCGTGCTGGCGCCGGCAACGGCTGCCCCGCCGAACAGGCCAATCGTTGCCGCGAGCAGGCTGCCGCCCGCTGCCAGGCAAACGCCCTTGCGCATGTCCATCTCCTTGGGTCAAGGGGTGGATCTGCTGTGATCCCGGAACCCCGCTCCAGTGGACCCCCAAACGCGCCAGCGTGGACACGACCAGGCCGCTTCCGTCACAGAACCGTAAGGCGAAGTCACGGATCCGGAAGGCTGAGCGGCCGAGGCCCAGCGACGGTTACACCGTCCCCGTAAGACGACGAAGGCCGTTACTCCTGGTCAAGGGTCAGGGGTAAGGCGTCCATCTGCGCATCGCTGATCTGCACGCCGGTGCCGCAGGTGCTGGTATCCAGTTCGGCGTGCACGCGCAGCCCGGCGGCCGTGGTCGTGGCGGCGATGGTTAGGCGGGTGATCGGCTTCAGGCTCGCCGGGCGGTTGTTAGCATCGGGGTGTGCCGCCTGCTGATGCCCCGGAGGCTGTGCCCATCCGGGTGCAGTGGTGCCGGGCGTGAACGGCGGGCGAGAGCTTGACGCCGAGTCGGCGTGCTGGGTGGAAGACCTTCGCAGCTCCGGCCCGGCCCGCGAGCTGGCACTGGCCCGGCTGCATGCGCTCTTGCTGCGGGTGGCCCGGTCCGAACTCCGCCGCCGCGAGGGCCGGCATCCCGTCGCCGGCCCGGAGCTGGACGACCTGGCGCACCAGGCCGCCGATGACGCCCTGGTGGCGGTGATGGCCAAGCTTGGCAGGTTTCGCGGCGAGAGCCGGTTCACCACCTGGGCCTATAAGTTCGCGGTGCTGGAGGTCTCAGCGAAGCTGGGCCGTCATTTCTGGCAGCGGCCTGCGGTAACGCTTGAGGCCGGGCAGTGGGATCAGCTGCCGGACCGGCTGGGGTTGCGGCCCGATGAGCTGGCCGAGCACGCTGAGCTGCTCGCGGCGCTGCGCCGGGCCGTCGCCGAGGATCTCACCGAACGTCAGCGGCACGTGTTCACCGCCATCGTGGTCGACGGCGTGCCGCTGGATGCGCTAGTGGCCCAGCTCGGGTCCAGCCGGAACGCGATCTACAAGACGATGTTCGACGCGCGGCGTAAGCTCCGCGCCGCGCTGGCCGCTAACGGGTATCTGGCCGCACCCGCCGATGGGCCGGCCGACCTGGACTGGGTGAGGCGATCGTCATGACGGGCTGGCCGGAGCTGGAGGCGTTCCTGCGCACCGACCCGCGCGATGTGGGCTGCGACCAGGCGCTGCGGATCTTGGATGTCTACGTCGACCTTGTGCTCAGTGACACCGCGGAGGCGGCGGCCCGGCGTTATCCGGGGGTTGCGGCGCACCTGCTGGCCTGCGGGCCGTGCGCCGACGACTACGACGGCCTGCTCGCGGCCGCGGGGAGGGCTGGCGATGATGATACCTGAGGCAGACCTGCTGACCGTCGCGGCAGCCGACGGCCAGGATCTGCTCACCGCAGCGGCGGGCGACTGGGCACGTCCGGTCCCTGACTGCCCCGGCTGGACAGCCGCCGACCTGGTCGGTCACATGGGCGCGATCCTGGGCTGGATGGCAAAGATCGTCACCACCGGCCAAGCCGTGCCGCGCCGCGACCGGGAAACCCCGCCCGCCGACCAGGAAGCGCTAACAGCCTGGTACGCCACGCACCTGGACAAGACCATCGCGGTCCTGACGGCGGCGCCGCCCGAGTCCCCCGTGTGGACCTTCTCCTGTGTCGGTGACCACCGGGCCGGCTGGTGGCGCCGCCGGCTCGCCGTCGAGCTGGCCATCCACCGCTGGGACGCCCAGCACGCCGCCGGCCCGGGCACCGGGACAACGGTCGCCCCGGTCGACGGCAATGTCGCCGCTGAGGGTATCGAGGAGTTCGTGACCGAGTTCCTGCCCGGCCTGCTCTCCCAGCCCGGCATCGCGGGCCTCACCGGTTTGGTGCACCTGCGCGCCACCGACGGCACCAGCCAGTGGTGGGTCAGCCTCGACGACAAGGACCGCGCCGTCGCCGTGGCCGGCCACCGCAAGGCTGACACCGCCATCCGTGCCACCCGCTCCGATCTGCTGCTGTGGCTCACGAACCGCCAGCCGCCCACCGTCCTGGAGATCGCCGGCAGGCCGGAAGTCGCCACGCGGTGGACTCAGCTGCGCCGCTGACCAGCCCCCGCATCCTGGTTCCGGCGGCTCGCGGAGGAAATGAGCCCGGCCGGGCCGGCTCATTCAGCCGGGCCCGCACCGGTCTGGCTGGCTGGGAACGCGCCCCTATGCGGCGCCAGGGCTGGCGTCCGCTGACACAGTCTTTCCGAGGTCCCAGATCGCGCCGGTCCGCTCTGCGTCCGGGCCCAGCAAGTGAGCCAGCAGCGCCGCCGCGGAGGCCTGTGGTGTCAGCAGCGACCCGCTGGCATAGCTTTCCAGGAACCGCTCGCGCAGCGCGGCCCCGATTCGCGCCGGGTCCTGGGAACGGATCCACGCCTGCATGGCCGTGTCCACGCCGCCGGGGCGGTAGATGTTGACGGTGACCCCGGTGCCGGCCAGCTCGGCGGCCAGGTTGCGGCTGTGTGCCTCGAGCGCCGACTTGGTAGCGGCGTAGGCGTTTCCGCCGATCATGGAAGCGGGACTGGCCACGATAGCGCTGGAGACGTTGACGATTCGTCCCCAGCCGGCCGCGACCATGCCCGGGGCGACCGCCGCCGCCAGAAGGGCCGGCGCGATCACGTTGACCTCGAAGGCCTGGCGCAGGTCCCCGGCCCAGATCGCGGCGGACGCGCCCAGCGGTTCCACCGTCGCGGCATTGTTAATCAGCACGTCGACCCGGCCGCGGGCCAGCCCGGCATCGATAACCTGCTGCCGCTGCCGGTTATCAGCGATGTCCGCGGTCATCATGCGGGCCTTGCCAGCGCCGGGCGCCGCCGCCTCGATCGCCGCGACCGTATATGCCACCTCGTCCGCCGACCGTGCTGTCACCAGCACGTCCGCCCCGGCCTGCGCGAGACCGATCGCGATTGCCCGGCCAATCCCGCGCCCTGCGCCGGTCACCAGGGCCGTCCTGCCGGCCAGGCTCCCTGTCATCATTCGCTCCCCTTCCAGCACCTGTCGCCCCGGGCCACCCCTACGCCAGCCGGCAGCAGCCACATGCGCTGGCGTAACCCCGTCTCACCGTTGGCGCCGAGGGCTGCGGCAGTCTTACCGCCCGCTCGCAGAAATCTCAGGACTATCCCGGGGTAAGACCCTCAGGCGGCGCGCCGCTAATCGGCTGACGGCCGGCACAGGCGACGACGCTGATCGCCGTCACCAGACAAGCCGGCCACCGAGATCGCTGGCAAAGGAGACTGTCATGCCGCTGCTCGGCCCGGGAACCACATTCCCTGCCCTGTCGCTGACCCCGCCCGGCCAGCCGACCCTCACGCTGCCGGACGCGTTCGCTGGCGACTTCGCTGTCGTGCTGTTCTTCCGCGGCTCCTGGTGCCCCTACTGCAACGCGCAGCTGCGCGGATTCCAGCGAGCCTCCGCCAGCCTCGCCGAAACCGGGATCAAGGTCGCGGCACTGTCTGTGGACGACGAGCCCACCACCGCCGATCTGATCGCCAAGTACGGCCTGACCTTCCCGGTCGGGCACAGCGCCGACGCCCGTGCCATCGCCGAACTCACCGGAGCGTTCGTCAACCCCGACCCGGTCTACCTGCAGTCCACCGGCTTCGTCCTGGACCCCGCCGGCCAGGTCGTCGTCAGCGTCTACTCCAGCGGCGCGATCGGCCGGCTCGTCCCCGACGACGTCACCGGCCTGGTCCGCTACCTCCGCCAGCACGCCACGGCCTGACCCATGACGACCACGCCACCGGCCCGCACGGCCGACATCAGCTTCTGGTTTGACCCGGTGTGCCCGTTCGCCTGGATCACCAGCCAGTGGATCCGCAAGGTCGCCGCCCAGCGCGACTACGCTGTCGAGTGGCGGTTCATCTGCCTGCGGCTGATCAACGCCGACGTCGACTACGCCACCCACTTCCCGGCCGGCGACGAAGACGGCCACACATCCGGGCTGCGGCTGCTGCGCGTCGCCGCACGGGCCCGCGCCGAGCACGGACCCGACGTCATCGGCCCGCTGTATGAGGCGTTCAGCAGCGAGATCTTCGACTCACCCAGAGCCGCGCAGCTCACGCCCCAGGCACGGGGCAGCCGCGAATTCGCCGAGCCCCTGCTCGCCAGAGCCGGCCTGCCCGCCGGCCTCGCCGACGCCCTTGACGACACCAGCTGGGACACTGAGATCCAGGCCGAAACCGACCATGCCCTGTCCCTCACCGGCAGGGACGTCGGAACCCCGATCATCCAGTTCCAGCCACCCGACGGCGTCGCTTTCTTCGGCCCGGTCATCAGCCGTGTGCCCGGCGACCAGGACGCCGTCCGTCTCTGGGACCATGTCACCGGGCTGGCCGCGTTCCCCGGCTTCGCCGAACTCAAGCGCAGCCTCCGCGAACGCCCCCAGCTCGCCAGCTTCGGCGCCGGACCCGATCAGGCCGGAGCGGAGGAAGACTGGCACGGCGGCAGCCGACGCTCCGCCGGCTGACTCGACGGCCCTGCCCCGGCCCCGGTGCCAGGCCGGTTCAGCGGGCCAGGGCATCCGGTAGCTGCCCCAGACCGGAGACGATGACCTCCGGCGGCCTGCCGATGGTGTCGAACGGCACGCCCGCGCGATTCACCCAGGCCGTCCGCAACCCGGCGGCGCCAGCCCCGGCAATGTCGAAAGCGTTGCCGGACACCAAGCGCAAGAGCCCGGCGGGCCGGCCCAGGCGCTGCGCCGCGTACTGGTAGACCCGGCGCGACGGCTTGTACGCCCGGACCTCGTCGACACTGAGCTGACGGCTGATCCAGGCGTCCAGGCCGCCGCTGGCCATGCAGGCAGCGATCATGCCCGGCGTGCCATTGGACAGCACGACCAGCTCGAACCCAGCGCCAGCCAGCGCGCGCAGCGACGGCTTCGCGTCGGCAAACGGCGGCAGGTGGTCATACCGCCCGGCCAGGTGGCGCCGCTGGGCTCCCGTCAGGCTCACCGCGGCGGACGCGAGCGCGAAGTCGAGCGCGGCGGCCGTCACCTCCCCGAAGTCGCGGTAGCTTTCCATCACGGTCAGCCGGAAGCTGTACTCCAGCTGCTTAGCTCGCCACAGCCGGGCCAGCTCACTCCCGTCGGTGCCCAGCAACTCGCTCAGGTCAGCGGCGATCGCCTGCGGGTCAACCAGCGTCCCGTACAGGTCGAACACCAGAACCTCAGCCACGGCACCTCCCAGCCCGCCAGCCCGGCTGCAGAGTACGGCGGCGCCACGTTTCCGGTCAAAATTACCTTTCGTGCAGCAGCCTCTAGCCGCTGATCGCCGCCGTCGCCCTCGCCGCCAGCCTCGCCGCGCTCGGCCTCGTCAACACCGAATCCGGCCGCTCCTGAACTGTGACGCCGCCCGCAGGCCGAGCTCCATCGGAGCAGCCCGGCGGACCCAGTGACGGTTCCACGGCAAACAAGCACTCCTGCGGAAAGGCTCCCAAACCTCGGAAAAGCTCTTGCCATTCGCCACCGCCGCCGGATTTGGAACAGACCGATCCGCCAGTGGTTGCAGCGAAGACCCCACCCGGCGAACTCGACCTCGCACTCTCCCAGGTTCGTGAAGCCGTTCTTCTCGCAGATCTTGTTGGAAGGGCCGTTCGTGACCGCGGGAAAGGCGTGGATCTGCCCGAACTTCCGTTCCACCCGCGCCTTCTCCAGAACCGCCCGCACGGCCTGGCTGGCAATCCCCCGGTTCTGGAACTCGGGCAGGATCATCCACCCGATCTCATAGATCGCCTCATCGTCATGAGACGACTCAAAGACGTCGACCCCGCCGGCCGGGGACGATGCTCCGTCCGGGATTATCTTCAGCGGCCAGCACCTTCCCTCGGCGGCCAGAGCCAGCGACTTCGCGTGCGCCCGCTCGATGGCTTCCCGCGGCCGGCGCCGCCCAGCTCGGCCATCATCTGAGGGTCGGTCTCCTGTCGCACCCGGAACTTGACATCCTCCTCGGCCATCATCTCCAGCTTCATCGAGGTCAAGTTACCCTCACGATGCACGATGGCCGCTCGCTCGTTCCAGAGATCGCAGGAACCTAATGACCTGCAAGACAACGGCTACTCGAAGATCAAACTATGGATAACGGTCGGGCCGAGGATGAGCCTGCCATGCGGTCCGTCGAGGAACCCGCAGGCTGCCAGCTCGTTCCATAGCTGCTGGTCGTAGCGGACGGCGGCGGTCTGGTCCCAGGTGTCCAGCCGCATCGCCGGCTCGAGCCCGGCGGCGCGGGCCCGCAGCGACGTGGACTTGGCTTCGCGGCAGGTGACTTCGCCGGCTAGGACGAGCTCGAGGAAGTCAGCGTGGGTGCCGGGCCAGGGTCAGCTGGTCCGGGAGCGTGGCGAGCATCTGCCGAGCTTGAGTGCTTGCAGTGTCTGGCGCAGGCCCGGGCTGACCGTGTCCCGCATGATCGCTGTCACTGGCCTGCCTCCTTCCCGCCGGGGATGAGCGTCAGCTGCACGGGCCGGTACTCGGCCGGATCGCGGGCGAACCGTGCGGTAGCGGCGGAGGCCGGGAGCGGTGGCGGCTGGGTGTTCTCGGTGGCCTTCTCCATCATCGAGGTGATCTTGGTGACGACGTCCAGGTCAAGGGTCCGCTGGCAGA
>CAVRYV010000016.1:0-170001 GCA_963725555.1 uncultured Pseudomonadota bacterium | reverse complement strand
GTAATGTTACTACTCCTCTGATCTACTCGTTCAGTTGCATATACTCATTTCCTCACCGAGCCCCTGGAGGGTCTTCAGTGACTCCTTCATGTTGACCCACAGGCGCAGTTTGCCGAGGAGATCGGGCGGTAGCGCAGTGTCAGCGGCAGCACCCGCGCCGTGCTGCTGATGGGCTGCACGCAGCACACGCATACATGCGCAGAGGTACTTCACTATTGTATGCACGACAGCACACGCATACATGCGCAGATGTACTTCATTATAGTATGCACGCAGCACACGCATACATGCACAGAGTTACTTCATTATTGTATGCATACATACACGCATACACGCACTGATGTACTTCATTATTGCACGCATGCACGCACGCATAAATTCATGCATGCAGGCAATAACGCAGCATTATTCACATTAAAATGTTGCCATATTTTAGTCAAATTACCATCATATTTTCTATTGTCACAGTACAGTGAAATATAATCTGTTTGTAATCAACATTATATCATATTAAAACAATGTGTTTCACACCTCTTTCTTTTACTAAATTGATCACACAAATTACTTAAGTTTTAATCATGAAGAATGGTCTAAACTTGTTGCTTATTAAATGCAGACAGGAAAAAAAACTAGGATAACTATTAATAAAATACACACCACGCCGAAAAGGCCAAGCAGGATCGCGATCAGCAGCTCGTCAAGACCTCGACGGCGTTCGCGCGGAGCTGCAGCGGTTGTCCGACGATGCCAAGGCGAACAGCGACAAGATCGCCCAGACCGTCATGCTTCGCTCCGATCTGCTCAAGCTGATTTCAGGAGCTCCAAGTCGAGCAGTGACAAGGCTGCGCAAATCATGCTCGACCAGATCGACGCGCTGCGCTCCGACCAAGTCAAATTCCTCAGCGAGGCAACGCCGACCGGCGACAAGGCGGCGCAATCGCTGCGGCAGGAAACCGCAGCCTCGCAAGCCAAACTCGCCGCCCGGCCGACGACAAGCTTAAAGCTAACAGCGGCCCCTCCGAGGCATGACGCAACGCGTAGACGCGATGAAGAAGGACATCGACGACGTGAAAAAGAACTTCGACGAGGACCAGCAAAACAATCCAATATTTCGCCAGGCTTTGCGCTCATCGTTGCGCTGGCCGCGCTCGTATTCGGCCCCTTTCTGGGATATAAGTTTACCGCAAACCAGCTTGCGGCCGCCAGGCACCCTGAAGCTACCGCAGCGGCGCAGGCCCAAGCCGCCAACATGGCCGAAGCGGAGTCTCCGTTGGCCCCGACCGCCGCGACCGACGTAAGGAGGAGGCCTTTCTCCGTTCCGAAGCGTTACCGCCTGGGAGGAAGCCGAGCCACACCACGACGCGGGCAGATATCAACAAGCCGCACCTGATCCGGAAAAGGTCTGATGGCCGTTCCCATTGCGAAGCCAGGAAACTCTGAATAGGTTGAGTTTCGGCTGGCGGAAGCCACGGCGGCAGCACGCAGTGCGGCGCTCGACCGGCGACCAAAATGCCCTCTGAGAAGTCAGGAGATGTGGAATGGCGACCCAGATCGTGATCGATCACACCGGAGACAAACACCGGCATTCGTTTGAGATTTCCGACCCAAAGGCACTGTCGGACGCCGCGAAGCGTTTCGAACTTCTGACTGGCCTCGGCTTTACTGCAGCCGTTCGATCTTCATCCGGCGAAGTTGCGCTAGAGGCGGACGTTCGATCCGACGGTGGAAGAGACCGTCTTCTTCCCGCGGCTGGTCAGCAGCTTAGAGATGCCCCGTGCATTCTTCTTTTCGAGGGTTTGCGGGAGAAGTTTAAGCGCGAGCGCAAAACTATGCGCGAGTGGTTGCGCGGCATTTTGAGGAGAAGACGATAGTCAGAGCCCGCGGATTTAGGGTATTGAGGGAATGGCTATCGGTCCCCCCGCTCGCCCAATTCGACGCTGACGGTCACTTCGAGGTTGTCGGCTGTCACGGTGGGAAGAAGTACAAAATCCTTCACGGGGTGTGGATGAATGTCCACGAGATCGACACTTCAGGTAGCCCCCCGCTACTCTGCTGGTGTTTCGTCCCGGATGCATCTTATCTGGCGTCTGGAGACATTATGTTGGCGCAAAAAATTGCGCTCGAAACCGACGAGTTTGCCGTGCTCGCTAAGGCAAACAGGTTACCCGCCAGGGCTACGCAGCCCTTTCGTCGCTAGAATGCGCGTCGTCCGGGACATTAAATCACCGCGTCTTCAACGATTTCACACGGGGCCAAACCGGCTTGATCCGACGCGCGTTGGCATTGCTGACGAGGACCTCTCCGGCGCGATCTGGATATGAGGCGTGACCGGAATGCAAGTCAAACTTGTCATTTCCTCGCCTTCAGCCCGCAGTATCCCGACTTCGGTGAAACAGTCGCACCAACTCAATTCTGCCGCAGCGGGGGCAACAGGATCTGGACGATGTCGTGGCCCTTCCGGTCGGGGGCGCTTCTCTCAATTTTCATTGTCTCTTTGCAAACGAAGCAGCTCAACAGATCAATCAGCGGGCTTCTATCGTCATTCAAATGAGGTTCTGCAGGCACCGACTTCATTTCCCCTTCACAGGACGCTCAGGCGTGCCTTTACGCCGGGAATCGAACTCTTTAGCGTCGCTGCGATAAGGCGGGCCGGCATATTCGCATGGATCATCGAGATTTAAGCCGGGCATCGTCTTCCGGGGTCCATTTGGTGTTGGTGTTTTCGGGCATTTGCATCCAACCCCATTATCAAATAGACAGCCCGCCAATTCACGCTGGCGGATTTTCAATCAGATCGCTCGGCAGGACAAGTCGCACCCTCTTAACGGCGAGGGACCGATCAATAGCCTTCCGCGCCGAGACGACCGCCGCTTTGCTCAGTATGCGCATCTGGCCGACGCAGACTACGCGCCACCAACCCATGTGGTCCACTTCCACATGTGCTTGCTGATGCCTCGGACAATCGCGTATTCGAACGTCCTCGATGTTCCACGATCGAGAGAACCCGTGGCGGCTTAGATCTCGTTCCCAGCCTCATACGAAGGGTGAATGCGTGACGAGGCAGTTCAGGTCCGACCGTTCACGCCGGCGGGTTTTCTTTGCGGAGGAACTAAACCGGGCCACCCGGTTTAAAGGGTTGAGCATAGAGAACCCGCGCGGTGACCAAAACGCTCATTGCCAGACACGATTTACAGCGGATCGCGCTCCAAGAAATCCGCAGCTTCCCCGGTTGCCAGTATGTGACCGACATCGAGATAGCGTACGAGGTGGATCGAGTTCTTCACACGAACTGGACGATACACGTCTTCGTCCGAGAGGGAGGAGACATGCTGCGCATTCAGTATGCGATCAACACCACGCGGAAGCGGCTACAGCAGCGATATGATTTGCGGCGTGAATAATGAGGCCGCTATGCCGAGCGACGAGGAATTCCTGCTCTATCCTTTAGACACCGGCGAGGATACGACGTGCCTCCACTGCTGCACGCTAATGATGCTGGCTGGGCGTGAGGCCAGGGAAGCCAAGCCTAATTTCATCACTTTCCGATGCAAAAGCTGCGGGCGGTCCGAAAAGTTTGTCTGCGACGAGTGAGGCTCCCAAGTCACGCATTGCGGTTAATTTTTAAATCATTCAGCAGACGGGAACGATCGCAAGCCCCAGAAATTATTCTGACGGCGACGAATGTTCCGAGGAGCGGGACAGTGCCACCAGAGGCCACGCGGCGTAGCGCCCGCGTGGCCTTTCCTATCCATGCTGCGCCGTGGAAATCTGGGCACGCGAAAACATTGGCCTGTCGGTTTTCAAAAGACCTGCGTTTGTCATCCTCGAAGGAAAACGGACCTTGGATAGAATGCTTCGGCGACATCTCGGAGGGCGGGGCCGGCTTGAACGTGGGTGCTCTCGCACTCCCCGACACCTTTGTCCTTCTATTGACGGCAGATGGAAAGGTTAGGCGCATCTGTTAGATTGGTATGGCGCGATGGCAAGTTGGCCGGCGTGCGATTTATCAGCCGAAAGGAACTGCTTGCCGCGCCAACTCCGGCTGGATCCTGAAAGCCGCGATCAGTCGAACGCTATGCCGATACGCCTTTGCTTGCGCCAGACAATGTGACGGGCCGACTAAGGCCATCGAATCCGACGACCAGTTTGAACCTATCCGGGATGAAGAGTGGGGTCACGACCTACGGCGGCGCCGGTCTCGGATATGCTGCGAACGGTTAGTCGATCGTTTCGCCGCCGCAACTGATCGATCCGTTTTTAAGGACGCGTCGGCCGGTGAGGTTCGGTGCTCATTCATCGTCGGGCAAAAGTTACCTTCGCCAGTCTTAACCCGCAGTGTGGTGGGAGATCCATGAGATCGACCCTATGCAGCCTGCTTTTTCATCATGCCAATTCGGCGACGCGCTGGCCTGGTCCAGAGGAAGTCGTTTCTTCAGCTCATCGATGGTGTCCATAAGATTATCGCGGCGCGCTGCAAAGGCTCATGGCAAGGATCGGATAGGCGGCGTCGGATCGGTCAAATATCCAGACGCGATTTTCTTCGACGGCAATGTCGGCATTGAGCAGTTGGACGCTGCGATCGAGGTCGCCGATCATCTTCCAGATCAGTGCTGTTTCACGCCGCGCGGCTTCGTTCGTGTCAAAATGACGCTGATATTTCATTGCATGCTCCAAAATGGTTCAGCTCGCAGTGATCGGCGCGAGCGTCTGGGTACTTTGGAGGGCATCGCAAGAAGCTTGCCAGAGGGCGCGATGGCGGCTCACGCCGGCGTCCTTTTTTCGCGCCCCTGTGAACGGTTGCGCAGCAAGCCCATGTAGACACATGCGCATCCTAGCAATCGGCCCTGTGGATAGGCTGTCGATATGCTGCGGACAACGAGTTGTGAAAAATTGGCCGAAGAAAGGGTCGAGAGGCCGTCCCCGCGGCGTAACTCCTCATTAATTGTTTGGGCGCACCCTCAGCATGACCTTCCGGCGGCGGGTTCCCCCGATGAATTATCCGGCGTTCACGAACGACAGTCTCATGATGATGTATGAGGGCGTCCGCGGCGCACTCGCGTCCGACGATGCGCTGAGCGGGCTCGGCGAGAAACCTAGATTCCGCATTCGGCAGACCCCTGATTGGAGAAAGCACGCCGGCGAACTGGAATCGGAAATGCTCAAGCGAGGAATGTTCTTCGACGTCATTGACTGGTCAGAGGATCAGGCAGTTCTGCCGCTCGAGGAATAACCGCGGGCTCAGGTTCATGCTCGCGAGGCCGCTGGGTTCGAGGTGCGATCGATTCCGTCGGCTGGGCAAATCGAGCGGCCCACCGCCGTTCCCACCGTCTTTGAACGTCCAGCGGGATGTTGCTCATAACAATCGGGTTCTCGGTGATCTGACGCTTCAATCGCCAAACAGCTTCCCAAAGTCGTGCGAATCGCAGTGGGCACAACTGTGTTCCAAATAAGGGTAGAGCTGATTTTCCGCCGGTGTGGGAATCCGATCACACCGGCGCGGTCGCCGCGCGTCTCGGGTATCTCAGGGCTGTTGGGCTCGTTAGCGAAATCCTGCAGTCCTTCACAGCCCGCTACTCCCGGACTGACCAGCGGGCTTCCTAGAGTTGGGGAGGGGCATCCGATGAAAGGGGAAGCCGCGAGAAACCCCTTCTCGGCAGGAAGGGGTTTCTGGGGAAGCCACCCTCAAAACGAAACCCGCCGGAGGTTAGCCGGCGGGTTGCTGGTCATTCCTTGTCACGCCGCGATTCAATCGCCTGAAAAATAATGATCGCGCAGGCTTCTGATCTGATCGAGCGTTTCGTAGATGGCATAGAGCATGGAGTTTACATCTTCGGCATTGATGTAATAGGTGTTTGGCAGCCCGGTTACCGTTAGGAGGGTCTCCTGGTTGCTTAGATTGTCTTCCATCAAGGTCGCTGCAATATGGGCCATGCGAACGGCGGAGTGAAAATCGGTCTCAAGATCGGACGGGCGCCCCGATCGTTTCATACCCGCCTCCCCGCGAAGCGATGCAGGTCGCTCCGGAGAGAAACGATCAAAGCAAGCTCATCCTCATCGCTTGCGCTTGAGGGCTCCCATTGCTGAACGCTCGTATTGCAAATCATCCCGTGATAAGGGGCGCTGAACGTGTCGAGCTTTGTGTGATTGAAGGCGAAACCCGCGATGTGTATTTTCATCAACATCCCCTCCAGCGTCAGCGCAGGGGCATTTATAACGGCACGGGCTCTCTCTGTTGCATCATTGCAGGCTCGTTCCCATTTGCGCTGCGCAACCTTTTCTTCCTTGGTGGCGCTATCGAGGGAACCCGCGGCACCGCCGCCGGCCTTCCTATAGAAAAGCACCGCCGAATAGGCTTTGCAGAACTTGTCGTGAAGCCTGAAAGCTCTGCATCCGCTGTTTTGGCGTATGCCGTGGTATTCTTTCGCTTAGCCTTATGACATGGGTAACTCCGTCGTTGGGTTTAAGCCGGGCGGGTGGTTCGCCCGGCATGATTTGCGAGATGAGATCATGACTGGCGCCTTACCTCCTTTCCCGGCAGCCAGCCGAAGAGTTGGGGCCAGAGAGGATCGATGTGCTCGCAGAGCGCTTCATTTGCTGCGCGCGCTGCACTCTCGACCAAATCAATATGAAGGCGTGGCCACACAGCGGTGATTTGAGCTGCTGGCGTCCAATGCGATGACATGGAGCCCTTACGGACGCCTTGGAGCGTGGTGTGATAAAGGCCCTCGCATCGCCCAATGGTGCCGAACCGCAGCGCCAGCGTCCCGATTTTGCGCTGCTGCTCGGGGGATAGACCATCCCATGCCGCGCCAGCGTCGAAGGTAGCCAGTTCGTTAAATGTCGGCAGGCGATCGATGAGAGGTATTGCAGCCGCCTGGTAACGTACCTCATTGCGCGTCCCTCCTGACGTTGATGATGGTGTAAGCGCCCCACAGCGCGCGGCGGCAGCGGCCGTCCTTTTCCAGGGTGACTTCCACCTTGCCTCGGGGCGTGCGAGCTCCAGCGCTTACGCTGATGATGGTTTCGCCGGAGCCGACTTGATCGCCGTTGAGCAGCGCGCGGGCGGGAAGCTTTTGGGATTGCAGTTGTCACCGGGTGCGGCCTCTCAAAAGGCCGAACGGCGAACACCATCGTGATGCTTGCCGTGCGGTGTAATCGTGGTGGAAGCGACAGGCAGGCTGTGGCGATAAGCGCCAATCGGCAGAAAGTTCGGCGATCAGGTCGCTGTAGTAGCGAAGCGACAGGCGCAGTGCGTAGCGCGACAAAGAGCCGTATTCGGCCATGGCGCGGCGTCTAGCCATTCCCTTGAGAACCCAGAGGTTGGTTTCGCCGGTCTCTTCGACGATCAGGTTTCTGGAGGTAAGAATGTTTGCCATTTGACCGATCCGTGTTATCTAGTGACCGGATTTAATTCTCTTTGGAATGGCAAGTCAACATAAATCGTTCACTTGTGACCTAAAATTGTTGTCTTTCGATGCTGCACTGCGAAAGGTTGTGAATGGAAATTTTTACAGGAGCCCAGGTCCGCATGGCGCGGGCCTATCTGAAATGGTCGATCTCAGAACTGGCCGAAAAATCGGGCGTTGGAATATCGACCATCCAGCGCATCGAGGGCGAGGACGGCTTCCCCGCGGCGCGGGGCGGCAATATAGATGCCGTCTACAAGACGCTGTCAGCTGCCGGCGTGACGTTCTTGCCCGAGAATGACGACGGAGTGGGAGTGAGGGGCAAAGCCAAGGGGCGGCGCACAGCTAACAAATAGACCGGCGCGATAAGGAAACCTCAATGGACACGAACGACTTCAAGCAAACTCTGCTCCAACTGGAGCCTGGCCAATGCGTTGTGGTCCCGTATGAGATATTTGAAGATCTGTTCCCGCCGGGCGTCGAGGACGATGTGTCCAAGGAGGCCTCCTATACGTTCGCAATGGCCTATGGGTGTGTCATCGATCATCAGCCACACAAACGGGAAGTATTGTTCGTGAAAGAAATGGCTCCCTGATGCACGCGAAGCGGGCTGGATACGATCAAAGCCGTAATGGATGCGCTAGACGGGGCCGGCGTTGAACTGACGAATCACGGGCAACCCGGATGCCGACTTAAGTCGAAGTAGGCTGGTCTGGCGCTGCTGTCTGGAATTGGCGATTTGCTGGACGCTACGCGGCGCTCGAGCCGAACCGACCCGTCCGAACAGTGCGGAAGTTCAAAGTAATTGAGGGTGGAAAGGAGTAACCCTAGATAGTGATTTTTTGATCGCTCTCGAAAAAAAAAAGACTTGGTTTGGAACATATATAGAACAGAAATTCTTGACAGATACCGATTTTTTGGAGGATATGTAAGGGGTTCTTGGAGATTTGCCGCCAAGCAAATTTTTGTCCCTTTGTCAACTCCACGTCATTGTTTGGTCGCGGTTGAACTCTACATAGCCCATCAGGAACTAAGGATGGAGTTTCGTGTTGGCCCGCCGAATGTCAGACGGGAAGCGTTTAAATTGGATATGTGTTATGACCGACCAACTTGAAGTAGCGAAGCACCGGCTTTTCGACGCTGCCGAACTGCGCTCGAATAATGTCAAGTTGTTCCCTGGCAGTAATCGAGACGCCACTAAAACCCAAATGGCCGAACAAGTGACCAAAGCCATCGCCCAAATCGAATCCGGCGACTTTGAAGAGATTAATCCACTAGAAGTGGATTGATACACGTTCAGCTTGTGCTATGTAGCCCTGCATGGGCTACCGCCAATTATATGAGCAATGCCAAAAATTTGCGCCGACCGTCAGTCGGCGCAACATTTATCCGTTGGTTTTGGCCGAAACCGGTATCAATAAGATACAGCATGTAATAACGACCCTCGACATAGGCGTGTGCCGAGGGTTGTATCTTTCTGCCCGAAATCAAGAAGCTCGACTGGTCCAACAGGCCGGCACCCACGTGATCGTTACGGCTCGCGGGTTAAATTACTGCTGGCAGCGCTTTGTATTTGTCAAAGAGCTAATGCCTTTGATGACCCATCGCAAGCGGCTGATTTCGGTGAACAGTTCGATATCCAGCTTCAGGATTTGTCTGGCCCGACCACGACCCTTTCCCCACAAGGGGAAGCTGAATACCTGAGTTTCTGGATGGCTCTTGGAGTTCTGTGCCCTGAAGCGGCCAGAATAGGTTTTCGCGAAAGATTAGCGGCCAAGCAAATCGATCATTACGCGATAGCTCTCGAGCTTCGTATTCCAGAGTTGTACGTGCCGCTCCTCTTCGAGGCGCGATATGATGGACTTATTGCTCAGCTTATAAGATAAGCAGCATCCCGAATTGATAGTGTCCTAAATCCTCGCCGCCAGTGTCAAAGAAACGGCCCCAGGATCTTGGGGGGCGAGCTGCGGCCGTCTTTCATCAGATGCCAGGGCGGCCTTAACATCCCGGCCGTCGTATTGGGCCAAGTGACCCCGTGGGGCCAATCTTAATCGCTCTCAAACGATTCGAAGCAGACTTGGGGAGGCTCAAAATCGAGCTTCCCCGACGCTTACCCAATGCTGGAATCTGACGCTTCACGTCTCGAACTAAGGGGGCAGACAGGCAGCATTTTCGTGCCCCTGATGTGCCCCCAGCAACTATTGGCTTGGGTCGGGCAAGCCAAAAAACCCTTATTTATCATGGTGAGCGCGGAGGGACTCGAACCCTCGACCCCATGATTAAAAGTCACGTGCTCTACCACCTGAGCTACGCGCTCACTTGCCGCGCTGTGTAGGGGGCGGTCCGGTGCGGGTCAATAGCGCGGCGGTTCGCAGTCAACAACCGGGGAGACGATCGATTTCCATGACGGTACCGGCTGTTAGCGGCACTTCTTCATGCCGCCCGCTGCCCCGGTCTGGATGCGTTAATTGGCTTCGCGATGAATTTCCGAGGCCACCGGCGGGGAGGAGCCGGCCACGGTCGGCATCGCCACCGGACGCAGCCCGATCAGCTCGGCGGTCCGCACTCCGGTATTGCGCCAGAATGAAAAGGCGTTGACCCGCGAATTTTCCAGGATAGCGATGGCAACCGCGGACAAGAACGGCAGGCTTTCAAGTACCAACACGCCGGCGAACACATAGATCTCGCGAACCTGTTTGTCATTGTTGGTGATGACGAGCACAGCCGCGCCGACCAGCAGCAGGACGCCAATGACGGCTTCCCAGAACGCCTGGAATTCAACCGAGACCAGCGAAAAGCCGCCTTTGGACGTTCGCGCAAAGGCAAGATGGTCGGTGATCAGCCCATTGGCGACTGCGCGCGACACCGTCCATTGCACCGACATCGCGGCGACCATGGCGCCCAGCATTTGGCCGATTTTCACCGGCACGCGCAGGCGGTACAGCACCACGAAGTGCAGCAGAGAGACCACAAACGAGGCGATGATCGGCAGCGTCAGGATCTTGTCGGGAATGGCGATATCGGCGAACGCGACAATCGGCACCCAGATCAGGTTGAGGATGGCGACCAGCACGCCGAGACTTTCGGCGCCGAGCCAGTTCAGCCAGCCCAATGCAAATTCGCGCCTTTGATCAGGCGACAGGCGGCTTGCGCCCGGAAGAAACCGCCGCCAGTGCTTCTTGACGATCTGGAATCCGCCATAGGCCCAGCGATGGCGCTGCTTCTTGAAGGCCTCATAGGTATCCGGCAGCAGGCCATGGCCGTAGCGGTGGTTGGTATAGTGCGTGAGCCAGCCATGCTCGATGATGGCAAGGCCAAGATCGGTGTCCTCGCAGATGGTGTCGCCGGCCCAGCCGCCGGCCATATCCATCGCCGCGCGCCGTATCAAGCACATGGTGCCGTGGACGATGATGGCGTTGACCTCGTTGCGCTGAACCATGCCGATGTCGAAGAACCCGGCATATTCGCCATTCATGACATAATGCATCAGTGAGCGGCTGCCATCGCGATGGTCTTGCGGCGCCTGCACCAGTCCGACGCGGGGATCGGCGAACACCGGCACCAGATCCTTGAGCCAGTCCGGCTCCACGACATAGTCGGCGTCGATGATGCCGATAATCTCGGCATCAACAGCGGTGCGGTCCATGGCGATGCGCAAGGCGCCGGCTTTGAAACCCTGGACCTTCTCGGCATTGACGAATTTGAAACGCTCGCCCAGCGCGCGGCAATGATCCTGGATCGGCTGCCAGAATTCCGGATCGGGGGTGTTGTTGATGATCACAACGCATTCGAAATTTGGATAATCCAGCCGGGACACCGCATCGAGCGTCTGCTTGAGCATGTCGGGCGGCTCGAAATAAGCCGGCACATGGATCGAGACCTTGGGAAAAGCCTCGCCTCCGACCGCGGCCGGGCGCGCGGACTGTCCCTGGACAATCAGGCGGCGCGGGTTCCGGCCAAAGGCAATCGCGGCGATTTCCTCGATCCGCGCCATCGCGATCAGCACCAGCGGAACCAGCAGGATCAGGCCCAAGGTCAACGCAAAGGCCGAACCGAAGATGAAATAATGGCCGGCCCAATAGGCGAATACGGTCGCTACCCACGCCCCGACGCCATTTGCCGCTGCCGACAGCAGTAGCGCCTGCATCACCGTAGCGCCTGGCAGCCGAAGGATCGGCAGCGACAACAGGATGCCCACCAGAACCGCAATGATCGCAAGCTTCCAGTAGTCCGCGTTTACAACCGGCCCGGTCCAGGCAAATTTCGGTTCGCGTTCGGCATTGAGAATGCCCCAATAGGGGCCGACGCCGCCCTCGAAAAATTTCCAGGGCTGATCGATCGCCTCAACGATATTGTAGTCCATGCCAATGGCGTCGGCGCGCGCGACGAAGTTGCGCAGCACGACGGCCTGCTCGAAGGGACCTGGGACGGCGCTTCTCAGATTGTAACCTGCGCTGGGCCAACCGAACTCGGCGATGACGATCCGCTTGCCAGGAAACTGGTCACGCAAGAGCTGATAGCGATCGACCGCCTGATCGACGGCCTGTTTATCGGTGAAGTTTTCCCAGTAGGGCAGGACGTGGGCGGCAATGAAATCGACCGACGAAGCGAGTTCCGGATTGTCTCGCCAGATATTCCAGATTTCACCAGTTGTAACCGGCACATTAACGGATTTCTTTACCCTTTTGATGAGCTCGATCAGGCTGTCGACTTTCTGCTCGCCGCGATAGATTGTCTCGTTCCCGACCACCACGCCGATCACGTTGCTGTTGTGCTTGGCGAGATTGATGGCAGCTTCGATTTCGCGCTCGTTGCGGTCGACGTTTTTGTCGATCCAGGCGCCGACGGTGACCTTGAGCCCGAATTCCGCGGCGATCGGCGGCACCAACTCGACGCCTCCGGTCGACGAATAAAGCCGGATCGCCCGCGTCAGCGGCGCCAATTTTTTCATGTCGGCGCGGATTTTTTCGGCGCTCGGCACGTTGTCGACGTCGGGATGACCGGTTCCCTCGAACGGCGCATAGGACACGCTCGGCAGGATACCCTTGAAGTCGGGTGCTTGCTGTTCTTCCCGGAACACCCCCCACAAAGCCGCGTGAACGGCAGTCACAAACAGCAGAACGGCGACGACGGCGCGCATCGCGACTAAACCATAAGGGGCCTATATGGCAGGGAAGCGGATCCGTCCCCGAGATCCGACCAAGTCAGCGGCGAGTGAACCATATCTCTGCCACGTGATCTAACAACTCTTATGACGCCGTGGCGTTTTGAGGGCGTCAACAATCGGAAATTGCGAAATTTTTTAAATCGTTGCGGTCGCGGACTATTTTGCCGGCGCGGGTGCCGGGGCCGCGGCGGGCGGTGCCGCCGCAGCGGGGGTGGCTGCGGAGCCCGCGGTTGCGGGCGCGGCCGGCGTGGCAGCCGCCGCCGCCTGCGGCTGCGCCGCCGGATTGATCCAGCAGGCGTGAACGCGGCTGCTCAGCGTCTCGGCCACCTTGGGATCGATCTGCCCGCCAAAGCGGGTCAGGCAGCGGAACGTTGCCTGGACATGGCCGCCGGGGCAGCCAAACCGGTCGTAGAGATCGAGGTGGCGAAAGGCGGTGTCGAGATCGTCAAGCCACATCAAGCGAACCACACGGCGACCGAGCCAGACGCATTCGGGGTTCCCAGCCGGCCCGTTGATCGCCTGGGCGGCCTCAACGAATTCGTCGGTCTTGCGCTGATTTTCCTTGGCTGCATCGGCAGGTTGAGCCGAATTTGCCGCACCCGGCTTGCTGGGCTGATCCGGGGCATGAGGCTCGCCACTTTGGGCAACGGCGCTTCCGATACCGATCAGGAGCGCGATCCCGGGGATGGCGAGGTGCCGCAAGACCGCATTTTGAAACTGACGCACCCGTCGACCCATAAATTCCCCGATTTGTTGCCTGCCCGCGAGCGGCTTTAGCGCGCTGGTTTGATGCCGTTCAAATAGGTCCCCAATGCGGCGGAGACATTGTCGGATTCCCATGACGGACATTTCGGATTTTGTCCAGCAAAGTCACAACTTTATCGCGTTGTGGTAAAGCCGCCATGCGCGAAGGGCTTCGATTGCGGGTATCCTGCCCTTGGCAGACGGCCGATGACCGGCTAATCGACGACCCTTCGCCCGGAGGATGGAACCGATTTCTCTTCGCACGCCACTGGCGCTTCTCCTGATATCTCTCGGTGCGATCGCAGCGGCGTGGTGGTGGCTGGCCACGCCCATCGTGCTGGCGCGAGCGCCGATTGATCCCAGCGCCAAACTCCAATGCGTGTCCTACGCGCCGTTCCGCGGCGAGCAGACGCCGTTGCAGTCGACCGCTCGAATTGTCGCCGGAACAGATCGCCCAGGACCTGGCGCAGCTCGCCAAAATATCCGATTGCGTGCGGACCTATTCGATCGAAAACGGCCTCGATCAGGTGCCGGCACTCGCCGCCAAAGCGGGGCTGAAGGTCATCCAGGGGATCTGGCTAGGCAGCAACCGCCTGAAGAACCTTGCGCAGATTTCGACCGTAGTGGGCCTCACCAAGGCCTATCCGGAGGTGATTACCTCGGTCGTTGTCGGCAACGAGGTCCTGTTGCGCGGCGAGATGACCACATCCGACCTCGCCGCCACCATTCGCTCGGTCAAATCGCAGGTCGCCGTTCCCGTCACCTATGCCGATGTGTGGGAGTTTTGGCTTCGCAATCGCGAAATCTATGACGCCGTCGACTTTGTCACGATCCATATCCTGCCTTATTGGGAGGACTTCCCGATCCGCGCCAAATATGCCGCAGCCCATGTCGACGCCATCCGCAAGCGGATGGCGGTGGCATTCCCCGGCAAGGAAATCCTGATCGGCGAGACCGGCTGGCCGAGCCAGGGACGGATGCGGGCAGGCGCGCTGCCTTCACGGACCAATCAGGCGCGGGTCGTGTCCGAAATCCTGGATTTGGCGAAGCACGAAAATTTTCGCGTCAATCTGATCGAGGCCTATGACCAGCCCTGGAAGCGCCAGCTCGAGGGCACGGTCGGCGGATATTGGGGACTGTTCGATTCGGTGCAGCGCGCGCTGAAATATCCGCCCGGCGAAGCCATCAGCAACTTTCCGTTCTGGAAGCTGCAAATGGGATGCGGAATGGCGTTGAGCTGTCCTGGTCTTCGGCGCTGCCTGGCTGAGCCTGCGCCGCCGGCCCTGGACGCCACGCCTCGCATCCTGGATCGCGGTCGGGCTCTCCGCAACCACAGCCGGAATTCTGCTGGGCGTCGCCGCCGACAAGATGATCTATGAGAGCTACGGCGTCGGCGGCTGGCTTGGATGGGGCGCGTTGCTGGCGGCCGCGATCGCTTCGCCGCTGCTTTGCGCCAATGCATTGATGTCGGGACGCGCGCTGCCGACTTTTCTGGAACTGCTCGGCCCCCGCGACGACAGGACCGGATCGGTCCTGACCGCGATCCTGGGCGCCGCGCTGCTCGTGACGACGTTGATCGCGGCCGAAACGGCGTTGGGCTTCGTATTCGATCCCCGTTACAAGGATTTTCCGTTTGCCGCGCTGACGATGGCGGTGGTGCCGCTCTCGACCCTGATGCTGCTCAACCGGCCGCACGGAGGGCGACCGCCCGATCGCCGAGGCGGTGTTTGCCGGTCTGTTGGCGGGCGCCGCGGTTTACACCGTGTTCAACGAAGGCGCGGATAACTGGCAATCGTTGTGGACCTGCGCGGTGTATTTCCTGCTTGCCGTTACGCTGTGGCGGGCGCGGGGCGTGCAAATCCAAAATAAGCAGCCCGATCGCCATTCCCGACAGGCCGATATTGTAGAGCACGATGCCAAATCCGGCGGCGATCAGCCCGCCGGTCAGCAACACGATTGACGGCCGGATCAGATGCAGGATCGCGATGACAAGCGCGACGATGCCGAACACCGAATTGCGAAAAAGGTACGTTGCCAGGATGCGGCGTCTTGCACAGCATGGTCTGCAGGCCGGCATCGCAGGCCAGCGACGTCGTGGAGAGCTCGATCGCAAGATAGCGCAGATAAAGCGCATAGCCGACGGTGTGAAACCGACGATCAACAGCCATTGCACCTGGTAGGGCGTCAGCCGAAACGGAGTTTTTTTCATTGGGCTGTTATGGCGGGGAACGGGCGGCGCGACAAGCCGGAGCCGAGCGCGACCCGCAGGAAAATGTGAAGATCCAGCTCGATCGCTTTGGAAATGCAGCGCTTTGCAACGAATGTTCTGTCGGGTAGGGTCAGCGCCGGACGAAGAAAGACGACAACGTCGTGGTGGATTCGGGTGGCTTGGGTGGCTCTTCGTTCGTCACCCGTTTGGCATAGCTTCGGCGGCGAGCGGCAGGCCTGGTCGAAGTGGGCCGGGCTGGCGCGGCCGCATCTTCGTCCTTCATGGCAAGCTGTTGACCATCGAATACCGTCGTCTCGCAGGTTCGCTGGTGTTCGATCATGGCGGCACAGATTTTCGCCGCCGCCGCAGCGTCGCCAAGCGGTCCGGCGACCAGCCGCAGCTGCATGCCGAGCCCGCTGCCCTCCTTCACCGACGATGATCGGGCGCAACGCCGCCAGCGCGGCATTCGATTTCGATTTGAGAAGGCCCCGCCACAGCGCCGCAAGCCGCCGACCGAATTCGCCGTTCCGACATCGACCCCAAATTCGGTGCGCTGCACGGCGGCGGTCGCCGGTGCGGCATCCGCCTTCGCGTCATCCGCGGACGGAGCCGCGGCTACGACCTCCGGCGCGGGCGCCGCGGCGGCATCATCGGGCGGTGCATCGGGTGCGATCAGTTTTCCAGCCGCGGGATCCGGCGGCGCCATCATCGATTTCGATGCCATCAGCGGCGTGGCCGGGGTCGCGGCTGGCGTATTTGCGGCCGTTTGTCCACCCGCTGCGACCGGTAACCGGACCCGGTTCCGCGACGGCGACAGCCGGCGGCGGCTTTTCGGGCGCGGCCGCCGTCGCTGCGGCGCGCTCGCCACCGGGGCCACGACGGGGGCTGCGACCGGCACGGGTGCCGTCGGAGGCGGTTCGGTCTTCGAAGGTGGCGCCGCAGGCGGGACGGGAGCGGCCGGCGGCGAAGCCGACGCCGAGTTTTGCCGCGCAATCGAGCCGGTCACCGAATCCAGGCCCTGTTCCAGAACGGTGACGCGGGAATAGAGCCGGTCGCGATCGCCGTTGAGCGTATCGATGGCGGATGCCAGCCGCCGCGTCTCGTTCTGGCTTTCCTTGGCGACCGACTGGATTTGCTGCGACTGCCGCGCCAGATCGGCTGCGGCGACCTGCTCGCGCCGCACTCCGATCGAGGACTGGTTGGCGAGCACCGCCACGATGACGGCACCGACCGCGCCAACGCCCCACGATCCGAGCCGCCACAGCGAGCGCCGGTCGAAATCATCCTCCTCGGCCAAAAAACCGGTCAGCAAGCCGCCGGTATTTTCGGTCTCGAAGCTGCCGGCCAGATGGTCGGAATCCCTTGCCATGCGACTTTCCGGCCCTCCCGAGGCCCCACCGAATCACACGGCAAACATTAACAGGAAATGCGCCTTCATCCTGAATCCGGCGCTGGTAACGCAACCGGGTTTCCACTGCGGCTCAAACGCTTTATGACGGCGGCGGCGCAACCTTTGCCCAGCATCAAGGATTGCGAATGACCGGCAGAACCAGCCTCACCATCGTGCTCGCGGCCGGCGAGGGCACGCGCATGCGCTCTTCGATGCCAAAGGTCCTGCATCCGGTGGCCGGCCAATCGCTGCTGGCGCATGTGCTTGGCGCCGCGCCAAAGGGCGCCGGCGCCGCGCTGGCCGTGGTCATCGGGCCGGACCATGAGGCGGTCGCCGACGAGGCCAGACGCATTCGCCCGGATGCTGCGACCTTCATTCAGCGCGAGCGTCTCGGCACCGCGCATGCGGTGCTGGCGGCGCGCGAAGCGATGGCGCGCGGCGCCGACGATCTGCTGGTCGTGTTCGGCGATACGCCGCTGATTTCGGCCGCGACATTCGCGCGGCTGCGCGCGCCCCTGAAAAACGGCGCGGCACTGGCCGTGCTCGGCTTTCGCGCCGCCGATCCCACCGGCTATGGCCGGCTCGTGGTCGAGGGCGACCGGCTGGTGGCGATCCGCGAGCAGGCCGACGCCAGCGCCGGCCGAACGCGCGATCACGCTTTGCAACGCCGGCGTGATGGCGTTCGATGGCCGCAGGGCGCTGGAAATCATCGAAAAGATCGGTAACGCCAACGCCAAGGGCGAGTATTATCTGACCGACGCGGTAGCCGTCGTTCGAGAGCTGGGATTGGAGGCCGTCGTGATCGAAACCAGCGAGGATGAAGTGCGCGGCATCAACACCAAGGCCCAGCTCGCCGAAGCCGAACAGGTCATGCAGGCGCGGTTGCGCAAGGCCGCGCTCGATGCCGGCGTGACCATGATCGCGCCGGAGACGGTTTATCTCGCCGCCGATACCACCTTCGGCAACGACGTCACGATCGAGCCGTTTGTGGTGATCGGTCCCGGCGTGTCGATCGCCGACGGCGCGGTGATCCACGCGTTTTCCCACATCGTGCAGGCCTCGATCGGCAAGAACGCCTCGGTCGGCCCCTATGCGCGGTTGCGGCCGGGGACGTCGCTCGGCGAGGGCGTGCGAATCGGCAATTTCGTCGAGACCAAAGCCGCGACGCTGGAAGCCGGCGTCAAGGTCAATCATCTCTCTTATATCGGCGATGCCCATGTCGGCGCCGGCGCCAATATCGGCGCCGGCACCATCACCTGCAATTACGACGGCTTCGGCAAGCACCGGACCGAGATCGGCGCCGGCGCCTTCGTCGGCACCAATTCGTCGCTGGTGGCGCCGGTGAAAATCGGCAACGGCGCCTATATCGGTTCGGGTTCGGTGATCACCAAAGACGTGCCCGACGATGCGATGGCGGTCGAGCGCAGCCCGCAGACCAATCGCGAGGGCGGCGCGGAGCGATACCGCGAGATGAAGACGCGCGACAAGAAGCCGAAGGGCTGATGCTCATCTTGTTAAGCTTTCGGCTTAACGCTGTCTCAATCGGCAATAATTATTGAGTATCTGCGCTTCTGCAATTCTCGTTAAGAGATGCGCAGGCGTTTCTGACGAGTTTTCGTCGATTTGGAGATATTGATCCGCATGTGCGGCATTGTCGGCATTTTGGGACGCGGCCCGGTTGCGGAGCAATTGGTGGATTCGCTCAAACGCCTCGAATATCGCGGTTATGATTCCGCAGGGTCGCCACGCTGGAAGGCGATCATCTCGATCGCCGCCGCGCCGAAGGCAAGCTGAAGAACCTCGAAGCGCGATTGAGGGCCGAACCGCTCGCGGGCCATACCGGCATCGGACATACCCGCTGGGCCACCCACGGCAAGCCGAACGAAAACAACGCCCATCCGCATGCGACCGATAATGTCGCCGTGGTCCACAACGGCATCATCGAGAATTTCCGCGAACTGCGGCAGATGCTCGAAAAGCAGGGCGCGAAATTCACCAGCGAGACCGACACCGAGACTGTCGCGCATCTGGTCAATTCCTACCTTCTCAAGGGCGCCTCGCCGCAGGAAGCCGTGAAGGCGTCGCTGCCGCAGTTGCGCGGCGCATTCGCGCTGGCGTTCCTGTTCAAGGGCCACGGCGATCTGATGATCGGCGCGCGCAAGGGCTCGCCACTGGCGATCGGCCATGGCGACGGCGAGATGTATCTGGGTTCGGATGCGATCGCGCTGGCGCCCTTTACCGACACCATCAGCTATCTCGAGGATGGCGATTGGGTGGTTCTGACCCGCGAAGTCGGCGTGATCTACGACGAGCAGGGCGCGGTGGTGAACCGCGAGGTTCTGAAATCCGGCGCATCGTCGTTCCTGGTCGACAAGGCGAATTACCGCCACTTCATGGCCAAGGAAATCCACGAGCAGCCCGAAGTGGTCGGCCACACGCTGGCGCGTTATGTCGACATGGCGACCGAGCGCGTGGCGCTGCCGGTAAAACTCCCATTCGACTTCAAGGATATCCAGCGGATCTCGATCACCGCCTGCGGCACCGCGAGTTATGCCGGTTATATCGCCAAATACTGGTTCGAGCGTTTGGGCCGCGTGCCGGTCGAACTCGATGTCGCTTCCGAATTTCGTTATCGCGAGGCGCCCTTGCGCAAGGGCGATCTGGCGATCTTCATTTCGCAATCGGGCGAGACCGCCGATACGCTGGCCGCGCTGCGCTATGCCAAGGCGCAGGGCCTGCATACGTTCTCGGTGGTCAACGTGCCGACCTCGACCATCGCCCGCGAAAGCGAGACCGTACTGCCGACGCTGGCCGGGCCGGAAATCGGTGTCGCCTCGACCAAGGCATTCACCTGCCAGCTGATGGTATTGGCGGCGATCGCGGTGGCCGCCGGCAAGGCGCGCGGCGAACTATCCGACACCGATGAAGCCAAACTCGTGCATGGCCTGGTGGAAATTCCGCGGTTGATGGCGGCAGCGCTGGCGACCGAACCGCAAATCGAGAAGCTCGCGCGCGAGATAGCGAAATGCAGCGACGTGCTCTATCTCGGCCGCGGCACCAGCTATCCGCTGGCGCTGGAAGGCGCGCTGAAGCTGAAGGAAATTTCCTACATCCACGCCGAAGGCTACGCCGCCGGCGAACTCAAGCACGGGCCGATCGCGCTGATCGACGAGAAAATGCCGGTGGTGGTGATCGCGCCGTTCGATCGGGTGTTCGAGAAGACCGTCTCCAACATGCAGGAAGTCGCAGCCCGTGGCGGCAACATTATTCTCATGACCGATGCCAAAGGTGCCAGCGAAGCCACCATCGAGTCGCTGGTCACCATCGTCATGCCCGACATGGCCGCGACCTTTACGCCGATGGTTTATGCGATTCCGGTGCAATTGCTGGCCTATCATACCGCCGTGGTGATGGGCACCGACGTCGACCAGCCGCGCAATCTCGCCAAATCGGTGACGGTGGAATAGGCCGGTAGCGGAGGCCGCGGTCGCATGGGTCTTCAAAAGTCTGCTAGGATGGCTTAGCTGGCATTCGACGACGACACCTCCGATTGACCCTGGAAACCTGATGAACCGCGATAATTTACCGCCGATCGTGCCCCCGGCGGAGCTTCCCCCGGCTGCTCCAAGGGGCTTTACGGCCCGGTTCCGGAACTACTTTCTGACCGGGCTGATCGTCGCCGGCCCGATCGCGATCACCTTCTATCTGACCTGGTGGTTCGTGACCTGGGTCGACGGACTGGTGCGGCCGTTCGTTCCCATCGCCTATCGGCCGGAAACCTATCTGCCGTTTGGGTTGCCGGGCTCCGGACTTGTCGTCGCCGTGATCGCGCTGACGCTGCTGGGCTTTCTCACCCACAATCTGATCGGGCGGACGCTGGTCGATCTCGGTGAGAAATTGCTCGGACGCATGCCGGTGGTGCGCGCGATCTATCGCGGCCTCAAGCAGGTGTTCGAGACCCTGTTCTCCGGTTCGGGATCGAGCTTTCGCCGGGTTGGCCTGGTCGAATTTCCCTCGCCCGGGATGTGGTCGATCGTGCTGATCTCGCAAGCGCCGAGCGTGGAGATCGCCAATAACCTTCCCGGCCGGGAGGAGCATATTTCGGTGTTCCTGCCATGCGCGCCGAACCCGACCACGGGTTTCTTTTTCTATGTCCCCAAGAGCAAGATCATCGAAATCGAGATGAGCGCCGAAGACGCCGCCACGCTGATCATGTCCGCCGGCGTGGTGCAACCCGGCTCCGACCCGCAGAAGAAGCTCGCCGCTTTGGCCGAAACCGCCAACGCCGCCCGCGTAGCGAATGCCGCGCCGCTGCAGCCGGCGCCGGCGAAGGTGGAGTGAGGTTTACGTCATTCCGGATCTCGTCATTGCGAGCGCAGCGAAGCAATCCAGGGCTGCATGTGAAGACTGGATTGCTTCGTCGCGGAGCCTGTCATCGGGCGCGCATGCGCGCGACCCGTTGGCTCCTCGCAATGACGGGGAGGGGTCGTAACCAATCTCACGCAAGCAACTCATAGAGGTCTTTCCACTCTGGATTTAGCTCTTCGATCAAGGCCAGTTTCTTTGCTCGGCTACCGGCCTTGATCTGTTTTTCCCGCGTAATCGCCTCGATCATGCTGTCGTGCAGCTCATACCAGACCAATATTTTGCAATCATATTTTGCCGAGAAGCCTTTCATAAGGCCCTCTCGATGCTCGAAGGCGCGTCGCGGCAGGTAGGCCGTGACACCCGTGTACAGTGTCCCGTTGCGCTGACTTCGCCATGATGTAGACGCAGGGTTGTTTCATTAGCCCCCTCTTTCCACCTGTTTCGTCATAGCGCGCATGCGCGCCCGATGACAGGCTCCGCGACGAAGCAATCCAGTTCTTCTTCCGATTTACTCTCTGGATTGCTTCGCTGCGCTCGCAATGACGGCATCAACATGCTTTCGACCGCTAATGCAGATGCGGCGTCGGCAGGTGCCAGTGCTGCAAGATCGCGATGGTGCGCGATACGAAGCAGATCGCGCCGCCGAGCAGGGCTGCCCAATTGGCGCCGAGACCAAGCTTGCGCGCGATCACCATCGCGATGGCGCCGAGAATGGCCGCGGAAGCCAGAAAATCGGTGCGCAGGATGGTCGGGATTTGCGCCAGCAATACTTCACCCATGGTCAGGCCGCCGGTGCCGGCGATGGCGCCCATGATGACGGCGGCGATCGGCGTCAATTTGTACTCGATCGCCTTTTCGACGCCGGAGACCGCGAGCAACGCCAAGCCCAACGCATCGACGATGAGCAAAGCCATCTCAGGAACCTGCTCGATGACGCGGAACGAGAAGATCGTAAACAGGCCGCCGGCGAGCGCCACGGCTGGAACGGGCCAGCCGCGCAACGCTTCCGGTGGATGTTCGCCGACCAGAAGGTCGCGGGCGATGCCGCCGCCCATCGCGGTCACCAGCGAAATCACCAGCACGCCGAGGAAATCGAGACCTTTTTCGGCGCCGATCGACGCGCCCTGGATCGCCAGCACGAAAGTGCCGGCGAGATCGATCACGCGTAGCAATTGGGAGTCCTGCACCGCCATGGTAAAGGTCTGCTTGTTTGGATGCCGCTGGTGAGACGCTGTTTTCATGCCTTGACCTAAAATGCAAGGAGCCGCGCTTGACCGTTATCCAGCTCCGATCAGTGGCAGCGCCTCGTCGCGCTCGAACAGATAGAGCAGGCCGCGCAACGCCTCGCCGCGTTCGCCCTTGAGTTTCGGATTGTCCTTCATGATGCGCAGCGCTTCGTCGCGCGCCTGCGCGATCAATTGGGCATGGACGTCGGTTCGGGCGATGCGATAGCCGGGCAGGCCGCTTTGCCGCACGCCCAGCACGTCGCCTTCGCCGCGCAGCTTCAGATCCTCTTCCGCGATCCGGAAACCGTCGGTGGTTTCCCGGATCACCTTCAGCCGCGCGGTCGACGTCTCGTTGAGCGGCTCTCTGTAGAGCAACAGGCAGGTCGAGGCTTCGGAGCCGCGGCCGATGCGGCCGCGCAATTGATGCAATTGCGCCAGCCCAAAGCGCTCGGCGTTCTCGATCACCATGATGGTGGCGGCCGGAACATCGACGCCGACCTCGACCACCGTGGTGGCGACCAGCAGGCCGATCTCGTGGGCGGCGAACTGCGCCATCACGCGGTCCTTCTCAGTCCCCTTCATCTGGCCATGAACCAGACCGACGCGGTCGCCGAAACGCTTTTGCAGGCTTTCAAAGCGCTCCGTCGCATTGGTGAGATGCTCGATGCCTTCGGCTTCGGACTCCTCGACCAGCGGGCAGATCCAGTAGACCAGTTTGGCCGGCGGAAAGCGCGCGGCCGACGCCGTCGATCACTTCGTTGAGCCGGCTATTCGGCACCGCGCGGGTGTCGATCGGCTGCCTGCCTGCGGGCTTTTCGCGCAATTCCGAGACGTCCATGTCGCCAAAGTAAGTCAGCACCAGCGTGCGCGGGATCGGCGTCGCGCTCAAAACCAGCACGTCGACCGCTTCGCCTTTGGCGGTCAATGCCAGACGCTCGCGCACGCCGAAGCGATGTTGTTCGTCGACCACGGCCAGCGCCAGCGCCTTGAACGTCACGTCGTCCTGGATCAGCGCGTGGGTGCCGACCAGCAAATCGATCTCGCCGGCCGCAAGCCGCGCCAGAAGTTCGCGCCGCTCCTTGCCCTTCTCGCGGCCGGTGAGGATGGCGACGCGCATTCCGGCGCGCTCGGCCAGCGGCGTGATGGTCTTGATGTGCTGGCGCGCCAGGATTTCAGTCGGCGCCATCAGCGCGGCCTGCTTGCCGACTTCGGCGACGGCAGCAGCCGCCAGCAGCGCCACCACGGTCTTGCCCGATCCGACATCGCCCTGCAGCAGCCGCAACATCCGGACCGGCTGGCGCAGATCGTCGGTGATCGCGGCGGCCGCCTGTTGCTGCGATGAGGTCAGCGAGTAGGGCAGCGCGTCGATGATCTTGTGGCGCAGATCGCCGTCGCCGGCGTGGCGGTCGCCGGCCGGGCGTCGCAACTGCGCGCGCACCAGCGCCAGCGCCAGTTGACCGGCCAATAGTTCATCGAAGGCGAGCCGCGACCAGAACGGACCGTCGGGCAGGATATCCGTCATCTCGATCGGCACGTGGACGCGGTTCAGCGCCTCCGTGATGTCAGGAAATTTGCAGCGGCGGATTACCTCCGGGCTGATCCATTCCGGCAGGTGAGGAAGCCTTTGCAGCGCCTGCGCCATCGCGCGGCGTAACGAGCCCAGCGCCAGCCCTTCCGTCAGCGGATAGACCGGATCGATGCCCGACAGTTTGGCGAAGCCGGCTTCGTCGACGACGCGGTCGGGATGGGTGATCTGCAGGGTGCCGTCATAGATCTGCGCGGTCCCGGAGACGTAACGCTTGGCGCCGACCGGCAACAATTTCTCGACATAGCCCGGCTGGGCCCGGAAATAGGTCAGCACCACGTCGCCGGTGTCGTCGCTGGCGTAAACCAGATGCGGCGCGCGGGCGTTGCGCCCCGGCGTCGGGCGATGGCGATCGACCGTCACCTCCAGCGTCACCACCGTTCCCGGAACAACATCGCGGATTTTCGGCCGCGCCCGCCGATCGATCACGCTGGCCGGCAAATGCAGCAACAGGTCAACCAGCCGTGGCGTCTCATCGCGGCCGAGCAGGTATCGAAACAGTTTGTCCTGCTTCGGCCCGACGCCAGCAAGGCTGGTGACCGGCGCAAACAACGGATTGAGCAGAGCAGGGCGCATTGCGGAAACCTAAAAGCCTAATCGAATAATCCGTCAAGGAAATGGCGATAAAGGGTACAGGATCGTCATTGCGAGGAGCCAACGGGTCGCGCGCATGCGCGCCCCATGACAGGCTCCGCGACGAAGCAATCCATGCCTCGCGTTCAAAGGCTGGATTGCTTCGCTGCGCTCGCAATGACAGCCCACCAACGCCAGATGGCCGCGCCATACTTCGCTATGTCCCGCTCTTCGATAAGTACCGGGTCCTGCGTGGCGCCGGAGCGGGCGAGATTCAGTTCAAGCAACCTCGCCAGCGCGTGTTTTTCTGGTTTCCATTTTTTGATGAATTCGGCGGGAGACATAGTCAAGCGATAGCAGGAAATTCACCTGACAAGAACAGCTCACCTTCGCCCTTGAGAGGCATGGGTTGGAGCGCCAATCCGCTAGCGATCCATGAGATATCAGAAATCGGCTGGCCCCACTGATTTGGCCCTCTGTCCAGCCCACCCTGCAAAAATATTTCGATTCCCCTTTGACCCAAATCACCTCCATATGCTCCGCCATCCCGGCCCACACAAAGGGGCGTTTCGCGATCGTCACGAACGTAGGGCAGGGATGCGGTGGACGCGGGCAGCGCTTTTGACGAACGGCGCTGACGTGGACGGCGAAGTCGTATGGTCCTGACGCCTCGACGCTGGCGTCAAGTCGGTGGAATCCATTCCGCTGGCGACGGTGACAAGAAAGCCCGATCACCGGGGAGATTACGAAGGAAACCGTTAAAACCATTCGCGTGCGGGAATGCCGGGTGATCCCGGTGCGCTCGTGGTGACTAACGCGCGTGCTTTCTACACTACCACGCGCGGCTGCGGGTGCAACGGGCACCCGGCATTCCCCGCTCCCTTTTTGGGGGCGAGAGGTTCTTGCACAACTCGGGCGCTTCGCGCTGCGAGATCGCCGACTTATATCTGGAATTAAGGGGCGACGTCATTGCGAGCGCAAGCGAAGCAATCCAGTCCTTGCTTCCCGCATCTGGATTGCTTCGCTTGCGCTCGCAATGACGGCTGGGATTTGGCGCATTCGCGCAATCGGTTCGCTCGCAACGACACTGCCTTATAATTCATGGGATAACAGGGCTGACATTCGCGATCCCGAACGTTATATCAACCCCGCCCGGCACGTCCGGGCTTTTGGCGTTCGGATGGGAAATCAAGAGATGACGGGATCGACACGATCGAGCGGCGGCCTGGATGACCGCCGCAAGCGGCTGTTGTTTCGCTGCTGGCATCGCGGCACCCGCGAAATGGATCTCATTCTCGGCCGGTTTGCCGATGCCGAAATCGCAACCCTTGGCGACGACGAACTCGCGCAACTGGAACATCTGATCGAGGTGCCTGACCCCGATCTCTATGCCGCGCTGACCGGTAACGTTCCGCTGGCGCCGGAGTATGCGAGCCGCCTGTTCGACCGCATCAAGTCGTTTCGAGTGGCGGATCATCAGGCATGAAGGCGCCCGTCCAATCGCCCGCGCAAATGCTGACGTCCGGCCGCGCGCTGACCTTTGCAAATGTCGCCGAGGGCGCCGAAGGCCTGGTGATTTCAGATCTGGCGCGCGCGGTGGCGGCGCGACTGAGGCCGCCGGCGGTCAGCCTCGCGGTGGTTTGCCGCGACGGTCCGCGGATGCAGCAACTGGCGCGGGCGCTGGAATTCTTCGCGCCGGATTTGCCGGTGCTGCTGTTTCCAGCCTGGGATTGTCAGCCCTATGACCGGGTGTCGCCGCATGGCGGCGTGCTGGCGCAACGATTGACCACGCTGGCGCGGCTGTCGCGCCTTCAAGGCAGCGCCAAGCCGCTGATCGTTCTGACCACGGTCAATGCCATCGTGCAGCGGGTACCGGCGCGCGAAATCGTCGCCGCGCAGGCGCTGTCGGTCGCGCCCGGACATGTCGTGCCGATGGATTCGATCGTGTCGTGGCTGGAGCACAACGGCTACAACCGTTCCTCGACGGTGCGCGAGCCCGGCGAATACGCGGTTCGCGGCGGCATTCTCGATCTGTTTCCGGCCGGGCTCGATCAACCCGTGCGTTTCGATTTTTTCGGCGACGCGCTGGAATCGATCCGCAGCTTCGATGCCGAAACCCAGCGCACGCTGCTCGATATGCGCGCGCTCGATCTGGTGCCGATTTCGGAATTTCAACTCATCACCGAGACCATCAAGCGCTTTCGGATGGGCTATGTCGCAGCCTTCGGCGCCCCGGAGCGGGACGATCCGCTGTATGAAGCCGTCAGCGAAGGCCGCCGTCATCCCGGCATGGAACATTGGTTGCCGCTGTTTAACGAGCGGATGGATACGCTGTTCGACTATCTCGATGACGCGCCGGTCGCGATCGAGCCGCAAAGCGAGGATGCCGCGCGCGAGCGCTTCAAGCAGATCGCCGACTACTACGAGGCCCGGCGCGAAGCGATGGAGCATCCCGGCGGCGGCGCGATCTACAAGCCTTTGCCGCCGGATCGGCTCTATTTGACCGAGGCCGAGTGGACCAAACATCTCGACGATGCCGCGCTGGCGCGGCTCACCCCGTTCGCGGTGCCCGACGGCAGCGCCGGCGTGATCGATGCCGGCGCGCGAGCGGGACGCAACTTCACGCCGGAGCGGGCGGACGCTTCGGTCAATGTGTTTGAGGCCGTCGTGGCGCATGTCGCGGCTCTGCAGGCTCAGCGCAAGAAGGTGGTGATCGCGCTGTGGAGCGAGGGCTCGCGCGATCGTATGGGCAGCATGTTAAGGGATCACAAGCTGCTCAATCTCACCAGCGTCAACTCCTGGCGCACGGTGCAGGCGACGCCGCGCAACGAGGCGATGCTGGCCGTGGTCGGCATGGAATCCGGCTTCGAGACCGAGCACGTCGCGGTTATCAGCGAACAAGACATCCTCGGCGACCGGCTGGTGCGGCCTCGCAAGGCGAGCCGCAAGCTCGACAATTTCATCTCCGAAGTCACCAGCCTCGCCAGCGGCGATCTTGTCGTGCATGTCGAACATGGCATCGGCCGCTTCGTCGGCTTGCAGACGCTCGACGTCGCCGGCGCGCCGCACGATTGTCTCGAACTGCATTATGCCGCCGAGACCAAGTTGTTTCTGCCGGTTGAGAATATTGAGCTACTGTCGCGCTATGGTTCCGATCACGCCCATGTCGAACTGGACCGGCTTGGCGGCAGCGGCTGGCAGGCGCGCAAATCGAAGCTGAAGAACCGCATCCGCGAGATTGCCGGCGAATTGATCAAGATCGCCGCCGAACGGCATCTGCATGAAGCGCCGAAAATGCCGGTGCAGCCTCATGTCTATGACGAGTTCTGCGCGCGCTTTCCCTATGAAGAAACCGAGGACCAACTGGGCGCGATCAACGCCACCCTGAAGGACCTCGAAACCGGCCGGCCGATGGACCGGCTGATCTGCGGCGACGTCGGATTCGGCAAAACCGAGGTGGCGCTGCGCGCGGCGTTCGCGGTGGCGCTCGAGGGCAAGCAGGTCGCCGTCGTCGTGCCGACGACCCTGCTGGCGCGGCAGCACGCCAAAACCTTCACCGAGCGGTTTCGCGGTTTTCCGGTCAATGTCGCGCAGGCCTCGCGCCTGATCGCGCCCAAGGAACTAACGCTGGTCAAAAAGAGCCTTGCGGACGGCGCCGTCGATATCGTGGTCGGCACCCACGCGCTGCTCGGCAAGTCGATCAAGTTCAGGGATCTCGGACTTCTGATCGTCGACGAAGAGCAGCATTTCGGGGTCAGCCACAAGGAGCGCCTGAAGTCACTGCGCGCCGAAGTGCATGTGCTGACGCTAAGCGCGACGCCGATCCCGCGCACGCTGCAACTGGCGCTGACGGGGGTTCGCGATCTCTCCATCATCGCGTCTCCGCCGGTCGACCGGCTGGCGGTCCGTACCTTCGTCGCACCGCACGATCCCTTGATGATCCGCGAGGCGTTGTTGCGCGAGCGCTATCGCGGCGGACAGGCTTTCTATGTGGTGCCGCGTATTGAAGATCTCGCCGGCGTAAAAGACTTCCTGGAAAAGAACGTGCCGGAGATGAAAGTCGCGGTCGCGCATGGGCAGATGCCGCCGACCGTGATCGAGGACATCATGTCGGCGTTCTATGACGGCAAGTACGATATCCTGCTCTCGACCACCATCATCGAGTCCGGCCTCGACATTCCGACCGCGAACACGCTGATCGTGCACCGCGCCGACATGTTCGGGCTGGCGCAATTGTATCAGTTGCGCGGGCGAGTAGGGCGCTCGAAGCTGCGCGCCTATGCGCTGTTTACGCTTCCGGCGCAGCAGAAGATCACCGCACAGGCCGAGCGGCGGCTGAAAGTGTTGCAGTCGCTGGAAACGCTTGGCGCCGGATTCCAGCTGGCGTCGCACGACCTTGATATCCGCGGCGCCGGCAATCTGCTCGGCGAGGAACAATCCGGGCATATCAAGGAAGTCGGCTTCGAACTTTACCAGTCGATGCTGGAGGAGGCGATCCTCAACCTCAAGGCCGGCGTGGTCGAACCGGCGGCGGATCGATGGTCGCCGCAGATCACCGTCGGCATGCCGGTTTTGATTCCGGAAGATTTCGTCGCCGATCTTTCGGTGCGGCTGTCGCTGTACCGGCGGCTGGCCGACCTCGACACCGACGACGAGATCGACAATTTCGCCGCGGAGTTGCGCGATCGCTTCGGCGTTTTGCCGGACGAGGTGCGTTATCTGTTCAAGATCGCGGCGATCAAGGGTTACTGCCGCCGCGCCAATGTCGAAAAGGTCGATGCCGGGCCGAAGGGCGTGGTGATCACGTTCCGCGACAACAAGTTCGCGCAGCCGGACCGGCTGGTTTACTTTATCCGCCAGCATGGTCAGGCCGCCAAGGTGCGGCCGGACATGAAGGTGGTGTTTTTCCAGGAATGGGAGACGCCGGAGGAGCGACTGATGGGTACCACCGAAGTGCTGCGCCAGCTCGCCAATCTCGCCGAGGATCGCAAGGCGGCTTGATCAAGGTCGCAAAATGGCCGCCGGCATCTTGTTCAAAGCGACGCCGGCGACCGTCCTGGTTCAGAACGTAACGATTAAGAGGGGTACATTACTTGGGGTATTTGAATTCCGGCGCTTCCTTCAGCGCTTCCTTGGTGGTGTTCATCGATGCCAGCCACTTGTTGTCCTTGGCGTCATAGCGGACGTTAACCGACGCCGGCGACACCGCGACATAGTGCTCGCCCATTCCGAGGAAGCCGCCGACCGACAGGATCAGCGCGTCGACCTGATGGTTCTTGATGGCAAGGTCGCTGATCTCGCCAATGGCTTCTTCCTTTTGATTGTAGACGTTGAGGCCCTTGAGTTTCGAGCTGAACATCTCGTCCTTCGACACCGTCGAGAATTTGGCGTCGGCCGGCGCGGTGCCGGTGGTTTTGGTGTCCTGGGCGAGCGCAGGGCTTGCAAGAACAGCAAGCGAAGCTGCGATCAATGCGATTTTCTTCATGTATTCCTCCAGTGCAGGTTTGATGCTCTACAATGCGAGGCCGAAAGAAACGTTCCGAATGCGCTGGAAAGATTCAAGAGGCAGCGCGGCGGGCTTCATCGTAGAGCCGCGCCAGCAGCGACTTGGCCGAATCGTTCGGCAGCATGGTCGCCAGCGTCACAACCGGCTCCGATCGGGCATCGCGCTTGCCGTCGGCGGTGTGCCGCATCACGCTGCAAAGCCGCCGCGCAATCATGTGGGCGGTGCGCAAATCGGTCTCGGCAAACGCCACGATGACGGATCGATCGTCCTGAATGGCGCCGAAATCCATTTGCCGCATCAGACGGCTGAGAATCCGCGCGCCGTCGAGCTGCGCGCGTGGGTGGGCCGGATCGAAGACAAAACGAGCCACCGACAGTCCGCCGCCGCGCGACAGCGTTTGATAGACCGCGGTTGCCAGGTCGCGATGGAATGCCGCGGAGGTCAGAAGCCCGCTGCGCGCGTCGAGCAAGCCATCGGCATCGATCGATCGCAGCATTCGGCTCAAATGCGCTTCGATCGCGTGCTGGCGGATCAGCGGGGCTGCGTTGGCGGCCACGTGTTCGGGGGCGCCGGCGATGAATTCGAGATTTGGCAGATCATAAGCCAGCGTCAACGCATCGGACGTCACCACCACCGGCAGATTGCGAAAGCGGGCGTCTTCGGCCAGCACGGTAAGGAAAGCATCCACCACGCGCGCGCTGAAACCTTCGCCGAGAATGATGCCGTTGATCTCACGCGCGTTGAGGTGCCTCGCCGCAGCCTCGATGCTAAGCGCCCCGACGATGCCCATTCGCTCGCCCAGCGATACGGAGAGCGCCGGATAGGCCGCGCCGCGGCCGATCAGCAGCACGGTGGCATCGCGGATGGGATCGGTCTCCGAAAGCTGTTTTCGCTGTGCCGGGTCGTCGTCCAGGCGGCGCATGACGGTGGCGTGCAGGGTCCTGACACGGAGCGCTGCGCGCAGGCGCGCCATCAGGCGATCGAAATTGCCTCCGACTTGCGAAAACGGAATGGCGTTTTCTGGCAGCGACATCCCGGGATCGATCGCGATCAGCGGAAGATAGGGTTGTCGCGCGGCGATCTGTTTCGCCAGCGATTTCAAGGCTGGGCTGCGCGGTTCCCGACATCGCGACCAGAACCGCCGCCGGCTGCAGCTCGTCGACGGCGCGCGACGCGTCGGCCCAGGTGGTGTCGATGATCGGAAATATCTTGGCATCGTCGAGCGCGGCCGCGAACGGCTGCCGCTCCATGGCCGAGACGACAAGGATCGGGCCCTGCTGGGACATCTAAAGCTCGGATCGACGCGATCGGTTTGGACGCCGGATGCTAGTTTGCCGGCCTTAATGTCGCGTCAACGAAAACGAAAGCGCGTTAAACCTGTACTAAATCGAGGCGATCCGGTCTCGAAAGGCCTCTACCATCAGCGGGTTAAGCCCAAGTTCCACGAGCGCTTCCCGCGCACGGGCATTATCCTGGGCGCGCCCGGCGAGGCGATAGCCGCTCAGCCGGTCCGGCAACGCCGTCAGCAACGCGCCCTGGCCAAGCCGCTTGGCCCATTCCTGCAAATCCTGCGACAGAAATCGGTACCCGCCGACGGCCATGATGCCCGATGGCGGCGCGGTGATGCAAATCGCGCCGGTCGAACGGTCAAGCCTCGCGGCGTAGTCGGTATCGACATAATCGCGCGGCGATTGCGCAACCAGCGAATCGCTGGAGGGTGCAACGGGTTCGTAGGCTGCGGTGGCGACCATCGGTCCCCGCAATGCCAGCGTTCCCCTCGACGTCAGCAGGGTTTCGCCTGCGATCGACGAACCCGCAATGTCGCGCGGGGCGCCGTGGGGACCCGGTACAATGGATGCCGGTGCGCCATCCGCCGCCCGGCAGGCGCCGAAAAGTCCGGCTTCACCGAACAGATAAACGTCGGTCATCGTCGTGTTTGACGCGCTCCAGAGCGGACTCGACGCCACCTGTTCCGGCGTGCGCCAAAGCCCGATCACATTCCGCAATGTCGGCAGACGCTGCGGCATATCGATCTCGGCCAATCGAAACGCCAATTGCGCCGGCGCGATCAGCGTATCGCAGGAATCAGCGTTGATCTGCTGCTCAAGTGTGTCGCCGTCAAACGGATGATGCAGCGCCAGCGTTCCGCCCGACAGCAGCCAGATCAGGAGCGATGAGGTCAGGCCCGCGAATGATGACGGCGCGAATGCCGACATCACGGTCGCGCCCTGCGGCACGTTGCTTTCCAGGAAAACGGCGAGGCCGCCGGCAATCAGGTTGAGATGGGTGCGCGGCACTGCGCGAAAACCGTCGGCGGTGACGTCGAACGAGATCACCGCGGCCCTGCGGCCGTCCTGCGTGACCGCGCGTGTGGCCTGCGCCGATTGACTCGACAGGACACGGTCGAGCGACACCATGCCTTCGGGCAGGTCGTCGCCGAAGCCACAGACATGACGAATTGAGAATGCTTCCACCGCAGCGTTCATGGCGAGGTCGCCATGAGCCACGCCGTCGATCTTGCTCGTCGTCACGATCGCCCGCGCCCCGGAGCGATTGAGCGCCACCGTCAGCTCCGCCTGCCGCCAGAGCACCGGAAGCAGGGCAACGATCAACCCGGCGCGGTGCGCTGCAAGAACCGTCAGCATGAATTCGATGGTATTGGGCAGTTGAACCGCGATAACCGAATTGGCCGGCAATCCGGCTTCGATGAAATGCGCCGCCAACGCGGAGATGGCCCGGTCGGCCTGCGCGAATGTCAGACGTTTTGGCGGCTGGCCGGTGACGCGCGGCTTGTTGAGCGGATCGAGCAGCGCCCATGCATCCGGTTGCCGTGCCAATATCCGTCGAAACAGTCCGTCGAGCGTCGGCGATGCGTTGGTCTGGATCACGGGATCACTTTGCGATCATTTGGCGAGATCATTTGGGTCAGGGTCAGGTCTTTGCCACCAGGTCTCCGGCAGATATCCGCTCAAGGAGGTGGCTACTGGCCGTTGTATCCGATTCCAGCGGGCGATCCATTGTTCCTGAACGTCAAACAACGGAATTGCGTAAAACCCTGACATCAGGGTCCGGTCGAGCGCCCGAACCGCCGAGACGAATGCGGGACGCTCGCGGGCTTCCAGCATCGCCGCGATCATGGCGTCGATGGCGGGGTCTTTGGCGCCCATGTAGTTTCGCGTTCCCTGATGATCCGCAGCCTCGCTTCCCCAATAGAATGCTTGCTCGTTGCCAGGCGACAACGACTGATCCCAGCGGTTCTGGATCACGTCGAAATCGAAGCCGAGCCGGCGTTGATCGAATTGAACGGCATCCACCGCACGCACCGAGGCTACGATGCCCGCACGCTTCAGGTCGCGCGCATATGCCAGCGCGATTCGCTCCTGATCGCGTGTCGTAACCAGAATCTCGAAGCTGAGGGGCGTCTTGGTCGAACGCTGCCGCAACACTGCGCCGTCGAGATCGTAACCGGCTTGCGAGAGCAGCGTCAGCGCGCTGCGCAGCGTCGCGCGGTCGCGACCCGAACCGTCGCTGACCGGCAGGCGATAGCTGCCATCCAATATATCCGGCGGAATATGCGAAGCGAACGGCTTGAGAAGCTCTCGCTCGCGATCATCGGCGGGGCGCGCATAGGCCGACAACTCCGACCCGGCGAAGAAGCTTGCCGAGCGAGCGTATAGTCCAAAAAAATAATTGCGGTTGATCCATTCGAAATCGAACAACAATATTAAAGCCTGGCGCACCCGGATGTCGGAAAATATCGGCCGTCTGGTGTTGAACACCATGAATTCCGAAGGTTGCGGCATCCCGGTCTTGATCGCCTCACGGATCACCTCGCCCTTGCGGGCAGCGGGAAAATCGTAGCCGTCATGCCAGCGTAGCGGCTCGGTCTCGACGCGAAAATCATAGAGACCGCGCTTGAATGCTTCGAACTGGCCGTTGGCCTCGCGATAGAAGTCGAGCCTGATCTCGTTGAAGTTCCACAAGCCGCGGTTGAGTGGCAGATCGCGCCCCCAATAATCGGGGTTACGTGTCAGCGTGACGCTGGCGCCGGGTTTGACCGCGGTGACGCGATAGGGACCGGAACCGACCGGTGCCGTCATCGAGGTTTCCTCGAAGGTCGCGACGTTGACGGCATGCTTGGACAATATCGGCATCAGGCCGAGAATCAGCGGCAGCTCGCGGTCGTTGGCGCCACCGAGGTCAAACCGTACCGTGCGCGGGTCGGGGGCGTCGGCCCTTACGACTTTAGAATAATACTGGCGATGGTTGGGACGGCCTTTGTCGCGCAACAGGGCCCACGAAAATAGCACGTCCTCCGCGAGCACCGGTTGTCCATCCGAGAAGCGCGCCCGGGGATCAAGGTGGAAGGTGACATAACTCCTGCTGTCGTCGGTCTCCACGCTCTTTGCCAGCAAGCCATAGAGCGTAAAGGCTTCGTCGTTACCCCGCGCCATCAGGCTCTCGACCACAAAGCCGCGGATCTGCTGGACCGCTAATCCCCTGACAATCAGGGGGTTGAGACTGTCAAAGGTACCGGAAATGCCTTCCACCAGCCGGCCGCCTTTCGGCGCATCCGGATCGGAATAAGGCATGTGGGTGAAATCAGGCGGCAGCGCGGGCGCGCCATGCATGGCGATGGCGTAACTCTCCGCAGCGGACGCCGTGCTGGCCTCCATCGCCATCCCGGCGCAAAAAGCGACGATGCCGCAGACAAAAACCCGAATGCGCAATCGCCTTGAAACTCCCAACGCAGCACGCCGATTTGATTCGATATGGCTCACGCCCGAGTTTTATCATAGACGCCAGCATTCGGGCTCCCGCGTGCGCCAAAGATATCTGCTGGCATTGATCTTTTCGTACGTCGCTGTATGAAAGCGGGCGATTGACCAAGACGGCAGGGCCTGTCACGTATCCGCCTCAATTGGCAAGGAGACAGCCGCCTAAACGGCTAGGTGTCGGTGCCTGCGACGGTTTCGGGCGCTCCCGTTCAGAAAGGGTTTTCCGCAATGAATTTCCGTATCTTGGCTGCGCCGGCGCGGCCGCGTGGGCGGGTTTTCGCCTTGTTGGCGGCGACGACATTGGCGGGTTCGTTCCTCGCTTCCGACCTGCAGGCTCAGCAACCCGCGCCGACGCCAGCCCCGGCAGCGACGCCCGCTGCGCCGAAGGCCAAGCCGAAGGCTGCTGCGCCGAAAGCCGCCCCTGCGGCTCCGGCCGCTCAGGCGCCGCCGGCGGCAGGAGCCCCCGCCGCTGCAGGAGCCCCCGCTGCGGCAGGCGCACCCGCAGCCGGCGGACAGCCACCTGAACAGCAGGTTCAGCTGATTTATGCACCATGGACCAAATTCTGCCTGAAGGGCCAGGATACCAACGCCAAGCAAGTTTGCTTCACCGGCAAGGATGGGCGGATCGAGTCCGGCCAGCCCGTGATCGCAGCCGTCATCATCGAGCCAGAAGGCGAGCCGAAGAAGATCCTGCGCGTCACTCTTCCGCTGGGCATGCAGCTCGTCCACGGCACCCGTGTGATCGTCGACAACAACCCGCCGGCACAGAGCCCCTATGTCATCTGCTTCCAGAATGGCTGCATGTCGGACTATGAAGTGACCCCCGAGCTGCTCGCGAACCTGAAGAAGGGGCAGAATTTGGTGGTGCAGGCGATCAACTCCAACGGCGCGCCGCTCACCTTGCCGCTCCCGCTCGCGGAATTCGCCAAGGCCTATGATGGCCCGCCGACCGATCCGAAGGTGTTCGAAGAGACCCAGAAAAAGCTGCAGGAAGAGCTACAGAAGCGCGCTGAAGAAGCGCGCAAGAAGCTCGAAGCCAATGCGCCGGCCGGCGGCGCTGCTCCAGCCAATCCGGCTCCGAAGTAAAGGCGCAGGCAGGGCTATCAACAATCAAAAAGGCGCCCGGATCTGGCGCCTTTTTTGTTAGGCGGCCGACCCGGCTAATTTAGCGACGGGTTGCGCGGCCGGTAGCCGCCGGATTTATCCTTGACGAAAATCTCGGCGACCTGCGAATGCCGGATCGGCTCGCCTGACTTGTCAGGCAAGAGATTTTGTTCGGAAACGTAGGCGACATATTCCGATTCCGAATTCTCGGCCAGCAGGTGATAGAATGGTTGATCCTTGTGAGGCCGGACATCCTCGGGGATCGACAGCCACCATTCCTCAGTATTGTTGAATTCCGGATCGATATCGAAGATCACGCCCCGGAACGAAAAGATCCGGTGACGGACAATCTGTCCGATCTGGAATTTGGCGGTCCGCGTTTTAATCATATACCGTCGAATAGACCATGATTGTGGCCGATGCTAGGGGCAAACCACGGATTTAACCTCGGCTGGGCAGCGGGATTTCCGAGAAACCTAGCTGACCCGCCGCGTTTGTAGCCACGACGGCGCCAGGCCTTCGCGCATCGCGACACGGCGGAACGGTCCAACCGAGCCGATCAAGTGCAGACCGGCGGCGCGCAGCAATTGCGTCGGCAAAAATCCGCTCAGTAACGAACGATTTGCCATATCGATAATAAATGTCCGGCTGGCGATGTCGGTGCGCCGACCCGCGTCGTAACCGTCCAGAACTTGCGGCGCCCCCGGATCTTCCCCCGACATCATCGCGTCCTCCGCAACGCCGGAAATGCCCGCAGCGTCGCGAAGTCCCATATTCAGCCCCTGCGCGCCGATGGGCGGCAACACATGCGCAGCCTCGCCAACCAGCGCGACGCGACGACGTGCGAATTGTCTGGGCTGTTCTATCGAAAGTGGAAACAGATGACGCCCCGATTCGACGCGGATGCGCCCGAAAATGGAGTGTGATTGCCGTTCCGCAGCCTCCGACAATTCATGGTCGGTCAGCGCGATCAGCCGATCGGCTTCCCCTGGTGCTGTAACCCAAACTACGCTGCAGCGATCTCCGGTCAACGGAACAAACACGCAAGGTCCCTGCGGCGTATGAAATTCGGTGGAGCAATTTCGATGCGGCCGTGAATGGCTGATGTTGAAGGTGACCGCCGACTGATTGAGTTCGCGGCGCCTAACCTCAATGCCCGCGGCCTGGCGGCAGAGCGATTGCCGCCCATCAGCGCCCACGACGAGGTGTGCAGACAGTGACTGGCCTTGTCGGGTGCGAATGGTAACCTCGGTATCCCACGGGGTGACCGTGTCCGCTTCGTCGTCAATCCGTGTCAGATTGGAAAGCTCCGACGCTCGCTCCTCGAGCGCGATCATCAGCACGCGGTTTTCGATGTTGTGGCCGAACTGCTCGAGCCCGATTTCATCGGATGAAAACCTGACCTCGGGTGCACGGAACAGCCGGCCGGTATCGTCGACGAGGCGCATCGCCTGCAACGGCGCTGCCTTGTCCTTGCAGCGTGGCCAGACGTCCAATTGTTGCAGAAGATCGACTGAACCGCCGAGTAACGCGGTTGTGCGATTATCGGCATATGGCGCCCGACGCGCGATCAGGGCTGTGTTCGCGCCAGTCCGTGCCAGCGCGATCGCAGCCGCAAGTCCGACAGGGCCGCCGCCGACCACGACGGTATCGTGGGTAGCCGATGCATCCTTCATAGCCTGACAATTGACGTTCCTGGCTGCATTTTCAAGTCCGCACCGCGGGCTCCACGATCGCACCGATTTGCGCGACGGAACGCCGCAAGGACAGATGTGCAAACCGGGGCGATTCCTGATAGCACTGGCGCGCAAATGGACCAGGCAAACCAGCAGGATTCTCCGTCGATATCGCCGGCAACCCGGGCCGCTGCATTTTCCGTGCACGTATTCACTGCGATGGGCGCGGCCATCGCCTTGATCGCGCTGCTGGAGGCCGTACGCGAGCACTGGACGGCGATGTTCGGGTGGTTTGGAGTTGCCCTGGTGATCGATGCGCTCGATGGACCGATCGCACGGCGGCTGGACATCGCGCGCGTGCTACCTGACTGGTCGGGCGAAATGCTCGACCTCGTGGTCGATTTCGTGACCTACGTCTTTGTGCCGGCCTACGCCATCACCGCAAGCGGCTTGCTGTTGCCGCTGACGGCACCGCTCCTGGGCGCTGGTATCGTCGTGACCGGCGCTCTCTATTTCGCGGATCGCCGTATGAAGGCCGCGGACAATCATTTTCGAGGGTTCCCGGCGTTGTGGAATGCCGCGGCCTTCTATCTGTTCCTGTTGCATTTGCCGCCAGCGCTGGCGAGCTTTGCTATCGCCTTGCTGATCGCATTGACCTTTGTTCCTTTCCACGTCGTTCATCCGATGCGCGTTGTACGCCTGCGCGGGCTGACCTTGTCGCTGGTTGCGATCTGGACCGTGCTTGCGATCGTTGCGCTCGCGAGCAACTTCGTTGTGGATAGGCTCGTAACCATCGGGCTTTGCGCGATCGCCGCCTATATCGCCGGAAGCGATGCAACGATCCGATTCGCAAGATCGTTCAAAGCATGATCGAGCTGTGGGCTAGCCCGGAAGCGTGGGCGGCACTATTGACCCTTACCGCGCTGGAAATCGTTCTCGGCATCGACAATATTATTTTTCTATCGGTCGTGGTCTCGCGAATTCCGGAACCGCAGGCGAAGCGCGCTCGGCAGATCGGCCTGGCACTGGCGCTGGTGTTCCGTATCCTGCTGCTGAGCCTGCTGGTATGGTTGATCGGTCTCACGCAAGCCGTCCTCACCGTGAAAGGCATTGCCTTTTCCTGGCGCGACATCATCCTGATCGGCGGCGGCCTGTTTCTGATCGCGAAGGCGACCCGTGAAATTCATACCGAAGTCGAAGCGCGCGATCACGCCAGCAGCGGTGGGGGAGCGCCCGGCGCATTTTTCTGGGTTGTCGTCCAGATCATCGCCATCGATGCGGTGTTCTCGCTCGATTCCATCATCACCGCGATCGGCATGGCGCAGGATCTTCAAATCATGATCGCGGCGGTGGTCATCGCCTGTCTCATTATGTATATTTCGTCTGGCCCGGTCGCGACTTTCGTAGCGCAGCATCCGACCACCAAAATGTTGGCACTGGCATTCCTGGTGCTGATCGGCGTTGCGCTGGTGGCGGATGGTTTCAAATTTCACATCCCGCGCGGCTACATCTACTTTGCCATCGCGTTTTCGGTGGCGGTTGAGTTTTTCAATGTCCTTGCCAAACGTAACAGCAAAAAACCATCCGGTTAGACTATCGGAAACGTTGTCGCCGCCATCGAGTTGACAACGCGGCCTCGATGGCTTTCGCTCGGATGCAAGGGAAGGCCCGGAAATTTTGAGGAGCACCTGAGATGACCAAGGCTGTGCGCGTGCACAAAGTAGGGGGTCCGGAAGCCCTGGTCTACGAGGCTGTGGAGGTGCCGCCGCCGGGAGCCGGCGAGGTTCGCATCCGCCAGCATGCCGTCGGCCTGAATTTCATCGATGTGTACTATCGCACCGGTCTCTACAAGGCGCCCGGACTGCCGTTCATCGCCGGCAACGAAGCGGCCGGGGAGGTTGTGGCAGTGGGACCTGGCGTGACCCATTTTCACCCCGGCGACCGGGTTGCCTACTATTTCAATCTCGGCGGTTATGCCAGCGAACGCAACATTCCCTGGGAGAAACTGGTCAAGCTGCCCGACCATATCACTTACGAACAGGGCGCGGTCCTGATGCTGAAGGGGCTGACGGTCTGGTACCTCCTGCACAAGACCTTCAAGGTCGAGCCGGGACATCGCGTCCTGATCCATGCCGCCGCCGGCGGTATCGGGCTGCTCGCGTGTCAGTGGGCGAAGGCGCTCGGCGCGCACGTCATCGGCACCGTAGGCACCCGGGCGAAGGCTGACCTCGCACTTGCCAACGGCTGCGATCACGTCATTCTCTACAATGACGAGGATTTCGTCGCACGCGTCAAGCAGATCAGCCGCAACGAACTCTGCGACGTCGTGTACGATGGCGTTGGCAAGACCACATTTCCGGGTTCGCTGTCCTGCCTGAGGCCGCGCGGGCTGTTCGTAAGTTTCGGCAACGCGTCGGGTCCGGTGCCGCCGTTTTCGATTGCGGAACTTAACAATCACGGTTCACTGTTTGCGACGCGCCCGAAGCTCAATGATTATGTCGGCAAGCGTTCAGAGTTGCTGGAGGGCGCCGACACCTTGTTCGCCGCCGTGATCAACGGAAAGCTGCATGTGCCGATCAATCACGCCTACGCGCTGAAGGATGCTGCCAAGGCGCACATCGACCTTGAGGGACGCGCGACGACGGGTGCAGCGATTCTGCGGCCGTAGGCTCCAGGGTCGTCCGGCTGTTCGCTGGGTGACCCGCTCTACGCAAAGCACCGGGCCGCGCCGATTTTCGTCAGGATCGCGTCCAGGCCGTCGATCATCTCGTCGATCTCGCCTCGCGTCACGTTGAGTGCCGGCATTAACCGCAATGCGTCCGGTTGTGGTGCGTCGGACACGGCGCGACCCATCATCGTCGAACGAGCGACGAAGGAAAGTGGCGCGGAGATGGCTCCGGGTGGATGTCATGACGCCGCCATACAGCCGAACGGCCGGCGCTGTCGCGTGCGGTCAGAAGCCCGTCACGCTGCCGTGCAGATCGTAGGCATCCGCGCGTTCGATCTTCGCGGTGACAATCTCGCCGATGCGCAGCGGACGACGGCTGGAAACGTAAACCGCGCCATCGATCTGTGGCGCGTCAGCCTTCGAACGGCCCTTCGATACCGTGGGGCCGACCTCATCGATGATGATCTGCTGCCGTGTGCCGACCTTGCGCTTCAGTCGGCGTGCGGAGATCTTTTGCTGCCGCGCCATCAGCGCATTCCAGCGCTCCTGTTTGACGTCCTCATGCACGGGATTGCCGAGCGCATTCGACGACGCGCCCGCCACCGGCTCATACTTGAAGCAACCGAGGCGGTCGATCTCGGCTTCCTCAAGCCAGTCGAGCAGATAGGCGAAGTCGGAATCGGTTTCGCCGGGAAAGCCGACGATGAATGTGGAGCGCAGGGTCAGATCGGGGCATTTCTCACGCCATTTTTTGATCCGTCCCAGTGTCTTTTCCTGCGCGGCCGGGCGTTTCATCGCCTTGAGGATTTCCGGACTGGCGTGTTGAAATGGAATATCGAGATAGGGCAATATTCTACCCTCTGTCATCAGGCCGATGACCTCGTCGACGTGCGGGTAGGGGTAGACATATTGCAGCCGGACCCAGGCGCCGAATTCGCCGAGCTCCCTGGCAAGGTCGAAGAACTTCGCCCGAACCTCGCGATCTTTCCATGGGCTCGCGGCGTATTTCAGATCGACGCCATAGGCCGAGGTATCCTGTGAAATGACCAGTAATTCCTTGACGCCGGCGCTCACCAGCTTTTCCGCCTCGCGCAGCACGTCATTGGCCTGACGGGAAACCAGGTCGCCCCGCAGTTTCGGGATGATGCAAAAGCTGCAGCGGTTGTTGCAGCCTTCGGAAATCTTTAGATAGGCATAGTGCCGCGGGGTCAGCTTGATGCCTTGCGGAGGCACCAGATCGAGGTGCGGATTGTGAACCGGTGGCAGCGCCCGATGTACCGCATCGAGCACGCTTTCATATTGCTGTGGACCGGTGATCGACAGCACGCCGGGATAAGCTGCCTCGATTTGCTCGGGCTCGGCTCCCATGCAGCCCGTCACGATGACCTTGCCATTCTCGGCCATCGCTTCGCCGATCGCGCCCAGCGATTCCTGTTTGGCGCTGTCGAGAAAGCCACAGGTGTTGACGATGACAAGGTCGGCACCATCGTGCTTGCGCGCCAATTCATAGCCTTCGGCGCGCAGCCGCGTAATGATGCGCTCGGAATCCACCAGTGCCTTGGGGCATCCCAGCGAAACAAAGCTGACTTTGGGCGCGGCGGCCTGTTGCATGTTCGATCTGTCTCACGTCTCGGCCTTGAGCTTGACCACAAGGGTTGCGCCGCAGGGACTCGGCTGAGCCCCGAGGCAAAGTTCATATCCACCGTACAGCCTGAGGGGCAGGAGCTAGTCCTAATTGCTCATAATTACAAGGCTTTGAGCCGGCTTCAGGCATGCTATGGATAGTTTGCAGGAATCCGAGTGATCGATGGGCGCGGAATCGTCTCCCAAAATCGTTATCGTTGACGAAAGCCCGATCCGTGCTGCGATCCTCGAAGAGGGATTGCGCGAAGCCGGTTTTATCGGTGTGGTCCACATCAGGGAAATGCAGAGCTTGCTGGAGCGGATCTATGCGCTCGATCCGGACGTCATTCTGATCGATTTGGAGAATCCCAGCCGCGATGTTCTGGAACAGATGTTCCAGGTTAGCCGCGCGGTGCGCCGGCCGATCGCGATGTTCGTCGATCAGAGCGACGCGGCATCGATTCAGGCCTCAGTCGATGCCGGCGTCTCGGCCTATATCGTCGACGGATTGAAAAAGGAACGCATCAAGCCGATCCTCGACCTCTGTATTTCACGCTTCAATGCGTTTTCCAGGCTTCAAAATGAACTCGATCGCGCCAAATCCGCGCTTGAAGACCGCAAGGTGATTGATCGTGCCAAGGGAATTCTCATGAAATTAAAGGGCCTGACGGAAGACGAGGCCTATGTGTTGCTCCGATCGATGGCGATGCGCGAGAAAAAGAAGATCGCCGAGATTGCCCAGTCGATCTTGACGGCGTCGGAGTTACTGAAATGACCGTATCGCTCCACGTCGGCTTCATTCCGCTGGTCGATGCCGCAGCGCTGATCGTCGCCGTCGACAAGGGGTTCGCCGCGGCCGAGGGGCTGGAGATCACCCTGGTACGTGAGGTGTCGTGGTCGAACATCCGTGACAAACTCAATATCGGCCTGTTCGACGCAGCACATCTGCTGGCGCCGGTCGCCATCGCCTCAAGCCTCGGGCTTGGACACATCAAGGTGCCGATCGTGGCGCCCTTCAATCTTGGCCTCAATGGCAACGCGATTACGGTTTCGCCGGCTCTGCATGCGACCATCATGGGCGAGATCGAAGGCGATCCGTTCGACCCCATGGCGACGGCACTGGCGCTGGCGCGTATTGTCGCGACCAGGCAAAGAAGCGGAGCCGAACCGCTGACCTTCGGGATGACGTTTCCATTTTCCACCCACAACTATCAGCTGCGATACTGGATGGCGGCCGCGGGCGTCGATCCCGACGAGGACGTTCGTCTCGTGGTGCTGCCACCGCCCTACATGGTGGACAGTCTTGCCAACGGTCAGGTCGACGCGTTCTGCGTCGGCGCACCCTGGAATTCGATCGCTGTCGATCGCGGCGTCGGGCACATTTTGCATTTCGTCTCCGATATTCTGACACGCGCGGCCGAGAAGGTGCTGGCCGTCAGGCAAAGCTGGTCGGAAAAAAACCCGGATGTGCTTGCCGCGTTGATCCGCGCCGCATTTCGCGCGACTGAATTCATCGACGAGCCCGGCAATCGCGCCGAGGTGGCGCGCCTTTTGGCGCAACCGGAGCGTATCGGCGTCGATGCCGATATTATCCGGCGAACTCTGGACGGCCGCCTTAAAATATCTCCCGACGGCACCATACGCGAAAGCGACCGCTATCTGCTGATTGGGAGGGAAGGTGCCGCGCGTCCGGATCCGATGCAGGTCGCATGGCTCTACGCGCAAATGGTTCGGTGGGGCCAGGCTTCATTCAGTCCACAGGCTCTCCAGATCGCCAAGGCGGTGTTTCGGCCGGACCTCTATGACGCCGTTCTCGGCCTTGAAGGAAATTCCCGTGACCGCCCATCGAACGTGATGGGAACGTTCGCAGGACCCGTCTTCGATGCGGATGATATCGCGGGCTATTTGGCCTCGCTGCAGATGGCGCGCCGATCTTCGTGACCAGGCTGGTCCGCTCAATTAATGGGCAAAACCTCTCCTGTGTTCATTTTTTAGACCGATGCAGCCTTATGCAGCAATGATTCTATCGAATTCACCGTCTCGCATAACCAGCAATCATTTGATTTATAATACAGTTTTGCCAATTGCTGCAGTGGCACACAACTTGAATAGATCAGGCCAGCCAGCGGCCATTCAAGCGCGTTGGCGTCGTTCAAAATGAACGTCCGCGCCGCAACGAAGCTGGCCGGAGGCTCTGAAAATTCCGATCCGTCGCGGCCTTTCGAATCGAATTTCCGAGCTATCACACACCCTTTTTTTCTCATTGTGCCCATGCCCCGCATGGCCACTGGAGTCTTGCGATGGACTACGCAAAACCTGCCGACGTTGTCACCTCGATGATCGATGCCAGCGTAAAAAAATTGGCGCTGGCTCCGCGGGATCTCCTCATTCGCGGCGCGCTCTCTGGTGCGCTGCTCGGCGCCGCCACCAGCCTCGCATTCGGCGCGGCTGTCACAACGGGTCAACCGCTAGTCGGAGCTTTGATATTTCCCGTTGGTTTCGTGATGATCGTACTGCTCGGGCTTGAACTCGTCACGGGTAGTTTCGCACTGCTGCCGCTGGCTGCGTTGGAACGAAAATCGAGCTGGGGCGCCGTTGCTGCGAACTGGGCCTGGGTCTTCCTCGGCAATCTTCTCGGCAGCATGGTCTATGGCGCTTTGCTGGCTATCGCCCTGACAAGCATGGGGCAGATCGTCCCGGCGGGGGTAGCGGCAAGTATCGTGAAGATCGCCGAGGCAAAGACGATTGGATACGAAGCGCTCGGCTTTGCCGGTCTGGTGACTTCCTTCGTCAAGGCCATTCTCTGCAATTGGCTGGTGTGCCTCGGCGTGGTGATGGCGATGACGTCGACGTCGACCGTCGGCAAGATCGCGGCGGCCTGGTTGCCCATCGTGACGTTCTTCGCTCAGGGTTTTGAGCATACCGTGGTCAACATGTTCATCATTCCAACCGGAATGTTGATGGGCGCAAAAGTCAGCATCTTTCAGTGGTGGGCGTGGAACCAGATACCGGTCACGCTCGGCAACATTGTCGGCGGCTTGCTGTTCACCGGACTGGCGCTGTACGCGACCTACAAACCGGCCACGCCGTCGGCGCCGAAAACGTCGCCGGTCACGGCTCAAGTGCCTGCTGAATAACGGGATCGTTTGCGCACCATGAAGCTTGAAACAGTGTCAGCCGATTTTAGCGACGAACAGAAGCGATATCTGGAAGGCTTCATGTCCGGTCTGCAGATCGGGCGTGTCGGTCGGAGTATCGGCGTTGCCGCCGGAGCGCCGGCCGGCAAGGTCGGTCCGGAGCCGGTCGGTCCGGACGCTGCTGGATTCAAGGCCCAGGACAGGTTTCTTCGCGACGGCAAGAAGCTGTCCGATCCCGAGAAGTTCAAGCGCGAGCAGCATCCGTTCGATGCTTATGACCGTTTGAAGGCGCAGGCGCAGGGCAACACACCGCCGCCGCCGGCCGACAATTTTCGCTGGCGCTTTTACGGCCTGTTTTATGTCGCGCCGGCGCAAGACTCGTATATGTGCCGCTTGCGTATTCCCAACGGAATTCTCAATCACTGGCAGTTTGCCGCTGTTGCCGATCTTGCGGAGCGTTGCGGCGGCGGCTATTCGCATGTCACCACCCGCGCCAATATCCAGATCAGGGAGATTCCGCCCAAGCACAGCGTACAGCTGATCGAAGGGATCCAGGACATTGGGCTATGTTCGCGCGGATCCGGCGCCGACAATATCCGCAATGTCACGGGCACACCGACTGCCGGAATCGATCCGCAGGAATTGATCGACACGCGCGAATACGCCCGTGAATGGCACTACCACATCCTCAACGACCGCTCGCTGACTGGACTGCCGCGCAAGTTTAACGTCGCTTTCGACGGCGCCGGCAAGATCGCGGTACTCGAAGACACCAACGATATCGCCTTCGCCGCGGTCGACGTGAAGGACGGCTTCGGCGTTGAGCCGGGCGTCTGGTTTCGGTTAGGGATAGGCGGAATCACCGGCCACAAGGATTTCGCCAAGGACACTGGAATCATCGTCAAGCCGGCGGACGCGACCAAGGTTGCAGATGCCATCGTGCGGGTTTTCATCGATACCGGGGACCGAACCAACCGTCTCAAGGCGCGCATGAAATATGTGATCGACGCCATAGGCGTCGAAAAATTCCTGGCTGCTGTCGAGGAGAAGCTTGGACAGAAGTTGGTGCGAACTCCGGCCGGTGCGACGGAGCCACGCCCGGCGTTCGACCGGATGGCCCATATCGGCGTGCATCCGCAAAAGCAGACCGGCCTGAACTGGATCGGGCTGGCATTGCCGCTCGGCAAGCTGACCGGCGATCAGATGCGCGGCATTGCCAGGATCGCCCAGGATCTCGGCGATGGCGACATCCGTCTGACGGTTTGGCAAAATCTGCTGATATCCGGCGTTGCGGACGAAAAGATCGCGTTGGCTACCGCGGCGATCGGTGCGCTCGGCCTCGCGGTCGAAGCCTCGTCGATCCGGGCCGGGCTGATCGCGTGCACCGGCAACGCCGGCTGCAAGTTCGCCGCTTCCGATACCAAGCGCCATGCCGCTGAAATCGGCGATTGGTGCGAGCCGCGCGTATCGATCGAAACGCCGATCAATATTCATCTCACCGGCTGCCATCATTCCTGCGCCCAGCACTACATCAGCGATATCGGGTTGCTGGCGGCGAGGGTGCCGGTCGGAGCCGATGACGACACGGTAGAGGGCTATCATCTCTACGCCGGCGGAGGCTTCGGACCGGATGCCGAGATCGGGCAGGAGGTCTACCGCGACGTCAAGGCAGAAGACACGCCGAAGGCCGTGGAAAAATTATTGAAGGCCTATGTTGCGAACCGCGCCTTCCCCGACGAGACGTTTCTGGCGTTTTCGCGCCGCCATGACGGAGAAAGCCTGAGGAAAATGGCGGATGCGGAGACCTTCGCATGAATCAAATGACTTCACCGCCGAGACTTGAAGTTATTCCGGCATCCGCGCCGTTCTCGGAGGCACAGCGTTCCTGGCTCAATGGATTCCTTGTCGGGCTGTTGTCGCTCGACGGTTCGGTGTCGCTATCGGGCGAGCAGGGGGATGCCCTGCTGCAAGGCGCGGCCGGCGATGGCGATGACGGCGAAGCGCCCTGGCACGACCAGACCATGCCGATTGCCGACCGCATGAAGCTTGCCGAAGGCCGCCCGATGCGGCGGCGCATGATGGCGGCGATGGCGCAGCAGGATTGCGGCCAATGCGGCTATAACTGCAACGATTATTCCGAGGCGATCGCCGGCAAGTCCGAGCCGCGGCTGAACCTTTGCGTGCCCGGCGGCAAGGAGACCGCCCGGATGCTGAAAGCGCTGAACGAGGAATTGGAAAAAGCGCCGCCATCGGCGTCTTCCGGGGCAGCAGCTGCGCCAGTCGCGGCGTTACCTGCCGTCACCGCGGAGCTGGGGCGTTCGCGCGACAATCCGGCGCCGGCCACATTCGTGTCGCGCCAGCTCTTGAACAAGGCCGGATCGGAAAAGGAAACCTGGCACATCGATTTCGACCTCAGCGGTTGCGGACTCGATTATGTCGTCGGAGATTCCTTCGGCATCTTTGCCCGCAACGATCTCGGCCTTGTCGATCAGATCATCGCCATGCTCGGAGCTTCGCCAACCACCCCAGTGAACGGCAAGACCCTGCGCGATGTATTGATCGACGATGTCTCGTTGGCGCCGGCACCCGACACGCTGTTCGAATTGCTGTCGTTCGTGACCGGTGGCGCGCAGCGCGAAAAAGCGCGTGCGCTGGCGCAGGGCGAAGATCCCGATGGTGACACCGCAACACTCGATGTGATGGCGGCGTTGCAGAAATTTTCCGGCGTGCGACCGCACCCCGAAGCCTTCGTCGAAGCGCTGGAGCCGCTGCAACCGCGGCTCTATTCAATCTCGTCGTCGCATAATGCCACGCCCGGCAAGCTGTCGCTGACCGTGGACTGCGTTCGCTATGTGATCGGCAAGCGCAAGCGCCTCGGCGTGGCTTCGGTCTACCTCGCTGAGCGCATCAAGCCCGGCGATGAAATCAAGGTCTATGTCCAGAAAGCCCATGGCTTCGCGCTGCCGGCGGATCCGGCGACGCCGATTATCATGATCGGTCCCGGTACCGGCATCGCGCCGTTCCGTGCATTCCTGCACGACCGCAGGGCAACCGGCGCGACCGGCAAGAACTGGCTGTTCTTCGGCCATCAGCGCAGCGGTTATGATTTCTTTTATGCCGACGAACTGAATGCCATGAAGACGTCGGGCCTGCTGACGCGGATGTCGCTGGCGTGGTCACGCGACGGCGACAAGAAATTCTACGTGCAAGACCGCATGCGCGAGGTCGGCCGTGAATTGTGGAACTGGTTGGCCGAAGGCGCCAACATCTATGTCTGCGGCGACGCCAAACGGATGGCAAAGGATGTCGAGCGCGCGCTGGTCGATGTCGTCGCGCAGTTCGGCGCACGCACCACCGATGAGGCGGTCAGCTTCGTAGGGGAGCTCAAGAAGAAGGGCCGGTTCCAGCAGGACGTTTATTGACGGCCATAATTATCGAAAATCCAAGCGAATAAAATTCTCGCTCGAATCCAACGCAGAGAATATTTGACTGCGATTGGTGTTTGGCAAAGCGGTTGTATCGCTATTTGCGCCATCGTCTTGCTTCCAGACGCAATCAATATTCAATTTGTGGTCGATGCTGCGTTGGAGATCGACCATGCGAGAACTTTCGGCGGAAGCCCGCCTGCACCTTTACGCGCGTTCGCTTTCGGGGCGAACCGCCCGGGGATTGCATGAGGCAGCGCTCTATGGGGCATTCGCTATCATTGCGGCCGTGATTTTCGGCACGCTGTCATATCATCCATTTTAGCCGCATCGCGCTAATTCAGCTTTTTGAACGGCGCTACTTCAATACCGGCGGCCTTCAGCGCCTGGCGGACACCGCGGGCGATGTCGACTGCGCCCGGCGTGTCGCCGTGGATGCATACGGTGTCGGTGCGCATCTTGATAACCTTTCCCGTGATTGACACCACGGCGCCGTTCTCCACCATCCGCACCACACGTTGAGCAACTCTCAGTCGCATCATGCAGCACGGCGCCAGGCTTGCGGCGCGACACCAGCGACCCGTCATCTTCATAGGCCCGGTCGGCAAATACCTCGTGAACCATGGGTAGGTTCGCGGCTTCGCCAGCCTTTACCAGGCGCGAATTGGCAAGCACTACAAATATCAGATCGCGATCCACCGCCCTGATGGCGGACGCAATTGCGCGCGCGGTCATGTCGTCCTCGCAGGCAACGTTCGACAACGCGCCATGGGCCTTGACGTGGGTCACCTTGTGGCCCGCCATGGTCGCAATCGCCTGCAACGCCCCGATCTGGTAGGCGACCAGATTTTCGATTTCCGAGGCTTTCATGCCGGGAAAAGGCCGGCGGCCAAAGCCATGCAGGTCGCGATAACCTGGATGCGCACCGATGCTGACGCCGCGGGCTTTTGCAAGCTCCACGGTCTTGCGCATGGTGTCGGAATCGCCGGCATGAAAACCGCAGGCGATGTTAACGGAGGTAGCGAGCTCGATCATGGCAGCATCATTGCCCATTTCCCATGCCCCAAATCCTTCACCGAGATCGCAGTTGAGATCGATTTTCATGAAGTCACATCCGCTTGCTGAATCGGGGGGTGTCCGAGTTCATATACCTCGGATCAGTCTCGCGCCGGAGCATCCGTTGAGGACGGGGTCTGCCATGTTTGTGTATCGACGGCGCTGACGGCGGCGCCGGCGACGTTGGCATCCTGCAATGCCTCGATGTCGAAATCAAAGTTCTCGATGGAACGCAGGCGGTCGGGCAGGGTGTCGAGCAGTTCAGCGAATTTCCGGGCTTCAGCCTGCGCTTCGGCCATGTCAATCGCCCTGAATCGAAAGCCACGTCCGGCGGGTATCTGCGCGAGCCGCCCGAGATCGGCGGATATCACCGTTGCGATTTTGGGGTAGCCGCCACTGGTGCCGCGATCCGGCATCAAGACGATGGGCTGGCCGTTTCCGGGCACCTGGATGCTGCCATTGACAGTACCGTCGGAGACGATGTTGTGACCGTGCAGATGCCTGATGACAGGGCCCTCAAGCCGGTAACCCATTCGATCGCTGGTCGCCGATATCTTCCACTCGCTGTCCAGGAACAGAATGGTGGCGTCCCCGAATTCATCATCCTGTGGGCCCATCAGCACGCGGATCGGCGCATCCCGGACAGGCGGCAGATCGATGCGGCGCTCGATCGCAGCAGTTGCGCTTGCGCCGCCCTGCAATTCGTCGCCGGCCCGCAGTGGGCGCGGATACGGACTCCCAAGGCCGGCGCGGGCATTCACGGACAGGCTGCCGAACATCGGCTCGCCCTCAATCCCGCCCTCGAGCGCGAGATAGCTGAACGAGCCGCCTCGGGCAAAACCCAGCGTCAAGACCTCGCCATCCATGAGCGTCATGGATGTATCGAACGCCATCGCCCGTCCTGCGATGTCGGCGGCGCGCGAGGCTCCTGCGAGCCCGACCCGAACCGCCCCTTCGCGAGCCGCGAAGGTAGCGCCGAACGGACCGATTTCGACCGCCGCGGCGAACGGCATGTTTCCGACCAGGCTATTCGCCGCCGCGAGCGCGAGCCGATCCATCGCGCCGCCGGGCGTCAACCCGTAACGCTGGGCGCCGTAGCGACCGCCGTCCTGCACGGAACTCGCAGGGCCGATGGCTGAAATCAGAAGCTTGCTCATGAGGTCATCGGTTCGGCGACAATCTCGCCGCCTTCAGCAGCGCGATCCTGTTCCGCGAAGGTTTTCGCATCGACAGCCGAAAACGTCACGCGGTCGCCGGGTTCCAGCAGAAAGATCGGATCGCGATGCAGCTGATAGGTTCTGACGGCGGTCTGTCCAAGCAGATGCCAGCCACTCGGGCCGGCGAGACATTGCACGCCGGCCTGCACGCCGCCGATCGAAATGGTGCCGGCCGGGGTCAGCAGCCGCGGATTTTGGCGCCGTGGCAGATGGAGTGAATGCTCAAGGCCGCTGAGGTAGGACCATCCCGGCGTAAAGCCGATCATGGCGACATGGTAATCGCCGGCGACATGTCGCGCCACGATATCATCCGGCGAGGTCATGAGGGTCTTGGCGACATCCTCAAGATCGACGCCATGTTCGCCGCCATAAACCACCGGGATACGCCATCGCCGCGTGCTCGTGACCGGCGGAATCGGCAGTCGAGCCAGCGAGACGAGCTTTTCACTCAACGTGTCAAAGCCGATCTGCAGGGGATCATAGTGCACCAGGAGGGATCGGTAAGTCGGAACCGACTCGGTCACGCCTGCGATTTTCTCACACGCGATCGCGCGATCGAGCGCCAGCACCCGCTGGTTCGCCGCATCATCGATGTTGCGACTGAATTCCACCGTAATCGCGCTGTCGCCACTCGGCAAAAGACGGGGCAGGGTCAGCGTTGCGGCCATGGCCTCATAAACTCGTCGGATGACCCGGCGTTTTTCGCTCAATATCTCGTGCTTGTCACGCGACCATCGTTGAGCCGCACTTGACGCGAGGTCCGCGCCCCGCAAGATGCGGACGCCTGACCCAATCCCTCCCAGAATTGGCTTTCCGATGTCTTTGACCACCGATGCGATCGCGACCCTTTCCCGCGTCTCCACCGCTACCATCACCACGGTTCTGCTCAAGAAGGGTCTGCGAAATGTCTGGTTGCGGGGTTCGCGCCCGCTGCGGCCCGGACAACCACGGTTGGTTGGGCCGGCCTTCACGCTGCGTTTTGTACCCGCGCGGGAGGATCTGGCGACACCGGAGTCGTGGTCGGCTCCGATTTCGACCCGGACCGCGATCGAGGCCATGCCGGAAGGCTGCATCGCTGTGGTGGACGCCATGGGCGTCACCGATGCCGGCATTTTCGGTGACATCCTGTGTGCGCGCATGGTCAAACGCGGAGTAGCTGCACTGGTCACCGATGGCGTGGTGCGCGATCTCGAAGGCGTGCTCGGCACTGGTCTTCCCGTATGGTGTAACGGCTTCGCGGCTCCGCCCTCGGTTGCGGGCCTGACATTCGTCGGTTGGGGTGAACCGATCGGGTGTGGCGGCGTCGCGGTGTTTCCGAACGATATTCTCGTTGCCGACCAGGATGGCGCCGTGCTGATCCCGCAGGCGCTGCTCGATCACATCCTCGCCGAGGGACCGGAGCAGGAGCGAATGGAGGCATGGATTGTGGACCAAGTGAAAGCCGGCGCCGCGCTGCCGGGTCTTTATCCGATGAATGCCGAAACCAAGGCTCGCTATGCGGCCCCAAAAAAGTAGCCGCGGCTCAGGCGACCGGGATGGAGGCGGGGACCCACGTGAAAATATTCGACAAGAATCGGAAATCGCACCCGGCCGGCATCCCGGGCGCCGACGGTTAGATTCGCTGCGCGGTCCAGGTGCCCGAGCAGAGCGCGCCGCGCCAGGTACCTGATCCTGACGTGGTTGTAAGGCGACCCGAACCGACCGCGCGCTTCATCCCGCTGATGAGTGTAACGTGGATGCTGCCGGCATCGGCGACACGACCCGACGCCGTCATCATCGCGTTGTTTGAAGCCACCTGGCCGTTGCTGATTCCGATCGAGACGTTTGTTCCGCTCCCGCAGGCGGAGTTCGTCGACGCAATCTGGACGTTCCAGGCGCCGTCAAAGCTTGCGGCCGCTGCAGGCGTGGTGAGGCCCGCTCCGGCAAGCAACAGGATGCGGGTGGCGAGGATTGTTTTGCGAAGGCTTGTCATGGCGTACCCCTTTGTTTCGTTTCGAAGCAAAGGGTCTCACGTCGATCGTTCCTGGACTGTGACGACTGTCACACTGGCGGTTGCGAGGCTCGAATGGCGAGGGAAAAGCCGCGCCGTCATATAGCGTCCGTGTTTCGCAAGAGCGCCTGGGAATGATGCTCTCGCTCGGCCGCCAGACCGTGAACGAGTTGCTCCAGCAACTGGAGCAGGAAAAGATTATTCACTGCCAACACGGCGGCCTTCGCATCCTGGACCCGAGCCGGCCCAGAGACGCGGCCCAGGCTGCTCGTAAAGGCGCGGCTCTTCAAGTTGCATCGCGGCTGCTCAATCCTCCCCGAAGAAGCGGCAGCGAGTAACTTCGTCGCAAGGACAGTCTGGCCCGACGCCAATGATATCGAGGTTGCGGGTTCGGTCCGCAACAAGCCGTGTGAGCGCTGATTTCCCGCGCCGCAGCGGCGACGAGACTTCGGATGGTAGTACAGTGCCCTTGCCCATCTCGTTAGGCGATGGATCACGCCGTAGTGGCGATCGTGCTCCTCTGCGTAGCGGTCCATTGCCCCCGACCAGTCCTCGGACGCGAGGAGCCTATCAGCAAGCACCCGGACGTCACGCAGCGTCAACGACAATCCGCAGCCGAACGACGGGTCATTCGATGCTGCAGCGTCGCCTATCAGGACCAGCCCGGCCCGGTGCGGGTGGTTCACCCAGGTATCCCTTGCATCGTAAGAAGCGAGCGGCCCTACTGCGCGTGCGCCCTCGTACCACTCTGCGGGAGCGCCAGCGGCGATGCTGGCGGCCAGAAAAGCAGGAATATTTGCCTCACCGCTCAAGGGAGCTGCTGTCGACTCCCTTGCATCTCCGTGAATGCTGACGTACGCGCGGAAGCGACCTGCGCCCAGCGGAACCGTCAAGGAGAGCATGCTGAGACGCGGATCCACGAAAGCGCTCAGCTGGTCCTCCGGAGCCGCAAGGCCCTGCATCAAAAGTCCGGCGATGATCATGCCTTCGGGATCACGCTCGACGTGGAAGCCGCCCCACCGACGACAGACGGAATTGCGGCCGTCGGCCCCCACGACGAGACGAGCGCGATAAACCCTTTCGCCGCTTCCATGCTCATGGACGCAAACTCCGGGCAGCCCGTCTGAGACCAGCCCGACGACACGCGCGCCGCGCCGTACTGTCGCCCCAGCGGCGGCGGCCGCGCCGATTACTGCTGATTGCATGTCCGGGTGATAAAAGTTGAAGGATCCCGCATGATGCGGTGAGGTCTTTACGAGATCCCGCCGCCTCACTTCCGAAAAGCCCACGAGCTGGGAGGAAACATATCGGACTTCGTGGCCGCAAGTCTCCCGCAGCAACTCGTAAAGTCCGAGCGTCCGGGCTTCGGCGACGCCCCAACAATGCATCTGCTCGCCGCGTACGCGGTCGCGGAACGTAACCTCGTGCTCGAGGACCAGGACACGCATTCCGCTCTCGGCCAGACGTTTCGCAAGCGCCGCGCCAGCGAGCCCACCGCCGATCGTGATCACATCGTAAACTTCAGCCATGCCAGTTTCCGAGCGATGAGCCACGCCAACGGGCTACCAACACACGCAATGAACCGCCGCACGATAATGATGCTACCAGATGTCGGCGTGTCGCGATCCGATACGACAAATTCCCAGCAAACGATCTGGCGTTCATCAAGCTGGCATGGATCCGAATTTTGGCTGCGCACTAACGAGTCCGCGCCCTAGTTCAACCGGCTCCAGGTTTGACCGCCGCAGAACATGCCGCCGAAGGCGCACCCCTGCACGCGGAGCGCGTCCGAGCCTTTCAGTGCGATCGTCGAATCATAATTGCTTCCGGTTTTCGGGTCGTGAATTCGTCCGCGCCATTTGGAATCCGTGCCGGGCTTCATGTTGATTAGAATTTGTTCACCGTTGCCGTTCGACTTGGCGTCCACGGCATATCCGCAAAGATTGGCGCCGCATTGCTCGATCCGGACCTTGCCCTCTTTCTCTTCGGTCAGCCACAGGCCCAGCGGTGTATTGGCTGACTGGACCGGCGAGGTTGCAGGAGGACGCGCCTGCTGCCTCTCGATCGGTGCGGTCGCAACCACGGGCGCTGGTGCTGACTTCAAGACAGGAGCAGCACCTTGTTCAACTTGTGGCGTCGGAGGCTGAGTTGGGGTATCGACAGGCGCGACATTGGCGGTAGCGGTTGGGGGCTCGGTCGAGGTATTCGCGGGCGCGGGAGCCTGTTCGGTCGGTGCAGCGCCTGCGCCGGGTGTCTGCGGATCGACCTTTGCCTGTTGAGGCGGCTGCTTGCGCGGACGGTCGCTGTCACTATGGGAGCGCTTGGTTTGCCGTCCCGTATTGTCGTAGACGCCCGGTATCGAAACCGTTCCACGATCTGGATCAATGCGAATGGTACGGCCGCCATAATCGAAAGTGTACTGAGCCTGCGCCGCGGAACTCGCCACCAGAAAAGCGAAGGCAAAGAACGTCCTCATCATGACCTCCTGTGCAGGCGGAGCTCGAAATTCCGAGCTTATTTGCGGCAATGTTTCTGCCACGTGAACTGGATCACGTTCATAAATGAGTTGTGAATCGGCAGCTTTGGTTCAACGCGCCTTCTCTAGCCAACCCGAGAGCGGCTGCGGGTCAATTCCGAAAAGCCGGCCATTCGGCAACGGCCTAATTGAACCAGGCGTCATAGATCCGCTGGTAACTGCCGTTCTCGCGAACGATCTGCAACCATTGATCGATGAAAGTCTCAAGGGCGACGTCGCGCTGCAGCCAGTAGGCTTTCTCGGCAACATCAAACGGCTTTTCCGGATGCACCGCGCAAAGCACGCCGGGGTGAAGTTTTTGTTGATATCGCGTCTCCGATGAATCCGTCATCATCAGATCGGCATTGCCTTTGGCAATCTCCTCGAAGATCGTGACGTTGTCGCTGTAGGTTTGGATCTCGGCGTCTTTGATATTGGCCCGGGCAAAGCGCTCGTTGGTGCCCCCGGGATTGACGATCACACGCGTGCCGGGCTTGTCGATATCCGCGATGGTCTCGTATTTGCCCCTGTCAGAACAGCGCGCAATCGGGGTCTTGCCATCGCGCATGATCGGTGTCGAGAAAGTGCCATGCTGCTGCCGATCGGGGGTGATTGAGATCCCGCCCATCGCGATATCGAACTTGTCGGCGTCAAAATCCTTCATCAACCGGGGCCACGCGGTTTGAACATAGGCGATTTTGACGCCGAGAGCCTTACCCAGCGCCTCCGCCATATCGACATCGAAGCCGCGGAATTTCGATGTCCCCTTGTCAAGATAGGTAAACGGTAGATAGTCGCCGGTCATGCCGACCCGCAACGTTCCGCGCTTGACAATGTAGTCGAGGCGCGAGGGTTGCTGGGCATGCGCGATCGCGGCCCAAAAAACCAAGGCGGCAACGCTGGCAGGAAAACGAACCATCGGTCTTTTTCTCGCGCGGGCATGCGCCGGAGCTTACCGTGGTCGTTCGCGCGTTGGAACTGTTTCCGATTCCGATCCTGCGGATCCGATCGTAGTCCGATCGACCAGGACTGCCCCCAACCCGTAGCCGATTTGACCTCGTCGCTCCCTGATGTACTATTCTCGCGAAGGCCAAACCATGAAATTTGCAGCCGTGAATTTTAGGTGGTCCCATGAAGTGGTCGACACGAGCGATCGAGGCGGACCGGCCCTTCGGAAGTTGGGCTGAGGATTTAGCCGACGCTTTCGTTCAGCTCGAACCGCGGAAAATCGCCGAGCAACCGTTCCAGGGGACGATCTCGCGAACGGACGTCGCATCCATCCAGATCTCACGTGTCGAAGCGACCAGGCACGTGGTCCACCGGTTGCGCTCGCACATCGTGCGAAGCATCAGCGATGTGTACTTTGTCAATCTCCAACTCGATGGCGTTGGACGCTACACCCAGCGCGGCCACGAGCAGATCTGCGGACCCGGAGATCTTGCTATCGTCGACACGACCGAGCCGTTCGAAATCGCGAATTGTCGGAACTTTAGTTTGTTCTGCTTTGCGGTGCCGCGACAGCTACTACCCAATGCGTACGCAGAGCGGCCGCGGTTGAGGCTCTCCGCGACCGAGGTCGGCCGCGCGCTATCCCGGACACTCGCGGGACATGCGGACCTGTGTCTTCGTTCGGAGCCGCACTCGGGAATCCCTGCCTTCGGAGCTCAACATGTCGTTGACCTGATAGCTCACGCGCCTGGCATTCTGGAAGAAAGACCGTCGGAACGGGCAGGGCCATCTGTCTTGCTGTCTATGATGCTTGACCATATCGATCGCAACCTGGATGACCCCGAACTGGGCGCGGCCGCGCTCGCGCTGAAATTCCATTGCTCGCAACGGTATGTGCACAAGCTGTTCTCGACCACGGGTCGTTCGGTTGGAGAACACATCAATGGACTGCGGATCCTCACTTGTACCAGGAATTTACTGGATCACACGCATCGACGTGCAACCGTTGCGGAAATCGCATTTAATGCCGGGTTCCGGGATATTTCGCATTTCAACAGGCTATTCAAGCGCAGTAGTGGGCTGACGCCCCGGGAATTTCGACGTGCCATGAGTTGAGAGACAATCGACAGTACACTGTAGGCCAAGAAATCGGTTCACCCCCGTCCAAGACTTTCTCTCGCCAGCAAGCTAGTCCTCTATTGAACGCGGCGCCATGCCGCTGAACATCGAGGAAGCTCAATCGTGATTGATTTCACGCTCACGGCGCAACAGCGCGATCTGCAGCTTAGTTCCCGCAAGTTTGCGAAAGAAGTGCTCAACGAGGCCAAAGCGGCCGAGTTGTTGTCAACTCCGGAAGAGCGCTTTCTCGCGACCAAGCCGACCTACGAAGCGATGGTGGCGGCCGGCTATTTGCGCAAGTGTATTCCGGCGCCTGCGGGTGGCGACAATGCCGGCCTGATCGATATGGCGATCCTCGCGGAAGAATTTTACAGCGTGAACGCCAGCGTGACGCTCACGATGCTTGGCACGGTGCTTGGCTTGTTGCCAATTCTGCTCGGCGGCACCCCGGACCAGTGCAAACGGCTGCTCGGGCCGTTTCTGAAAGCAAGCGGTGCGCCGCTTGCTGGCTTCTGCTCCAGCGAGCCGGGCGGCAGTGCCAACGCCGCCTCGCCTCCGCCTGGCGAGGGCGTCCGCACCACGGCCAGGCGAGAGGGCGACAACTGGGTGATCAATGGCCGCAAGAAATGGGTTTCGTCGGCCACGGGTTGGAATCGCGAAGGCGCCAATGCTCTCTGCGTTGTGTGCCGAACCGATCCATCCGCGCCGCCTGACGCTGCGATCTCCATCATTGCGGTAGAGGGGCCGGTAACGGGCGTTGTATTCGAACGGGCGATCGACACGATTGGTCATCGGGCGCATCTCGTGCCGGAATTCGCTTTCCAGAACGTCGCGACGCCACGTCACAATCTGCTCGGACAGGAGGGCGCCGGGCTCGCACTGACGGCTGGAGCATTCACGGCGACCGCAGCACTCGTTGGTATCTTCGGCGTCGCGCTGATGCGTGCTGCGTTCGAATTTGCGCTTCATTTTGCTCGCACAGAAAAGCGCGGTGGCGTCCATGCAATCATCGAGCACCAGGCGGTCGGATATGCTTTGGCCGATGCAAAGACCACGATCGAAGCGGCGCGATATCTCAGTTGGCGCGCCTGCCACGCGCTTGACACCCAGTCGCCGTCAGCCGAGGAACTCGCAGTTCAGGCAAAGATTTTCGGCTCCGAAGCCGCGGTGCGCGTGATCACCGATCTCATGCGCGTGGTCGGCATCGACAGTTATGATCATGAAACGCCGTTTGGTGGGCTGCTGCGGGATGCACTCGCGCTGCCGATCTTCGACGGCGGCAACATGGGCGTCAGGCGCCGGCAGCTGCACATGATTTTCAAACGAAGCGATTATGATCCGCTTGCTGCGAGCGGGGCGGCGTAGTGCGTCTGGCTAATGATGTTCCAGTAGGAAGGAGGATCGGTGGCCATTGATTTTCGACTTACCGCGCGCCAACGCGAACTACAACTTCAATCCCGCCAGTTCGCAAGGGAGGTGCTTTCTCCGGCGTTGGGGGCCGAGGCTCTGGCCACTCCAGAGGAACGGTTTGCCGCGACGAGGCCCGCTTACGAGGCAATGGTTGCGGCCGGATTTCTGCGCAAATGCATTCCTCTCTCCGCCGGGGGAGAGAACGCCGGACTTACCGATACGGCGATCATGGTCGAGGAGCTCTACGCCGTGAACGCCAGCGTTACATTGACGCTGATTGGGACCGTCCTTGGACTGTTGCCGTTGTTGATGGGCGGCACCGAGGAGCAGCGGCGTCGGTTACTACCTCCATTCCTCAAGCAAGCCGGAGCGCCTTTGGCGGGGTTTTGCGCCACCGAACCGGGCGGTAGCGCCAATGCCGCATCGCCCCTGCCGGGTGAGGGCGTTCGTACCTCCGCAACACTTCGGGGTGATCGATGGATCATCGAAGGCCGAAAAAGCTGGGTGTCCTCGGCCACTGGCTGGGATCGCAAGGGCGCAGACATTCTATCGGTTCTCTGCCGAACTGATCCTGATGCTCCTCCCGAACGGGGTATATCGGTCATGGTCGTAGAGCGGCCGGCATCGGGCCTGGTCTTCGAGCGCGCCATCGAGCAAGTGGGGCACCGTGCGCACCTCTTGCCTCAGTTCAATCTCAGGGAAGTCGGCGTCTCCAGAGGTAATGTCTTGGGTAGCCTCGGTGGTGGCTTGGCCTTAACTGCTGCTTGCTTCACAGGCGCAGCCGCCCTGGTTGGAATTTTCGCCGTGGCGCTGATGCGGGCAGCATTTGAGTTCACGCTTGCCCTCGCGCGCACCGAAAGGCGAGGCGGCATTGATCCCATCATTGAGCATCAAGCAGTTGGATACGCATTGGCGGACACAAAGACGGCAATCGAAACCACCCGTTGCTTCTGTTGGCGGGCGTGCCGCGCGGTCGATATGCAATCGCCCGGTGCGCAGGAACTGGCGATCGAAGCAAAAATCTATGGTTCGGAAACGGCTGTGAAGGTGCTGACGGATCTCATGCGAGTTGTCGGGATAGAGAGCTACGATCACGCTGTTCCGTTAGGGCGCCTGCTGCTGGATGCGCTCGCGCTTCCTCTGTTTGGCGGGGGCAACATCGGCGTCCGGCGTCGACAACTCCACGCGATCTTGCAACAGCCGGAATACGATCCGCTGGCGACCAGCGGCGAGGCGGAAGTCTGACAAATCGAAGCTTCTTTATGGGGTAAATCATGAGCACTGAGCAGAAAGTGGCCGTAGTAACGGGAGCATCTCAGGGGATCGGTGCGGGTATCCTCCGGGCTTTCAGGGATCGTAACTACCGGGTGGTTGCAACATCGCGGTCGATTAAGCCGGTCACCGATTTCGGACGTCGTGACCGTACAGGGCGACATTGGCGCCGCGGAGACGGCCGAAAGAGTGTTCAAAACAGCCCTCGATAGGTTCGGTCGTGTCGACACGCTGGTTAACAACGCCGGCATCTTCATGGCAAAGCCGTTCACGATTTATTCGCCGGATGACTATGCCGTCTACCTGTCCACAAACGTGACGGGATTCTTCCACATGACGCAGCGCGCTCTGGAGTTTATGGGCAAACAAGGACGCGGCCACGTAGTCACGATCACGACTAGTCTCGTCGACCAGCCGATGAGTAGCGTGCCCGCCGTATTGGCCTCTCTTACAAAAGGCGCGCTGAGCGCCGCAACGAGATCGCTGGCAATTGAGTATGCAAAGTCCGGGGTTCGCATCAACGCGGTGTCACCGGGAATCATCAAGACGCCGATGCACCCGCCAGAGGCGTATCAAGCGTTGGCGGCGCTCCATCCAATGGGCCGGATGGGAAATGTGTCCGACGTGGTAGACGCGGTGCTCTATCTGGATGGTGCACAGTTTGTGACCGGGGAGATTCTTCACGTGGACGGAGGGCAAGCTGCCGGCCACCACATGGTGCAAGCCGCTAGCTAAGAGCGTTTCACGGTTTGATTGAAGCGTATCCTGCGTTTGCGAAGTAGTTGCTGCATTCATGGGCTTCGATTGTGCTAATGAGGCTTCCGATGTGGCGCCAGAGGTCTTCGACGGTGCGTTTTTGGGCTGCTCGCATCCAGTGTTTGATTTTGGCGAAGGCCTGCTCGATCGGATTGAGGTCGGGTGAGTAAGGCGGCAGATACCAGAGCCTTGCGCCGACGGTCTTGATCATGCGCCGCACCTCGGCGGACTTGTGACTGCCGAGATTGTCCATGATGACGATGTCTCCCGGCTTCAGCGATGGCAAAAGCACTTGCGCAACATAGGCGCGGAAGCACTCGCCATTGATCGGTCCGTCGAACACGCAAGGTGCCGTGAAGTTGTCGCATCGCAGCGCGCCGAGGAACGTCATCGTGCGCCAGCGGCCGTGCGGCGCCAAGCCGCGCAGACGCTCGCCTTTTGGCGCCCATCCCCGCAACGGTGCCATATTGGTCTTGATCCAGGTCTCGTCGATGAAGACCAGGCGTTGCGGATCCAGGCTGGCCTGCCACGATCGCCAGCGCCGCCGTCTGCGGGCGACATCGGAACGGCCCTGTTCAAGAGCAAACAGCGTTTTTTTTGAACCGCAGCCCCTCCCGGCGCAAGAATAGCCAGACCGCGTTGTGCGAGACCTTGACCCCACGCTCCGCCAACTCGTCCTTCAGGGCGTGCAGCGTCAGATGCGGCGTCTGGTTCAGCCGCTTCACGATGAATGCCCGATGCGGATCAAGCACCGGCCTGCGGTGGCCGCCCATCTTGCCGGGCTCAAAAGAGCCTGTCGAACGATAGCGCTGCGACCACTTCACCACCGACGACACCGCAACACCGAACCGCGACGCCACTGCCCGGCAGCTTTCGCCCTTCGAAACCGCCGCAACCACCCGCTTGCGCAAATCATTGGAAAGAGGTCGGACCATCAGATGCTGGCCTCCAGCCCAGCCAGCATCTTGAATCATATTTGCCCAAGAATCGGAATCCCTCCGATTCAAATAATCTGTGAACCGCTCTAGTCTACATCTCGCCGCCTTCGTTCCGAGTGAGATTTGCGGCGGCGCCTCGTCCGGTCATCTCGCTTTTCAGTTGCTCAAAACGTTGCCGCGCCTCGCTCTCGCGCTCGTCAACGAATCTGATCGCGGCATCTTTGGCCATAGGTCCGCTGACGATGGGAGTGGAGCTCTCGCCAATCGTCTCGTCTACATAATATTCGCCGTGACTCTCGCGGCGGACCGTCCATTTGAAACGGATCGTTGCCATCGGGCCGGGACCGACCTTGTAATAATCCTCGGCCTCAACCGGCTCAGGGGCGATCGGCTTGTCCTCGACCACGGCCTTTTCGGGTTCAACATGTGCTTCCGGGTGATCGAGGATGCTGGCGATAGCCGCGAGCGCATGATCGGTCGGGTCACTTTGACTCAAGATTTCAGCCTCCAGGTATTCAAATATCCACCTCAGTTGGCACGCTGGCGCAGCCCTGCTGCCGAGTGTCGATTCTTTACTCGCTCTCGAATGCGGCTGAGTTTTGTCGGTTCAGGCACAAACCGGCGGCAATTTGTCCTTCCAGGGCCGTTCGCCCTCCAGTTGAGCCGCCAGTCTGAACAGGGTTGCCTCATCGCCAAAACGTGCTGCGAACATCATGCCGAGTGGCAACCCGGCCGCATTCCATGCCAGCGGCATCGACATCGCGGGCTGGCCGGACATATTGAACATCGAGGTTGCCGGCATATAACGCCGCAGGATTGGCGCGATATGGGACAGGTCTTCCGACATCGAGTCGATCTCGCCAATGCGCAGGGGTGGCGAGCAAAGCGTCGGACACAAAAATACGTCGCAGGTCTCGAAAAAGCTGGCGAGCCCGCGCGAAATCGCGAAGGCGCCGAATTGCGCGGCCACATAGTCGGTTGCACTCGCCTGTTGCGCATTGTGCGCGCTCGCAAGCGTCAATATCTCGAAGTCGCTGTCCGTCATTTCGTGACCGAGACGCTGTTCGGCAAGCCGCACACTGAGCGCAGTATTGGCGGCCACGATGGTTGCCATCACTAGCGCCGGATCGGTGGCGAGGGCGGGAGCCCGTTCCTCGACATGATGGCCGAGGCCGGCCAGCAGGGCGGCGACTTCCCGAACCGCCAAAGCAATCTCGGGATCGATGGCATCGCCATAGGGGGACTTGTCGGTGAAGGCGATGCGCAGCCGGCCGGGATCGCGTCCCACCTCCTGGGAAAAAGGCCGCTCCGGCGGCGGCGCGACATAGGGGCTCGATGCTTCGGGTCCATGGATCGCATCCAGCATGACCGCGCTGTCGCGCACGCTGATGCTGACGACATGACCGCAGGAAAAGCCGCCCCAGCCTTCACCGCGATCGGGGCCAAGCGGATTGCGCGCGCGGCTAGGTTTCATTCCGAACACGCCGGATGCCGAGGCAGGAATACGTATCGAACCGCCGCCATCGCTGGCATGGGCAACGGGAAGAATGCGCGCGGCGACGGCGGCTGCCGCGCCGCCGGAAGAACCTCCGGAAGAATGCGCCAAATTCCAGGGGTTTCGGGTCGGGCCGTGCAAACGCAACTCGGTGGTCGGCAGCAATCCGAATTCCGGACTGGAGCTTTTTCCGAAAATCGTGACGCCGCTATCGAGAAAACGCTGGGCGAGGGTACCGGTATGATCGGCGATGTTCTCCTTGAAAACACGCGCCCCGAACGTCGTTCGCGTGGTCTCGAGAAGATCCAGGTCCTTCAGCAGAAACGGCACGCCGGTGAAGGGACCATCGGGAAGCCCGCGATCGATTTGCCGACGGGCGTAGTCGTAATGCTTCACGACAACCGCGTTGATCTCTGGGTCGATCCTGGTAGTTCGGGTGATCGCCTCATCCAGCAACTCGGCGGCGCTGACTTGCTTCTTGCGGACGAGATCGGCCAATCCGATGCCGTCATATTTGCCGTATTCCCTGAAGTCCATGGCGGTACCTGTGTTGCGGAAGGTTCATACCGTGAGGCTGCAAGCCGTTACACACGGATCAATTTAGCACATCCTGATTGATGACATTCTGGCGTATCGGTTCGCCGTCGAGCGCGCTGAGGATGTTGCGCGCGGTTTGCACACTCATCCGGTCGACGGCTTCGCGCGTTACCCCGGCGACGTGCGGCGCGACGATGACGTTGGAAAGTTCAAGCAGCGAATGGCCGACTGGAGGCGGCTCCTGCTCGAACACATCAAGACCGGCGCCGGCCAGGTTGCCAGCCACCAGCGCATCATACAGCGCCGGCTCGTCGATAATCCCGCCGCGCGCGGTGTTGATCAGATAGGCCGTTGCCTTCATGCGCTTCAACCGCGCGGCATTGAACATTCCGACCGTCTCCGGTGTCTTCGGGCAATGGAGGCTGACAAAATCAGCGCGCGGCAGCGCGGCATCGAGGTCCGCGACCGGCTCGCAACCGGCCGCCTTGATCTCTGCGGCTGATTTGTAGGGATCATAGACCATGACGTTCATTTCCATCGCAAGGCAGCGTTTGGCGGTCCGGGTACCGATGCGGCCGAAGCCGACAATGAGCACGGTTTTGCCGAACAAATCGTAGGGCAGCTTGCCAAGCCGGCTGCTCCAGTTTCCTTCCTTCACCAAGGCATGCATCTCGACGGCGCGCTTGGCGAGCGTCAGCATCATGAACAAGGCTTGTTCGGCTACCGACGGAGAATTGGCAGTGCCCGCCACCATCAGCGGAATCTTGCGGCGGCTCAGCGCTGGCACGTCAACGGCGTCGTAGCCGACGCCGATCCGGGTCACTACCTGCATGGCCTTCGCCGCCTCGAGCTCCGGCTCGCCAAAGCGGGTGGCGCCGAGCGCCACACCGTGAACTGGTGCCTGCGCCTGGAGCAATGCCTCGAAATCCCTGGCAGAGATCATGTTGGGAAATTCTATGACCTCGATGTCCTCCCGCTCTTTCAGGAGACTTCGTCCTGGCTGTGACATCAATTCAGTGACAAAAATTTTCTTCTTGTTGGTCGCCATTCCAACCCCTTTTATCTTTTCTTGTTGTGCGCTTCTGAAAGGACGGCGCCGGTGACCTCGTTTAGCAGGTGCATATTGTTGAGGTCCACCGCCAATCGGAGCGGGGCCCCGTCACGGGCACCGGCGTTGGGATTTACCCGCCCGCAGATCTGGACCTCTTTGAGCGTAAAATAAATCAGCGTCTCCATCCCGATCGGCTCGGTCACATCCCATACGGCATCGAAGGCGTCCACCCCACGCTCCGGATGAGCCCTCGCTTCAGTGACATGCTCCGGCCGCAACCCGAGCACAACTTTTTCATTTCGTGCAACGCCCTGATAACTGGCTACGCGATTGGCCGGCAGCGAAAAGGCGACGCGGCGGTCAGCGGATGTGATACTGCGCCGCACACAGGAACATAGCGCGGTTCAAAAGTGCGACGATGTCGCATGTCCGGTTTCGGCGGATGAAGGCCTGTCGCCGATTTTTCTTCATCCTGACGATGCGTTGCGTCGGTAGACTTGCTCGGTGCGAAACCGATAATGTCTGGATTCGGCAAGTACACGCCGTCCCAACACTCTACAATCCGGCCTATCCAGTTTGAGCATGGAGACCAAATAATGATCAGTACGACACCGACCGCGCTAGCGCAGCCAGGATTGCGTTTCGCGCTTGGCGCAATTGTCGCGATACTCCTCCTTCCCCCTTCGGGGGTGGATGCTCAAGGACTGGTTCAAGGCGTTCAGCAAGGAGCCCAGCAGGGCAACAAGGCGGCCGGGCCGGTCGGCGGCGTGTTGGGAGGCGCAATCGGCGGGGTCGTCGGTGTCTTCACTGGTGTGCTTGGCGTCGGGAATAACGGGCAAGCGCCCGCCGCAGCGAACGGAACGAAACAGCCTGGTTCGACGAAAACCGCCAAATCCGGCAAGGCTGGCAAGGCAAGCAAGCAGACGGCGGTGCTGACCCAGGAAGGCGAGCCGCAGCTGAGCGCCGAACAGATCGTCGCAAACAGCGATGCCAACATCGATCGGATCAAGACCGAACTGAACCTGACGCCCGAGCAGGAGAAGAATTGGGCCGCGTTTAATAGCGCAATGCACGATCTCGGTCACAATGGCGCCGACCGCCTCAATCTGAGAATCGCGCGCGCAAAGCGTGACCCGCCCGACGACATCATCGAGCAGATGCGCAACGAGGCCCAGTTTCTCAACGATCGTTCGCAGGATCAGCGCAATGTCGCGGATGCCGCCGAGCCGCTATTTGCCAGCCTCGACGACAAGCAAAAGGCCCTTTTCATCGAGGAAATGGTCCGCCTGAGTCACGAACGAGGACTCGATTAGACGCACGACGCGGCCGGCTGCGAATAGCCGGGCGCTCATGCCCTGGGGTAGGTTGAAAGGCCCGGCACCCGGCTATCCTGCCGCAGCGGCGCGGCCCTTCAACTCGTCACGCAAAAATGTAGAAAAGCCGACCGTTTCGCGCCCCAGAGATGGCCGTGCGGTGACCTTGTCGGGAACGACGTGCCCAAAGAGCATCCGTTGGCTTTGACGGGGCGAGGCGCCAGGATGTGCTTCTCGCCAGTGGTGGAACCTGACAACCACAGACGCCAGTTGTCGGGCCGATCACCAGCAACGGGTTGCAGCGTCGCTTCGTGTCGCGGGTCGGAGTTCGCCTCGACGGGGCGCAATCGACCTATTTTTTAAACGTTTGCCGTTACCGTTGGCTACAAGTGCCAATCCAAGGCCTACTTCGATGGACGACAGACGGAAGTACCCGCGAACTGAAATCAATGAACCGGCTTACGTATCGTCGGGCGGTTCCGTCATGAGTTGCGTGGTTCGAAATATCTCGGCCGAGGGCGCCGCCATCGATATCGAAAATCCCGGCTTTGTTCCCCCTAGCTTTCGCCTGGTGATGGCAAACAACTCCTCGGTTCACGAATGCAGAATTGCCTGGATCCAGAAGAAGCGGATTGGCGTTACTTTTGCTGCGATGCCGCAAGAACTCGAACATGACGGCGATGCCTGAGTATCGGGCGGAAGAAGAGAACGCGAGGGAAACTAAAACTATTTGGGCTGCTGATCGGGTTTGTTAGCCTGGTCAGCGGCCTTTGGCGTTGAGGCTTCCTGAGCACGGGCCGCCATCCAGGCATCGTATTCGGGCGTGCCGCGGCGCGGCGGCACACCATCAGGCTCACCGCCCATCCAATGCGGCAGATCCGCCATCCGCTCGCCAGTGCTTCGTCCGTCCGCGCAAGCAGACAGGATTACACATGCAAAGCAAATCAGAACCCACCTGATCTTGGTAAGAGACAAATTCATACTATCCTGCAACCGCAAGGCTAACGTTCGGTACGCTCCGCTGACGATCCATGGCAATGATTTATATCACCTGAACTTGTTCCGGGAATAACCGCAAGAATGGGAATGCGCATCGCCCGCCGTAAATTTGCTGCTATCGCCTGCCGCACACCGGCTGACACGTCTTTCGCAGGGGGAACCCGCCGCCAGTTTTTCTCAATCTGAAGGCGGGCGCCCAGCGGCCACTTACAGGGCGCAATTGGTGCGGCCAACTTTGTCGGGTCAACGATCCCCGATCGCGGAATGTCTCAACTGTGGACGAAGCCCCCTCAAGGCAGGGACGCTGACCTAATCAAAAAAGAAAAACCCCACCCGAGGACAGTCGGGCAGGCAGCAGTGGCACGATCACCTGCATGCCGCAGATGGGCGGTCGAGCTATTCACTATGACTATACGATAAGGCACAGTCTGACGTGATACACCGCACCACCTGCCGCCTCTGCCCTGTCATGCGCGTCGCCGAGCGGCCGGTTCTGGCGATCATGCCGGCCCGGTATCCGTCCCGGAATCCGGCCCGGAATTCGCGCCCGCCAATCGCCGCGCCGCGAGAACGGCCGCCAAAAAATCTGGCGGCGTGAATACCGCCTCTACCAAAGCCAACACCTCCGTAGAAACCACTGCTGCCGAAGCCGCCGTGGAAGCCACCACCGCCGCCATGGAAACCGCCGCCCCCGCCACCACGCGCCGACGCAACGTCGGGTGCAAGCATTCCAAGTGCTGCAGTCGCCAACAATGCGATCGTGACTTTACGGAACATGACTAACGCGGCGACGATGGCGTGGCGCATGATACTTTCCTCGAAGCCACCTTAACGCAAGAGGCGGCGCGGTTGAAGCCGAGCCGCACGTTGTACTTAACTGGTTTGCAGTTGTACTTAACTGGTTTGCATAGGGGTGCCGGCCGAGACTGGATCGCCGCGCCCGGCAGGTTGTCGCATTCAAATTCACAAATCCACTGGGCCTGCCATCCAACCCATTCTGAAGGTCTTGAAGTTGTTCTTCCGACACCCGGCGGCGGCTGATGTGAGGAGCTGCACCGTCCGAGGGACCTTCGCCTGGGCTGCGGCATGGGCCGGAAAGCTCGGTATGATACCGTCATCCCACTCTCCAAATTTCAACACGACGAATTCCACCGGCTTGGTGAGAGGCCCAGGGGAAGCGAGGTATGGTGAGCAGGTCGCCCACCTCGAGGCCACCCAGGCGATCTGCGGATCACTCCGTGATGAAAGGTCCGACGCTTTGTTTCCTGGTCGAAAGGAACTCGGCTGAAGGGCCGTCCTTTCAACCTCATTGATTGCTGATATTTTTGGATCATTCAAAACGACGGTCTCGGCCACGATCGCGCGCGCTCGATTAACATGCGCGTCCATGCACGTGAGAAACGCGGCGAGCGAAGCGGCGATGACGCAGCTATGCTCTGGGCAATTATGCGAGCCGAAATGGTAGACGGCGTGCTGAGAGCCGGCTTTCTGGGACCGTAAGTCCCCTTCGGTCAAATTTGGGTCAGTGCTCGCATTGCGTTCAGCTCGTCACTACGCTAAGCGACTGAAATTATTGGTTTGGAAGGGTGGCCGAGTGGTTTAAGGCACCGGTCTTGAAAACCGGCGTGCCTGCAAGGGTACCGTGGGTTCGAATCCCACCCCTTCCGCCAGTATGTCGTTTGTCCGACCGGGAGGCACAGGTATAACGGGTCGTATCTAAGACGTGGGTGACAACTTCGCGTCGATCGAGCCTTCGGAATGAACATCCGGCGCCCCTCGAGCCGCCAGGTGAGGCAGCCCGGTCTTGCTGGTATCCATCGGGCGGCTGCTACGGTGCGCCCTCGACGACGAAGGTGCGGAATTTTGCGACCTTCTCGCGGATCGGCAAGAGTTCCTTGAACGCCGCAGAATTGCGGTACGCCTGGAATTTTTCAAGACTATCCCACTGTTGGATGACGACGCGCGATTTCGGCGGCTCGCCGTCTACCGCAGTAATCGTGCCTCCAGCGACAAGGAACTTACCCCCGGCGGCCTTGATCGCAGCCTGAGCCTTCGGGACGTAGGTCGAATACGCTGCTTTATCGACGATGTCGATTTCAGCGACCGAGTAGACAGGCGGCTTAGCTTGAGCGTGAAGTCCCTGAACCGCGACGGCGCCAAGGCCAAAGCCAGCGAACATCGCCAATGCAACGGTGTATTGGGTTTTCATGGGTTTCTTCCTCTTCGGCAGGGCTCAAACCGCCCAGACTTGGGTCACATGGCGAGATTGAAGGTTCAAAAAGACCGCAAAGACGCGCGATGGCGATCGAGGCCGCCACCGGGGACGACGCCCATTCATTTCGGACTTTCCCGCTGGGCGCTCGCGTGCCGGCTTGCTGCGCTTTTACGGCTGGGCAATGCCGCCGCCAGCCCCGACGTAAAAGCCGGTCCACGAATTTTTGCTCGAAGGCGGCGCCGGCCGGGGAGCAGACGAAATGGGCAGGTCGGCTGGATGCTCTGACGTGTAAGTCGGGGTGGACGGCAGAGCCAGTGACCGCATGCCTGAACGCGCATCAAGCTCCGTCTTTGAGACACGTTTGCTGTTCTTGGCGGGATGCGTCGAGCCGGACGGCGAAAGCTTGCCTGACGAATCACCGGGATTGGAGCCGGAGCCGGCTTCGCCGGCCAAAACACCGCCGCCCGCCAGCAGCGGGAAAAGCAGCAGTCCGAACAACACGCGACGCATCATGGATGTCCCACGCTTCATCAGAAGTTCGCTAATCGAATTTTCGGTCAAAAATGCGGGGGACCCGTCACGGCGGCGTTTCAGACTGGATCTCTGACGTGGCTTCCGCGGAACGCGGCGCTGTCGAATGCAACAAACGACATGAAGAACGGGACGCTGAGTCCTGAATATCATAGATATTTCGATGACACCGTCGGTCGCATCGGATCCGGTGGCTCAAAGCAAGCACTGGCTCAAGCTACCCAATCGATCCTGGGAAAATCGACGGCTCATCGAGGCAACCATTGATTCACCACCACAATGCTCTCCCCATTTTCGCCGCCTTCGGGCTGCGATATGTTCATATCTTGGTGCGGAAGTGGGCCGGACTGGGGACGTGTGTCGGCCTAGCGCCTGAAGTAGGCATGCGGCCGGTAGAATGGTAATTGGGGCGGATGGGGATTCGACGGTCAGATCCGGTAACACGGGCGGCGCGGGGCGCTGCGGCCGTGGCGGCATGCCTCATCCTTGCCAATTGCGCCTCGTCGGGGAAATTCGCCAGCGGCGTTGACCCCAAATACGGCGTTTCCAGCAGCCCCCGGGTGGTCGCGTTTGGTGACCCCGTACCAAAGGGCGGCGGCACCTACCGGGTTGGCAAGCCCTATACCGTTGGCGGCCGCGTCTACGTTCCGGAAGAGGACACCAGCTATCGCGAGGAGGGGTTGGCCTCCTGGTATGGCGACGATTTCCACGGCCGGCTTACCGCCAATGGCGAAGTGTTCGACATGACCTCGCTCACCGCTGCTCATCCGACCCTCCCAATGCCGTGTTATGCGCGCGTGACCAATCTCAGCAACGGCAAATCGCTGATCGTGCGGGTCAATGACCGCGGACCCTACCATGGCAACCGCTTGATGGACGTCTCCAGCCGGGCTGCCGACCTGCTGGAATTCAAGGGCAACGGCGTCGCGCGGGTGCGGGTCGAATATGTTGGCCGTGCGCCGCTCGAGGGTTCAGACGACCGTCAGCTCATCGCAACGTTACGCACCGGTGTGCCGGCGCCATCGCCGTCGCTGGTTAGGGTCGCGTCCGCGCGTCCCTTCGTGCCGGAAGTGCCGTCCTCAGGCCGCGCGATCCGGGGCGAGGTTCCGCTGCCGGAGGGACGCCCGTATAGCCTCGGCAATACCTCGGCAGATCAGGCCTCGATCAACGCGACGTCCGAAATGTCCGCCTCCGCGCGCACGCGTTCAAGTGGGCGCGTTCTCGAAAAACCGCGCGCCGTCTCGTATGAAAACGATGCTCGCTATACCGCCGGCGTAAGGCCGATAACGGCCTATGCGCCGATCGACCCACACGGGCCGAGCGAATTGCTCGCGGGACGGGGTCTCTACTAGCGCCGCTGTCTGCGGACCGCTAGTTCGGGCATTCTCTGAGAAAAGCGATCAAAGCTGCGTTGACCTCTTCGGGCCGTTCCTGCTGGATCCAATGGCCGGCGCCGTCGATGATGAGCTTTTGCTTCAGACCCGGCAGAACCCGCTCCATCTCAGCTACGCGTTTCGCGCCGATCAATCCGGTGATGACGGAATCGTTCGATCCGGCAATGAACAATGACGGCTGAACGATTTGCGCGCCTTGCCATGGCGCGGTCAATTCCCAGTTACGGTCGATGTTGCGATACCAGTTCAGTCCGCCGCGGAAGCCCGACTTGCGGTAAGCTTCGGTGAAAAACGCCAGATCGGCCTCGGTGAGCCAATTCGGTAACGGCATCATGGCGCTGCCGCCGCCGAGAAATCCCTTGCCATCTTCGACGAACAAGGAGGCCGCGGGATCGGAAAATCCGCGACCAAGCAGGGTTCGCATCGTCCGATCGACGTCGTGCTCGAACTCGCGCTCGGCGACGCCCGGCGCCTGAAAGTACTGCCAATAAAAATTGGTGATCCCGCCCTCGGCCAGGGTATCGAGCGGCCGGCCGCGCCCCCGGAACGGCGGTGGAACGCTCAAGCCTGCAACGGCCGAAAAAACATCAGCGCGGAACATCGCCGCGTGCCAGGCAACCGGCGCTCCCCAGTCATGGCCGACGATGACGGCCTTCTTTTCCCCGAGCGCGGCAACAAGGGCCACCATGTCGCCGACGTGATCAAAAATGTTGTAAGCCGCAATATCCGAAGGCGCGCTGGTGCGGCCAAACCCGCGCATATCCGGCGCGGCGACATGATAACCAGCGGCCGCGATCGCCGGGATTTGATGACGCCAGGAATAGGATAATTCCGGCCAGCCGTGACAGAGCAACACCAGCGGACCTTCACCCTGTTCAAGGAGAAAGATATCGATCCCGTTGGCGGAAAGGGTGCGGGAGGATGGCATCGCTTTTCCGCCTTGTTTCCGGGATGTGGTGGCAGGCTAGCAGCGAAACGATAGAGGGCTTTGAGCAGCCTCGCAAATGGTCGCCGCATGGCGAGCGCACGCAAACCGCGTGTTGTTTGCGCTACCTCCAACTGTTAGAACGCCAGCCTCATGGCCCCGCCAATGGCAGTCGAAATATCCTCCTTCCGCAAATCCGGTTTCGCGACTTTATCGGCGTGGCGCCGCATCATTGCGGCTGTCGTCATCTTGGCCATCGGGTGGGGCGGCCTGGTGTACGCCGCCGGCAACGGCATGCAGGGCGCCAAGAAGGAAGAGGGCGGGTTCGAGGGCGACGCGCCGACCGCGATCCTGATCGAAGCCTCAAGCGGCAGCGTCCTGTTCGAGAAGAATGCGGATGAGTTGAGGGCACCGTCCAGCATGATGAAGCTGATGACCGCCGAAGTGGTCTTCCATGCCATCCAGCAGGGCGAGGTCAAGCTGACCGATGAATATCCGGTCAGCGAAAACGCATGGCGGAGAGGCGGAGCCCCGGCGGGTGGCTCGACCATGTTTGCCATCCTCCACAGCAGGATTGCTGTCGACGACCTTTTGCACGGCGCCATCATTCAGAGCGGCAACGATGCCTGTATTGTGCTGGCGGAGGGGATCGCCGGAAATGAACGCACCTTTGCGGAGAAGATGACCAAGCGGGCGCGCGAACTCGGGATGCCCCAATCGACCTTTGCCAATTCCAACGGGTTGCCCGATCCCGGCAACAAGATGACGGTGCGCGAACTGGCAAAACTTGCGCGTCACGTCATCCAGACCTATCCCGAGTTCTACAAATTATTCGGCGAGCGCGAATTCACCTGGAACAAGATCCGGCAACCGAACCGCAATCCGCTGCTGACTTCCCTTGAGGGCGCCGACGGGCTCAAAACCGGCTACACCAAGGATGGCGGTTACGGCATGGTCGGATCGGCCGTGCAGAACGGGATACGCTTGATCGTCGTCGTCAACGGCCTTGAGGATTCGGAGGACCGTGCGTCCGAAGCGAAAAAAATGCTGGAGTGGGGATTTCGCAATTTCGAGGTGCGCACGTTGTTCGCAGCACAGCAACCGATCGGTTATGCCAAGGTATTCGGCGGCGACAGCCGTTCGGTCAAGCTCACCAGCCCGGAACCGATCAAGGTGATGGTGCAGAAAAACGGCACCGATAAATTGATCGCACGCGTGGTCTATAGCGGACCGGTGCCCGCGCCGATCGAACCAGGCCGGCGGGTCGGCCTGATCAAGGTCTGGCGAGGCGCCAATATCGCGGTGGAGACGCCGGTTTACGCGGCGGATACGGTCGGCACCGGATCGACGATGCGGCGGGCCATCGATGGGGTGAGCGAACTCGTCATCGGAGTGTTTCGCGCGGGCGCCGAGAAACTCTGACGATGGCCGAGGCAGCGGTCAAAAGAGTTCCCGGACGCGGACGGTTCATCTCCTTCGAGGGCGGCGAGGGATCTGGAAAGTCGACCCAGATCAAGATACTCGCCGAACGCCTCGACGCAGCAAAGCTGCGTGCCATCGTCACACGCGAACCCGGCGGATCGCCGGGAGCAGAGATCATTCGCCACCTCCTGCTGTCTGGAATGGGCAAGCTGCTGGGCCCGGACGCCGAGACATTGCTTTTTGCGGCCGCGCGCGACGACCATGTCCGCAGCGTGATCAAGCCGGCGCTGAATCAGGGAGTCTGGGTGTTGTGCGACCGGTTTTCGGATTCGACGCGCGTCTATCAGGGCAGGCTGGGGAAGGTCGCCCCCGAAATCATGAATGCGATGGAGCGAGTTACCATCGGCGATATTAAGCCCGATTTGACGGTTATTCTGGACGTTCCGGTCGAGGTCGGTATGCAGCGCGCGGCCGCCCGCCGCGGTCCCGGCGCACCTGACAGGTTCGAGGCGGAAGACCGTAACTTTCACCAGGGCTTGCGTGACGCCTACCGGCAGATCGCCGCCGCCGAACCCCAGCGTTGCGTGCTGATTGATGCCAATGCTGACGCCGCCACGGTTGCCGCGGGCGTCTGGGCCGCATTGCGCAACCGTTTCTTCGCCAGCGGTCCCGCCAATGCGGCGAATTCAGCATGAGCGCCCGGAAGGTCGAACCGCAAATTGCTGCCATCCATCCGCGAGAGACCACTGCGCTATCAGGCCATCGCGAAGCCGAGCTGGCACTGCTGAGCGCCTACCGCAGCGGGCGCATCCCGCATGCCTGGTTGATCGGGGGCGCACAGGGCATCGGCAAGGCGACGCTGGCCTATCGAATGGCGCGGTTCGTGCTGGCGCATCGCGATCCGCTGGCCGCTGAGCTGCAACGCGCCGAGACCCTGTGGGTCGATCCATCCGATCCGGTGGCGCGCCATGTCGCTGCTGGCGCGCATGGCGGCTTGCTCACGCTGGAACGCAGCCTCAACGACAAGGGCGTGATGCGAACCGTGATTACCGTTGACGAGACCCGGGAGACCATTTCGTTTTTCGGCTCGACCGCGGCGGTCGAGGGCTGGCGGGTCTGCATTGTCGACACCGTCGATGAGCTCAACCCCAATGCCGCCAACGCGCTGCTCAAGATTCTCGAAGAACCGCCGCGGCAATCGCTTTTCCTGCTCGTCAGTCACGCTCCGGCACGGGTGCTGCCGACGATTCAATCGCGTTGCCGTAAATTGGCGTTGCGGCCACTGGCCACCGAGGACGTCATTCGCGCCGCGGCCGCGGCCGCCAATATCGCAATCGACGATCCCGCGCTCGCGGAAGCGGCCGAAGCGGCGGAGGGCAGCGTCGCGCGCGCGCTGACGCTGCTGGGCGGCGACGCCATCAAACTTCACCAGCGCACCGCCGCGCTGCTGGCCACCTTGCCGCAGGTCGACCCGCGCGAGCTTCATGCGCTCGGGGATGCGCTCGGCGGCAGCGACCGGGTGGCCCTCGCAGCATTCGTCGACAGTGTCGATCGGTGGGTCAGTGAACGTCTTCATGCCGATGACGCCAACGCCAATGCGAACCTTCCCCGCCTTGCACGGCTGGCGGAGGTGTGGGAAAAGATCAACCGCGCCGCGCGCGACACCGAAGCCTATAATCTTGAGCGAAAGCCGCTGGTTTTCTCGGTGTTCGGGCTGCTTGCGGAGGCGACGCGCTAGGCGCGCCGCTGATGGTCGTCCCCAACCATCTGTTCGAGACATAAAAGGAAATCGTGGTGGCGACCGCCAGGAAAAATAGCGTCAAGAAACGCGGCACGAAGAAAGCCCGCAAGTCGATCCGCGTTCGCGCTGCCAAAAAAGCATCGGCGATGAAAAGACGCGTGAAGAAAAGCAAACGCGCGGCAACGCCAGCCAAGAAAGCGACCAGGAAAATCGCCAAGAAGGCGGCAAAAAAACCAGCGAAGAAAGCGGCCAAGAAAGTAACCAAGAAAAAGCCGCGCGCGAAGAAGGCCCCGCGGAAGTCCTCGAAACAGACGAAGGCGAACAAAGCCAGCGCAACGCCGAATCAAGTGAAGACCGCTGGTAAACAATCGCCGGCCGCCAAAGGCGCGACGACCTCCACCACGGGAAAGCAGGTCGCGCGTGCCGCAAAGCCGAAGACCGCGACCGTCAGTAATTCCTACTACATCACCACCGCCATCGCATATCCCAACGGGGTGCCGCATATCGGTCACGCCTATGAAGCAATCGCGACCGACGCGCTGGCGCGCTTTGCGCGGCTCGACGGCAAGGATGTTTTCTTTCTCACCGGAACCGACGAGCACGGGTTGAAAATGATTCAAACCGCGCAGAGCGAGGGAATGACCCCGTTTGATCTCGCCACCCGCAATGCCGGACTATTTAAGGAAATGGACCAGCGTCTGAACATTTCCTTCGACAGATTTATTCGCACCTCGGAACCCGCCCATCATTCTTCGGTTCAGGCGATCTGGAACCGCATGCAGCAGGCGGGGGACATCTATGTCGACAACTATTCCGGTTGGTATTCGGTGCGCGACGAAGCCTATTACGCCGAAGAAGAAACTGTTGTCGGTGAAGATAATGTGCGCCGCGGCCCACAGGGAACGCCGGTCGATTGGGTCGAGGAGAAGAGTTATTTCTTCAAGCTGTCTGCGTATCAGGACAGGCTGCTCGCGCTCTACAGCGATCAACCCGATTTCATCGGCCCGGACTTACGCCGCAACGAGGTCGTCAGCTTCGTGAAGGGCGGGTTGAGAGACCTGTCGATCTCGCGCACGACATTCGATTGGGGGGTCAAGGTGCCGAATGACCCGGAGCACGTGATGTATGTCTGGGTCGACGCCTTGACCAATTACATTACTGGTGTGGGCTTTCCCGACGAGACGAGCGCGAACTGGCGCTATTGGCCGGCCGACGTGCACATTATTGGCAAGGACATTATCCGCTTCCACGCGGTATACTGGCCGGCGTTCCTGATGTCAGCTGGCATTCCCGTGCAGAAGCGCGTTTACGCGCATGGCTTCCTGTTCAATCGCGGCGAGAAAATGTCGAAATCGGTCGGCAACGTTGTCGATCCCTTCAACCTCGCCGACCAATACGGCGTCGATCAGATGCGGTATTTCTTCCTGCGCGAAGTGCCGTTCGGGCAAGACGGCAGTTACAATCACGAGGCCATTGTGGCGCGCATCAACGCCGATCTCGCCAATGACCTCGGCAATCTCGCACAACGCTCGCTGTCGATGATCGCAAAGCAGCTCGGGGGCGTGCTGCCGGAGCCGGGCGCCTTCAGCGACAACGACAGGGATATCCTGGCGCAGGCCGACGGCATGATCGCACTGGCGCGAACGGCGATGCGCACGCAGCAGATCCATCATTGGCTGAACGCGGTATGGGCCGTGGTGGCGGAAGCCAATCGCTATTTCGCAGGCGAGGCCCCCTGGGCGCTGGCGAAGACCGATCCGCAGCGTCAACGAACGGTGTTGTACGTGACCGCTGAAGTCATCCGGCAGATCGCGATTCTGACGCAGCCGGTGATGCCCGAATCGTCCTCGAAGATGCTCGACATCCTCGGGATTCCCGCCGACCAGCGAGATTTCGCGGTTCTGGGCGGCCTGACCCGGATCAAGTCAGGAATGACGCTGCCGGCACCGACTGGAATTTTTCCGCGCTATATCGAACCGACCGCAGCCTGAACGGTTGGAAAACGATGCTCGTCGACAGCCATTGCCATCTTGATTTCCCAGACTTCGCCGAAGATCTCGATGCTATCGTAGGGAGGGCGGACGCCGCGGGGATTGGGCGTATCGTCACTATCTCGACGCGCGTGAGGCGTCTCGATGGCCTGCTCTCAATCGCCGAGCGATTTCCGAATGTCTACTGTTCGGTAGGCACCCATCCGCATCATGCCGATGAGGAGGATGGAATTCCGGCCGACGAACTGATCGAATTGACCCGTCATCCGAAGGTGGTGGCGCTGGGCGAAGCCGGCCTGGATAATTTCTACGAGAACGGCTCGCCCGAAGCGCAGGAGCGGGGGTTTCGCGCCCATATCGCCGCCGCGCGTGCCACGGGATTGCCGCTGGTCATTCATACCCGTGAGGCCGACGAGGATTGCGGCCGTATCCTTGAGGATGAAATGGCCAAGGGCCCGTTTCGCGCCGTGCTGCATTGTTACACCGGCGGCCGGGCGCTGGCGATGAAAGCGATTTCGTTGGGCCTGTCGATTTCGTTCACGGGAATCCTGACCTTCAAGAGATCGCTGGCGTTGCGTGAACTCGCCGCCGAGCTGCCGGCCGATCGCATCATGGTGGAAACCGACGCGCCGTATCTGGCGCCGGGTAAATTTCGCGGCAAGCGCAACGAACCTTGTTATGTCGTTGAAATCGCCAAGGTGCTGGCGGAGGCGCGTGGCGTCTCACTCCAGGAGATATCGGATCAGACCACGGCGAATTTCTTCCGTCTGTTCAGCAAAGTGCCGCGCCCAGCGAAAGCGACGGGATGACCCTGACCCTGACAGTGCTCGGCTGCGGATCCTCCGCCGGCGTACCGCGCCCCGCCCTTGGTTGGGGCGCGTGCGATCCCAACAACCCCAGGAACCGCCGTCGCCGCTGCTCGTTGCTCGCTGAGCGAACCTCGGATCATGGCGTCACCCGGATCGTGATCGATACCGCGCCGGACCTGCGGGAGCAGTTGATCGACGCCAGCGTCGATCACATCGACGCGGTATTTCTGACCCATGAGCATGCCGATCAGACCCACGGGATCGACGATCTCAGGTCGGTCGTGCTGCATCAACGCAGGCGCATTCCGGTCTATCTGAACCAATCGACGGCCAATCACATCCTGCTGCGATTTTCCTATTGCTTCATATCGCCAGAAGGCAGCGACTATCCACCGATCCTGGACAGCCAGGAAATCGAAGCCGGCGAAAGCCGCACCATCGAAGGGAAGGGCGGTCCGGTGACCCTTGCGGCGTTCCTCCTGCAACACGGTAATATTCCGGCGCTCGGCTACCGGATCGGCGGGGCCGCCTACACGCCCGACGTCAGTGACATCCCGCAAGCGAGCTGGCCCTTCCTGGAAGATCTCGAACTCTGGATCATCGACGGGCTACGTTATGCAGGTCACCCCAGCCATTTCAGCGTCAACGACGCGCTGTCATGGATCGATCGCTTTAAGCCGCGCCGCGCCGTCATCACCAACATGCATGCCGACCTCGACTATGAGGTGCTGCGTCAAAGTCTGCCGGCGAACGTTATCCCGGCCTATGACGGCATGCGGCTGACGCTGGAGCAGGCCCGGTGAAGCGTGCCCGGCGCTCAGGCCGATATCGCCTTCGCCGAACTGACCTGATCGCGCAGCATGAACTTCTGAATCTTGCCCGTGGATGTCTTTGGTATCGGACCGAACACCACCGCCTTCGGGGTTTTGAAGCCTGGCATCTGACCGCGGCAGAACGCGATAATCTCGGCCTCGGTCGCGCGGACGTTCTCTTTCAATTCGACGAACGCGCAGGGCACCTCGCCCCACTTTGAGTTGGGTTTCGCAACCACGGCGGCGAACAGCACGGCAGGGTGTTTGTAGAGCACATCTTCGACCTCGACGGATGAGATGTTTTCACCGCCGGAAATGATGATGTCCTTGGAACGATCCTTGATAATGACATAGCCGTGTTCATCGACCACGCCGAGATCGCCGGTGTGAAACCAGCCGCCGGCAAAGGCCTCCCGGGTAGCCTTTTCGTTCTTGAGATAGCCCTTCATCACGATATTGCCGCGGAACATCACCTCGCCGATGGTTTCACCGTCGCGCGGCACCGGCTGCATGGTTTCCGGGTCGATAACCGTAACATCTTCCTGCAGCGGGTAGGGCACGCCCTGCCGGCGCTTGAGCTGCGCGCGTTGATCGGCCGGCAAATCATCCCACCCCGGCTGTTCCGCGCAGACCGACGCCGGGCCATAGACTTCGGTCAGGCCATAGACATGCGTTAGCTTGATCCCGATGCTTTCGGCGCCTTCCAGTACGGCAACCGGAGGGGCGGCACCTGCAATCAATCCGACGACGGGCCGCGCGGATCCGCGCTTCGGTGCATCCGGTGCGTTGATCAGCGTATTATAGACAATCGGCGCCCCGCACATATGGGTGACGCCATGTCTTGGGATCAGCTCGAAAATCTTGGCGGGATCGACCTTACGCAGGCAAACATTGATGCCGGCTGTGGCGGCGATCGTCCACGGGAAGCACCAGCCGTTGCAGTGGAACATCGGCAGGGTCCAGAGATAGACCGGATGCCGGCCGAGATCGCTCGCGAGGATGTTGCTGACAGCGTTCAGGTAGGCGCCACGGTGGTGGGTTACCACGCCCTTGGGATTGCCTGTGGTTCCCGAGGTGTAACTAAGGGCGATGGCCTCCCATTCGTCCGCCGGCATCCGGGCGGCGAAATCCTGATCGCCTTGTAACAACGCGTCCTCGTATTCGATCTCGCCGATGCGCTTGCCGCCCGCGAATGCCGCATCATCGACATCGATAACAAACGGCTTTGGTCCGCTCATCAGCGCCAGCGCCTCGGCGATCACGCCGGCAAATTCCGGGTCCACCAGAACGATCTTCGCGCCACCATGATCGAGCTGAAAGGCAATCGAGGCCGCATCCAGCCGGATGTTGAGCGCGTTGAGTACGGCGCCGGCCATCGGCACCGCAAAATGCACCTCGTTCATCGCCGGTATGTTCGGCAGCATCGCTGCGACCGTGTCGCCGTGGCCGATGTTTCGGCCGGCCAGAAACGACGCGAAACGGCGGCACCGCAATAGGTTTGCGCCCAGGTGAAGACCAGGCCCTCATAGACGGCGCTGACATGGTTTGGATAGACGGCCGCGCTGCGCGCCAGGAAGCTCAGTGGCGTCAGCGGCACGTAATTCGCCGGCGTCTTGTCGAGGCCAAGGCTGTACTGGTTTTGAAGGCTTTGGACTGCGCTCATCGGCTTTGTCCCATCTCAGTGACTAACAAGAACCCGATCAAAATCCGGAAGATCGCAACGACGAAGCCATTCTATACGTAGCCGATGCCACGGGGTCATCAGGGATCTGACGTCGCGGCAGTTGACGGGCGGCACGAGAAACACACCAAACCGAATTGGTTTGGCAGCAAGTTCACGTAAATATATGATCTAATTAGATATAAAAATATTCCATAATATACCTTATGCGAATCGCGCCAGTCCGGCGTCGGAATGAAAAGCGGACCATTCGATACTAACTCGACTGCCTTGTGCCAGCTTTTTGCTTCCGTCACGCGTTGCCGAGGGCCTGGCGTCTCGACGAAGACTAGAGGTACGGGTTGGGTACCCGGCACAACGGAATAGTTCGGCGCGGATCTTGGCTTTCAGTTTGGCGTCCATGTGCCACCTCCTGAGGACGGGTTTCCGAGGACGGACCGGCACAACCGTCGACAAGGCGGCGTCAAGGTCCCGGTGAGCGCAGTCCCGGTACTTGTTGTGATGGGCCGCGGTTGCGTCTAAGCAACTTTTACACCCTTGGAGATGGACCGATTTTTCGCCTCATATTCGTCTTGCCGTGCCTTGTCGTCGTCACTCGGTTCTTATGGCCATTGCAGTTACCCATTTTGGTAAAGTGCATTGCGACGGTGATCCTGTTTGCCGCGTCGCAGTATCACTACTGGAGCCAGCTTTCATCGGGGTCGCTCTTCTCGCCCGAATTTCCGCGCCCCCTGATCATTCTCTTCAATTGGGCATTCGGAGCGATCATCCTGCTCGCACCCATGCAGTTGCTGCTCGATGTCGGGACGCTGATTGCAATGCTTATCCATGGAGGCGGCGTCAGCGTGCCCGACAGCATACGCTTTGGGCTAGGCGCCGTCGCCGCCCTCCTCGCTGCTATAGGCGTCCACCAAGCGCTACGGGTGCCACCGTTGAAAGATATCGAGATCGGCATCAGGGGGCTCGCACCGCAATTCGACGGTTACACGTTGCTGCAACTGACCGATCTCCACATCAGCCGCCTTTTCACCGCGAAATGGGCGCGTGCCGTCGTCGAGCGGGCGAATGGACTCGGCGCGAACTTAATCGTCGTGACCGGAGACCTGATCGACGGCAGCCTCGCGGCGCGACGCGCGGACGTGGATCCGTTGCGAGACCTGCGCGCTGCCGACGGGGTGTATGTCATCCCCGGAAACCACGAATATTTTTTCAGTTATCGCGACTGGATGGCTCATTACGCTGAAATGGGGATGCGGGTGCTGGAGAACGATCACGTGGTACTCGACCGCGACGGCGGCAAGATGGTTCTCGCCGGCGTCACCGATCTGTCGGCGTCCCACACCGGGCATCCCGCGCGCGACCTTGCTGCCGCTCTGAATGGCACGCCTAAGGGTGTCCCGGTCGTCCTGCTGGATCATCAGCCGAGAGCCGCACGACAGGCCGCTGCGCTCGGCGTTGCGCTTCAACTGTCCGGACACACCCACGGCGGCATGATAGTCGGGCTCGACCGGCTGACCGCGCGCGCCAATGCCGGATATGTCTCGGGCCGGTACGACGTCGACGGAATGACTTTGTACGTGAACAACGGCACAGCCCTATGGCCTGGCTTCGCGCTGCGGCTCGGACGCCCGTCGGAACTGACGCGGATTACGCTGCGCAGAACAGTAGTGTGATATTTACGAAGCCAGAATTCTTTGAAAGAAGGCGCGAACGTCCGCGTGCCAGCGACAGCGGAGCGCCCTCGCCGCGCGAGACTAGTGAATCGCGGCGTACATGATCTTTTCTTCGGTCGCAGCGGCAGCGTCGAACTCGGCCACGATACGCCCCAGGCGCGCGACCAGGATGCGGTCCGAGATGCTCAACACCTCCGGCAGATAGGACGAGATCACCACCACCGCCTTGCCCTCGTCGGCCAGCGCCCGGATCTGCGCGTGGATTTCCGGGATGGTGCCGACGTCGACGCCACGCGTCGGCTCGTCGAAAATGACGATCGAGGGGTCCTGCACCAGCGACTTGGCGATGACCACCTTCTGCTGGTTACCGCCAGAGAGCTCCACGATCTTGGCCTTGCGCTGTAGCGCACTGATCTTCAGCCGCTGCACCCAATAGCCGGAGAGCTTGTTCCGCGTCAGGCCGGAGAGCAGGAAGCGCCAGCCCGCCTTGGTGGCGAGCTTGCCGACATAGACGTTGTCGTCAACCACCATGGTCTCGAAGAAGCCGTTCAGTTTGCGGTCCTCGGTGATGTATGTGATGCCGTCATTGATCGCCTCTTTCGGCACGCGGTAGCGAATCGGCCGACCGCGCAGCTTGATGGTGCCGCCGTTGATCAGGTTCCGCTTCAAGGCACCAAAGATGATCTTGGCGATCTCGGTGCGGCCTGAGCCGATCAAGCCGGCGATGCCGACGACCTCGCCGGCGTAGATCGAGAACGACATGTTCTTGACCATGGTTCCCATGGTGACGTTTTCCACCGTGAGCACTTTCTCGCGCCGCTGGCGGCGGCGCTCGGCGTGGCCTTCCTTGTGCGCATAGTGAGTCTGCGTGATGTCGCGGCCGACCATGTGGCGCACCAGCTTTTCCCGCGTCATCTCCGCGGTCTTGGCCGTTATCACCAGCTTGCCGTCCCGCAGTACGGTGATGCGGTCGGATATCTGCAAACTTTCCTCGAGCGCGTGCGAGATATAGATGATGGCGACGCCGCGCGCGCGCAGGTCACGGACCAGATTGAAAAAGTGGACGATCTCTTCCGGCGTCAGGCTCGCCGTCGGTTCATCGAAGATAATGATGCGGGCGTCGTTGTAGACCGCGCGGGCAATCTCGACCATTTGCCGCTTGGCGGTGCCGAGCAACCCGATCGGCGTCGCCGGATCGATGTGGAAGTTCAGCGACTGCAGCAGCTGCTGCGCCTGGATGTTCAGCTTCTTGAAGCTGGTGATGAGCTTCTCGTTGCCGAGCTCGATGTTCTGCGCCGCGGTCATGGTCGGCACCAGGCTGGTCTCCTGATAGACCATGCAGATGCCGGCAGCGAGCGCATCGCGCGGCCGCTCGAAATTGACCGGCTTGCCGTCGACGTAATACTCGCCCGACGTCAGCTTGATGGCGCCGGCGATGGCCTTGCAAAGCGTCGATTTGCCGGCGCCGTTCTCGCCCACCAGCGCATGAACTTCACCGGCATAGAGATCGAAATCGATGTTTTCGATGGCATGCACGCCGCCATAGATCTTGCTGCCGTTCACAACGCGAAGCACGGGCTCCTTACCGATGGGCGCAAACCTGGAGACGGCCTCAGGCACGGATATCACTTCGTTCATGCACGACCTCCCGACCGGTCCAGCAACACGCGACCGCTACCGCTCGACACGATCACCAAGCCCTGCGCCGTGTCGCGCGCGGAGGTGATGCCGTGATACCGCCCACCTACCCGGCTATGCAGGCTTTCAACCGCTTCGCCATTCTCATCGATGCGGACCAGCAGCCCGTAGGAGCGCGGCGGCGCCCAGGGCTTCTCGATCCCGAGCGCCTTGATCGAACCGAACTGCATCGGCTCGTGACAATGACCGCTGGTGGCGAGCGCGGGCGAAATCCAGAGGCCGGGCGGAATGGTTTCCATCATATCGCGGCGGAAATCGTCCTCGCGCAAAACGAACTCGACCAGATGGGTGCGCACCGCGAAGACGCTGAGCCAGAACCCTCCGCCTGCGCAATATCCGAGCCGCGCCGGATATCCCGGCATGTTGCCGACGACCGTTTGCGGCGCCGCGATGCCGCGGCCGGAAATCGCGGCGCGGCTGATCCGGTGCCTCCAGCTTTCGGTAAACCAAAGCGTCTTGCCATCGGCCGCAATGGCAACCCCGTGCGGATAATACAGGTCACGCAACAGGCACGTCGCGTCGTCGAGCCCCGCCCCGCAAGCGATCAGACGGCCGAGATGGCTCTTCTCCATGAGATCGCGAACCCAATTCTCGCGCTCGTTCCGACTGCTGCCGTCGGTCATGAAGATGTTGCCGTCGGTCGTGGCGACAACGCTGGTGAGGCATTGCAGCGGCTGGTTTTCGACCTGATTGAGCCAGGTCTGCCGGCCGCCGGCATCGACCGCGGCCAGACCGCGGCCGGCGACGCAGACCAGCAGGCGCCCGTCGGGGTGAAATGCCAACCCTCCTGCCGCGCCGTCGAACTCGGCGAAGATGGAGCGCGTCTCGTAGCCGGCACCGGCCAGACGCAACACCTGCTTGCCCGCGGAGACATAGATCGCGCCGTCGCCACCTTCGGCGATATCGTCGGCACCCGGAAGCGGCGCTCCGATCGGGCTGAACGCGTCCAGTCGATCGTTCGGGGTATAGCCGCCGTCCATCGCCGGAATTGCATGCTGATCGCGGTTGGGAAAAACGATCTGCTCGAGATCCCGAAGAAAATAGGTAAACACGCCCATGACTACGCCCGGTCCCGTCGCTTGTTGCCCCAATAGGCCTCATACCCGGTCCAGGTCGGGTCCACTTTGTCGAGCTTGATGCGACCGATCCGGTTGTTCTCGAGCCCGCCGAGATAAAGATAACCCTTGTGCTCGCGCATCGACGTCAAGGTCGAATGCGAGATACCGGTGGGATCCCAGTAGGATTCCAGCACCTCACCGCTTTCCGTGAACTTCAGCACGCAGCCGTGGTTTAGCCCGGGCGCCAGCCATTCGTCGGTCGGCACCTGCTTGACCATGCGCAGCCGGAAGCCTGGCTTCTTCATGGCGAGATCAAAGACCGGCGTTCGGATACCGACCAGCGCCAGCCAGTAGTTGCCGTCCGAGGCGCGGTTGATGTTGTCGCAATTGCCGGGCAGCTTATCGAGGATGACCTCCAGTTCACCCTTGCGCGGCCCTTGCAGCCAATAGCGGAAGACCTGGCAGAGCGAGGTGCTGGCGATCAGCACCGACTTGCCGTCATGCGACACGCAGATTCCGTTCGGGAAGTAGAAATGATTAATCTCGGTCCAGGTCTTCTTGGTGGCGGGATCGTAGACGACGAGACGGCCGTTCGGCCGCCCTTCCATGATGTCGAGGGAATTGGTCGTCATTTCGTAGCGCGTGGTGCAATCGCTGAAATAGATCTTGCCGTCGGGCGCGATATCGAGATCGTCCGCCATGCGCAACCGGCTGTCGTCGTTCAGCTTGTACCAGGTGCGGTTGGTCTCGTCGGTCACCTTGAAGAGTGTGCCGTCCGGCTTGATGCCGTAGACGCCCATGCCGGCGACAGCGACGATCAGGTTCTCGTCCTGATCGAACTGCATGCCGAGCGGCCGGCCGCCGATGTGGGCAAAGACTTCGCGCTGCTCGAAGTTCGGACCGGAGAAACGGATGATGTTGCCGTCGCGGGTGCTGCCGTAGAGCCGGTCCTGCCGATCGAGAATGACATCCTCAGGACCCTCCACCCGGTCGAGGCCGATCGCTTCAGCGTTGATCAGGCGGTCGTTCTGGGCAAAGGGCGTATTGCTGCCGCGCTCGAGCGACGGCGAGTCGACGAGGGGCACAGCCGCCGGGTTGACGTAAATCTTCTGGATTGCCTTGCCGCGGTTCTTGGCCCACTTGACGTCGATGCCGACGGCCACCAGCAGGATCATGCCAATGATCCCCGAGGTGATGTAGCCCGGGATGCCCATGCGGACCAGGCCGTTGGTGAGGACGAAGGTGATGATGCCGCCAAGCATGGCCCGCCAGACGGTGCCCTTGCCGCCGGCAAGCGAGACCCCGCCAAGGATGACGGCGGTCAAGGCTTGGAATTCCCAACCGACCCCGGTCGTCGAATCCGTGCTGTTCTGGCGCGCGGCATAGAAGACACCGCCGATCGCGCAGAGCGTGCCCGACAGCGCATAGGTGAAGAGCAGCATGCGCTCGACTGGAATGCCGGCGTGGCGCGCCGCCTTGCGGCTGGCGCCGATGGCGGTCAGGTGCCAGCCGTAGCGTGAGCGACTTAGAAAGACATGTCCGATGATCAGCACGACAATAAGCGTCGCGGCATTGACGGGAACTCCGAGCACATAGCCTTCGCCGAGAAAGTCCCAGGTATTGCTGTCGACCGAATTGGTTGCGAAGACGGTGGCGAATTTCTCGTTCAGGATGTTGACTGAAGCGCGCAGGATGATCAGCGTCACCAGGGTGGTGAGAAACGGGCGTGCCTTGAGATAGCCGATCAGCAGGCCGTTGATGCCGCCGACTGCCGCGCCGACCGCCATCGTGCCGAGGATGACCAGCGGAACCGGCAGTTCGGCGACGTTGAGCAGGAACAGGGCCGTGAAATTGCAGAGCGCGAACATGGCGCCGACGCTGAGATCGATGCCACCGGTGATCAGGCAGAACGCCATGCCAAGAGCGACGAAGCCGAACTCGGCGTAGAGCCGCATCAGCGAAAGAAAATTCTCCATTCCGGCATAGTTGGGAATCGTCGCTGAGAACCAAAGCAGCAACGCGATCATCAAAGTGAAAGGGATCACCGGCTCGAACCACTGCTTCAGCAGCAATTCCGAAAGCAAGAGCCGGGGCGAGAGGCTGGCGTTCAGCCGCGTGCCGAAGCTGGTGCCAATGGTACTGTCCGACATCAACGCGCTCCCGTTAGCGGGCAGCCCCCGCTTTTCTGTGGGCGACTCCCGCCGCGCGGCGGGAGTCGCGATCAACCTTGCTACTTCTACTTCTTGTCTGGCGCCATCGGCACCGGCGAGGTTGCGGCCGTCTTCGGCAGGGCGAAGCAATTGCCGCCACTGGCGTTGCTCTTGTCGAGCCAGACCGGCTGAGTGTAGTACTCATAGTGCTTCTCACCGGGCTTCAGCTTGTCTTCCAGCAAGGTGACAGCGGCGGCAACCAGATCGTGGCCCTGCTCGGTCGCCTTGTAGCTCAAGAACTTGTAGAAGTTCCCCTGGTTGACCTGATCGCAATCGAGCTGCGAACCCTCACCCGATGCATAGACCTTCACCTGATCGATCTTGCCCGCGTTACGGATCGCCTGCGAAGCTCCGGATTGCATGATGCCCCAAAAACCGATGCTCGCGCAGAGGTCGGGATTCTGCTGGATCACGGTCGAGGTGATGTTGAGGGCGGCATTGGCATCCCAGTTCGCCGCCTGGTTGGACACGACCTTGATCGAAGGATCCTTCTTGAAGGTATCCATGATGCCGCCGATCTGATCAACGCTGGCGGCGGCGGTAAGCTCGCCTTGCACGATCGAGACCTTGCCCGACTTGCCGCTGCCGGCGCCGCATTGCTTGACGACATCCTCGGCCAGCATACGGCCGATCTCGTACCAGTCAGCACCGACGAAAGCGTCAGACTTGTAGTTCGAGGACATATTTATCTGGATGACATGGGTGCCCTGGGCCTCTGCCCGCTTCAGTTCCTTCATCAGCAGCGTGACGCTCGGGTTTTGCACGATCAGCACGTCAGGTTTGTCATTGACCAGGGCGGTCAGCGCCTGCTGCATTGCCGACGGATTGTTGTTTGGATCGCGCACCACATACTTCATGCCGCGCCAGGCCGCTTCGGTCCGAATCACGCGCTCCCATTCGTCCTGCAATGGCACGCCGAGCGCGATCGGCAGGAAGGCGATGGTCTTGCCTTCGACAGCTTTATTGTAGTCGGCTCGAAGCTCATGCGCGGTCTTCGTGCCGCCTTCCTCTTGTGCCAGCGCGATAAAGGGCGCCCCCGCCACCAACGCGAAGCCGGCAAGCGCCAAGGCCGCCTTCCCCAGGAATGATTTCTGCAACATTGTCGTCGTCCTCCCTCTTGTGTTTATTAGTGATTGTTTGCTTGACCCAGTGTGCGTCAATCGCCCTGCCGCGCGGTCTCCTCGTCCCGCGGATGCAGCCAATTGTCCAGAATGATGGCGGCAAGCAGAACCACGCCGCGGATGATGTTCTGAACTTCGCTGTTCACGTCCATGATGGTGAAGGCATTGAGCAAGGTGCCGATCAGGGCGCAGCCCACCACCACGCTGAACACGCCGCCGCGGCCACCGATCAGGCTGATGCCTCCGAGCACGACCACGAGGATGACGTCGAAAACGTAGGTGCCCTGCACGACCGCCATCTGAATGCTGCCGGTGGTGCCGACCCAGATCAGCCCGGCAATCCAGGCCAGGAAAGCCACGATCATATATTCGAGGACGATCAGCGGCCTGAGCGCGATTCCCGTCAGCCTGGCTGCCTCCGGATTGTCGCCCTGCGAGTAGATGAAGCGGCCGGTCGAGGTGCGCGACAGAAAGAGGTGAACGATCAGCGCGCAAATCGCAAAGACGAAGATCGGCATCGGCACGCCAAAGAGATGCCCGGCGCCGAGAAAGAGCAGCGATTGCGCATTCGTCGGCGCATAGACAACCCAAACCGGCGCGAACCAGAAGGCGCCACCATAGATTACCGAACCGGCAGCCAGCGTGACGAACAGCGCAGGCGCCTCGACGAACGCCACCATGATGCCATTGATGGCGCCGATCGACAGCGCGACAACAAGCGCCAGAACCGACGCCCAGAAGATCGACATGCCCATCTGCATCTCGATCAGCCCGACCGCCCAAGAGCCTGCCATGATGGCAACTTCGCTGAGGTCGATGCCTCGGCTGATCACGATCAAACCCATGCCGAGACCGAGGATGCCCAGAATGGAGATGCTGCGCATCAGGTTCAGCAGATTGGCGACGCTCGAGAAGCCCGGCAAGGTCAGGCTGAACACAACGAGCAGCGCGATCGTGATGAGCAGCACGATCTGTTCCTGCGACGGCTTCTTCAGCAATTGTCCAAGCAGACTGCCGACGGTCCCACGCTCACCGTCAGCCGATGCATCCAACGCCATGGCAACGCGCCTCCCCGACCATTTTCCAGTTTGCCTGGATGTTTGGCTTGTCTTGCCGTCATGGTGCCCCGGCAGGGCTTTCCTAGCAAGCCCGAACCGATGCGACATGTTGTATATGATCTTTTAATGTTTGGTCGTTGGATCGCGAAACCGGCACGGATCGCAACCAACGCGCGACCGTCAAACAACTTACACCATTGGGATGACCGTGGCACTCGCGCAGGGAGCACCCGCTCCCGTCCGCTTTAGCTACCCTTGAAGCGTGGCTTGCGCCGGCCGAGGAACGCGGCGACGCCCTCCTTGTGATCCTCGGTCAAGCTCGCCAACGCGAATTGATCGACGTCCATATGGCTGGCGAGATCATCGAGTGCGTGCGCCAGTCGATTGACGGTCAGCTTGGTCATGGCCACCGACAGCGGCGGCTGGGCCGCGACTTTGGCGGCCAGCGACATTGCGGCATCGAAGGCGTTGCCGGGATCGGCCACCTCCTCCACCAGACCCCATTGATACGCTTCGGTTGCGCTGATGCGCTGGTCGGCCAGGATTACGGCCTGTTTGGTGCGTGCCGGCCCCATCAAATGCAGCATGCGCGGAACGCTCTGCCAGCTCATATTCATGCCAAGACCTATCTCGGGCACCCGCATATGGGCGTCGCGGGCCATGACACGAAAGTCGAGCGCCACCGCCAGCGCCACGCCGCCGCCGATGCAGAAGCCTTCAATGGCTCCGATCGTAATCTGCTCCATTTCCTGCCAGGCCCGGGTTAGCCGGGGTCCCAGTTTCAGATGTCGGCGCAGCGAACCGAGATCCATCGTTCCACGCGACCGGCCCTCCGGGTCCTTCAAGTCAAAGCCGGCGCTGAATGTCTTGTCGCCGCCGGTGAGCACCACGACCGAGGTTTCGTTGTCGTCCTCGAAACTGCGCGCCGCGGCGGTGAGTTGACGCAGCGCTTCCGGCGACAGCGCATTGATGCCGTCACCGCGATCGAAGCGCACCACGGCGATGCGGCCTTCCGGGCCGAGACCCTTTTCAATGGTCACAAAATCCGCCAACCCGATGTCTCCCTGCCCGCATGATCAGCCAAATGGTAACAGGTCCTGTGCCTCGACATCGACAGAATATTGCGGCTATCCTCGACCCCATGACCGAACATGATCACGACCATCATCATGACAATCACCACCATTCGGAGCTGTCCGAGACCGAACTGCGCGTCCGTGCACTCGAAACCATCCTGACCGAAAAAGGCTATGTCGATCCGGCCGCACTCGACGCCATCATTCAAGCCTATGAGACGAAAATCGGTCCCCATAACGGCGCACAAGTGGTGGCCAAAGCCTGGTCCGACCCGGCTTTTAAGCGCGCCTTGCTAGATGACGCGACCAAGGCCGTGAGCACGCTTGGTCACGTCAGCCGGGTCGGCGATCATCTCGTCGCCGTCGAGAACACGCCGCAGCGCCACAACATGATCGTGTGTACATTATGCTCGTGTTATCCCTGGGAAATGCTGGGGCTACCGCCGGTCTGGTACAAGGCCGCGCCCTACCGTTCCCGCGCCGTCAAAGACCCGCGCGGCGTGCTCGCCGATTTTGGCGTAAGCCTGCCGCGCAATACCGAGATCCGCGTTTGGGATTCGACCGCAGAGACCCGCTTCCTGGTGCTGCCGATGCGCCCCGAGCACAGTGACGGCTGGAGCGAGCAGCAGCTCGCCGAACTGGTCACGCGCGACTCGATGATTGGCACCGGGTTAGCCAAAACGCCGGACGCACCGTCATGAACGGCGTCCACGACATGGGCGGCATGGATGGCTTCGGCAAAGTCGAGCCGGAGCAGAATGAGCCCACATTTCATGCCGACTGGGAGGCGCGCGTATTAGCGATGGTCCGTGCGATGGGTGCGGCAGGCGCATTCAACATCGATACATCCCGTTTCTATCGGGAGACGCTGCCGCCCGATGTTTATCTCAGTAGCTCATATTACAGGAAGTGGCTGCTCGGACTTGAAGATCTGCTGATCGACAAGGGCTATGTTGCCGCCGGTGAAATCGCTTCCGGCCATGCAATCGAACCGGCAAAGCCGCTCAAACACGGCAAAATCACCGTTGGTGACGTCGAGCGCATCATGGTGCGCGGCAAATTTGGCCGTGCAGCACCCGCGCCGGCGAAATTCAAACCCGGCGATCGCGTGCGTGCAAAGAACATTCATCCGGCAACGCATACAAGGTTGCCCCGCTATGCACGGGGCCATTTTGGCGTGGTCGAGCGTGACCACGGCTGCCATGTTTTTCCCGACTCGGCTGCGATGGAGTTGGGTGAAAACCCGCAATGGCTCTACACCGTCGTATTCGATGCGGTCGAACTGTGGGGGGCGGATGCCGATCCGACATTAAAAATATCTATAGACGCGTTCGAGCCGTATCTGGAGGCGGCCTAATGGACGCTGCTGCGCAGGCTATCGACGCCCTGCCCGGTATACCGCGCGATGACGGCGGACCGGTGTTTCGCGAACCATGGGAGGCACAGGCCTTTGCGATGGCGCTGGCCCTGCACGGACGAGGATTATTCACCTGGAAAGAATGGGCGGCCGCGCTGGCGGATGAAATCGGACGCGCCCAGCAAGGCGGCGATCCCGACAATGGCGAAACTTACTACCGGCACTGGCTCGCAACACTGGAACGGGTGATCGCCGCAAAGGGTGTCGCCACTTCCGAAACGCTGCATCGCTATCGCGATGCCTGGGACCACGCCGCGGACCGCACGCCGCATGGCTTGCCGATCGAATTGACGCCCGAAGACTTTACTTGAGGCTTTGGAACCTGATTTGCCAAAGGCCCGGCTCGTCTTCCGTAAAGCCGCTATCGCGATAGAGATTGCGCACGGGGATGTTGCGCGACGTCGGAATTATTCGGCCGTGCACCGAGGCTGAGATGGCTTTGAGCTCATCGAGAATACGACGCATGAACGTGTGCTCGATACCCATTCCCAGCACACGGCAACTCAACACCAACCCTAGGATTTCCCCATCGGCGATGACGGCGGCTCCTACCAGGCCGTGGTTGCCGAAACGATCTGACACGTCCAGAGCAAAGAGACGGCCGTTCGAATTGTCGGCCAATGCCGTCAGTTCAGTCGCGGGAAACTTCCGACCGGTGGTGTTGAATTGAGTTGTGCGCAGGAACAGTTCTTCGACCCTTTCCAGTCGCGCGGAAGTCGAGGTCAGACATTCTACCCGGCACTGGATCTGCAGTGATTCGACATAGCGCGCCTCGTCCGATGTCTCTGCCCGCAGATGCTGCCGCTTAAGCTGCGCCTTGACGAGCGTGCTGCGCGAGGCCGCCTCCGTTGTGATGATCGGCAACTGCAAACGCGGATCGTTGAGAAGCCGCCGCCTCAGGCCGAACATGTCCTCGCCCCAGACTTCGACCTCCGGCAGGCGCTGGCGGACACGGTCGCGTTCGACCGGGTTGTCGTCGATGAACAGGAAGCTATCGAGCGCAAAGCCGAGCTCCTCGGCGATCGAGCGGATATTGCCGACCTTATCGTCCCAATTAACCCGCCACGTCACGAAATCGTCAGGCTTCAAAAGGCGATGCGCGGGGTGATGCTCAGGATATTTCCAGAGTTCGCGGACGGTGGCTTCATCGTTTTTGCTGACGCAGGCCAGCACGATGCCGCGCTTCTTCAGACACAGCAGCGCTTCGTGCAGACCGAAATAGAGTCCGATGAAAGAGAAAGCACCGCTGATTTCCGGGGTCCAGGCAAAAGGGCTGCCGGTCTCCGCCAGCACTCCCGGCCACAACGTGCCGTCGAGGTCGAGGATGACGCATTTCTTGCGACCGATCCCGGTCACGGTGACGAGTGCATCGATATGCCTCTCCGCCATGACGGCCTCGCGACCATAGGGATCGCCACCGAGCATCTGGGCCAGCGGAGCCATGTCCGGAAAGGTGCCGTGGACAGCGGCCTTTTCGCTTTCCGGCCGCTGCAGCATCCATCCCGGCGAGCCGAAATGGGTAAATCCCACCTGCCCGTCGTCGAGCATCCGTTCGGAACCTGTTGCGGCGAGAGCGGCCGCGACGTCAATGACGTAGACGCCAGGAATGGCGTTCGCGAGTTCGGCAAGCGCCACGTTGGTCAGCCGGAATCGGGTGCGATGTCCCTTGACGCCGCGTTCGGCGAGCCCCAAGGGCTGCACGGTCGGTTCTGGCAGATTATCGATCAGGATCGGTGCCGATGTCGTTTCGCGCAATTGCGTCAGAAGCTGCGTGGCAAATGCGATGAAGGCGGCATGGGGGTTGAGGCCATCTGCCATGTCCTCGGCGACCAGATGCCGGGCTCGCAAGGCGCCGATGAAGACGGCGTCATGCCGGCGCTCACCGACAAAACGAATATCGTCCGGAAATGTTGCCGACACCCGCAATTCGATGCCGCGCCGCGCGGCTTCCCGGCGCATGAAGTCGGCTTCCATCTGGATATCGCAGTCGCCCAGCAGGATGACGTCGAGGGGTTCGCCCTTGGCGCCGAAATCGTTCAGGCCGTAGGAGGCACCGACCGCCCAATAGGACGCGGCTCCTTCTTTCAGTGAGCGCTGGTAGCGTTCCAGGATTTCGGCCGGATCTCGCCCGTGCCTGGGCGCAAGTTCTGCGCCGACCGCAGCCAACTCTTCCTCGGGTGTCTTTTCAGTCAGGATCTGCCGAGCCAGCAGGTCCAGTACCGTGCGTTCGACCACCCCGCGCAAATTCGTAAGCGTATCCCGCGCTTGCGGAAACAGAGCCATGATGGCGTCGTAGTTTTCGGGAATACAACGCGGCTCGGCAAAATATTCCAGCAGAGCGCTGATCTCGCCATTGGCAGGCAAGCGTGTCTGGCTGATCGCATGAACAATCAGCCAGCGGTCGTTGCCCACAGGCAATTGATGAATAAAGCGAGATCGGCGCAAAATCATGCCTCGCTATAAACTTGCCGGCGTTGTTTGTGGACAGAAAAAAGGTGTGTGGACGATGCAGATCGCGCTTCCCTGCCGCGCCCATTCCGAAGAGCTGCCGGCTGATTCGCCGATGGCGCCGCCCTCGGCGAACACAGATCGCTGCCTTAATCCCGGCCTGTCTGCTGGCCCACATACTCTCGCCAGCCCTTGGCGCGTAGCGCGCAGGCTGGACATTCACCGCAGCCATAACCCCAGGCATGCCGGGCGCCGCGTTCACCGAGATAGCAGGTGTGGGAATGCTCGCGAATGAGGTCAACCAGCCCTGCCCCACCAAGTTCGTTCGCCAGCTTCCAGGTGCTGGCCTTGTCCAACCACATCAGTGGCGTGTGCAATTCGAACCGCTTGTTCATCCCGAGATTGAGCGCGGTCTGCAGCGCCTTGATGGTCTCGTCACGGCAATCCGGATAACCGGAATAATCGGTCTCGCACATGCCGCCGATGATGTGCCGGATACCGCGCCGATATGCCAGCGCTGCCGCGAACGTCAGAAACACCAGATTGCGGCCAGGCACGAAGGTGTTGGGGAGGCCGTCTTCGCCCATCGCAATCGCGACATCGCGCGTCAGCGCCGTGTCGGAGATCGTGGCCAGCGTTGGAATGTCCAGGGTGTGGCTGTCGCCGAGTTTCGCGGCCCAATCGACCCGCAGCGATTTCAAACCTGCCAGCAGGCCCTCGCGGCACGCAAGCTCGATGGCGTGACGCTGCCCATAATTGAAGCCGAGCATTTCGACGCGCGCAAAGCGCTCCAGCGTCCAGGCGAGGCAAGTGGCGGAATCCTGTCCGCCCGAAAACAGCACCAGGGCTGTCCCGGTCAGTCGTTGATCGCTCATGCCATGCCCATAGCATTCATCGATCCGCATGGCCAACCGGTGGAAATCGTTCCCGGCCCGGACTCGTTTCGCTGGGATAGGTGCGCATCTTGCGGCATACAGGCTCATAACCTGACGCTACGGTGTACCATGACCCCTTCCCGCGATATTTCACGCCTGCTCGAGATCATGGCGACGCTGCGAACGCCCGGCAGCGGCTGCCCTTGGGACCTCGAACAGAGCTTTGCCAGCATCGCGCCCTACACCATCGAGGAAGCCTATGAAGTCGCCGATGCCATCGCGCGCGGCGATCTCGATGATTTGTGCGACGAACTCGGCGATCTCCTGCTGCAGGTGGTATTTCACGCCCGCATGGCGGAGGAGCAGCACGCATTTTCATTCGGTGACGTAGTCGCGGCGATCACACTCAAGATGATCCGACGCCACCCGCATGTCTTCGCCGGCAAGGATGAGCGATTGACAACGTCGGATGTGAAAGGCGCGTGGGATCGCATCAAGGCCGAAGAGAAGGCCGAACGCGCGGCGCGACGACCAACAGAACAAATCACGCGCAAGTCGCTGCTGTCCGGCGTGAAGGCCGGACAACCGGCGCTGACGCGCGCGATGGAATTGCAGCGCAAAGCCTCAAGTGTCGGTTTCGACTGGAATGATCCGCGCGCCGTGTTGCGCAAAATCCGCGAGGAAGCCGACGAGATCGAGGCGGCACTCGATCGTGCCGACGCCGATGAACTCGCCGACGAAACCGGTGATCTCCTGTTCGCATTGGTCAATCTGGCGCGGCATGTCGGCGTCGATCCCGATACGGCGCTACGAGGCACCAACGCCAAATTCGAACGTCGCTTTGGTTACATTGAGCAAACGCTCGAAGCGCAGGGGGGCTCGTTGGAGAACGCCTCACTGACCGAAATGGATGCGCTCTGGAATGAAGCCAAGCGCAAAGAGAAGAATGCTCCACGCTGATTGTCTGCGCGTGGACAATAGCAGTTAGTCACACCGGATGCGGGACGGCGTCGAAACGGTGAACGACGATGTCGCGTTTGGTTTCGTCGACGCGCACGGTCATGGCGTAGCGGCCGTCGTGAAACTCCTTGTTGAGGATTTCCGAATTGCGATGCAGCCAGCTGATGCCAGCGCCGTCGGCGGCGTCGATCGACAGATCCAGCGTCATGCGGGTTGCCGCCAACCGCTCTTCGATCGCTGCCAACAGCGCATCAACCCCCTCCCCGGTTTCGGCCGAGACCAGGAAACACGGCCGCTCGGGCGGCCGGCGGGCGGCGATATTTCCAAGGTTTTCACGCTCTTCGGACGAGAAGCGATCGATCTTGTTCCAGACTTCGAGAATGCGCTGCCCGGCGTCGGGGTCGATCCCAAGCTGGCGCAACACGGTATCGACGTCGCGCTGCTGCGCATCGGCATCCTCATGCGAGATGTCGCGAATGTGGAGGATGACGTCGGCTTCCAGCACTTCTTCCAATGTTGCACGAAACGCCGCAACCAGTTGCGTCGGCAGGCTGGATATGAACCCGACGGTGTCCGACAGCATCGCCTTTCCGCCATGCGGCAGGCTCAGCGCGCGCAACGTCGGATCGAGCGTCGCAAACAGCATGTCGGCGGCCTGCACGTCGGCACGGGTCAGGCGATTGAACAGCGTCGACTTTCCGGCATTGGTGTAGCCGACCAGCGCCACTACGCGATATGGCACCCGCTGCCGGCCGGCGCGATGCAACCGCCGCGTCGCCTGGACTTTCTTGATTTCGTTCTCGAGCCGCGTGATGCGCTCGCCGATCAGACGGCGGTCCGCTTCAATTTGGGTTTCGCCGGGCCCCCCCATGAATCCGAAGCCGCCGCGCTGGCGTTCCAGATGGGTCCACGATCGCACCAGGCGGCTGCGCTGATAGTTCAAATGCGCGAGCTCAACCTGCAACGCGCCTTCCTTGGTCTTGGCGCGACGGCCGAAGATTTCCAGAATGAGGCCGGTGCGATCGAGCACCTTGGTGTTCCAGGCTTTCTCGAGATTGCGCTGCTGGATCGGCGACAATGCGCAATCCATCACAACAAGTTCGATTTCGTGTCCGGTAATGAGCCCGACGATCTCCTCGACCTTTCCTTTGCCGAGATATGTCGCGGGCCTGATCTGGCTGACCGGCGCTATCAGGGCGTCCGCGATGGTCAGATCGATGGCGCGCGCCAAGCCCACGGCTTCCTCAAGCCGTGCCTCGGAACCGCGCATGGCACGATGATCCGTTTGCGCCTCGGGATCACCGCGGCGCATCCGTAAATAGGGGCCGATGACGATCACCCGCCCGGTTGCTTTGCGCTTTACCGACCGCGGGCGGTCGGCGCCCCCTTCAAGATTTCGGGGTTCCAATCAGGTCACTCTCAAGCCGGAGCATCCTCGCCGCCTTCGAACAGTTGGATTGGTGCGCCGGGCATGATGGTCGAAATCGCGTGCTTGTAGACAAGCTGCGAATGACCGTCGCGCCGGAGCAGCAGACAGAAATTGTCGAACCAGGTGACAATCCCTTGCAGCTTAACCCCGTTGACCAGAAAGATCGTCAGTGGAGTTTTCGTTTTGCGAACGTGATTGAGGAAGGTGTCCTGTAGATTTTGTGCGCGGTCTGCCGCCATTGTTTTTGTCCCGCAGTCTTGTTGCTTCTTTTTATTGAACCAGACGCAGCTCTCTGAAGGAGCCTACCTAGCCGCCAGCTTCCCTTGAGATCCCCCTCCGGGAAGCTTGGCGGATTGATTAGAAGGCAGGCTTGGTTTTTAGGCAAGCAAGTTTGCGTGTCAGCCGCGCTAAACACACGGCATTTCACGAGAAAAGCGCGGAAAGAGCTGAAAATTCCCAAGCATTTGCATGGATGTTTTCGTCTGACCGCCTTCAGCCGACGCCGAGCGCCTTGAGCTTGCGATGTAGCGCCGAACGCTCCATACCGACGAATTCGGCTGTCCGAGAAATATTGCCGGAGAAGCGGCTGATTTGGGCTATCAGATAGTCGCGCTCGAACACTTCCCGCGCCTCGCGAAGCGGCAGTCCCATAATATGCTCGCCATTGTTGCTTGTCGGCATTGCCGGCACCATTGAGCCCACATCCTGCGGCAACATATCGGCGGTGATGATCACTTCCGGACCGCCGCCAGCGAGGATCATGACACGCTCGACATTGTTACGAAGCTGCCGGACGTTTCCAGGCCAGACATGGGATTGCAATACCGCCATCGCATCCTGGCCGATTTGGCGTTTCGGCAAGCCGGTCGCCACCGATATCTGATCCATGAAATAATCGATCAGTTCCGGAATGTCCTCGCGGCGCTCCGAAAGCGGCGGCACGCGGATCGGTACCACCGAAAGCCGATGGTAGAGATCTTCGCGGAACCGACCTTCGGCGATCTCCTCTTCCAGATTGCGTGCCGTCGAGGAAATGATGCGGACGTCGACGTTGACCTTGGCGGTACCTCCTGACCGCTGGAAGGTCTGATCGACCAGCACCCGCAAAATCTTGTTCTGGGTTTCGCGCGGCATGTCGCTGATTTCATCGATGAACAGGGTGCCGCCATGCGCTTCTTCCAGCGCACCCGCCTTGCGTTGCTGCTCACCATTGGATTGCTCGATACCGAACAGCTCGACTTCCATGCGCTCCGGAGTAATCGCCGCGGCGTTGATGACGACGAATGGTCCCTCCGCACGACTTGACGTGTTATGCAGTGTGCGCGCCGCCAATTCCTTGCCGGCGCCTGAGGGGCCAACGATCAGGATTTGGCTGTTGGCCTTGGCAGCCCGCTCAATGGTCTGGCGCAGTTGATTCATGCAGGCGGAGCGTCCGGTCAGCACGCTCGCGGCCGGTGCAAGTTGCTTGAGTTCCTTTACCTCGCGTTTGAGGCGCGACGTTTCCAGCGCCCGCGTCGCCACCAGAATGAGCCGGTCGGACTTGAACGGTTTTTCGATGAAGTCATAGGCCCCGCGCTTGATCGCAGCGACCGCAGTTTCGATATTGCCGTGGCCGGAGATCATCACCACGGGCACCTCGGCGTGGTCCCGCTTCACCTGTTCCAGCAATTGCAAACCATCAAGCTTGCTGCCCTGAAGCCAGATGTCGAGAAACACCAAATGCGGTCGGCGATTTGAGATTTCAGCCAGGGCCGAATTGCTGTCGCGCGCGGTCCGCGTGGTGAAACCCTCGTCCTCTAGAATGCCGGCGACCAGATCCCGAATATCTGCCTCGTCATCGACAATCAAAATATCATTCGCCATGGGTCACGCCTGTCTTGTCAGTTGCCTGTTGCGACTACAGCTTTTGTTTCATTGTTAGTCGTGTCAATCGGTTCAACGGTTCCGGATTCCGGTGGCTTTGTTTCAGGAGCTGGCTCCTTCGCTTCGGGCTTCGGTGCCTGGCCCGATATCGCAAACCGCAATCGCATCCAGGCTCCCCGGGCGTCCGGGCGAATATCCGCGGCATCGTGGAGCTCGATCCGGCCGCCGTGGTCTTCCAGCACGCGTCCGACGATCGCAAGACCAAGTCCGGTGCCCTTTTCGCGGGTCGTGACGTAGGGTTCCAACAGACGCGCCCTGCTCACCTTTGGCAGACCGATGCCGTTATCGATGACGTCAATTACGATGTCGTCGTTGTCGCGCGCTGCGATGACATCAATGTGGCCCTTCCCGAGCGTGTCGGCCGGAACGGCCTCGATGGCTTCCGTCGCGTTCTTAATGATGTTGGTCAGCGCCTGCGAGATCAGCCGCCGGTCGAACTGCGCCCGCAACGGCTCGTCCTTGATCTCGGCTTCGATATCGACGTCAGGATGCCCGACCCGCATCAGGAACACGGCCTGACGCACCGTGTCGGCGACGTCCTCGCCTTCGATCACCGGCTTTGGCATCCGCGCGAAACGCGAGAACTCATCGACCATCCGCCTGATGTCATCGACCTGCCGCACAATGGTGTCCGTGCATTGCTCGAAAATGGCCTTGTCTTCGGTGATGACCTTGCCAAACTTGCGTCGAATGCGCTCGGCCGAAAGCTGGATCGGCGTCAGCGGATTCTTGATTTCGTGCGCGATGCGACGCGCGACGTCCGCCCACGCCGAGGTTCGCTGCGCGGAAACCAGCTCGGTAATGTCGTCAAGCGTGATAATGTAGCTGTCGCGCGACTGGCTGGTCTGCTCGGCGCTGACACGAACCGAAAGATTGCGTTCGTGGCCGTCGCGGCTGATGGTGATCTGGCCCTGCACCAGCCGCTGCGTGCCCTCCCGCGCGGTTTTCATCATGTCATCGAGTTCAGGCAATACGTCCGACAACGGATGACCCAGCGTTTCCGATTCCGCATGACCGATCAGCTTTTCGGCCGATCGATTGAGAATGCCAACGCTGCCGGAAGCATCGACGCCGATGATGCCTGCGCTTGCCGACGACAATACCGCCTCGATGAAGCGGCGCCGGCTGTCGATAAGATCGCTTGCGCTTACCAGTTCGTCACGCTGGGTACGCAACTCGGTCGTCATCTTGTTGAATGTCTCGCCGAGCTGCGCGAGATCGCCTTCCGAGCGGTGGACAGGTACCTGGACGTGCAGGTCGCCGGTCGAAACGAGATTGGCGGCGCTCATCAGACGACGTATCGGGGCGACCAGCCAGTTGGCGAAGTTCAACCCGATCAGAATAGAGGCCGTCAAAATCGTGAGGGCAATCACTGTGAACATCAACGCGAAATTCACCTGAATGCCGAGCCGGCGCGATTTAATTTCAGCATACTCGGCGGCACTCGCCTCCGTTTGCTTGAGTTGCGCGACCACGCGTGGATCGAGCAGCCGCGCCACATACAGGAAGGTGTCGCTGAACGCCCTGAGCCGGATCACGGCCCCGACGTAATTTTCCTCCGGCAACACCGCGATCTCAGGCTCGGTTTCCTTGACGTTATTGAGGAATTCCACCGGCGGCGGCGCAAAGGCCAGTCGGGTGCCGGTTTGCGCCTTCTCCAGAATATTGTCGTCCTTGTCGATCAGCATCGCGCCCGGAAGGTCGCGAGAGGCAGCGCTTGCGGTGAGAAGCTCAAGAAATGTTCTGCGGTCCTGGTCGAACAATGGCCGGGCGTGATTAAGATCGTTGGCCATTCCCAGAATGTCGCCACGAATGAGCTGGGCGTGTTCCTGCATATACGCGCGCGCGATGATCACCGAGTTCTGTATCACCTCGCGCGTCGGGCCCGAAAACAGCCGATCGAATCCGCGATCGATGGTGACATTGGCGACGATGGCGACCAGCACCGCTGGTAATACCGCGATCACCGAAAACAGGCTGACGATCTGAACATGCAGCCGCGCCGCTGCCCGGCCGCGCCGACGGGCCTGCACCACCTGCCAGACTTCTCGAACAATGATACCGACCAGCAGCAGGATGGTCGCGGTATTGATCAAAAGGAAAGAAACGACAACCTCGGGTGTCGGCTGGATTCGGGTGAGACCGGTCAGCACGACGAAGGTGAGGAAGGTCGATAGCAGCGCCAGGCCGACCGCAAACGGCGCCAACAGCCTCCTCAGGAACCCTCCCCTGGGTTCGGCGAACGATGGATCGAACGTTGGAGCCGAGGTTTCTGCGCTGGTCATTTCGGCAAAGGTAAGCTGAGGGCCCTTCCGCTCACCAGATTAACATTGGCGGCAGACTGATGCTTTCATATCACAATGTTGCCGAATTGCGACAATTCCGCGGCGCGTATTCGGGCCGGGGATCGTCAATGCCGAGCCGTTTCACGGCTTTTGACGAGCAAGAACCTGGTGGCGCGAGACGCTTTATTGGCGCCCAGCAACATTCACCCGAATCAACGACAGAGCAGGCCCTGTTCAAGACACCCTAACTGCCGCTCCGGTAGACTTGAATGTCCAGATCGCGAATCTTCTTCCGCAGCGTGTTGCGATTGAGGCCCAGCAAGTCGGCGGCCCGGATTTGATTGCCCCGGGTGGCTGCCAGGGCAGCGGTAAGCAAGGGTACTTCGATTTCCCTCAGAATCCGGTGATAGAGGCCGGGCGGCGGCACGCCGTTCGGGAAACCTGAGAAATGCGATGACAGATAGGCTTCGACCGCGCCGCCGAGATTGTCGATGCCGTGTTGAGCGCTGCCGCCTGACGTAACAGCGGGCGGCGCCAGTTCGCCATCGATGACGGAGCCGGTGATTACGTCCTGCGGATACAAGGCCGCGAGCCGACGTGCGAGGTTTTCCAGTTCGCGCACATTGCCCGGCCAGCGATGCTGTTTCATGCGCTCCAACGCCAGCGTATCAAGCTTCTTCGGCGGCAGGCCGTCCTTCTCGGCCAGCGCGAAAAAGTGCCTGATCAGGTCAGGCAAATCCTCGATCCGCTCACGCAACGGCGGCAAGCGTAATGGCACGACATTCAAGCGGAAGAACAAGTCCTCACGGAACAAACCCTGTTGAATGAGGATCCGCAGATCCTTGTTGCTCGCGGCAACGATGCGCACGTCGGTCTTGATCGGCGTTCGGCCGCCCACAGTGGTGTATTCGCCTTGTTGCAGCACACGCAACAAACGGGTCTGTGCTTCCATCGGCATGTCACCGATTTCGTCGAGAAACAGCGTCCCTCCCTCGGCCTGTTCGAACCGGCCGGATGCGCGGGTGTTGGCGCCGGTAAACGCGCCGCGCTCATGGCCGAACAATTCAGATTCGATGAGATCGCGGGGGATCGCCGCCATATTGACGGCGACGAAGGGACCGTTGCGCCGCTTGCCATAATCATGCAACGCGCGCGCGACGAGCTCCTTGCCAGTGCCGGACTCCCCGGAGATCATGACGGTGAGGTCGGTCTGCATCAGGCGCGCCAGCACCCGGTAGATCTCCTGCATCGCCGGCGACCGGCCGACCAGGGGGATGGAGTCGAATTCCGCTTCGTCGGGATGATGGGCCGCCCGCTCCTTCGGCTCCGCCAGGGCACGGCCGACGATCGCGATCAACTCCTTCAGGTCGAACGGCTTGGGCAGATACTCATAGGCGCCACGTTCGGACGCGCGGATCGCCGTCATGAAGGTGTTCTGCGCGCTCATCACGATGACCGGAAGATTGGGCCGCATCTTTTTGATCCGCGGCAACAGATCGAACGCGTTCTCGTCGGGCATCACCACGTCGGTAATGACCAGATCGCCCTCACCCTGACTAACCCAGCGCCACAACGTCGCCGCGTTCCCCGTCAGTCGCACCTCGTATCCGGCGCGCGAGAGCGCCTGGTTCAGAACCGTGCGGATGGCCGTGTCGTCATCGGCGACAAGTATGCTACCTGCGGGCATCGTTATTCCTCATCTCGTGACCTTAGAGGCATGCGACGACGTACCCGAAACGTCATCGAGATTGCTTTGATCCAACTGTTTGGCGGTATTGAACATTGGCAGCAGGACGCGGAAAGTGGTCTTACGCGGTTGGGATTCGCATTCGATAATGCCCCCGTGATCGCCGACGATCTTGGCGACCAGCGCGAGACCCAGCCCGCTGCCGGTCTGCTTTGTCGTGACGAACGGATCGAACAGATTCGGAAGCAAATCTTCCGGAACTCCGGGACCATTGTCCTTGACGCAAAATTCGAGCGGCAACGACACCCGTGACTTCTTCCCCGGCACCGACAGGCGAACGCCTGGACGGAACGCGGTGGTGAGTTGAATTTCAGCGTCGCTGCCGAGATCGACCACGGCTTCGGCGGCGTTCTTGACCAGATTCAGAAATACTTGAATCAGCTGGTCCTGATTGGCCAGCACCGGCGGCAACGACGGATCGTATTCTTCGACGAACCGGATATTGCGGGCAAAACCTGATTGCGCGAGCCGTTTGACGTGATCGAGTACCGAATGAATGTTGACCGGGCCGCGCGCCACCGGACGATCGTCGCCGAACACTTCCATGCGGTCGACCAGCGTGACGATGCGGTCCGCCTCATCGCAGATCAACCGTGTCAGCATGCGATCTTCCGACGAGGCTGCCTGCTCAAGCAGCTGCGCCGCGCCACGGATGCCCGACAATGGGTTCTTGATTTCATGTGCCAGCATCGCCGCCAGCGCGATCACCGAACGCGCCGCGCTTCGATGCGTCAATTGCCGATCCATCTTGTCGGCGATGGTGCGCTCCTGCAGCATCACCACGATATGGCCGGGCCGTTCCGTGAGCGGCGCGACATGCAGATCCACCTGACGATCGCCGCCGATCCGCGGAGTGCCCAGATCAACCTTGTATTCATTGACCGGCGAGCCGCTTGAGCGGACCTGATCGATCAGAGCCAGCAACGGGCTGCCGAACGGCACCAGTTCCTTGAGCGACTGACGTCGCAAAAATTGAGCCGAAATCTCGAAGAACGATTCCGCCGCCATGTTGGCATCGACGATCCTGCCGTCGGGCGCCACCAGCAGAACCGGGTTGGGCAACGCGTTCAGAATCGCCTCTCCATCGGACGGCACCGGCCGGCGGTTTTCTGCGGCTGAAGTCATGCGGCGGCGCTCCATGCAAAGTCTTCGAACGCATCTTGAAGAGAGCTGTGCACACGGTACGGATCATCTGATGTCAGAACCCTTTGTCGCCAGGTTTTGAGCGTCGTCGCCGGCGCGCGGCTGCATTGCGCGGCGATCTCCAGCGCCCAGCCCAAGTGTTTGCGCGCATGGCGAAGTCCGATGCGCAATCCATAATGCGTGCAGACGTCATCATAGAGCGCGCGGACATATTTGAGCTGGTCGGCGAGGGATGGGGCGGATTCGGCTATACCGGACTCAAGCCGACGGCCGATCTGGCCCGGCAACCACGGTTGTCCCTGCGCGCCGCGCCCGACCATGACAGCATCGGCGCCCGAAGTTTCAAGCGCGGTCACCGCCTTTTCGAATGATGTAATATCGCCGTTGACGACGAGCGGAATACCGATCGCTTCCCTGACGGCGCGTACGGCGCTCCAATCGGCTTGGCCCTTGTAGAACTGGCAACGCGTGCGGCCATGCACCGAAATCAGCTTTACGCCTGCGGCTTCTGCGCGACGCGCCAGTTCTGGCGCGTTGAGAGAGCGATCGTCCCAACCGAGCCGCATCTTCAGCGTCACCGGTACTTTCACGGCGGCCACCGTCGCCTCGATCAATGTCAGAGCGTGATCGAGATCGCGCATCAACGCCGACCCGGACTGGCCGCCCGTTACATGGCGCGCCGGACAACCCATATTGATGTCGATGATATCGGCGCCGGCGGCTTCGGCGATGCGCGCCCCTTCGGCCATCCATTCGGCTTCACAGCCTGCGAGCTGAACGACATGCGGACCTATCCCGGTCGCCTCACATCGCAGCCGGGACATGGGACGGCCATTGACGAGGTCGTTGCTCGCGGTCATTTCGGAAACGACAAGTCCGGCGCCGAGCGCCGCGGCCAAGCGCCGAAACGGGGCATCGGTAACGCCCGACATCGGTGCCAGGAAGACCCTGTTGGTGATCAGAATATCACCTATTTTCAACGGCTTAAGATACGAAGATTCCGAGCCGGTCACGGGCTTCTCTTTTTCTGGCAGGCGCATCATCGCGACTACCGGGATATATTTTGAGCACAAATCTTGTGCAGTCAAGCTCCATGCCTACACTTTAGACAGTTATAGGCATCTTGCAAGTGCAGTGCAGCAAAATATACCTTTCCCACAGCTATAGGGAATCGTTCTGCTTTCGGGCGTCTGCATGATAAGGGCAGTGCGCGAAGACTAACGCACCCTGCTATCAACCCAGAATCATCAGTTATTGAGCCTAATGCCGAAACCAGAGCGGACTGCAGCTATCATTGTCGCAGCCGGACGCGGACTGCGTGCCGGCTCGGGGGGACCGAAGCAATACCGCTCGATCGGCGGACAAACGGTAATCTTTAGAGCGATGGAGCCGTTTTGCCGCCATCCGCAAATTTTCGCCGTGCAACCGGTTTTGAATCCCGATGATATGGCGATGTTCAACACGGCCGTCAGCGAACTGCGCCACGCCGCCCCCGCAAATGGCGGGGCCACGCGCCAGGCTTCGGTGCACGCCGGGCTTGAGGCGCTTGCCGACCTGAAGCCAGACGTCGTCCTTATTCACGATGCGGCACGGCCATTCGCTACGGCAGCGCTGATTTCGCGCGCGATCGCGGCAGCGTCGCTTACAGGCGCCGCCGTTCCTGCGATACCGGTCACGGACACGATCAAGCTGATCGACGCGACCGGAAACGTCGAGGCGACGCCGGAGCGGTCCCGGTTGCGAATCGCGCAAACGCCGCAAGCTTTCCGGTTCGATGTCATTCTCGACGCCCATCGCCGCGCGGCACGCGATGGCCGCAGCGATTTTACCGATGACGCCGCACTTGCTGAATGGGCGGGATTGACGGTGGCAACTTTTGAAGGTGACCCTGCGAACATGAAACTGACGACGCCGGAAGATTTCGTTCGCGAGGAAGCCCGTCTTGGCGCCATGCTTGGCGATGTCAGAACCGGAAACGGCTATGACGTTCACGCCTTCGGCGACGGTGACCACGTGATGATTTGTGGCGTTCGCGTGCCGCACAGTCGCGGCTTTCTGGCTCATTCCGACGGCGATGTTGGCCTGCACGCGCTGGTCGACGCCATCCTCGGCGCGCTGGCGGACGGCGACATAGGCTCGCATTTCCCGCCGAGCGATCCGCAATGGAAGGGCGCGGCGTCGGACCGATTCCTGAAATATGCCGTCGATCGCGTGACCGCGCGCGGCGGACGCATCGCCCATCTCGATGTGACCCTGATTTGCGAGCGGCCGAAGGTCGGTCCCCTCCGTGACGCCATGCGCGCCCGCATCGCCGAGATCACGGGTCTTCACCTCTCCCGCGTGGCCGTAAAGGCCACCACCAGCGAACGGCTCGGATTTACCGGCCGGGAGGAAGGCATCGCGGCCATGGCGAGCGCCACCATACGTTTGCCTTGGGACGACAAGAGCTGCGACGACAAGGTTGGGAGCGACTGAAATGAGCGGCAGCGACGCCCGCGCCCTTTCCCGCTCGCTGCTCGATCTTTGCCGGATGCGCAAACTCACCATCGCAACCGCGAAATCCTGCACCGGCGGTCTGGTGGCCGGCGCGTTGACGGACATTCCCGGCTCGTCCGACGTGATCGACCGCGGCTTTGTCACTTATTCCAATGACGCCAAGCGCGCGATGCTCGGTGTCAAGCCAGCAACGCTTGCGACATTCGGCGCGGTCAGCAAGGAAACCGCCACCGCGATGGCGATCGGCGCGCTGGAAAAAGCTGGCGTCGATCTTGCCGTCTCCATTACCGGTATCGCCGGCCCCGGCGGCGCCACGCCGGGCAAGCCGGTGGGCCTGGTCCATTTCGCCGTCGCTGCCCGCGACGGCAGAATTTTACACCGCGAATGTCGCTTCGGCGCGATCGGCCGCAGCACCGTGCGCCAGCGTTCGGTTGTCGAGGCGCTACGAATGCTCATGGAGCTGGCCCGCGGCCCGCAAGTGCCGGCCAAGCCGCGCCGCCAAGCCAGCAGCCGGTCAAGGCCGCGCGCAGCCCGGACGTCGCGGCGCAACGTCGCCAAGCGGCGCCGACCGCCGCGTTCGTGATAGGAACGCTCAGGATGGTGTCTTGCTCGACGCGCCTGCCGTTCCATAAACCGCATCGGCGCGTTTTTCGAACGCCGCGGCAAATCGCTGAAACGCGGTGTCGAACATCGCCCCCATCAGCATCGCCAGCATCCGGCTCTTGAACTCATAGGCGAGGAAAAAACCGACGTCGCAGGCGCCGTCCGACTTCGGCTCGAACGACCAGCGGTTCTCGAGGTTGCTGAACGGCCCTTCCAGATACTCGACGAGAATTTTCAGGTTGGGTCGGTCGAGCGTGACCCGGCTGGTGAACCCCTCGCGCACCAGCTTGAACGCGACCGTCATATCGGCGACGACGATTTCGGTGCCGTCGGGTTTGGGCGTGCGTTGCCGTATTTTCAGCGACCGGCAGAGCGGCACGAATTCGGGGTAGCGCTCGACGTCAGCGACAAGATCGAACATCTGGGCCGCGCTGTGCTGAACCCGGCGCTTGCTGGAGAATTTCGGCATTTGCCTGACTGCTCAGCCGGAAATCGCGGCGCGCGCCGCCCGCATTCTGGCGAAATCATCGCCGGCGTGATGCGATGAGCGGGTCAAGGGGCTGGCGGATACCATCAGAAAGCCCTTGGCATAGGCCAGCTTCTCGTAGCCTGCGAATTCATCCGGCGGCACATATCGCATCACGGCGTGATGTTTGCGGGTCGGCTGCAGATATTGCCCGATGGTGAGAAAGTCGACGTCCGCCGAGCGCAGATCGTCCATCACCTGCAACACCTCGTGGCGCTCTTCGCCGAGCCCGACCATGATTCCGGATTTGGTGAAGATGGTGGGGTCGATTTCCTTCACCCGTTGCAGCAGCCGGATCGAATGGAAATAACGCGCGCCCGGGCGCACCGTGAGATAGTGCGACGGCACCGTTTCCAGATTGTGATTGAAGACGTCGGGCTTCGCCGCCACCACCACCTCAAGCGCGCCTTGCTTGCGCAGAAAATCCGGCGTCAGGATCTCGATGGTCGTGGTCGGGCAGCGGGCGCGGATCGCGCGAATGGTTTGCGCGAAGTGTTCGGCGCCGCCGTCGGCAAGATCGTCGCGATCCACCGAGGTAATCACAATATGGGCCAGGCCGAGCTTGAAGGTGGCTTCCGCGACATGCGCCGGCTCCAGCGACATCGAGCTCACCCGGCATGCCGGTCTTGACGTTGCAGAAGGCGCAGGCGCGGGTGCAGGTGTCGCCCATAATCATGAAGGTGGCGTGCTTCTTGTCCCAGCATTCGCCGATGTTCGGGCAGCCCGCCTCCTCGCACACCGTGACGAGGCCGTTTTCCTTGACGATCTTGCGGGTGTCGGCATAGCCGCGCGTATTCGGCGCGCGAACCCTGATCCAGTCCGGTTTCGGCGGCGACAACGCGTCCGGCCGGTTCACTTTCTCCGGGTGACGGGGGCGCAACGGCGTGGCTGAAACGGTATCGACGACGACGACCATGCAAGTGTCCGTTCTAACAGATGCCTCTAGCTAATCCGCTTGACCGCGAAGCGCAACCGCCGGCTTGTGAGCCCGCGCGCTTTGGCATATTGCCCATTTTCACGCATTTTCGCTCCTCTGGCCCTCGCTGAATGGCTCAAAGCATCGCATCCACGAATCAAACTCCCCCTCGTTTGGGCAAAGCGCTCAAGCGCGCGTTCTTTGCCCGCAGCGTGCATGAGGTCGCGCCCGACCTGATTGGCGCGACCATGCTGGTGAACGGCGTCGGCGGTATCATTGTCGAGCTTGAGGCCTACCATCACACCGAACCGGCCGCGCATTCGTTCAACGGGCCGACGCCGCGCAACTTGGTGATGTTCGGCCCGCCGGGCTTCGTCTATGTCTATCGCTCCTACGGCATTCACTGGTGCGTCAACTTTGTCTGCGAGAAGGAAGGCTCGGCCAGCGCGGTATTGATCCGCGCCTTGCAGCCGACCCACGGCATTCCCGCCATGGCGCGTCGCCGGGGATTGAAGGACGAGCGATTGCTCTGCTCCGGTCCCGGCAGGCTGACGGAAGCCCTCGCCATTACCCACGCGCACAATGGCTTGGCGCTCGATGCCCCGCCCTTCGCCTTGCATGCGCGCACCACCAAGCCCGAAATCGCCACCGGGATCCGGATCGGCCTCACCAAGGCGGTCGAACTGCCCTGGCGATACGGACTGAAAGGCTCGAAATTTCTCTCGAAGCCGTTTTGACCGCCGGCGTGAATCATGGTGCGCGCGAATGCAACCTCTGCTGTCGTCCCTGCGAACGCAGGGACCCATACGGCGAGGAATTGCGTTTTCGGCAATGAAGCGGAAGTCTTTTGCAACCAGCCGTGCCAGAGGTGATGGGTCCCTGCGTTCGCAGGGACGACTTGGCCGAGAATTTGTCGATCAATTTTGAGTTACGGGAGTTACGGTGACAGTGCACTTAATGCCGCACTCCGATAGTGCCCGCGGACCGCCCGCCTCAAACCACCATGTTCCGCTGAATAATCTCGCGATAGAACGACGCGCTCAGCTTTGGGGTACGGCGCTGGGTGTTGAAGTCGACCCGGTAGAGCCCGAAGCGTTTTTCATAGCCATCGACCCATTCAAAATTATCCATCAGGCTCCACAGGAAATATCCGCGCACCGGCACGCCCTCGGATGTCGCGCGCTGCAACTGGGTCAGGTAGTTGCGCAGATACATGATCCGATCGACGTCGTAGATATTGCCATCGGCGGCAATCTCGTCGGTCGCCGACGCTCCGTTTTCGGTGATGTAGATCGACTTCACGTTCCAGAGTTTTGCGACGTGGCGCGGCGCCCAGTACATCGCTTCCGGCGCGACCTTGAGCCAGGCCGAATCCATATGTGGAAACGTTGCGGGAAACGGCACCAGGGCAAAGCCGTTCGGGTTATCGGCCGCGACGACGTAATGGTTCGGGATGTAAACATTGAGCCCGACAAAATCGACCGGCGATGAAATGATGCGCAGATCCTCGGCGGTGTATTTCGGCGCGTTCTTGCCGGCATAGGCCAGAAATGCATCGGTGTACTTTCCCTCCAGCATCACGGTCAGATAGCCGGCATTGAGTTCGCGCGTGGCGTTCTCCGCGGCCCGTATGTTGGCGGCGGTTTCGATCGCCGGCACACACACCACCAGGTTCTCTGCCGGACCGACCTTGGTCCCGGTTCGTCCATGCGCCCGCACCGCTTGCACCGCCAGACCGTGCCCCAACGCGACATGGTGAAGAACCTGGTTCAACTCTGGCTGGGGCAATTTGAGACCCGGCGCGTCCAGGCCCGTGCCATAACCGGAATAAACAAATCGGGAGCACTCGTTGATCGTGAAAATATGCTTGACCCGGTCGCTTAAACGCTCGGCGACATAAGCGGCATAATCCGCAAATGCCTTGGAGGTGTCACGCGACGCCCAGCCGCCGACACGATCCTGAAGCGCCTGGGGCAAGTCCCAATGATACAAGGTTGCAAACGGCTCGATGCCGTTCGCCAGCAGCTCGTCCAGAAGCCGGTTGTAGAAATCGAGGCCCTTCGGGTTCGCCGCACCTGTGCCTTCGGGGAAAATGCGCGGCCACGCAATCGAGAACCGATAGGCCTTTACGCCCATGGCCTTGATTAACTGAACATCCTCCTTGTACCGATGATAATGGTCGTTGGCGACGTCGGCGCTGCTTTGATCCAGAATCTTGCCGCGCGTGTGAGCATAGCGATCCCAAATCGATGCGCCGCGTCCGTCTTCGCTGACGGCGCCCTCGATCTGATAGGCTGATGTCGCCGTTCCCCACAGAAAGTTGCTCGGGAAGCTGGCCCCAAGGCTCGCATTGGGGAGCTTGTCAGTCTGGCTCGAACCGACTTCATTCGACTCGGCGGATTTGGTCGATATTCCGAGAGCAGACCATCCTGCGATCCTGGCAAAATGGCGTCGGGAAATCTTGTTGAACGGCATCACTTCACTTGTTGGGACCGAGACAAATTTGCTATCAAAACGCAGCCTACCTGCCGCACTGGCCGCTCGCCTTGCGTTTCGACCTGACTACCTGGACCGCACGACCATAATCGACAAGTTTCCCGGAGGACAGAACCAATTGCCTTTCGCGCGCCGGCGGCGCTCCTCCTGATAACCCTCACTACTATTGCCGCGGTCTGGTGGTGGTTGGCCACGCCGGTCGCGCTGGTGCGCGCGCCGATCGATCCCGCGGCAAAGCTGTATTGCGTGTCATATGCGCCATTCCGGGGCGATCAGACACCGCTGAATTCGGCATTGATCGTCAGCCCGCAACAGATCGAGGAGGATCTGATCGATCTTGCCAAGGTTTCCCAATGTGTGCGCACCTATTCGGTCGACAATGGGTTGGACAAGGTGCCCGAACTCGCCTCCAAGGTCGGATTGAAAGTTCTGCTCGGAGTTTGGATCGGAAACGAAAAACGAAAAAATGCCATGCTGGCCGACACCGCGATCTCGCTGGCCGAGGCCTATCCCGACACGGTTAAGGCGATCATCGTTGGCAACGAGGTGTTGTTGCGCGGCGATATGACCGCTTCCGATCTTCGGGAAACCATCCGCTCGGTCAAGGCACGCACGAAAATTCCGGTGACCTATGCCGATGTCTGGGAATATTGGCTGCGCTACCGGGAGGTCGCCGCCGACGTCGATTTCGTTACCATCCATGTGCTGCCCTATTGGGAGGACATTCCGATACGGGCCGAAGACGCGGCCGCGCACGTCGTTGCCATTCAGAAACGCGTCGCCGCCGCCTTTCCCGGCAAGGAAATCCTGATCGGCGAGACCGGCTGGCCAAGCAACGGACGGATGCGCGAAGGCGCCCTTCCCTCGCGCACCAACCAGGCCCGTATTGTCGCGGAGATCCTCGATCAGGCGCAGCGCGAGAAATTTCGCGTCAACCTGATCGAGGCTTACGACGCGCTGTGGAAGCGTGAATGGGAAGGAACGGTGGGCGGCAATTGGGGATTGTTCGACGGGGTGTATCGCAAGCTGAAATATCCGGCCGGCGTCGCCATCAGCAACCATCCGTTCTGGAAGTGGCAACTCGGAAGCGGCATGGTGTTGGCTGTCCTGGTATTCGCCGTCGCCGGGTTGGCATCGAGAGCCAGACCCAGACCGCCCCGGCTGGCCTGCTGGGTCGCCGTCGGGATCTCCGCGACCACGGCTGGAGCCCTGCTTGGGCTGGCCGCCGACAAAATGCTTTACGAGAGTTATGGCATCGGTCGCTGGATCGGCTGGAGTTCGTTGCTGGCGGCCGCGATCGCGTCGCCTTTGTTGTGCGCCAATGCCTTGATGTCGGGTCGCACGCTGCCGACATTTCTGGAGTTAACGGGCCCGCGCGAAGGCAGAACCCGGTCACTCCCGCCAATCGTTCTCGGAATCGTATTGATCATAACCACGCTGAACGCATCGGAAACGGCGCTGGGCCTGCTGTTCGATCCTCGTTGGCGCGATTTCGCGTTCGCCAGCCTGACCATGGCGGTGGTGCCGTTCTGGACCCTGACATTGCTCAACCGTCCGAAATCAGGCACGCGCCCGCTCGCCGAGGCTGTGTTCGCAGGGCTGTTCGCCGCCACCGCCATCTACGCCACCTTCAACGAGGGTTTTGATAACTGGCAGGCGTTGTGGACCTCCGCGGCGTATCTTCTGCTTGCCGCGACGCTGTGGCAGGCGCGGTGCGCTGCCGTTGCAGGAACGACGTCGACTCCTGCAGTCGCTGTTTCGGAGGTCAGCTCGTCCGGCCAGCAACGTCACGACGTTCAATCTGAACGGCATCGCAGGATTGCGGAAACAAGCGTCACGCAGGGATGACAAGCGATACCGTGATGGAAACGTGATCCAGCATTGATCATTTCCGTTACGTGGCGTTTTTCAGCCGTTCCAGCGCTTCGAGTATCTTCGCCTTTCGCATTACCGCCGCCTCGCGCTTTTCCTTTTCTTCTTCGACGATGTCCTCAGGCGCATTGGCGACGAATTTTTCGTTGGCAAGCTTGGCATCGACGCGCTTGATGTCAGCTTCGGCCTTGGCCAATTCCTTGTCGAGCCTTGCCTTCTCCGCCGAAAGATCGATCACACCCTTTAGCGGTAACGCGGCTACCTCGCCGCGTACCAGCAATTGCACCGCGCCTTCCGGCGCGCTATCGACGAAGGAGATGTCGGCAAGCCGGGCCATCCGTTTGACGACGTCGTTCCAGCGTTGCGCGCGCTCCTTTGTTTCAGCGGACGCGCCGGCGAGCACCAGCGGTGTCAGTGTCGCCGGCGGAATGTTCATTTCCGCGCGAACCGAGCGAATAGCCGTTACGAGGTCCACCACCCAGCCGATCTCGGCCTCGGCGGCAGGGTCGCTGAAATCGGCGGCATCAACCGCCAAGAGGACCGGCGGAATCGAGTTGTTCACCCGGGCTTGAGACCGACATCAAGGCCAGTTGCTCCGGCGTAAACCCGCCGACCTTGCGCGACCATGGGGTCAGTGCCAGCAGCTCCTCGCGCTTGGCCGTCACTGCCCAGAGTTCTTCGGTGATGAAGGGCGTGAACGGGTGCAGCAGTTTGAGGATTTCGTCGCGCGCCCACGCCACCGCGGCGCGGGTTTCAAGCCTGGCGGGCCCGTCCTCGCCGATCAGCACTGGCTTGGCGAGTTCAAGATACCAGTCGCAATAGACGTTCCAGACAAAACGATAGATCGCAGCCGCGGCATCATTGAAGCGGCAGCCTTCGATCGCCTCGGTGACCTCGCGGGTGGCGCTCGCGGTCTCGTGCGCAATCCAGCGATTTAGCGTCTCTTTGGCTTTCGCCGGGTCGAATCCCGGCGACAGCTCGCAGCCATTCATCTCCGCGAAGCGGCAGGCATTCCATAACTTGGTTGCGAAGTTGCGGTTGGTTTCGACGTGCTGGGAGGACAGCTTGATGTCATGTCCCTGGGCGGCCCCGCGCGCGAGCGCAAAGCGAAGCGCATCGGCGCCGTATTGGTCGATAACGCCGAGCGGATCGATGACGTTGCCTTTCGACTTCGACATCTTCGCGCCCTTCTCATCACGAACCAGGCGGTGGATGTAGACCGTCGAAAACGGCGCCTCCTTCATGAAGTGAAGGCCCATCATCATCATGCGGGCGACCCAGAAGAAGATAATATCGAAGCCGGTGACCAGCACGTCGGTTGGATAATAGCGCTTCACATCGGTGTCGTCGTCAGGCCAGCCCAGCGTCGAGAATGGCCACAGCGCTGAGGAAAACCAGGTGTCCAGGACATCCTCGTCACGGGTGATGAAGCCCTCCCGCTTGGCGGGATCGAGCGCCATCTCGCGGCCCTGTTCCGGCGTGATGACTTCCTGTTCGGTGTAATAACCAAGCGCGTTGCCGACGGCTTCGGCTTCGGTTTCGGCGACGAATACCTTGCCGTCCGGCCCGTACCATGCGGGGATTTGATGACCCCACCAGAGCTGGCGCGAGATACACCAGGGCTGAATGTTTTCCATCCATTCGAAATAAGTTTTTTCCCAATTCCTGGGCACGAACGCGGTCGCACCGCTGCGTACCGCCGATATAGCGGGCTTCGCCATGGTCTTGGCGTCGACGTACCATTGATCGGTCAGATAGGGTTCGATGACGACGCCGGATCGATCGCCGTGCGGCACCATATGGGTGTTGGGCTCGATCCTCTCCAGGAAACCGAATTCTTCCAGCCGCGCCACGATCCGCTTGCGGGCGGCGAAGCGATCGACACCCTGCAATTCCGCGGCAAGCTCACTCGATCCTTCCGGCAATCCGCGCAAATAGTCCTCGTTGCCCACGAGCGCCAGACGGCCCTCCTGATCCAGCACACTGATCTGCGGCAGATTGTGCCGCCGTCCGACCTCGAAATCGTTGAAATCATGCGCCGGCGTGATCTTCACCGCGCCCGAGCCTTTTTCGGGATCGGAATATTCGTCGGCGACGATTGGTATCGCTCGTCCGACTAGCGGCAAAATCACTCGCTTGCCGACCAGCTTTGCGTACCGCTCATCGTCCGGATGCACCGCGACCGCGCTGTCGCCCAGCATCGTCTCCGGCCGCGTGGTGGCCACGACGATGAAGGTCGTGGGATCCTCGGGATGGAAGGCTTTGCCTTCCAGGGGATAGCGCAGATACCACAGGCTCCCCTTGACCTCGACCTGCTGCACCTCGAGATCGGAAATCGCGGTGAGCAGTGCCGGATCCCAGTTCACCAGCCGCTTGTCCTTGTAGATCAGCCCTTCGCGATGTAGCTCCACGAACACCTTCACGACGGCGCGCGACAGGCCTTCGTCCATGGTGAAGCGTTCGCGCGACCAGTCGCAGGACGCCCCAAGCCGCTTGAGCTGATTGACGATGACGCCACCGCTCTCGGCCTTCCACTGCCAGACCCGCTCGAGAAATTTGGCGCGCCCCATGTCGCGGCGGCCCGGCTCCTGGCGCTCCATCAATTGGCGTTCGACCACCATCTGGGTCGCGATCCCGGCGTGATCAGTGCCCGGCTGCCACAGCACGTCACGGCCGCGCATCCGCTCGAAACGACACAGAATGTCCTGCAAGGTGTTGTTGAGCGCGTGCCCCATATGCAGCGAGCCGGTGACGTTCGGCGGCGGAATCACGATCGTGAATGGCTTTGCCTCGCGGCGTTCCGGGCGTCCGGCCTTGAACGCGCCGCTTTCCTCCCAGAGGCGGGACATGCGGCTTTCGATATCGGCAGGCTGGTAATTCTTCTCGATCATGGCACTGCAATCATGGCTATGGAACGCGCTAGAAAGCCGCCAGAGCGCGCCAAGTCAACACGATGAGGCGCGTTAAATCGGCATCAGGCCCGATGTAGGGGTTGAATTCAGGATCGGTAAACCGGCGCGGGCCGGGAGTTCAGCGTCCGCGCGAGACCCGTTCGATCTCTGTCTTGACGATGCGCTCCACCAGTCCGGGCAGATTGTCGTCGAGCCAGGACTTCAGCATCGGCCGCAGCATCTCCTTGACAAGGTCTTCCAGCGTCCGCGCGTTATTGCTCAGCACCGTATTGGCGAGGGTGTTGAAGGCGGATTTCGACCGCCGAGACGGTCGAGCGCGACAGCATCTGTTGAGGCGGCATCTGTGGCGCTGCCGGGCTTTCAAAGGGCGGCGGTTCGAACGCGGGCTGCCGGTGCATCGCTTTGGCCGCCGGGGTTTCCGCAAATTCGAGATCGTCCTCCGGATCGACCTTTTGGAAGGAAGGTGGCGGCGCATCCGGAACCGCCATCTCGTCGGTCAGTTCGAACACCTCACCGTCAGGCAACGGAGCTCGAATTTCGGCCTCCGACGTCGCCTCGTCGAGCCCGGCCAACATCGCGTCAATATCGTCCTGGCTGTTGGACATGGCTGGCGCGGCAGGAGGCGCCGCAGTCATGCTGGGTGGCGGCGCCGCCTTCGCTGCAGCCGATTGCGCCGCAGGCTGGATGGCTGACGGAGGAATGTCACTCATTGCCGGCGGCTTGGCCGCGGGCGCCACCGCGCCAGGCTTTTCCGGATTTGGAGCTACGGTCTTGCCGGGGGTCTTTTCGGCGGCAGACGGCTTGGCTTCGTCGTCGGCAATGATCCGCCGAATTGACGCCAAAATCTCCTCCATCGAGGGCTCCTGGACCTTCGCAGGCTGCGTCATCTCCGACTCCACATCATCAACGCCTTTGCATGCGTTTTACACCAAGCAAGACAGGATTTGCCGGTTCCGGATAAGCCGGCCGGGATTTTCATCGCACAAGCCTGACTTGTCCCCAGATCAAGCGCCGCTCGACACATCGCACGGGATCCCGTCCCTGCTCATGGCACCCAAGCGTCGCGGCCCAACTTGTTGAATGCGGCGCGAATCGCTCTGCTGCCCCCAAGAAAGGTATGTCAGGGCAATAATTGATTGCAAGCAATGCGCTGGCGCTTCATGCGCCAAAGCGCGCTTCGGGCCCGAAAGACCGTGCGCTCTCTCAATGAATTAAAGCGGGATCCCGTGACAAGCAAACGCATCCGTCCCGCAAAGCGGAACTTGTTCATCCGCAGTAAAAGCGGCTGGCCGGGGCGATCAACGGCCGTCAGGCGTGCGAACGCCAAACCAGCTGTCGCGCACCTGATGATAATGCGTGCTCGGGTCGTAGACGGAGGTGGCAAGTTTGAGCACCTGGGGCGACAACCGTCCCACCGCGGTCAGCACCGCGTACGATGCCACCACACGATCATGCTGCGCGGTGACCAGCGCAACCCGCGCGTTGACCAGTGCTTGCTGGGCGTTGAGGATGTCGAGCGTGGTTCGCTGTCCGGCCTTGGCCTCTTCGCGTACGCCGTTGAGGGCGATCTCGGATGCGGTCACCTGCGATTGCGCGGAAGCTACTTGCGCCTTGCCCGCCACCAACTGGCCCCAACTGGTGACTGTGTTGGCGCGGGTCTGGTCGCGGGTCAGTTCAAGATTGAGGCGCTGCTGCGCCAAAGTTTCCTTGGATTGGCGGATCAGCGAGTATTCGCCGCCGCCCTGATAAACCGGAATGTTGATCTGAGCGATCGCAGAAGCAAAAAACTGCTTCGGCGTCGTAACCGCCGGCGCATAAGCTTGCGTGACCGAGGCTTGCGCTGTGATAGTTGGAAGCAGCGCGCCTTCATTCACTTTGACTTGAAGGAAGCTCACATCGATTCCGAACATCGCGGCCGTCACATTCGGATTTTCCATCAAGCTGAGTTCGACCGCGTTGGGCAGCGTTTTCGGCAGGAAGCGGTCCACCGGCGAGCCCGGCGCGAGTTGCTCCGGTTCATTGCCGATGATGCGACGGAAGTTCGATCGGGTTGTCGTCAGATTGGATTCGGCAGTCAGTTGCTGGGTCTGTCCAGCGGCAAGCTGAGCCTCCGACTGCGCGACGTCGGTGCGGGTCACCTCACCCACATTGAACCGATCACGGGTCTGCTTCAGCGTCTGTTCGAGCACGCGGGTGTTGCTGCGCTGAACCTCGACGATGGCGGCGTCGCGCAGATAGTCCATGTAGATCGTGGCCGCCGAAAGCAGAACGCTCTGCTCGAGAACCCGTAACCCTTCGCGGGCGCCCGAGACCTGACTTTCCGCCGCGCGGGTTTTGTTGGCGGTTTGATTGCCATTGTAAATCGTCTGGGTGGCTGTGGCGCCCACGCTGGCTGGCGCTTGCGGTCCGTGAAAATCAACCACCGTGCCGAAGGTGGAAGAAAGCGCGTCGGTATATTGATACCCGCCGCTTGCCGTCACGGAGGCCTTGGGGCGATAGCCCGACAGGGCCTGCGGCACGTTTTCATCGGTTGACCTGACGAGGGCGCGCTGCGCGTTGAGCTGCGGGTTGTTCTGATAGGCGCGAACCAGCGCGGCCTCGATCGTGTCGGCCAAGGCCGGCGTCAGGCCTATCGACGCAATCAGGAAGACCGCCGCCGCAGCTCCCGTAACGACCTTCACGCCACTCATCCCAGACAATCCATCCATGCTATTCGCCGGTTCAAGCCGTCGAACCGGGGTATCACGCATTCTGAGTCGGTATCCCCCTGCCCACCTTATTCCCAAGCGACCCTCAGACGGAACCCCTCGCGCCAAAACCCGGTGGAAACTCTTGACGTGGGGCGTCCGGGCCACACTTCCGATCCGGGACTGGATCCGGCGCCGATTATGAAGTGAATTTACAGGCGTTCGGGGCTAGAAAACGAACGCGGGTAACCGCTCCAGGCCCGGCAGGACCGGCACCGTCGCATCGAACAGCGCTCGGTGTCCGAAATCGTCATGAGAGTGGGTCACGACCGTGGCCCGTGGCGGCTGCGTCGTGGCAAAGACCCCGACCAGCCGACCGCCGTCCTTAAGCTGCCGGTAGAGCCGATCCGGCGTGATCTCGGTCGCGCCATTGAGGATGATCACATCAAAGGGCGCCTGCGCCATATCCCCCTCAGCGGCGGGGGCGGCCTTGATCGTCACATGTCCAAGCCCGATCTCGGCCAGAATGGCGGCCGCCTTCGTGGCCAGCGACGGATCGCTTTCGGTCGCCGTTACCTGCCCCGCGAGCTTCGCCGCCACGGCGGCCGCATATCCGGTGGCGCATCCGACGACCAAAACGTTGTCGGTGTCCTTGATTTCCGCGGCTTGCAGCGTTTTCGCGGTCACGACAGGCTTGATCAGGAAGCGCTTGGCCGAAGCCCCTCCACTGACGTCGAGATCGAGATCGAGATAGGCCAGCGCACGCTGATTCTCGGGAACAAACACTTCGCGTGGCACCGCCAGCATGGCATCGATGATTCTGATATCGGTGATGTCGCTGGGGCGCACCTGACCATCGACCATCTTGTGGCGCGCGGTCGAAAAACCGGACATTGGCGGACCCTGAAGTCGAGCGGACTTTGCCGCGGGAAGAGCTAAAGACCGCGTCATCTTTGGTACAAGGTTCGTCAAAACGCAACACGACGATTGCGCAGCGAGAGCTTGCGCCTGGACTATGCGTCAGCACGGCTCCCGTATGGGATCTATTCGATCGTAATCGCCAGCCGTCCGATCAGCCTTGCGACCTCGTCCAAATGATTGGAATCGTGATTCTCAAGTGCCTGCGACAGCCGAACGAGGCATTCGTCGTCGCTCATCGCAGGTATGTTGCTCGGAACGATCGAAGGCACCGCGTCGATGAGATCGGTATGGAAGTCTGGCATGGAGTAACCTCAATGGAATCCCGGCATGATCCAGAATTGTCGGTGATTGAGTCGAATTAGCGGTCAATTCGCGGCATCGACGAGCGGCCGAGCCGCGCCCTGACGCGCCCAGCCAACTTTCAGATCGTCCCATGCACGACAAGTCGCTGGGGCGCCGACCGCCAGCACCTGCGATAGGACCAAGGCGTTGGAACGCCGATTTCGTCCTTTGCAAGGTTCGGAGGCTTTGTTATACGCTGCCCCGAAGCGAACCTGGCTTCGCTTTGTTCCTCGGTAGCTCAGCGGTAGAGCATTCGACTGTTAATCGAATGGTCGCTGGTTCGAATCCAGCCCGGGGAGCCAACCAAATCAATCGGTTACAGTATAATCGCCCTCGCCGCCCTTCTGCTCGTACACGCGTTGTGTGGGCAAATCGATTACCGGTCGCCGGCGGTTCTCCAGATTGTGCGGAAGTTCGTCATATCAAAGAGTGATGGGCGCCGTTCAATGGCCTGCCCGCCACCAGGACAGCCCGCGAAATACTCCCGAAGCCGTCATGTCAAACCTAGATTTGAACGATTGGGAATTTGCCGACGAGGAAGAGGCTAATATGGCCATCCGGGCGGCCGTTCACCATCGCCTGACGGGGTGTCGCAGGCACCGGCCGCCGCGGCGGTATCGTGACTGAGATCATCGAGATCGTGCGCCAAGCCGTGCAGGACCAGCCAGACCAACCCGATCCATTCGACGATGATGCGCCCGGCGGATAGGGCCCGATCTTGTGGTATATTTTTACAGTTGTTTCACAGGTCGAGCTTTATCGTCCAAAGCATGGACACACGAATTCAAAATTTCTGCGGTGGCGAGATCGGCGCTTTAACGCTCCAATACGCATTGATCGCCGCGGGCTTCTCGACCGCCATCATCGCCTTCGTGGCTGGCGTGCACATCTGAACACCAGGTTCTCCTCCAGCGGTAGCGGCCTCTTCTCATCGGATGCCCTCCCCGACTCTAGGAAGCCCTCTGGTAAGTCCGGGAGATGCGACCGTCTGCCCTCCGATTGAAAGCGTAAGGCAGGCGCGTGGCCCTTTGGTCGGCTACCGGACAGACGACCTTCGATTGTTTGATTATAAGCTATGCCGGTCACCGCAGCGCTCTTATCCGACGGGGTAAGCAATGTTCGGCGAACGAAAAAGATTTGAAGCGCGCGTAGCCGATGCTCTTTCGACGTTTACGATCGAAGAGCTACGGCAGCTCGTAGCGGAAGTCGAAGCAGCACCGGTCGAACTATTAACAAGCCCCGCCAACGATAACCAATTGGCTTGGCCATACATTCCATTTCCGGAAACTGACTGAGCCCGCGCTATTCCAACAAGGCTCGCTGGCGAGTCTCAAAGATTCCCGGCCTGTGTGGCGCCGCCGTCAACCCGTTCGAGACCGGCGCAGTCAAATCCGACCTATTCCGCGCCGCATGCAACATCGGGTTGGAGGGATTGGCGTCAAAGCGCAGCGATCGGCCCTATCGCGGCGGAAGGTCACCGCATTGGATCAAGGATGGCCCCGCCACGACTTGAGGAAGCCCGCTAGTGAGTCCACGATCAGCGAGGCAGGGGTGACCCCCATCACATCGGGCTTTCGTTCCCACGCATAGTCTCCCGTCCCCGACGATAAGGATAGTCCCCTCGTCGAACCAAGGAGACGGACATGAATGTGGAGAATGTAGAAATCGCCCTTCTCTCGGATGATACGCTCAACGCCGTCGCCGGTGGCGAGTGCGGGTTGGACTTTGCGAGGGTCCAATGCCCGATTGGGCACCTGGAAGTTACGACCACGAACTGTCCTGGCGTAGACCCTGTGGTCGTTCGCTATTCAGTGACGTGATATTGCTCGTTTGCTTGAGGCCGCCCAGTTGGCGGCCTCTTTCGTAAAATGCGCCAACCCGCCCTGGGGAAGCCCAACGGTAAATCCGGAAGATTCCCGGCCGGTGTGGTGTCCACGTCACATCCCTGTCGTTGGACATGGTGTTATTGTCCCACAGTGTCGCAGCCCAACTTCGGCACGCTTCCTTTCCGAGACAAGCCCCGCCGGGTGATCCCATCAGGCGGGGTTTTTCGTTGCCGTCACACGGCCCCGCCCTGTCGGGTGAACAAAGCGAGGCCGTCGACGGCGGTCGCTGGAGATAGGATTTCCGCCGCATACCGGAATACGGGTGCTTGCGGGTCCAAGTTTCAAGATGGCCTGGTTCGCTTCGGATCATTCCGCGAAGGGTAGCATCGCCTGATCTTCGGACCAGTCGATAATCTCGAACATCATTCCGCGCTTGATCATCTCCAACTCGATGTCGGCGGCATGTGTTTTCCACTCGGGCGTCTCACGCACGCGGAACCGGGCTTCCATGCCCTGTCGCTTGAGTGCCTCATCGGCTGCCAAGGCCCCGCGCACAGCCTCGTACAGCACGGTGAGGCTATCGTTCGTGAACGCCTGATAATTCATCGGATCCAGCCCATGGAAAAACGTAAGCACCCGCCCAAGGCCGCGGATCCGCTGTGTTTGTTTGATCGCAACGGTGCTTTGGGCGGGGCTCCGGCGCGATGATATGTGGACGGCGTGTTTTCCGAGATTGACGCCCGGTTTGCGGGGTGGCCTCGTTGCTTTTGAGGAGCGAGGGCATGCGGATCGAAGACCAACTTCGCGATCGACTGAAGAAGGTGGAGGCGTTGTATTTCGGCGCGGCTACCGCGGGAGAACGCGACGCCGCCGAAGCCGCAGCAGAGCGGCTGAAGGCCAAGCTTGAGGAGGTCAGTCGTCGCGATCCCCCCATCGAGATGAAGTTCAGCTTGCCGGACGAATGGTCGGTCCGGCTGTTCATCGCCTTGTGCCGACGTTATGGCATTCGGCCATTCCGATATCCGCGGCAGCGCGCGACGACGATCATGGTAAGAGCGCCGCGCCGCTTTTTCGATACCGTGGTGTGGCGGCAATTTTCTGACCTGCACACGGACCTCTGGCTATATTTCGAGCAGACTACAGAACGGCTGATCCGAGACGCTATCCATGCCGATACTGCTGACGCCGAGACGACGGTCGAACCAGCCAGCCTTCGATGATGCCCCTGCTGGCTCGCTCACCAGCTCGACAATTCCACAGCAGAAGCTCGCGCAGCCCGTCGGGTGACTGTTCTATCCCGGCGTCATAGTGATCAGGCCGCCTGAGCTGTAACGGGCGCCACGCACTTCCATTGCCAAGGCAGCAGCTCGTGAAGCTGGTTTTGCGGAATGCCCGCGATCCGAGCGAGCACGTCAGCGAGCCACGCCTGCGGATCGACGTCGTTGAGCTTGGCCGTCATGATCAGCGTGGCCATGGCCGCGGCCCGATCGGCCCCGCGTTCTGAACCGGCAAAGAGCCACGATTTGCGTCCCAGTGCAAAGCCGCGTAGCGCACGCTCGGCCGCGTTGTTGGTGAGGCAGATCCTGCCGTCGTCGATGAACTGCGCAAACCGGTGCCAGCGTTTGAGCATGTAGTCGATCGGTTCGGCGACGGAGGCCGCGCTCGACAGGCGGGCCCGCTCATCGCGCAACCAGTCTTCCAGGGCCATCAAATGAGGCGCGCTTTGCTTGTGCCGCACCCGCAACCGCTCTTCGGCGCTCAGGCCATTGATGCCACGCTCGATATCAAACAGCACGTCGATGCGCCTGACCGCCTCCAGCGCGATAGGCGAGATCGCCGCCGCGTTCTTGCCGCGCCGGGCATTGGCGGCAATATCCGCCAGCTCAAAGAATTGCCGCCTTGCGTGCGCCCAACACAGCGCCGAGGTAATCGGCCCCGGCAAACGGGAAGGCTGGTAAAGCTCGTTGTAGCCGCCATAGGCGTCCGCCTGCAGAATGCCGGCGAAGTCCCGCAGATGCCGGACCGGATGTTCGTGCCGTCGGTCCCGCGAGGCGTAATACAGCGCCGCCGGCGGTGCCCGTCCCTCAAACGGCCGGTCGTTTCGGACATAGGTCCAGATGTGCCCTTTGATCGTCTTGCCCTTCGCCAGGATCGGCACCGTGGTGTCGTCGCCATGCAACCGCTCGGCCGCCAGAACGTGGGCCTCGATCAGCGCATGCAGCGGCTGCAGTGCCGCCGTGCAGGCACCCACCTGGTCGGCCAACGTCGATACGCTGAGGTCAATGCCTTCGCGGCGGTATCGCTCGCTCTGCCGGTTCAGCGGCTGGTGCTGGCCGAACTTCTCGAACAGGATCATCGCCAGCAGATTCGGTCCGGCGAAGCCTCGCGGCGTCACATGGAACGGCGCCGGAGGCTGCGCGATCGTCTCACACCGCCGGCAAGAGAACTTCTCGCGCACCGTCTGGATCACCTTCCAGGATCTGGGAATGACCTCCAGCGTTTCGGTAATGTCCTCGCCAAGCTTCGACAGCCGATCAGATCCGCAGCACGGACAGCTCTCGGGCGCGGCAATCACCACGCGCTCACGCGGCAGATGATCGGGGAACGGTTTGCGCGAAGGCCGCTTGCGCTGGAACGATTTGACTGTCTCGGTCTGGAACGCGGCATTCTTGGCCGCCAGTTCGTCCTCGGTCGCAGCCGCCTCCAGATCTTCGAGCTGGAGCTCCATCTGATCCAACAGCCGCGCCGTGCGCTCCGAGCGCGTCCCGTAAAGCTCACGCCGCAATTTCTCGATCGCCAGCTTGAGATGGACGATCAGCGCTTCCGTGTTCGAGTTCACAGCCTGGGCGCGGGCCGCAACCGCCTCGGCTTCTAGACGCGCGGCGCGTTCCTCAAGGATCATCGCGTGAGCAGCGGCGAGATCGGATGGAAGCGATTTCAGCAGCGTCTTTCATCCGACGATGGAATCACATCCGCCATGATCCGCAAGACAAAATGTCAGCCCACCGATGTCGGACGCCAGGTTTCCTGAGGATTGCGCCAGTCAATTCCAGACAGCAGATAGCCAAGCTGTGCCGGTGAGATCGTGATCGCCCCGTCCGCTGGGCTCGCCCACAAAAACCGCCCACGCTCCAGCCGCTTGGTGTACAAGCAAGCTCCCTGACCGTCGTGCCAGATCACTTTCAATAGATTGCCGCTGCGACCGCGGAAGCAGAACAGGTGCCCGCTCAGAGGATCACGCCGCAATACCTCCTGCACCTGCAGCGACAGGCTCGCAAATCCCTTGCGCATATCGGTGTGCCCGGTTGCCAGCCATACCCGAACATTGCTCGGCACCGGAATCATGGCCGCTCCAGTACCTCCAGAACCCGCGCCAGCACGGCCGCATCGACGCCACTATCGACGATCACCCGATGTCCGCGCATGAGCACGATCTCGATCCGCCCCGACACCGCCGACGCATGGGCCTGTTGTGACGGGCTCGGATCCGGCTGTCCCGGCGGTAACGGCAAACTGCATCGTGAACTGTCGGCACCAACAAGTACCGGTGCAAATGTCGTCTCGCGGTCCGCTTCCTCAAGGCGACCATCCCGGGCCAGCCGGCGCCACGTAAATAGTTGGCTCGCAGACAGTCCGTTCCGCCGCGCTGTCGCCGACACCTGCCGCGGCGCGGCGTAACTCTCCGCCACGATCCGTTGCTTCTCATCCAGCGTCCAACGGCGCCGCGCACCCGACGAAATCACGTCGAGCCGCGACACCTTCAACATAGGCGTATGATCAGTCATACACCTATGTCTTCACCGTCCCGTCATGTCGGACAAGGCGGTCCACGCCGTAGGAATACGGAAAAACCGCCGCTGGGTTGGGATTAGCGGCGGCTTTCCGATACGCACGCACCATACTGACCACTCGAAGGTCACATTGAACTTGCGCCCGAACGGTTAATCTGGAGTTACACGCGCATAGTGGCGGCCCGCGCTTAGCAACGTCTCGACGTTGTCCGCAGCATATCCACAGTGTGGATTCTCGGGATGTGTGAGTGTCCACATGGGCTTGCTGCGCAACAATCCACAGGGATGCAAAAAGCCCGCCGGTGCGAACCTTCTGGCCCGGTTCTTGCGATTCCTTGCCAAAATCCCAGAAGCTCGGGCCGATCGCCGCGAGCTCGGATCATTTTGGAGCATGCAGTGAAACACCAGCGTCATTTTGATACCAACGAAGCCGCCAAACGAGAGGCGGCGCTGATCTGGAAAATGATTGGCGAACTCGATCGCAGCGTCCAATTGCTCAACGCCGATATCGTCGACGAGGAACTTCGCGTCAGGATATTTGACCGATCTGATCTCGCCTATCCGACCCTCGCCAGGAGTTTTGGAGAGCGCCGCGATAATCTTCTGGAGACCATCGCGGCACTGAGGGAGCGACTTCCGAAACTGGATCCGATCGAGCTGCTCGACAAAGTGGCATAAATAGAAAGACCCGCCAGCGTGAACCGGCGGGTCTTCTGAAATTCTCGCGGTAAGAGTTTGGACGTCCGCGATCGGCAAAGGCTAGTCGCGGATCGTTAAAGAACCCTTCATCGCCTTAGCCGCCTTGCGTGCGCCGCGACCCGTTGGTGGCGAGTGGCATTGAGCCAAGCCGAGCGTTATTGGAAATGCGAAGCGTGCGGCGGTTGGTTTGATATTCGCGATCTCGGCGCGGTGCTTGGATCATGAGGAACCGTTGCCGCACCCGGACAGCGATCAAGCAAACTGATCTCGAAAATCAGGCCCCGGTTTCCCGAGGCCCGATCTCATACGGCGCGCGGCGTACATCCGGCCGCGCTGCCATCATAGTGTAATATTGCCACGGCTATCGGCGCTGTCAAATTGACGATCGTTGCACTTTCACCTTGGCGAATTTTTTCTTGGGTCTTTGCCGCAACGGCACAGCGACCGGTCGATTTTGATGTTGTTGCTTTCGTCCCGACGTTCTTCAGGGCGAAACGGGAAGCCCATCTCTGCTCGAAGCGTCGTTGTAGGTGGAGAGGAATCGCGCTCATAGGTCCAAGCCTCCTTGGCTCGCCCCCGCTTTGGCTCAATTTCACGCCATCAGCTAAACGACTAAATGCCGAGCGAGAAACAAAGTTCCGCGCGCCGGGAGCGGCCTGCGACCGGCCGACCGTGGCGGATCCGCCAGCGCGCCCCGTCCGCGCATCGGCGTGCTGGACGCGGGGCAGCGCACCTGCGAAGTTCGACGGCGCCGCAGAGCCGCGCTGCCGGCGACAACGCCGACCGGCGCGCGCATGAGAAACACCAAATGAAAAAAGCAGCGAAACCGACCGAGCAACAATGTCCGGGGTGCAAGGGCACCGGATTTCCAATAGTGGTGCAGACGGTGCCGGGTCGCAGAATCTATCCTGCACCCTGCAAAGAGTGTGGTGGTAAGGGACGGCTAAAGGCGGCCGCCAACTGAGACGACCTCTTCGGCTTTCTCGGTAGCGGGCCTGTCGCCATATGCGGGTTCCCCACAAACAGGCGATACAGACTACAGCTGCAATCCGCCCAACCGGATTGACAAACTCGCCACCGCGGACCTGCTCCATTTGCTCGAGCGATAGGTCGCGTATTTCCGCTTTTTCGATGACCGGCTCCTTCGGCTGGTGGAACCGCCATTGATCTCGTGTTCGCTAGGGTGAATGCCGACTGCGATTTTGATCAGTTGATGCGGCTCACTTTGGCGAATAGGACACTTGCCAATTCAACTTGGGACACTCGGGGTCAAATACGGACGACTACCTACCGGCCCTATGGGTCGATGTTCACCGATCCGTTGCCAGCCAGATCGAAACCGGCCCCCCGCCACTATCAAATTCCGATTATTGCGGCATTCTGGCTCGCCGATAGCTCTGCGGTGCGTTATGATCACCGCGAAGATGGAAAGACGGCCAAAGATGGTCAGCCAAATGTGATTTTTCTCACATTTGGCCGCGACCGGATCGGTCTAATCTTGGCGCGCCGCAGAAAGGAAAAGGTAACCAACCGGGCCATGAGGGCCTGATCGATACAATTTGAGCAATCTATTCAATCTGGAAACAAAGGACTTTTGAGACCGTACGTTCTCCTAATGGGAGCATGTGCGATGAGCGAAGTTGAATTCGACCGATTGCTGGATGCCGTGAAAATAGCCATTGCCCCCCAGATGCCGGAGGATTTTTTGGTCCACCCGCCGACTCTCAATCCGCCGCCGAAAGCCGCCAATGACAACGAGCTGGCCTGGGGATTTATCCCCTTCCCGGAAGGCTGGTACGCTGCCTGCTGATGAGGCGCGTCAACTTATTCTGATCTCTCAAATATTGTCCACAATACATTGAATGTATTTATAGAAAAATATCTGATGTTTTCGATCCATTGACTGCAAGCTGGGCAATTTCGTCCCGGATGGCTGCCCGCATCTCTGCCGAGAGCGGGATGACGTCCTCCGCTCCAATTCTCCGAATTTCTTGGTCCTCAAGCCGCCGTGAAGCCGCGGGTCTCCTCGTGTCCGAATCATGCCGGGCCGTTGTATGCTGGACGGATCAGGGCCTGCTGGGCTGGTCGCGGAACGAGCCACCTCGTTTGCCGCTCGAGTAGTTTCCGGAAGCTACGCAAATGCGGATAGGCATTGTTGTACTGATCTCGCTTTCATGCGCGGGCTGCGCGTTGTCAGAGAAACCCGCAGCGCAGGCAGCCGCCCCACAACAGGCCGCCACGGTGGATAAATCTCCCTCAGTCGCCGAGGCGGCGACTGCCAAATTTGAATGCAGTGACGGGACGACTTCGTTTTCGCAACATGGCTGCCTCGTCAGCATGGCGCGCGCACGGCTGCCGCCGGGGCAGCAGACCGACCCCGCATCTGTCGAAACCGCGCCGACCGCGAACCGGTAGCCGGCGCATACGTGGTCGTGAGCACGAAATTGCGCAGAATCCGCCTCGATCGTATGGCCTGGAGCGAAGTTGGAGCGGTTGCCTAAGCCGTTGATGCTGTATATTGATCGCGGCCCATGGGGCCACGTGGCGGAGTGGTTACGCAACGGTCTGCAAAACCGTGTACACCAGTTCAATTCTGGTCGTGGCCTCCACCTTTAATCATTGATTTCATTGCAACATTATGGACGCAGCGCAGTGCGAACGAATAGCGTCGCTGGCATCCGCGCGGCCTGAAAGTCGTTACGATATCCGCAACAGGGACCGAGGCAGGTGATCGCATTCGTCAAACGCATCGCGGCCTGGCTGAAGTCCCGAAAGGTCGAATTGGGCCTGGGCGTTCGGGTCACCGTCGCCGCGATGGGCGCCTTGGTGATCGCGCTGGCATTCGGGCTCAAGCTGCCGCTGTGGGCAGTGTTGACATCGATCATCGTCACCCAGATGAGCGTCGGCCGGTCACTCAAGGCGACCCGTGACTATCTGGTCGGAACCCTGGGCGGCGCGATCTATGGCGGCGCGATCGCGCTGTTGATCCCGCATTCGGGCGAAGGCGCCTTGCTCATTGTTCTGGTACTGGCGGTCGCGCCGCTGGCGTTTGTCGCCGCCATCAACCCCAGCCTGAATGTTGCGACCGTCACGGCTATCATTGTTTTGCTGCTGCCGGCGATGAACCACGGCAATCCGCTCGACTCCGCGATCGATCGGGTTCTCGAGGTCGCGGTCGGTGCGCTTACCGGCCTTGCGGTGTCGTTTCTGGTACTCCCCTCGCGAGCGCACAGCCAAATCCGCGCCAGCGCCGCGCGCGTGCTTGAATTGCTGGCGGCGGCACTGAGCGAATTGCTCTCGGGACTGACGCGGAGCCTGGACAATAACGCCCTCCACCACTTGCAAGACGGCATCGGGACCGCAATGGTCGGATTGAACGCTATCGGCGCAGAAGCGGAGCGTGAGCGCGCAGCCCGGCTCTCCACCGGACCCGACACTGGACCATTGCTGCGCACGATCCTGCGGCTGCGCCACGATCTCGTCATGATCGGGCGCGCCAGCGTGCTGCCGTTGCCGGTCGAATTGCGGAGCCGGCTCGCCGCGCCGCTGGCCGGCGTCAGTAACACGATGGTCGAAAATCTCAGGATGGTGGCGGCAGCGCTGCGGACCGGCAGGGGGACGCCGGCAATCTGGCCCGTGCAGGCCGCGCTGGAGGCTTACGCCGCCGAGGTCGCCGCGGTTCGCAGCGACGGCCTGACGCGGGGTGTGCCGGGCGATGTCGCCGAGCGGTTTTTCGCGCTGGGATTTTCTCTCGAACAGATGCGGCAGAATCTGAAGGATCTGGAACGCTGCGTGGGGCATTGGAATGAGTCGTCGGAGGTTACGACGAGCACGTCGTACGATGACACGCGTTGAGCTCCCCGATGTCGAAGGCCCGATCAGGCGCGTTTGCGGCGGCGGTAATCTCTTTTCGGTTTCGGCTTGGGCGCAAGCTCGGGCAACACGCTTTGGGCATCGCGGTATTTCGCCAACATGCGTTCAAAGCTCTCGTGCAACGTCGCCGCGATATCGGGCCGCTTTTCGAGACTGGCCAGCAACATGGCCGCCGCCTCGATGGTCGACAGGCCATCGCGACGGGGCTCGCGACGCAGTAGACCATAGCGTGACGGACGCGCCGGGCCGAGAATGACGCGCTGGCATTTCAACATCCAGGCGTTGCGCCACCACAGCGCCTTGGCCTGACTCCAGGTCCCGTCGAGCAGCACAATGCCTTCGATGTCCTTCAGAATGGCCCGCTGATTATCCTCGATCTCGCCTTTGCGATTGATGGCGACGATGTCCCGGTCGGTTTCAAGGTCGGCGACTTTCGCCGAACCGAGATACAGCACCGCCCAACGCGACGGATCGCGAACCGGCTGTCCCAGCGCCTTGGCAAGGCTCGGCCATGACAGCCCGATTTTCAGCACCGCATTCTTAAAATGCAGGGCGGTCAGCCGCGCGGTGCCGAGCGCCCTGTCCTGCTCCTGCGGATGCTGCAAAATCAGCAGTGAAACCCGGCTTTCGATCGGCGTTATACTGTCGCAGATGCAAAGCGCCGGCGGCTTGTGACAGCCCGGACAGTCCGGTATCTCCTCCGCCGCGGCGGGGTCAACGTCAGGTTGGGATTGTTTGGGCATGACTCGCTATACGCCCTGCTGCAATGCGCTTCAACAAGACAGGCGAATTCGGCCGCGGCTGTCCGCCTGCCTGCCAAATATGAACCGGTTGGCGCGATTCGGGGCGGCGCCAATCCAGCCGGAAATTCATGATTTCCCGGCGGTTCTGACGTCCCTCATCCGCCCTCCGGCGCGGCTCGCGGTTTGAAACCCCAACAACGCCCTACCGTATCTTGGGGTACAACCAAGGGGGCTGGGAATGCGGGTCGCAATCATCGGAACAGGAATCGCCGGCAATGCGGCGGCCTGGGCCTTGTCGAAACGCTATCCAGTAACGGTCTACGACCGCGAACTTCGGCCCGGCGGCCATAGCCACACCATCACCATCGACTATGACGGAACGCCGCTTGCGGTCGATATCGGCTTTATCGTCTATAATGAACTGAATTATCCGGATCTGACGGCGCTATTTGCGCATCTGGGCGTCGAGACCGTGGAAAGCCGCATGAGCTTTGCGGTGACAGCCGACGCCGGCCGGTTCGAGTGGAAAGGCGGCGGAAACAACTGGCGCCAAACCGCCGGGGGGTTGTTCGCGCAGCCTCGAAACCTGTTGTCACCCAGCTATCTCTGGATGCTACGCGACATCCTGACCTTCAACACCCAAAGTATCGCCGATTATGCGGCCGGCAGGCTGGCGGGGTTGACGCTCGGTGAATATTTCAAGCGCAACCATTTCGCGCCAAGATTGCTGACCGACTATCTCGCGCCGATGGGGGCTGCGATCTGGTCGGCGCCGGCCGCCGAAATGCTGGACTTCCCGGCCGAGAATTTCGTCGCCTTCTTCAGCAATCATCGGCTGCTGCAATATGATCGCCCGGTCTGGCGCACGGTAAAAGGCGGCAGTCGAAGCTACGTCGACAAGCTGACGTCGGCTTTCCGGGATCAGATCCGGCTGGGCTGTGCGGTGACCTCGATCGAGAGAACGGCACACGGCGTCGTCGTCAAGGACAGCCACGGCAGGAGCGATAGTTACGACCACGTCGTCGTCGCATCCCATAGCGACCAGGCGCTGGCAATGCTGTCCGACGCCGACCCACACGAACGTGCTGTTCTCGGCGCCATCGGCTACGCGCCGAATACGGTTTATCTCCACCGTGACGTCAGATTGATGCCGAAACGCCGACGCGCCTGGGCTTCCTGGAATTTCCTGCGCTGGCAGCGCGAGGATACAGCGCAAAACGACGTCGCGGTAACCTACTGGATGAACCAGCTGCAGGGCATTGACGAGACCAAGCCGCTGTTCGTCAGCCTCAACCCGCCCTTCGAACCCGACCCGGCGCTCACCTTCGGCAAATACATGTGCGATCACCCGCAGTTTAGTGCCGCGGCCTTCGCCGCCCAGAAGCGACTGCCGGAAATTCAGGGGCGGCGTCACACCTGGTTCTGTGGCGCCTGGACCGGATACGGATTTCATGAGGACGGATTGCGGTCCGGATTGACCGTGGCCGAAGCGCTAGGCGCGGTGGTGCCTTGGCGCGCGCCGCCGCCCGAGCTAGCGCAGGCTGCGGAGTAGCGATGCCCAGGCAAGCCACCAACGCCGAAACGTGTCGCGAACCCGGGGACGCAGCGGCCGCGCTCTATTTTGGCGAGGTGATGCATGCGCGCTTAAAGCCCATGGGCCATCGCTTCAGCTATCGCGTCATGAGTTTGCTGATCGATCTTGACCACCTCGACGTCGCGGACCGGCAAAGCCCGCTGTTTGGCGTCAACCGGCCGGCCCTCTATAGCTTTAACGAGGCCGATCACGGCGAGCGCGACGGTTCAACGCTACGCCTTTATGTGCAGCGTCGCGCCGCCGAACACGGCATCGATCTGTCCGGCGGGCGGGTTTTGCTGCTGTGCTATCCCCGCCTGCTCGGTTACACCTTCAATCCGCTGTCGGTCTATTTCTGCTATCGCGCCGACGGAGGGCTTGCCCTGATTATCTACGAGGTGCGCAACACCTTCGGAGATATCCATGCTTACGTGCTCCCCGTAAAGCCAGGCGAGATCAGCGAAGCCGGCGTCCGCCAACAGCAGGACAAGTTATTTTACGTCTCGCCCTTCATCGAACTGGCGATGCGTTATCATTTTCGAGTCTCGCCGCCGGAAAAGAGCGTCAAATTGCGGATCCTGGAGACCGACCGCGAGGGCCCCCTGCTTGCCGCGACCTTCAATGGCCGCCACCACGCCTTGACCACGGCGGCGCTGTTGCGCTCGTTCTTCTCGCTGCCGCTCGTCACCTTCAAGATTGTCGCGGCAATCCACTGGGAAGCGTTACGTCTTTGGCTCAAGGGAGCGCGTCTAGTGCCTCGTCCGAAGGCCGCAGCTGCCAATGTCGCCTTTAATACCGGCTTGGCGACCGGCGAGTGCAACGATTATACTGGAGCAGCGTTACCTGCAGCGGCCAGACGGGTGGTGAGTCCGCGGGAAAGCGCTCCGGTGCAGTGAGGGTCGAAACTGGGTCGACCGCTCAGCTGGGCCTGGACCCAGAGCCACAGTCGACGGATCTGCCCATGTCGGACCTCATTTCCGTGACCCCGGCTAATGTCGAAGCGGTGCTTTCCGATCTGCCGCGTCTGGTGCGACTGGCGTTCAGATTCGGATCAAGGTTACGGCGCGGCACGCTCGACGTAACGCTTCCTGATGGCCGCAGGCTGCGGCTCGGCGGTATCGAACCGGGCCCATCGGCGGCGATGAAACTTTCAAACTACGGCTTTGCGTCGCGGCTTCTGAACGGCGGCGACATTGGAATAGCCGAGGCGTATCTCAACGGCGAATGGGACACCCCGGACCTGACGCAGTTTCTCTATCTGTTCTGCGTCAACCATGACCTGATCCAGGCGATGCTCGGCGACAAGCCGCTGATGCGCTTTGTCCAGATCGTCCGCCACTGGTTCAACCGCAATACCAAGCGGCAGGCGCGCCGCAACATCTATGCCCATTACGACATCGGCAACGCGTTTTATTCAGCCTGGCTCGATCCGAGCATGACCTATTCCTCGGCGTTGTTTGAGGATCACACTCCGGATCTCACCGCCGCGCAAAACAACAAATACCGCCGGCTGGCCGAAGCGATCGATCTGAAACCGGGCCAGAGATTGCTCGAGATCGGGTGCGGATGGGGCGGCTTTGCCGAATATGCCGCCAAAACCTATGGCGCCAAGGTGGTTGGACTCACCATCAGCCGGGAGCAGCGCGATTTTGCGCGGCAGCGAATCCAGAACGCCGGCCTCAGCGAAAAGGTCGAGATCAGGCTGCAGGATTATCGCGACGAGCGCGCCCAATATGATCGGATCGCGTCGATCGAGATGATCGAGGCGGTCGGCGAGCAGTTCTGGCCAAGATACTTTTCGCAGCTGCGCGACCGGCTGTTGCCCGGCGGCCTCGCCGGTATTCAGGCCATCACCATACAGGACAGCATGTTCCAGACTTACCGGCGCGAGGTCGACTTTATCCAGCGCTACGTTTTCCCGGGCGGAATGCTACCCTCGCCGCAAGTGCTGAAGGCGCTGGGCGACAGGTTCGGCGTTCCCGTCATTCGCGAACGTATTTTCGGACAAGATTATGCCAAGACTCTCGCGACCTGGCGAAATAATTTCCGCGCCGCCTGGCCGAGCCTGATGCCGCTCGGCTTCGACGACCGGTTCCGGCGGCTGTGGGAATACTACCTCGCTTATTGCGAGGCCGGATTTCTGTCGGGCAACATCGACGTGCGCCAGGTCGTGTTCGCAAAGCCGAAATGACGGCTCGCTCATCCTGCGCGAATCCTGCGGCCCGCCATCGGCTTGTGCGCCCTGCAGCGGTCTACTAGGGTCGCAGGGGTAATCAGGCAAGAACCGGCGATTTAAATCCATGACCATTAACAACGACGTCGTCGAAGCGATCGGCAATACCCCGCTCATCAAGCTGAAGCGGGCCTCCGAAGAGACCGGGTGCACCATTCTCGGCAAGGCCGAGTTCATGAATCCCGGTCAGTCGGTGAAGGATCGCGCCGGCAAATGGATGATCCTCGAGGCCGAGAAGCGCGGCGAGCTGAAGCCGGGCGGCCTCGTGCTCGAAGCAACCGCCGGCAATACCGGAATCGGTCTTGCGGTCGTCGCCAGCGCGCGCGGATACCGGACCTTGATCCTGATCCCGGAGACCCAGAGCCGGGAAAAAAAGGACATGCTTCGGCTGTGCGGCGCCCAACTGATCGAAGTGCCGGCATTGCCTTTCTCCAATCCGAATAATTACCAGCATGTCGGCAAACGGTTGGCCGAGCAGCTGCGCAAGACCGAGCAGAACGGCGTGCTGTTCGCCGATCAATGGAACAATCTCGATAACGCCAAGGCGCATTACGATTCGACCGGTCCGGAAATCTGGCAGCAAACCGGAGGCAAGCTCGACGGCTTCATTTGCTCGGTCGGCACCGGCGGTACGCTCGCCGGCACCAGCCGGGCTCTGAAGGAAAAGAATAAGGACATTGTCATTGCCTGCGCCGATCCGCATGGATTTGCGATGTATGAATTGTTCAAGCACGGCAAAGCCAAATCGACCCCAGGCGACTCGATTACCGAAGGCATTGGGCTCGGACGCGTCACGCCCGTGATTGCGACCGCCATGGTCGACGATGCGTTCCTGATTTCGGACGAGGAAGCCGTGACTGTGATCTACGAATTGCTGGAGCACGAAGGCCTGTGCCTCGGCGGATCCACCGGCATCAACGTCGCCGGCGCGATCCGGCTCGCCAAGCAACTCGGTCCCGGCCACACCATCGTGACCATTCTGTGCGATTCCGGAAATCGCTATCAGTCCAAACTCTTCAACCCGGATTTCATGCGCTCGAAGAACTTGCCGGTGCCGACATGGTTGGAGCGGCGCAGCGCCATCGACGTGCCGTTCGAGAAAGTGTGAAGCGCTCGCAACGATTGCGACAACGAGAATCCGGAACCATCAACGCAAGATCTGACTGAGAAACAGCCTGGTTCTTGCGTGTTGCGGATTGGCGAAAAAGTCCGCCGGTGTGTTGGCCTCGATAATTTGCCCTTCGTCCATGAAGACGATGCGGTCGGCTACTTCCCTGGCAAATCCCATTTCGTGCGTCACCACCAGCATGGTCATGCCCTCATTGGCCAGATCGACCATGGTGTCGAGCACTTCCTTGACCATTTCGGGATCCAGCGCCGAGGTCGGTTCATCGAACAGCATGACTTTTGGGTTCATGGTCAGGGCACGCGCGATCGCAACCCGTTGCTGCTGACCGCCCGACAGCTGGCCCGGATATTTATTGGCCTGCTGCGGAATTTTCACTCGCTCCAGATACTTCATCGCCGCCGCTTCGGCGTCCTTCTTCGGAAGACTGCGCACCCAGATCGGCGCCAGCGTGCAGTTCTCCAGCACGGTCAGGTGCGGAAACAGGTTGAAACTCTGAAAGACCATGCCTACTTCGCGCCGAACCTCGTCGACGCGCCGCAGACTGGGCCCGAGTTCGATGCCGTCGACGACGATCCGGCCTTCCTGGAATTCCTCCAGCGCGTTGATGCAGCGGATCAGCGTCGATTTGCCCGAACCCGAAGGCCCGCAGATCACAATGCGCTCGCCCTTGCCGACCTCGAGGTTGAGGTCGCGCAGCACATGAAAGTCACCGAACCACTTGTTCAGACCCGAGATGCTGACAATCGAATTCGCGGTCATGGTCATTTTACTCAACTGCGCCGGTGCGCGTTGAGCCGGTGCTCAACGAACAGCGAATAGCGCGACATTCCAAAACAGAACACGAAGTAGATCATTCCGGCGAATGCAAACCCCGTAAACAGCGTCGTCGGCGTCGCCCAGGCCGGATCGGAGAACGACGCACGTAATTGTCCGAGCAGATCGAACAAGGCCACGATCGACACCAGCGAGGTATCCTTGAACAATGCGATGAAACTGTTGACGAGGCCCGGAATGACATGGCGCAGCGCCTGCGGCATCATGATCAGTGCCGTGGTTTTCCAATATGAAAGGCCGAGCGCGTTCGCCGCCTCGGTCTGCCCGCGCGGAATCGCCAGCAAGCCACCGCGAACGACCTCGGCATTATAGGCGCCGGCGAATAGCGCGATACCGATCAAGACCCGAACGAAGCCATCGACCGTGAAATTTCCCGGCAGAAACAACGGCAGCATGTAAGTTGCGAAGAAAAGCACGGTGATCAAGGGGACGCCACGCCAGAATTCGATAAATGCGACCGAGGAAATCCGGATCAACGGAATGGTCGAACGCCGGCCTAATGCCAATGCGATGCCGACCGGCATCGACGTAACAATACCCGTGACCGAGACCACCAGCGTCACCAGCAGACCGCCCCAGAGCCGCGTATCGACGACAGGCAATCCGCCATGATCGAGGCCCAGTGCTGCGATCACCGCGCCGATGCCGGCAAAGACCACCAGGCTCGTGAGGGGCGATCGCCATCCGTTCCGGACACCGCCATTGAAAACGAACACCAGAACCGAGACCATCCCGGCGGTGACCGCGAAGTCGGCCCACACCGGACGGGAAAACAGCTGAATCTGATCGCGGAGCCATGTCAGCGGCCGGATCAAGTAGGAAACGGCGATACCCAGAACGACAATAAGCTTTCCAAGCAGCACCAGTATCGGCCCGACAACCGCAGTCACCTCGCCGGTACTCGTCAGCTTGCGGCCGGCATCGACCATGCTGTCGACCAATCCCGACAGCAGATTGGCCGTCCAACTGACGCCGAAACCGTTCAGCCCGCCGCCGCGCAGCAGGAAAAAAGCAATCACGGGAAACGCTACGAAAAACAAGCCCGCGTTGACGCCTTTGGCGGGCAGCCGCGGAATCAACAGCGGCAACAGCAGCAAGGCGGCCAGGATGAACGTCAGATCGACCCGCCATCGCTCGGCCTGCGGATAGAATCCGTAGACGAATTGACTGAATTTGGCCTGCACAAAGGGCCAGCACGCCCCGACCGCATGTCCGGCGTTCTCGGCAAGACAGGCGTTCCGATCCGTGCCGCGCCAGACGGCATCGAACAGCAGGAATTTAACGGCTGGTATCACGGTGAACCATAACAGCAGCAGGCTTGCGACGGTCAGCAGAATGTTGGTCGGCGAGTTGAACAGCCGTGTGCGCAAAAAGCCGACAAAGCCGGTAGTCTTGATCGGTGCGGGGCGCTCGGGAACGAGCTCCTGACGAACGAAAGCCGATGCAGCAGGATCGTTCATCAGCCAAGGCTCCGGCTGATCCGCCAACCATAAAAGCTCATGATCGCACTGGTGACGAGCGAAATCAGCAGGTAGACGCCCATGGTGATGGCGATGATTTCAATCGCCTGGCCGGTCTGGCTCAGCGTCGTGCCTGCGAAGACCGAAACCAGATCCGGATATCCGATCGCAACCGCCAGTGATGAGTTTTTAGTAAGATTGAGGTATTGGTTGGTGAGCGGCGGAAGGATCACCCGCAACGCCTGCGGCACCACGATCAGACGCAGTGTCGAACCGCGCGCCAGCCCAAGCGATGAGCCGGCTTCGAGTTGCCCTTTATGCACGGATTGGATACCGGCCCGCACAATCTCGGCGATGAAGGCTCCGGTATAGGTTGAAAGCGCGAGCGTGAGCGCCACGAATTCCGGAATGACGCGCGAGCCTCCGGAGAAGTTGAATCCCCTGAGCGCCGGAACTTCAAAAGTGACGGGGGCACCAAAGGCAAGCCAGGCAATCAGCGGCAGTCCGATTAACAATCCGAGCGCATAGGGCCAGATCGTCAATAACTTGCCGGTCTCAAACAATTGGCGTCGCGCGTAAGTTCTCAACAACCACGATGCGATAATCGCAATCAAGGCCGCCAACGCAAAGGGCGCGAGGCCAGAATCGGCGATCGGCTTTGGAACGACCAGACCGCGGTTGCTGAGAAAAATGCCGCCAAAGATCGCGATGCTTTGCCGCGGACCTGGTAGCGCGCCGAGCACGGCGAGATACCAGAACAATATCTGGAACAGCAGTGGCAGGTTGCGTACCAATTCGACATAGCCGCCGCAGATGCGCGATAGCAGCCAGTTCGGCGACAGCCGCCCCAACGCGATGAGAAATCCGATCACGGTGGCAAAGAATATGCCGATGATCGCAACCACCAGCGTGTTGAGCAGCCCGACCAGAAACACCCGGGCGTAGGAGTCTGACCCGGAATAGGGAATCAGGTTTTGGCTGACGTCAAAGCCGGCCGTATTAGCTAGAAACCCGAATCCCGATGTGATCCGTTGCGACTGCAGGTTGGCCCGGGCATTGGCTACGATCTCGTACCCGATCCAGACCAATGCGGCGGCGAACAAGATCTGAAGGACAAATCCGCCCCAGCCCAGACGCCCGCCGAGCGCGCGCCGCAGTCTGGCGACATACTGCGGCGGGGCGGATCGGGGCTCGTTGGTCATCGCCGCCGCTTGCCGCGATCAGCGGATCGGCGGCGCGTACTGTATTCCGCCCCTGTTCCAAAGCTGATTAAGGCCGCGGGCAATTCCGAGCTTCGAGCCGGCACCGACGTTACGGTCGAAAGATTCGCCGTAATTGCCGACCGCCTTCACGATCCGTGATACCCAATCCTTGGTGAGGCCGAGTTGTTCGCCGAGGTTGCCATCGGCGCCAAAGACTCTTTTGAATTCCGGCTTGTCCGATTTCGCCATATCATCGACGTTCTTTTGGGTGACGCCGAGTTCTTCAGCGTCGATCATCGCGAACAGTACCCACTTCACGAGATCAAACCACTGGTCGTCACCATGACGGACCATCGGCCCCAGCGGTTCCTTCGAGATGACCTCCGGAAGAACGTTATGATCGGCGGGATTTGAAAGCTTCAAACGTTCCGCAAAGAGCTGCGAAACGTCGGCGGTGAAGACGTCGCAACGTCCGGATTCGTAGGCCTTGACGGTTTCATCCGCGCTGCCGAATGCGATGACCTCATACTTCATGTTGTTGCCTTTGAAGTAGTCGGCTAGATTCTGCTCGGTCGTCGTGCCGGTTTGCACGCAAATCGACGCGCTGTTCAGTTCCAGCGCGGAATTGACCTTGAGAGATTTCTTAACCAGGAAGCCTTGACCGTCGTAATAGGTCACTCCGGTAAAATTGGCGCCGAGCGAGGTGTCGCGGGAAAGCGTCCAGGTGGTGTTGCGCGACAGCAGATCGATTTCACCAGACTGTAGTGCGGTAAAGCGATCCTTGGCGGATAAAGGTACAAACTTGACTTTGGTCGGATCGTTGAAGATGGCGGCTGCGATCGCGCGACAGATATCGACGTCGAGCCCGGTCCAATTACCCTTATCGTCAGGCGACGAAAAACCCGGCAAACCCTGGCTCACGCCGCAGGACACCATGCCGCGATCCGTAACCGTCTTGAGCGTCTGCGCCGTGGCGGCCAGCGACCAGAATGTGGCGGCAAGCGCAAGGGAAAAGACCAGGGATACGCGTTTCATGGCAAAGCCTTTCAAGGGTCGTCCGGGAACGCTTGCTTATCATCGCATGCGCCGATAGGCCAACCCGGCGATCCCACTCCCCACGCCGGGCAGTTTAGCAGTCCAATCACAGAATGGGATCGAGCGTCGCGGCAAGCCCTCAACGTGCGGCGACCGAATAGCAGGCAGATATCACAGAACGACCGCCGAGACCGGTCAAGGGGTTGACGGCCGTCTTCCCTGTCCTGTTATTAACAGGCCCGGCTCAACCCCGCCCCGGCGGGGCTTTCAAGCGAGACTGCGGCTGCGGCGAGAGATATTGTGGTGGTGGCGGCGAGCGCATGAATTCTTCAGGGGATGATGAACAATCGAGCCCGCCAAAAGCGGAAACGATGTTGGTGACGGCAGGCCGCGACACCAAGGCGCAGCAAGGGTTCGTCAACCCGCCGGTCGTCCATGGTTCCACCGTTCTGTATCCGACCGCGGACGATCTGCATGCCCATCGCGGCGAGTTCCAATATGGCCGCCACGGGACACCGACGACCAAGGCGCTGCAGCAAGCGCTGATGGCGATCGAAGGCCCAAAATGCGTCGGCGTTGGTCTTGCGCCCTCAGGCCTGTCAGCGATCACCACAACCCTGCTCGCCGTGTTGAAAGCCGGCGACCATCTGCTGGTCTGCGACAACGCTTACCGGCCGACACGGAGTTTTTGCAATGGTTTGCTGGCTCACTTTGGCATCGAGACGACCTATTTCGATCCGCTGATCGGCGCCGGCATCGCCGAATTGTTCAAGCCGAACACCAGGGCCGTATTGGTCGAGGCGCCCGGATCGCAATCGTTCGAAATGCCCGACATTCCAGCGATTGCAGAGGTCGCGCATGCGCGCGATGCGCTGGTGATCGACGACAACACATGGGCGACCCCGTTGTTTCACCGCTCGCTGGATCAAGGCGTCGACATCAGCGTGCAGGCTGCGACCAAATATATCGGTGGACATTCCGACATCATGTTCGGAACCATTTCGGCAAACGCGAAGACTTGGCCGCTGGTTGCGGAGGCGATTCGGCTGCTCGGCGTCTGCGCCGGGCCCGATGACGTATTTCTGGCCCTGCGCGGCTTGCGCACGCTCGCGGTGCGGCTGGCGCAACATCACCGATCGGCGCTCGACATCGCTCGGTGGCTCGCGACACGAGCCGAGGTCGTCAAGGTGTTGCACCCCGCTCTGGAGAGCGATCCGGGCCATGCGATCTGGAAGAGGGATTTTACCGGGGCGTCCGGCCTGTTCAGTATTGTTCTCAAGCCGGCGCCGCAAAAGTCGGTCGATGCATTGCTCGACACCGTCAAGCTGTTTGGCATGGGCTATTCATGGGGCGGCTTCGAGAGCCTTGTAATTCCGTTTGACTGCGCTGCCTATCGTACGGCCACCAAATGGAGTCCGGGTGGACCGACCTTGCGCCTTCATATCGGGCTTGAGGATGTCGAAGACCTCAAGGCCGATCTTGAATGCGGGTTTGAGGCTTTCAACGCTGCATAACTCGCCCCCTTGGCAGCTATCAGTCGCTGCCCGACGCCTGCCGTCCGTTCATCACGATAAAATACAAATTGCGGATATAGACCAGCAGCCCGAGCGCCTGACCGGCGATGAATACCGGGTCTTTGCGATACAGCGCGTACATTAGCAGCAGCACACCGCCGCCAATCGAAAAAAACCAAAATGCCACCGGCATTACGCTTTTTCGCGCGCGCTCCGATGCGATCCATTGCACCACGAAACGCATGGTAAAAAATCCCTGCGCCACAAATCCCAAAATGACCCAACCATCGAACTTGATGACGAAGACATCGTGCAGATAGGTAGCTAGCGTATTGAATACGTCAGTCATGGCGCGTCACCTCGGTCACAATGGGCGTCGGCTTCTTGCGGCGGATCAGCCACCACACCCCGGCGAGATCCATGATCCCGATCCATAACCGATCGAAAAAACCATAATTCGACACGCCGGAATGGCGCGGCCGATCGATCACATCGACATAGGCGATCTCATACCCTTCGCGGCGAACCAGCGCCGGCAAAAAACGATGAAGCCCGTCGAAATACGGCATCGCCAGAAATACCTCGCGCCGAAATGCTTTCAGGCCGCAGCCGGTATCCCGGGTGCCATCGCGCAGAATCGCGTTGCGTACGCCATTGGCGATGCGCGATTGAAATTTCTTGAAGCCGGTGTCCTTGCGACCCACTCTCTGACCGGCGGCGAGACCGACGCGATTGCCGCCGTTTTCGATTGCGGCGATCAAATCCGGCAAGAACGCCGGATTATTTTGTCCATCGCCGTCGAGCGTCGCCACGATTGCGCCGCGCGCGGCGCGGACGCCGCTGCGCACCGCCGCCGACTGGCCGGACGACGTCGCGTGACGGAGCTGGCGCAGATTGCCGCGCAGTTTCATCAGCGCCGCGAGCCGCTCAGCGGTGGCGTCCGTCGAGCCATCATTGACATAGATGATTTCATAGGCCCATCGACCGTCGAGCGCGGCAGCGATTTCCGCGATCAGCGGGCTGACGTTCTCGGCTTCGTTGCGCACGGGAACGACGATGGAAACGGCCACCGCGGCTATGTCAGAAGACGGCAAATCAACACTCATTGCTTTTGAACTGGCCCACAGCCGATCATACGTCGTCCGCGTTCGCGGCGTCCGCTTCTTATGGGGCTGACGCCTCGCGGGCAACCCTTTTGCGAGGCCCCAGCGAGGATCCAATAAACGGCGCAATTACGCCGTCGCGGCCGATGGCGAACCCCAGACGCCGTGCGGCGAACCAATACCGTACGCACATGGCACCGATTACACCAATCAATGCGCCCGCCACCACGTCACTGGGATGATGAGCCAGCAGCACGAGACGGCTGCCCGCGATCAACACGGCGTAGACGATCATCGGGATCCGCGCCCGCGGCCAGACGGCGGAAACCGCAAAAGCCAGGGCGAAGCTGGCGATGGCATGAGCGGACGGGAAGCTGGCATAAGCCTCGGTTCCGGCAAAGTGCACAAAATTGAAGGCGTTGGCTTCGCCACCGACAAACGGCCGGCCGCGACCGACAATCCACTTGATGACCTCACCGGCGAGGACCGGCACCAGCACCGCGAAAAACAGAAACTCAAGGTGAGTCCCAAACCTGAGCAGCACCGATCGCGAGATTGTTCGCAAGCGCGGCGAAATAATCGCAACTGCAAGCATCATCGCCGCCAGAGCCCACAGCACAAAGGCCGCTTTGCCCAAATCCGTAAAGATGCGGACCGGCCAAAGGCTGGGAGCGCCGCGCGGCGGCATCAAACTGATCTCCCTCGCGTCCACCATATACATCAGCACTACGATCGCAGGCGCGATGATGACGATCAACAGCAACGCCTGACGCGCCAGTCCCCGCGCTGCCTCGACGCGTCGCGAGCTTGATGGCGGTCGCACCAATTGCGTAAACGACAGCCGTATCAGCGCCAATACTTGCGAGAAATAATACGGGCGATGCGTCGATCGCGGGCTGCGCGGACATTTTACTCCGTGCCCTCGGAGCGGAATATGGCGATAGAAACCGTTCTTCCCTGCGAAAGGTTATAACCTTCGATGCGGGTCGCAACGTTATAACGCAGGCCGATGGCTTCGGCGCGTTGCGCAAAGCCGCGTTCCGCCCGCGCTTCCACCAGCGCAAACCTGCAACTGCCCTGCCCCAGGAAATCCGCGGCTCCCGATCCGTCGGTCAGCAATGTCGAGGTGCCAGTCATAAAGACCAGACTTGGCTCTTGATAACCTGCCGCGGCGGCCTTTGGTCCGACACAGACGACGTTGCGCAGCGCGCGCGCGATCTCGGTACTTGGAAACAATGGCGTCAGCGCCGGCACCACAACGCCATAGAGCGCTATGGCCAGAAACAGCGCCGCGACCACGGCGTTCAGCAGGGAGCGCTCGGCGCGATTATCGTCGTAGAGCCACCACGCGAACAATCCGAAGATGAGCGCCGCCGCCACAAATGGCCATGCCAGAAACACCGGCTGCCGCGTCAGCGTGACCGCGCCGACCACGGCGCCGACCGAGGCCAGAGCCGGAATGACAAACCACCAGGCCGCCCCGCGCATCAACCATGATCGAGACAGCACGCGGCGTTCCAGCCCGCCCACCGTCAGGATGGCAACCGCCGGATAGAGCGGCAGCACGTAATGCGGCAATTTGGTCAGCACCATCTCGAACACGATCCAGGACGGGATCAGCCACGCCAGCAGGAACTGTGCGCCCGGCTCCCGCCTTGCCCGCCACACTGCTGGTGCTGCCATTCCCGCCAGCGGCGCCCCCGGCCAGAACGTCAGCCAGAAAAGCACCAAATAAACTCCCGGTGGCGCGCCATGGGATTCCTGCGCCCCCAGCTTGCTCAACATGTCGCCGCCGATCGAATTTGCAAAAAAAGCATCGCCGGCGCGCCAGAAGATCGCGATGAACCAGGGCAGCACCAGAACCAGCAGCCACGTCAGTCCCCATACCGGGCGCAGCCGCCAAAGCCATGTCGCCGAGCGGTCGACGATCGCCAGCGTGACAATCGTCAACACCACGAACATCACGATCAACGGTCCCTTGAGCAGCACGCCGCCCGCGAGCGCGGTCCAGAAAATCGCGGGCCAGGTCCATGAGGGATGCGCCGGATCCTCGCCCCGCTGCCAGGACAAATACACCCGCGCCATTGCCCCCATCGCCGCAACGACGGTCAGCAGCAGCATCGCGTCGGTTTTGGCAAGCCGCGCTTCGACGCCGAGCAGCACCGAACTGCACATCATGAGAGCTGCCAATATGGCGCCCCGGCGCGTCACGAACGCCAACGCCGTCCAGTAGGTCAGCAGCACGCCGCCGATGGCGCCGATCAGCGACGGAACGCGGTACAGCCAAATTCGAAGCTGCGCGTGTGGCAATCCCAGTGACGTGGCGGTTTCGACCACCGCTGCCTGCAGCCAATAGATCCCGACCGGCTTCTTGTAACGCACCTCATCCTGGAAGCGGATATCGACGAAATCGCCGGTCTCGACCATTTGCTTGGTCGCCTGTGCGAACCGCGCCTCGTCGCGATCGATCGGCGGGATGTTGAAAAATCCCGGCAGAAACAACAGCAATCCGCACAGCGTCAGGAAGGCCACCGCACGCGCATGGCTGCCGGTGACAAAGTCGATCGCGCCGACAAGCCTGCTACCGGGATTTACCCGGTTTTTCGGCTCGCGCGGCTCTCCAAATCGGGGGCGGGCATAGGTCTCGGCCATCGGTCCCGCATACGCCGAAACCACTATCGCGACAACCGCTTAGGCGGCTGTTACTGAATTCGGACGACAACTGTGTCCGCGGCGCCCGTTGCGTCAATCACGGTCAATCTGACAAAGCCCGGACCGGGCGGATCGACCAAACGCTGGCGCCGGCTATCGATTTCTCCTACCGCCGCGCCATTCACCAGCATCGTCATCGGCAGGACACCGCCGGCGACCTTGACCGGCATCGCGGAAAATGGCGCATCGCCAGAGCTGGTCGCGTCGATCCGCGAGCCATTCAACGGAAACTGAATATGAGGCGCCTGCTCGCCGCCGGTGCGGACCAGTTCGCCCAAAGGCCGAAATCGTCGCAACGGCAGTGGAAGTTTGGCATTGCTCGCCATTAACGCACCCTTCGGCGGCTTCGGAAGCGGCGCCGGCAGTTTTCCGGTACGGGCAAAGGCATCGAACAAAATCGGCGCAGCAGCGGTACGACCGACGAGGCCGGGTACCGGGGCGCCGTCCGGACGTCCAACCCAGACCCCGATGGTCATCCGTCCGTCGAAGCCAACCGACCAGGCATCGCGGTAGCCATAACTGGTGCCGGTCTTGAATGCGATCCGGTTGTGCGGAGCATTCTCTGGTGGCGGCGTACCGATCAACACATTGCCGACCTGCCACGCTGCGACCTGGTCCATCAACCGCAGGGAATCACGCTCGTCGTCTCCTGCACCCATGATCTCGCGCAGCGGCCGCGTACTGCCAAGTCGCGCAAGTCCGGAATAAAGCTGAGCCAGATCCTGCAACGTGACGCCAACCCCGCCGAGCCCCATCGCCAGGCCGGGCACCTCATCCTTCGGTAGCACCAGCTTGGCGCCGGCCTGCTTCAATCGGGACGATAGACGGCTCGCGCCGACCCGGTCGAGCAAAGCGATCGCAGGAACGTTCAGTGACAGTTGCAGCGCTTTGCGCACTGGCACTGTTCCTTGAAAGGTCATGTCGAAATCTTGCGGCGCGTAGCTGCCGAAGCGGATCGGCCGGTCGTCGATCAGGCTTTCAGGATGAACGAAGCCATCCTCGAATGCGAGACCGTAAATGAAAGGCTTCAGCGTCGATCCGGGCGAGCGCACGGCGCGCGTCATATCGACCTGCCCCGCCCGACGGTCATCGAAATAGTCGGGCGATCCAACGCGCGCCAGGACGTCGCCGCTTTCATTGTCTAGCGCGATAATGGCAACCGAGATATCCGGACCCAATGCCACCGCGCGGTCGTGCGCCAGCGTCTCAAGGACCTTCTGCAGGCCGGAGTCCAGCGTCAGCGATATCACCGGGACATCTTTCACGACGGCGATCGCCCGATCGGCGGAATGCGGCGCGAGAATGGGTATCGGCCTGCGCAGCCGTGGCACCGCCACCGCTTTGGCCTGCGCGGCATCTTCGCCTGACACGCGGCCATCCTCGACCATGCGGTCGAGCACCCGGTCCCGCGCCATTCGCGCCGCATCCGGGTAGCGGTCCAGACGGCGATTTTCCGGCGATTGCGGCAATGCCACCAGCAACGCCGATTCCGCGAGCGACAGCCGCTTCGGCTCCTTGCCGAAATAGGCAATCGAGGCGGCTCGAATGCCCTCGAGATTGCCGCCATAGGGTGCCATCGCGAGATAGAGATCGAGAATCTGGTCCTTGTTGAGCCGCCGCTCGATTTCAAGGGCGCGAACCATCTGGCGCAGCTTGGCATAAACCGACCGTTCCCGGCGCGGCTCCATCAAACGGGCGAGTTGCATGGTGATGGTCGAGCCGCCGGACACGATGTGACCTCGCGTGACCAGTTGCAGCGCCGCGCGCCCCAAAGCCAGCGGATCGACGCCGGCATGGGAACGGAAGCGCCGGTCCTCATAGTCGAAAAGCAGCTTGAGGTAGATGGGGTCGACGGCGACCTTGGCGTCGACGGGCAGCCGCCAACGGCCATCGGCCATGGCATAGGCACGCAGCAGCTTGCCATTACGGTCGACGATGGTCGTAGAGACCTGGCGGGCCTGTGCCAGCGGCAACGGACCCAGCGACACAACCCATACCGCCAAGGCTCCCGTCAGTATCAACCCGACGGCCGCTAACGCCGCCGCTGCCAGTTTGACCTGGCGCCAGCGCCTCGCGCGACGGGTCGATGTCGCTATGGCTATCGACGCGCTCATTTCGCCGGGCGCACCTCGACCGCGCCGGTACCGGTGCGGCCATAACGCGAGGGATTGTACATGTCCTCGACATAGGCTTGCGGCAGCACGTATTTGCCGGGCGATATCGCGCGCACCACGTAAGCTACCGTAAACACCGCCTTGTTGTCGGCGGCACGGTCGATGGCGGCGGTGAAGCGGTCATCGCGAAACTCGGTGTTGGCCGGCTCCTGGCCGTCCTCAATCCAGTCCAGCGTCCCGGTATCACCCGACGAGACCAGATGCGGATTATCGATTTCGAGCCCGGCCGGAAGATAATCCGACACCATGATGTGACCGAACTCCGGCTTGGCCTCGGTGACTTTCAGCACCACCGCGAAGCGATCGTTCTGCCTGGCTTTCGACACGTCGGCCGGCTTGCCGTCGAGCGTGAAATAACTACGCTCGATCTTGAAGCCATTCGACGCCGCAGGTTCCGGCGATATCGGCGCGCCGCTGACCGAAACGACCGCCTGCACCGGCGTGTCGCCGGTGTTGGTGATCTTGATCGGCTTGCCCGCCACTTCGGCGGCCTTGTAGCTGCGATACAGCGCGGTCTTGATCGGGGCTCCATCGACATCGAGGGTCAGCGTTTCCTTGGCAAGGGCCCGCGACGCCAGCACCAGCCAGGCATTCTCCTGGGTGGAGGTGTAGGGCGTCAGCCCGCGCGCCACTTCGACGCGTTCGACGGCCTGAGTGACCGTAGCACGCGGCGCGTTGCCTTCGCTGGCGAGCGAGACCAGCGCGGCGGCATCGCGTAAGGCGCTGCCGTAGTCGACCCGGCCGAACTCCAGCACAGGTTTAGGCGCGAGGCTCTCGAGGGCCGCCGCATAGACCCGCTCCGCCCTGCTTCGATCGCCGACCAGCGCCAGGGCCGCCGCCAATTGCGATTTTGCGATCGGGGTCGCCAGATTGCCCAGTTTGGTATCGGCGAGATAACGCAGATCGCCGATCGGCGCGACGCCGTTGCGGGCCAGCACGTAGAGGCCATAGGCCAGATCGCGTCCGCCGTCCTTTTCAGGCTCGTTCGCATTCACGACCGAATTGCGGATACGATCAAGCGCGCTCTTGAACAACACATCCGGCACCACAAAACCCTTTTCGCGGGCCCGGGTCAGAAAGTCCGTAACATAGGCATCGAGCCAGGCGTCGTCGCCGCCGGCCGACCACAATCCGAACGAACCGTTGGAGCCTTGCCGCGCCAGCAGCCGGTCGATGGCATCCTTGATGCGCTCGTCCACCGCGCTATCCATGGCGAGATGGGCGCCAACAGCCAGATCATTGACGTATAGCAGCGGCAGCGCCCGGCTGGTGATCTGCTCCGAGCATCCATGTGGATACCGATCCAGCGCCTTCAGAATGGTCGCGGCATCCAGCGCCGTGGACAGGCTCACCGACAATGAGACAGTGCCGGTGCCTTGCACCAGATCCGAGAACATATCGGGTGTCAGGGTCAGGCTCTCCCCCTTGGCCAAGGTGCGGATCGAACGGCGGGCGAGGATTTGGGTCGCCGCCTTGACGTCGAGCCCATAATGCCGCGCCAGCGTCAATCCATCCGGTCCCTTGATATCGACATCGAACTGCGCAGTACCGGCGCCACCGGCATCGAGCGCCAGTGCCATCGACGTCCGCTGCTTCGCGGCCAGCTTCACGGTGGTCGCAGGATTGCCTGTGACCTTGATCGGCCCCGACGCCTTCACGGTGACGGTGTAGTCGCCCGCGGCCCCTTCGACATTGTCGAGATCGAAGCTCATGGTGCCGTGATCGCCATTGAGCAGGAAACGCGGCAGCGTCGCCGTCAGCACGACGGGATCGCGCACCGTGACATCGGTCGTGGCGCGGCCAAGCTTGGTCGCGGTCCAGGCCACGGCCATGACGCGGGCGGTGCCGGCGAACTCCGGAATATCGAAACTGATCTCAGCCGACCCGTCCGCACCGACCGTGACAATTCCCGAATACAGCGCCAGCGGCTTCTGCGTCGGCGGACTTCCCTGCAACTCTGCGCCCGCGGAATCGCCGCCGGTTTTGAGCTGGCCCCGGGTGCCCTGCATGCCGTCGATCAGTTGCCCATAAAGGTCTCGGATTTCCGAGGTCAAGCGGCGCTGGCCGAGATAGTAATCGTCCGGCGCCGGCGGCTTGTAGTTGGTCAGGTTGAGAATGCCGACATCGACGGCGGCTACCACGATCTTCGCATCTTCCCCGGGACTTAAACCGCCAAGCTTGACCGGCAGCTTCAGGCGTGGTTCCCGGTCGCACCAGTGCCGGCGGCGACAGGTTCACCGTGAGCGTGCGCGTGTTCTTGTCGATACCGAACCATTTCAGGCCGATCGCCCGCCCCGGCATCCGCAGCGCCGCGGCATCGAGCGGGCGGCGCAATGTGGCCACCACATAGGCGCCGGTGCCCCAATCCTTGCCGACGGGAATCCTGACCTGCGCGGTGCCTTCCTTGATATCGCTGGTTTGCGTGGTCAGCAGCCGATCGCCCAGCACATTGACGGTCAGCTTGCCGGCTGAGCGTGCGTTGACCGAGACCACCATGGTGTCGCCGGATTGATACTCCGGCTTGTCGATCGAGGTTTCCAAGAGATCGGGCGTATCGGCGCTGCCATCGGAATACCAGCCGACATCGAATTGCACCGACGTCAGCGGCCCGTCAGCCTCGGTCGATCTCACGTCAAGCCGATAGCGGCCCGGCTGCGGCGATAGCGTCAGGCGCGACGGTTTGTCGGCGGCGATGGCGAGATCGCCATCAGCCACGCGGGTTGTCGATTTGACCGGCTCGTACTCCCAGGAGGAGCTTTGGCGATACCACTGATACCGGGATTCGATTTTCAACAGCTCGTAGCGCAGGCCGTCACGCGCCAATGGCTTGCCGTCGGGGGCGACAAACACAACATCGAAACCAGCTTTATCGCCTTCGGCGACGCTGTTGTCGCCGAATAGCGGCTTCACCCCGATCATGGCCGCCGCCGGCGCGACCGGCAGCACCAGTTTGCGCTCGACCGCACGGCCGCCGGCTTCCGCCATGCGGATGAAGATCTGGGCTTCCTGCGGTCGCGTCGATGTCGGCGGCTTTGCCAGGCTGACGGGAAAGGTCGCCGCGCCGTTGGCATCGGCCTCGGGCAGATTTTCGATCGGTGTCCGCTCGTTGCTGGCGGTCTCCTCATCCGCAACGCCGAACTGGTAGCCTGCGAAACCCGGCCGTTCCGAAGCCGGTGCGACCAGCAGATCGCCTTCGAGCTGCAGGCCCGACGCCGGCGCGCCATACAGGAAATGGCCATCGACTTTAAGTTCTACTGGAGCGTCAGCTTTGATCGCCTTGTCTTTGGTCGATATGTTAAATTCGATACGCTCAGGGACGTAATCCTCAACCATGAAGGTGGTTTCTCCCACCGAGGAGGCCTTGGGATCGGTGAACGCCCGCACCCGCCAGGTTCCGGTGGGAACGGCAGAGTTGAGCGGTACCGCCAGACTTCGTCCGCCCGCTCCCTGATCGGCCAGCACAGCGCGACGGAATTCGACGCCGTCGGGACGTTCGATCACCAGCGTCAGCGGGCCGTTAGTTACGGCGTTGCCCTGGCCGTCGCGGACCAGTGCGGTGAGATACACGGTCTCGTTGGAACGATAGACACCGCGTTCGGCATAGACGAACGCATCGGCGCCCGCCGGGACGACCCTGCCGGAAACGCCACGATCCGACAGGTCGAACGCGTTGGATTTCAGGCTCAGGAAAGCGTAGTCGGCTTTATCGCTGGTCACCGTCAGCATCGCCGGCGACAGTCCGCCCTCGCCGCGCGCAAGCCCGGCCTCGAACAGCGCGTGACCGGACTCGTCGGTCTTGCGGGTAGCGAGAATCTCGTTGTTGCGCGCAACCAGGCGGACCTCGGCCTTCGCCACTGCATCGGTCGACGCCAGCGAATTGATAAAGACGTGAATGCCGTCATTGCCTGAAAACGCTGTGACACCGAGATCGGAAATGATGAACCACTGCGTCGCCAGCGAATTGTCGACGTCGCTGCCCGGACCCTTGGCCGCGGCGGTCATCACATAGACGCCGGGCTGCAGATCGCCGAGCGCCTGGTCGACCGGAAACGCCGTGGTGACTTCCTGGTTGAGCGTGGTTGCGGTGGCAAGTTCGCCCGACCAGACCTTCACGCCCCGTTCGTCGCCGAGACTGGAAAGTTCGTATTTGTTGAGCGGGCGCTGAAAATCGCTGTCGATTACGGTGTTGATCAGATTGCGATCGCCGATCCTGAACACGTCAATCGTCACCGCCGGCGTGTTGACACTGACTACAGGAATACCGCGCTGGCCGGTGCGTGGCAGCACATAGGCCCGGCTGGTAAAGCGCACCAGCGGCTTGCGGTCGCGCACGTAGATATTGAACTCCGCCGATTTCGGCAGGGTTTCCTTCACGGTGGACGGCAACCCCGCGCGCAGATTGATGTTGTAGCGTTCGCCGTGTTTCAGGCCATCGACGCAAAGCTGCTTTTCTTCCGACGACAGCGCCGGCTTGTCATTGCCCGCCAGCGCCAGGAACGGCGCGAAATCAGTCCGCTTGGCGAGATCTTCGGAGAACTGGAAACAGGCCCGCGGCGATGCCGAAATCGGAATCGACGGTATAATCCAGCAGCCGGAACCCGTGCTCGTCGCGCATCTTCTCGTACTGCCCGCGCACGTCGGCGACTTCGCGGATGTCGAGTGAGAGCCGCAGCGCATCGAGCGCCGGGCGCCACAGTTTGCGTTCGGATAGCGAACGTCCGAGCACCGCCAACGCGTCCGCCTCGTCCCCGGGGTTACCGGCGTGCTGATAGGCGATGTAGGCCGCGGTCGAGGCGCGCTCCAGCAAAAAGGTCTGCTCGGTACTGTTGGAGGGGCGAATCTGAAAAATGGTGTGAGCAAGCCGAAGCCAGTTGGCGCTGTCCTCCGGCGCCGTGGCGGCGATTTGCCCGAGAATTTGCAAACCGGTCCGGAAATCGCTGCGCTTGAAAGCGGCGTCGGCGTCGGTTCGCAGGCTGGCCCCGGATTTGGCGACCGGCCCGGCTTCGCTCTTGATCTGCGCCTCCAGCTTGATGGCCGAATCGGTCAGATCGTCACGTTTAAAGGCCTTGTCCGCCGCCTGCGCCGTGACGAGACCAAGCGCCAGCGTGGCGCAAAGTATCGCGGCGCGAACCAAACCGATCATGATGGAGACTCCTGGCGGACCGATGCCGCGTGTCGAACAAAAGTGTGAAAAGGTGACGGAACTCATGGCGACCGAACAAGGGTGCGAAATCGTCGCATGCAACTTTGCCAAGATAAGCCCTTACCACGCCGCGGATTGACGGCGACGCGGCATCGCGGTGAAGGCGGACCGAAGGCCATCCGGCCGCCGCTATCGTTTTGTCGCTCAGTTGCGAAAAATGGTTCGGTACGGGGCTTGGCCGGGAAGCGGATTTTTCATATTGGCAATGCTATGAAGCTCTCGACGGTCCCATAGCTCAACTGGATAGAGTAACGGATTTCTACTCCGTGGGTTGCAGGTTCGAATCCTGCTGGGATCGCCAATCCCTAACAAAATCAATAGGTTTGTAAGTGTATCAATCCTCGGGTTTGTAACTTTTGTTCGACATACGGTCCCACTTCTCCATTGCGGATGCCGCCATGACCCGTTTGTTCGCCTGAGTGACATAGCCTCTGGCCTCGCCCTCAGTGGCATGGCCCAGGATGGACATGATCTCATCCATGCTGCACCCGGATTCGGCTAACGCCGCCCCAGCCCGATGACGAAGGCCATGCGGGGAGTATCCCGGAAAGCCTAGATCCTTGCAGGCCGTGATGACCATATTGGTTAGGCTGGTCTCGCGAAGCGGCTTCCCAAGGGAGCTTTGCAACAAATAGGGCTGTTCATAGCCGGTCGCGCGTAGATGCTCACGAAGTCGCTGGTGACACGGTATCCAGACGTGGGTTCCAGTCTTTTGCTGTACCACCGAGATCGCCGAACCATCGAAGTGTTTGCGTTCCATTTTCACAACATCGGATCGTCGTTGCCCCGTGTACCGCAGCAAGAAATAGGCCCGGACCAGTCGTGGGTTTTCAAGCCTTTCGAATTTCTCGCAAAGATCGTCTGGCCAGGCTGGATGAGGTTTGCTGGCGCCATGAAGGTCCGCGACCTCCCGCGTCGGATTCGGGCCTAGGTCGTCCATTCCCAAATGCTCTTTCGCATATCGCCAGAGCATTCCAATTTTCCCAACGACGGCGTCCGCGACGGTGGTCCGGTCCTTCAGCTCGTTCCGCATCGCGCGAACATGCCGCTCGGTCAACGTCCGCAAATCACCGGAACCGCAACGCTTCCGCAACCAATCAAAATGTCGGTCGTAGACTTCTTTGGTCGAAGGCCGAAGTTCCTTCTTCCAAACATCGGACAGCTTGTATTGCTCAATGACCCAGGCCAGCGTACCGCTCTGAGCCGCCATCCGTCCGCGCCTTACGATGGCGTGAGGCGCATGTGCGGCTAGAAGCAAATCGTAGGCTTCGCTGAAAACGGCAGAACCCGGAGTGCCCGGCAGGGGTTCGCATGTCGCGCCCTTCCGGAAATAATACCGTGGTTTCCCGTGGCGATCTCTAAACTCATTGACGTATCGCAGTTTGATCGTCGCCATCAGCGCTTTCCATCAAGTCGTCAAACGACTTTCGACCGGCCAACTTCCTGTTTCGACCGCTCATAGCGTCTACTGCGGCGTCCAGGTCGCGCCGATCCCATCTTGGGAGGCCGTCAACGTCTCGTGCAAGGGGCCAAATCCCCCTATCCACCCCTTCGAGGAACTTTGTCTTCGAAATATCGAGGTAGGCCGCAGATCGGTCCGCGTTCATCATCCGTGGCGGATAGGCGCAATGATCCTGGAATTTATTCGCCATCATTCGCCCCTGCTCACTATCGAGGGCGAGCCCTGGGCACGGATGCGCCATACCGTTGCCGTCATCCCGCTCTGGTTTTTGCGCCTGCCGCCGGTCTGTTCGATTTCGCCGTTGCGACGAAGCTCGCTAACTCGTGGTCGGACGCTCAGCACGGACAGGTTCAGATCCTTTGCAATTTCGTCGGCCGTTGCGCCGCCGGAGTATTGCGCGATTTGGGCAAGAACAGCTGCCCGCATCTTGGCAGCCTTCCCGGTCATGGCCTTCGCCGCTTGTTTGGAAGGTCCCGCGACCTTGAAGCCGGGTGTGTCGGGATAGGTGTAGTCAGATGGAAGCAATTCGGACATTCGGCTCATGCGGCACCTGCCGTGACGCTGGTTAGAATCAAATGCGAAGGAACCAGGCAGCCGGGATCACCAGGTTTGGCTCCCCAAGCGTCTATCCAAGTCTCGCTTTCCTGAAAATATTTGAGGCGCTTTTGCCAATCTTGGTCCGTGAATGTTCGCGGATCGCGGATTACAGGAGCGGACTCCGTGCCGCCGTCAGGCTCATCGTCATAGCTGCCGTCATTCAGCCAGCTTGCCGGGTACGGAATAAATCTCCGCTCCTCCTTTGGTTTGCCGGCCCAGCTCGCCGCAAACGCTTGAGTTTTCACCAACAGATCGCTTTCAGAAATTAAGTTTCCGCCGATGACCTTGGCATAGGCCCGCTTCGCGGCCTGCGGCTGTTTCTTTTTTGGGTAGGTCGCGTACCAGTCATGGAAGCCTGAGGGCTCTTTTTGAGGCGCGTATTCTTTCTTTTCTTTACCTTCTTTATTATTTGTAGTCGTAGCTGTAGTCGTTGGTGTGGCGGTTTGCGTAGTCGCCTCAAAATCGGGACGCTGATATTTCGCCCAATTACAAAGCGTTATGACCGTTTGACCTGTAGTCGTTTGCGTAGTCACCGATTGGTCAAGTTGAAGGGCGCTCAAAAACCGCTGCACGCGCTTGTCGGACCAGCGCCAGGCCTTGGCCAGATAACGTATCGAATAGGTTAGCTGGCCTGGTTCAAGATGAATGGTGTGCTGGTTTCGACCACTGCAAACAGCTACGTCCCGAGCCACAAAGGCGGCTGACTCGATCAGCCAATACCAGGCCTCGAACTGCGAGAACGCTCCGCGGGGCTTGAACCGCGGATGGCTCAAGAGTTGACGAGCAATAAGGATATATCCGCGATTGCTCATGGCTGGCCCTCCGCATCACGGATGGCATTGCAGGCAATATTACAGAATAGATTTACGGTGCCGGTCGGACCGTTTCTCTGTTTCGCAACAATGGCTTCAAGTTGTTCTTTGACGTCAATTAGCTGGTCGACGCGGGCCTGCTCCAATTCCTGCTTGCAGCCCGTTGTCCGTTCCAAATAATAGGCTTCACGGTAGACGAAAATAATCGTGTCCGCGTCCTGTTCGATCGTGCCGGAATCGCGCAGGTCAGCCATCGTTGGACGCTTGTCGTCTCTGCTTTCGAGAGCGCGAGACAATTGCGCGAGCGCGATTACGGGAACGTCCAGTTCCTTTGCGAGCCCTTTGAGGGCGGCGGAAATCTCACCGACCTCATTAACCCTGGCGCCGGAATAGCGATTGGACGGGCGCACGATATGCATGTGGTCGACGATGACGGGGCCGAGGCGCTTCCCTTGTCGCTCCAGTATTTGCTTATGCTTGCGAGCGCGAGCCGCGATCTGGGAAACAGTAAGGCCCGGCGCCGGATCGATCGTCAAAGGCCAGTCCCGCTGCAGCCTTGCGGCCTCGATAAGCCGCTGGGCTTGTGCATTGGAGACCGCGCCGTTGGCAATGTCGTAGTACGGGATCTGATTTCGATGATCAAAAGCAACGTCGGCAAGCTGGCGGTCGGAGAGACTGACACCGCCCATTTCCAGCGAGAAGAACAGTGTCGGTTCGCCGGCTGCGCTGGTGGCCCTCGCGATGCAAAGGGCGAGGGCGGTCTTTCCCATTCCTGGGCGCCCTGCCAGTACGGTCATTTCGCCGCGTTTCAGCCCGCCGGTCTTTGCGTTCAGGCCCACAAGGCCCCAGCTGATACCAGCAAGCGTTCCCGGATTTTGCATCCCGAACTGCATTCGTGCCAGTGACTGGTCATTGGCTTCACGCAACGTCATCTGCGGCGTCGAGCCAGCGGCAGATTTGACGGCGATTTCATCCAGCACTTCGATGCCGGCGCCCGCGGTCTCGGCCGATGTCTGGTTACCATGGACGCCAATCATCATCATCTCGGCGGCCGCCAAGATTTTCCGCCGGTTCGCGAACTCCCGGATTTGCTTCGCATAGGCTGCGGCCTCCCGGATCGTCACGGCTTCAGCGGCTAGCCTTGCCGCGTATTGCCTCGCGGTCATGCCATCCGCGACCAGGCCAGCGCCATGCCCACCCATCGCTGCGATCATGAGCGGCAACGTGATAAGCCCACCGTTGTCACGGGTGGCTGCGATCGTCTCGAACAACTGCGCGTGCAACGGCTCGGCAAAATCATCAGCCGAAACCATGGGCTCGATTACGTCGAACACCGAGTTTGAATTTAGGATTGCGCCCAGGAGCCCCTGTTCAAGTTCCGGACTCGACAATGCTGCCGGCTCGATATTCGCGGGAGCGTTCATTGCCGCCTCCAGGAGGGGAACGGGATGACATTGCTCTCCGGGAGATCGAATACTATTCGCTGATATTCTGCGAGCGCCTTCGCATAATCGGGATCATCACCGGCCCGATATGCCGCAGACATGGCATAAGCTTTCTGGACCTTTTCCCAGAGATGCGCTTCCAGCGTTTTGCTCATAGGACTTGCCCCGCCATTTCGCGGACCAAGCCATTGAGCAGATCGCGCTCGCTTGCTTCGGCAATCTTCAGAATTTCGAACTGGCGTCTCGGTAGATGACGTTCGATTACACTCTCGACCAATTCACGCATCCGATCGGGCGGTATCGCATCAAGCTCAACCGAGATGTCGCCGAAGTTCTTCGACCTCGTATCGGATATCTTGGTCGGACGTGACGGCAGAGCCCACGCTCGGATTTGCTCCGGTGTAACCGCGATCCGCTCGAAGTTGATCGACGCCCTGGGGCGCCATCTCCTTCAGGGTTTGCTCGATCTTCTCGCCGGCATTGACGCCGGAAGGATCGAAGTCGCCGAGGTGGTAGATGTAGGTTGGGACATCGATCGAGCCGATATATTCGGCGGCACTATGCAGGAACGAAAGGCTGGCGTACCCGCGTGCAGACCATCAGGGGACGTCGTACATGAAGTCACCGGCACGATTACGCCGGCCAACGCATCCTTTTCCAGCCAGATTTCAACATAAGCACCGGCATCAGACCAGAGCGACTTGCGATAGAACCGCGCCGTGTCATCCAGCGCATCCTGGACGCTGTTGAAGGTCCGCGGACGACGTTGCCACCTGGTGTTGTCGGCAATCCAATCGTATCGCAGCATCCCGCTGCGGCGCATCTGAACCAGATCGGTCTGCACCTTGGTGTAGCCGGCCTCAGACTTCTCGACGACGTTCCTGACCGTGGCCTGGTAGAATACCTGCCGCACCGTCATCGGCTGCATCTCCGACACGATGTCGAACAACGCCTCGCGTCTGGCGACGACCTCGGCCTTGGTCGACCGGATCCGTTTTATGGGGCTAGCCTGATAAACCGACGGCGCGCATCATGCGGCACCGCCAGCTTGATCGAGGTAGCGCTGAACGTCTGCAATCAGCCTGGCGATGTCGTCGGTGCGATGCGCGCCAAACTCAAATACTTGGCCGGCCCGCTGCGTCCTTGGTTTCCACCGAACAAATCTAACCACAGGGCGTTCACGCAGCTTGAAAATCTCTGCGCGAAAGCTTTCGTGTGGGTTTAAAATCCGTTCTGAGATTAGGACAGTATCGGCGGACAGATGTTGCAACAGATTGAGCGCGTGACAGCCAGCGCCTAAATTGGTATAGGTATTCAAGATCAAAAACCTTTGTTGAGACCCGGTGCGCATAATTCCTTGGCGGGGAGTGCGGCCGGGTTTTTTATGTGAGGGTCTCAAAATCGAGCGCGTTGCTCTGCTGATCAGACGAGAATGCGACTGGCAGGGATCGCAACCAATCTCGCTCGGCCTCGTCAGTGATGATCGTCCGGCGACAGACCTTTAAAGCTTTAAGCCGACCGGCCTTTATTTCTTTGCGGGCAGTCGTCTCGCCGATGCCATGACGGTCGGCAAAATCTTTAATGCTTTTCGAACAGGCGTTCACGGCGAAGAGCCTCCACGGTGACGTTGGGCGGGATTGCACAACTGTCCGCGAGGTTAGACGCCGGATGCCGCTCGCACATCCCGAAACAGACCGAAGCTCTCAACTTCGGTCTGTTTCGGGATCGTAGCTTTGTTTTATAGGGGAAATTTTGCGTTGTGGCGCTTGATCGCCGGCCTTAACGTATCGAGATGTAATTTGTTGGCGAGGCCTGGAACGTCCGCGATTATATCAAGCAACATCAGCTTTCGCGGCGCGTATATCGATTTAGGGACCTGGCTATTTGGGAATTTCTCCTCCAGCCATTTCATGACAAGCGGGATCTTCTTGCCCTGACCCACTTTTTTAGGTCTTTCGTTTTGAAGATCCCGTAAATCGTTACGGTCCGAAACATTGGCTGAACTAGTCCGTCTCCAAAACTTTGGAACATCGAAGTTGTGCATCTCAACCCACCGAAAAAACTCCTCAGAAGTAAGTTCGATAGCGCTCAATATCGGGCTGAATATGGGAAAATACCGATCAGAAGGAGCTTTGGACTCGGTTAATGGCGCCTCGGCTAGTGCTGAAAAGGCGGCGGCACAAGAGTCTTCAGTCCAATCCTCGATTTTGGTCGGCACACTTATTCTTTTTTGAGAGAAATCATAATTCACACAGCCATCCTCCAGTTCGGTCTTAACAGGCCGCCCAGGGTCATCTGGTGTGACGAAAACTATGTCCGCAAGCTCCTGCCGATTCCACTTTTCGTACACAGCGGCGAGACACTTCAGGCGAGTTGTTGGAGAAATGCCGACAATTTCACCTTTCCACCAAGCTTTTTCCAAACTCGCCAATAGTTCATCCCACGACGCGGATGGTTGAATTTCTCGCGACCAATACTTCGCAATTTCCAGGAACGATAATTTTTCTGCCGAAAGAGGAAACATTTGCACTCCGCTGGTGCTTTCCGCATTGGGTAAAGACGCGGCGGCCCGATGCGGAATCGGGTTTTCGGGGATCAGCCTAGCCGCGCTGGCCATGGATTTAAATGATTTGCCGGCGGATCGCTAGAGACAGGCGTTCGCTTCATGCAGCTATCCCCGCAATCCGCTGGCAATCCAGGTTCGGTAACGTGACAGGATATTAATTTGCTGGCTCTCGCTTTTGGCCTTATATTGTTCGCACTGGCTGATTTGGGAATCCCACGCAGCAAGTCTTACCCCTGAAGCGGATTGGGTGTCCGCAGGTTCGACTTGTTGGATATCCGATGGCCACTCCCCCAAATAATCCGAAGGCTCAACCCGGTTCACCGACCGGATGTTTATCCGATGCCCGGCTTCATTGCCGGCCGCCATCGATAAGGCTGCAGCCCAAAACCTCATGACCGCCAGCGAGTACGTTCGGCGCAGCGTGATTGAGCGATTGCGCGCTGATGGCATCGAACCCGCGCCGGCGGTATCTAGCCATGAGCATTAGCAAACGCCCTCAATTAAGCCGCCAAAGGCCCCCACCATGACGCACTACAAGACGGCTGCCGCAGCCTCACGCGACGAAAAAATAAAAACTATGGGCTTCGCTGGCGGAGGACCTGTTACGCAGGCGGCATTCCCGATCCGGCCCCCCGTCGTCGCTCCGCTGCGGTCGATCGCGCCCTCCGTTGGGGCCAAAAGACCGTCAATTCCTGGCCTTGCAGCCGGAGGAAATGTCAGCGGCCACGTCATCCGTGGTCCGGCGGCCGAACGAGAGATGGCCCGGATGGAGAAGGAAGCGAAGGCGGCCCGCAACCAGCGCCGGCCGAAGAAGGGCTAAGACGATGCAGGAAGCCACCGCCGAGATAATCAATCGTTCTCCCGCTGCTGAACGGATGCGAGCTCACCGGGAGCGCAAGAAATCAGGAATGCGCTGCGTCCCAATCGAGTTACGCGCAACGGAAATTGATGCGCTAATTCGAAAGGGATTTCTGAAGGCGGATGCGCGTAACGACAAAAGTGAAATTACTGATGCGCTTTATGCCTATTTCGATCATGAATTAGCGTGACCGAAAATGACTAAATCTGCGCACGATGAATTAGCCAAATACGGAATTGCCATCGGATTTATCGATCCTGGAGCAATCGAATTGATATCGCCGGAAGGGGTGATATGCGGATATTCGGCACGGGGTATTCGCCCGGTGATTGGCCTTGGCGCGCGACGGTGCGGATAATGATCCGATTGCAGCGAATGGCATTGCGCAAATTCTGATTAATGGCGAGCCTTCGAATATCGCGACCGTGACCCGTCACTGCAAATGGCGATGACTGAGATGCAATTCACCGCCAAAAATACCGTGGAAATGAGCATAAGGACCGCACGACTAACCGTCGAGAGTCTTTCGGCGGACAGCCTTGATGTGAGGGAATTAAAGCGGCTTGGCATGCTGACAGACGTCCCGCGCGGGTTACGCGGCACGTTGCGGTGGCCCCATATTCGTAAGCTCGTCGCCGACCGTTATTGGATTGAACTGCAGATGGAGCAAATCGTGCAGCAGATCCGGATTTCCTGGACCCCTTGTCACCTCGGTGGCTGGCGCCCCTGGATGCTTTGTCCATATTGTAAAACCAGGGTGGCAAAACTCCTGCGGGGTCTGGGAGGATATTGCTGTCGCACCTGCATAGGCAAACCACTCTATGCCAGCCAAGCCAAAAGCGCACACGGCCGGCGTCATTTCGAGATTTGCAAGATCAGGCTACAGCTCAATGGTAACGCGTCACTGCTAGAGCCGTTTCCGGATCGGCCCCGACGGATGCACCGAAAAACATATGAACGAATGAAGGCCCGCGCGCTAAATCTGGAGATGGATTTACCGTCAAAGCTCCGCGGAAAGACCGTCGATTACCGGAATCTGGTCTATTACGCGCCTTGAGGGGTTTGCAATTGATTTAGGTGAAATGGCTTGAACTCGCCGCCGGCACGAGTGCTGGGGGAAGCAAAGCATAAGTAAAGCAAAGCAAGCGTACGACGCCTGGACAACAGTGACTATTTTGAAGCGAATCCTATATAAGCTTGGCTTCGGTCGCTTCAGGAGAACTGGCTGTAAGGAAAAGCTCATGTCCATTCCTGCCTATTCAGCCGCGCGCTATATATGCGCAAATGGCAATTGGGGCGTGACAAATCTTGCGCTTCAGAAGATTCTCTATCTGGCCCACATGGTTCATCTCGGCAGAACTGGCCAACGGCTGATTGATGGCGAGTTCGAGGCGTGGGACTATGGTCCCGTAAATCCGAAACTTTATCGTGACGTTAGAATGTTTGGCGACAAGCCCATTCAAAACGTGTTCTTTGGTGCCCCTACGATCTTCGGAAGTCCAGAGGAGGAAACGCTTCGGGACGCTTGCGAGCACTTGCTCTCAAAAAGTCCAGGTGAGTTGGTGGCAATGACGCATAGACAAAATGGAGCATGGGCAAAGAACTATGTCCCAGGAATCAGATCAATCGTCATTCCCGACGCAGACATCGTCGCCGAGTACAACGCCAGCACGTCCGCCGCAGTCGCCTAACGATTTCACGGCAATCGCCGGCACGACGCGGCCGACGAAAATGGACGAAGGCGCAGCCACGCTCGAAAGGCTTTTACAGAGAGAGGCCGATCTCAGGCGCGAGGAGCGTTTCGTTTGGAATTTGTAGCCACGATGCTCGTAGATATCACGGCATTCGAAAGGTTGGGAACTACAAGCGTCCCGTTATTTCTTCTCGAATTGATTTTTCTCGGTTTTGTCGGGAAATGGCTCGGTGTCGAGGCTGTTGCGGTACCGCTCGAGCGCCTTTTTGACCGTATAATGCGGTCGCTGCCTGGGGGCGGCGAAGATCCGAAAGCCTAGCCCGGCACGGACACGCTGCGGCTCAAGGCGCTATTTCAACGTCCGCCACACTTACGCAAATAAGCATCTTTTTGGACGGCGGCCCATCGTATCGTTTGATATTTAATACTGTGGTGTCGCCCGGTCCTAACCGAATTTCCTCGCGTTGCTTACTCGGCAGCGAACTCGGACACGAAGAGGTGTTCGGAGGTATAAATGTCCACCCCAACAGGACAGATGAAATTATCTCACGCGACAAGTTCTGCATCCCTAGCGTGAGATTGAACATGTCGCAGTCTTCCAAAGCTGGAAATCGGCAGTCCGAGATACTTCTCGTTGTTATTCGAATCTTACCTACTGCAGCCTGTCGCCTCCTCTGCAAATCGGCCTGGAATTGTTCTTTCTTCCATTCGATCTCGGCCAGTCGTTGCTGCATCACTTGATCTGCAGCCGCGTCCTGGTCTCGCAATAGTTTCTCTGCTGACGCCGCATTGATTGCCCTTCGACGTTCCTCGGCGAGATAAGCTTGATATTCGGCATCAATATGCCTGATCTCATTTGCCGTAGGGTTGGAAGTCGCAATATCAAAGCTTTTAATCTGTCGAGCGTCAAAATAGGTGTAGCCCCCGCCAACCTTGCGGCGCCCAGAAATCTAGTTTCACAGGCCGAGAGAAGAACCTTTAGCGCTTCGTCGGTCCTCGCGGTTTTGGCGGCGCTTTCTGAGCATTCCTCGAAATCGGTGGGTGCGAACGGGTTCCACCATTGGGCCGACGATACAGTCGGCACCAAGGCCGAATAAATACAAAAAAATAGGCCTGCCACCGCTAGACTGGAAACCGTCATGGTCGCCTCCTCCGCGGGTCAACTCATCGACGCGAGTTGTCGGCCAGATCGAGCTGCATCGATTTTGAGGCTTGAAGTGATGGACCTGCGGATGAGATTGGTTGCAAGTTTCTGTGTCGCAGCCGTGCTGGCCACGGGGGCCGTTCATGCCCGTGAAATTTGTGCCGCTAGGGTCCTCCAAGCAGAATTGCTCCCGACTGCCCTTTTGGCAATCGTTTCTTCTGAGCGCGGATATTGGCTAACTACGGCTACCCTTGAGGTTCAAATCTCCAACACACCGCGGGCGATTGTAGTGCTTCGAGAAACTCTTCCCTGGCAAATGACCCTTAGGAAGGGAGAGATATTCCGAATCCCGTGCGAATATGTTTCCTCTGGCGGACTAAGTTTGGCGGCTCTTGCATCGGCTCCTAGTTTCCGTAGTGCTTCTGCCCGCTCTTCGGCCTATGCGCGCGTTCGGTAGAGGTAACTATCACACCGGCTTGGCCCCAAATCGAGCATCCGAAAGTGTTCCGAAAAGCACTGTATTCGGAACACCAATTTTTTGGAGACACAAACCGCGCCGTTGTTGGGTTTTTGAGCCCTCCTTTTTGGAGGTTTTCGGAACATGTTCGGGTCCGGTTCGCTGCGTTATTTGAGCTCACGGGCAGTTGTGCCCGATCTCAAGGTCGCCACTCGGCGAGAAAGCTCCGCGCGAGATCGAAACGCCCACTATTCAAAGCAGCGCGCTATCCATGGGCGGAACGATCGAGGGCGATTGCTCGCCATCCAACTCGCGAAGTCTGTTCAGACGATCTTCGATTTGCGCCGGAAGCTTCGAATGATCCACGGGGAGGACGTTGCGAAGGCGCTCGCCGATTTCCGTGCAGATGGCCCAGCTATCTATCGCGCTCAAAGGGATAAGGTTAGGCATGTCGGAAATCCTGGTATAATTGCCTCGTCAGACCAAGGTCTCCGACTCCCTTTTGTTTCTGCGTCTTATGCAGGTGAGATAGTCGATCCCCCATGGAACAAAGTTCGAAGGCACTTCCGGTATAGTCGGCTGTGGCTGACGCCGGCGGCGCCGACGGTTTGATAGCCCCAGCCGCCGGTTCGGTGGCCGCCGCCAGATGCACCGGACGGCGTAGCGGCGTGCCGTCCGGGATCGCCCGAGAAACTAAAGCTGTCGGATCTGGAGCGGTCAGCGAAGCGCAAGTAAAGCTGCGCCTGAAAGCGATCGAGTACCACCTGAGCCAACAGAAGACCAGCTGACCCGCCCGCACGGGCTGGTCTGACTGACCGTTACTTCCGACTTGCCACCAACTCCGGGCCTGTCGCCGCGCCGCAATAACCGACGCCATGTGGGTCTACTATCGCTCCGAAGACCATGGAAAATTCACGAAATTCGCGCGGCTGTCGAAACAGATGTTTCCGTACATCTTGAGATATGACGCGCGAAGCGCCGGATCCTTGTAGACGAACCCGGGATCGGCGACGTCGGCCTCGTAACGGGCGATGTTCTGCAGCGTCAGCGCACGGGGCAGGATGTCCATGGCCTGCGGAACGCTTTTGCCTTCGAGCCAGTCGGCCGCGTGCTGCCCCATCGCGTAGGCGAAGATCGGCGATGCGAGACTGACGCTCGCCTTATAGGGGCCGCCGGATTTAATTTCGGCGACCGCGGCGGGTTCGCCGTCGATGCCGCCCATAAATTGGTCCGGGCGCGCCTTGTCGGCCTCGCGCAGGGCCGCGAGCGCACCGAGCACAACGGTGTCGGCACCGAGGACCACGTCGATGTCGGGCTCGGCCAGCAGGATAGTGCGCATCGTCGCGGCGCCGCCGGCCTCGTCAACCGTCAACGGGGAGATATCGGCGACGATCGTGACGCCAGGAATATCCTTTAGCGAATCCCGTATCGCGGCGAAACGCGGCGCTAGAAACTGCAATTGATCGTGCGTCAACAGCACAACCTTCGCCTTACCTTTGAGGCGGGTCTTGATATAGCCGGCCGCCTCGTCGCCAAGCACCTTACCGGTCAGGTATTGCGGCGCGTTCAAGAGCGAGATAGCCGGAGGGGGAACGATCGCTCCGACATAGGCGCCGGACCAGATGGCCTGCTTGATCGCGGGGCTGATGCTCTGGGAGTCAACGGGGGAAATCACCAGCGCGCCGCCGTTCGAGCTCACAAACTTCCGCACCTGCTCGGTCATAACGACGGGATCGTTGTTCGCCTGATCGATCTCGTAGGTCAGCCCACGGTCCCTGGCTGCCAGTTCGAGCCCCCAGGCGACGCCTTGCATGAACTTCCGCCCGTTGTCCTGCGCGAAGGTGAGCGCCTTGCGAAGCCCGGACGGCCGCGAACACGCCGGCGCGTCCGGATTGAACGTCGGGAACACCACCGGCCTGGTAATGCCCGGCGCCCCCTCTTGCGCCGTTCCGGGGCAAATCAGGCCCGTCACCAGCACGATGGCAACCACTAATCGGTGCTGGCCTGCAGCCCAGCGAATTTTCCAGAAGCCGTTTTGCATCATCAAATTTCCGCCGGCGACGGAAAGGCTAGGCGCGCGCCAGTGCCGGGATGTCGCGCGATATATTCCACTTCGGCGCCAATGGTTCGCGCCATCGCATTAACGATCCGCGTTCCAAGTCCGGAGCCCTTGGGAACCCCCTCCACCCCTCGCCCGACGCCATCATCTTCGACGACGAGTTCAGCGCGCCCCTCGGAAAGCCGCTTCAGACGGACTCGCACCTCGCCGGCCCGATCCGGGTAGGCATATTTGAAGGCATTGGTGACCCACTCGGTTACGATCAGCCCGAGGTTGACGCTCAAATCCGGTTTCAATTTCAGCGGCTCCAGGTCATATCGCAGCGAGGCGCCATGGCCCTCGTTACGCATCGACGTTTCGACATTGCTGAGAAGTCCCGAAAGATACTGTTCGAGATCGACGAACCGCGCGTCGCCAGAACTGTAGAGCGACTTGTGCACTGCCGATATCGCATCGATGCGCCCCTGCGTCTCGCTCAAAGCGTCCTTTGCGACCTGATCCTTAATTCCGTTGGACTGCAGACGTACCAGCGCGGCGACCATCGAGAGGCTGTTCGCCACGCGGTGATTCACCTCGGCCAGCAATACCTCGGCCTTGTCACGCGCCGCGATCAAATCCGCGGTTCGGCTCCTGACGCGCTGCTCAAGGGAAGCATTCAACACCTGGACTTCGTCGCGGGTTTGGGCGATCTCGCGTGCGTACCGGAAAATCGTAATCGTGACGCCGCCAACGACAAAGATGATAATCAATCCGCCGATCACCGAAACCCAGCGGAGCCAGGTCGCATTACGGCGTTGTTCGGCAAGTCCGGTCGTCAGCCGCTCATCGGATATCCGGATGATGCTCGACAGAAAGACATTTGCCTCGTCCATCAGCGCCTTGCCGCGGTTGCTGCGAAACAAAACAAGCGCATCGGCATCGTGAAGATCGCTCTTTAAAGCGATCGTACGGTCCATTTCATCGAACTTTTCGGCTACCACGTCGGTCAATCGCTTGATCATGCGGTCGGTTTGCGACGAAGGAGCAAGCGAGGCCTTCAAACGTTCGAACTGAGCCTGGGCCTGCGTCTTGGCGTTGCCGTAGGGCGCAAGATAAATTTCGTTGCCGCCGACCAAAAAGCCGCGCTGGCTGGACTCGGCGCTTTGCAATGCGCTGCGCAGTTCGACCGCCGAAATCCAAGTCTCGCGGACCATGAACATTTCGTCCACATAACGCTGTGCGTTTTCCCCGAGCCAGATCGTCGTGCCGACGATGGCAAGCAACGCTATAAAGCCGACGAGGAGCAGGATAATGGTCGAGTTGATAACAAAACGACTGGAAATAGGCATATGAACTGAAACTTTACCCCGGGACACTGGCCCGCTGGCGCACAACGTATCAGAAACCGGCGAAGTACCACATATTACCTTTGTTCGCCGGATTGTTTACATCGCCGGCCGGGAAAGGCACCGTCAGGCGTGGCAAAGTCGGATGACGTTGGCGCCGGGCGAACTATCTTTGGGGTCGCCGACTTCCGAAACGGGTCATTCGCGTCGGTTTGACCGCGCGCCCATCACTTCTGTTTCTGCCATGATGAGCGGACATTCTCGCTTGCTGCCGACACGTCGCCGCTTTGTCGTTCGGTTTTGCCGCTCCGGGGCGGAATAGCCTGTTCCGAAAACCCTCCAAAATAGAGGGCTCAGAAACCCAACAACGACGGTGTTTGGTCTTTCCGAAAATGCGTGTTCCGAAAACACTGGTTTTCGGAACAGTCGCAGCACGGGGCTCGATGAAAAACCCCGCCTTGGGGGATAATCAAGGCGGGGCCAATCAGGAGTTGGCGCGTTCGCATCGCGCCTTAAAGGCGACCCTACCATCGGGCCTGCGGGGGACAATTCACGGATATGCGATTTGAGGAACCGTGCAGACTTTCGTCGTGCATCGGATCGGCCCCGAACTGTGCAAGACTGCCTTCGGGCTGGGTATAGCCAGCCGCTGCGCCCTTTTCGCCAGAACGGCGTCTGCCTGTGAAGCTCACCCTCGACACCATCGGCGCCATTGCGCCCATGCCCCCAAAGACGGAAATCATCGTTTTTGATGACGACCTACCCGGCTTTGGCGTGCGGGCTCGCCTGAGCGGATGGAAGATCTTCATCGTCCAATATTCGATCGGCAACAGGCAGCGTCGGGTGTCATTGGGCGACGTCGATGAACTCGATGTCGATCAGGCTCGGCAAAAGGCAAGGGAAATCCTGACCGCAGTGCGGATGGGTCAAGATCCTGCCGCGGGTGCATAGTAGATTTAAGTCGCGCTATCACAGCTTGCCAATTGTGCGTCTTGTGACTAGCGGGGCCTAACACCGTCGCATGACGGCAGGCCCAGGCTCTTGCGAAGATGATCGACAGAGACTTTTCCCAGATCCGGTAAGCTCATCAACATCTCGTCGGACGCCTCCCGAACCTCGCCGACGGTTCTTAAGCCCGCGGCCGACAGCACATTCTGAATGCGGGTGGGAAAGTCAACGCGACTTAGCAGCGTATCGTCAGGCAGCTCAGGGGTTGGGTCGAGCATTAAATTCGACCTCGGTCCAGAGACGGGTGGACGGCTTGTTGCGTTCATCTCTTCGCCCACAGTGCGACCTCGTCTGGATCAGCCCTACGCCAGCGCCCCTTGTCGGAATATCAGCACTAAGACGACGATAAGCGATACCAGAGGTATCGTTACCGATGCCGACAGCAAAATTACTTGCCAACACTCTGTAGTGAACACTATTTCATACTCGGGTTCTGAAGGCGCCCGAGGATAGTGACCGACGGCGCCGGGGTTTCCGTCGGGCCAGTCTCCGCCCGAAACAAGCCCCGCCGGGTGATCCCATCAGGCGGGGCTTTTCAGCCACACGGTCTCGCCCTGTCCCATAAACAAAGGCGAGGCCGTCGTTCGCGGTTCAGATTGCAAAACGAGCCGTTCAACGGGCATATTCGTCGAGGAAAAGTCCCGCTCCCGGCTGCTCGAGGTATCGGTGACCCATCGTCCCCCTCGGTGGGAATGGGAAGTCACCTGCAACGGTAAATCGATGGCGAACGGGTTTGAGCGGGGCGAAACAGAGGCTAGGTTTGAGGGCTATAACGCTATGTTCCACTTACTCGCCGCCGGCTGGAGCCCATGAATCCGCGACCGGACACCCTGCAAAGCGGTGGACCGGTGGCCTA
>CAVRYV010000015.1:0-13463 GCA_963725555.1 uncultured Pseudomonadota bacterium | reverse complement strand
GATGACCCAAAGCGGCAGTTTCCCTCCGTTGATTGACGCACTGCGAAAGGTTCATTCGCCCGGGATGTTCGGATCGGCGCTCCGCCGGCGGACCAGCTCTTGATTCAACGTTGCGCGTCAGCTCCCCTCCTGCGCCGAGCCACCGTGCTTGCGCTTTCCCTCATTCCGCGGCGACGGCGTGCGGCATCTGCGGCTTGTGCTCATCGTGAGGTCCGCCCGGGGATCGAGCCGATGCTTGAGCAGGCGGTCGACCTTGTCGAGATAGAGATAGACGACCGGGGTGATGTAAAGCGTCAGCAACTGCGACACCAGCAAGCCGCCCGACCACCGCGACGCCGAGCGGCTGGCGCAATTCGGAGCCGGCGCCGGCCCCGAGCGCGATCGGCAGTGCGCCGAAGATCGCCGCGAACGTCGTCATCATGATCGGCCGGAAGCGCAACAGGCAGGCCTCGCGGATCGCCTCGTCGGCCGACAAGCCGACGGCGCGGCGCTGAATGGCGAAATCGATCATCATGATGGCGTTCTTCTTGACGATGCCGACCAGCATGACGATGCCGATCATGGCGATGATCGACAGGTCCATCTTGAACATCATCAGCACGATGAGCGCGCCGACGCCGGCCGACGGCAGGCCCGAGAGGATGGTGATCGGATGGATGAAGCTCTCATAGAGAATTCCGAGCACGACGAAAGCGGCGAACACCGCGGCCAGCACCAGCACGCCCTGGCCCTTGAGCGAATCCTCGAAAATCTGCGCGTTGCCCTGGAAGCCCGTGACGATCGAGGCGGGCAGGTGCTCCTCCTGTTCGATCTGACGGATGGCATCGACTGCCTGGCCGAGCGAATAACCGGGATCCGTGCTGAAGGAGATCGTCATTGCAGGCTGCTGGCCCTGGTGATTGACCTGCAGCGCGCCGATAGTCGGCACCTGCCGGACCAGCGCGGACAAAGGGACGACCGGTCCGGTCGGCGTTGTCGCGCCGCTCACCCCGGAGCCCGCCGCCGGAGCCGCACCGCCGGCGGTGGCCTGTCCGTTGAGGTTCGTCTTGAGGAACAGCTTGCCCAGTCCGGTGGGATCGGCCTGAATCTTCGGGTCGCACTCCAGGATCACGTAATAATCGTTGACCGCCGTGTACATCGACGCCACTTGCCTGCTGCCGAAGCAATCATAGAGTTCCTGGCGTATCTGATCCTGAGTCACGCCATAGACCGCGGCGGCCTCACGGTCGATCTGCAGCGATATTTGCGGATTCTTGACATAGAGATCGCCGGTGACGTCGCGCAGCCCCGGAATCTTGCGCGATTTTCTCCATCATTTCCGGCCCGACCTTGTAGAGGGTCGCGGTATCGCTTGATTGCAGCGTGTACTGGTACATGCTCTTCCCCGCCCGGCCGCCAATATTGATGTTCTGCATGATCTGGAAATAGGCCGCCACGCCGACAAAGGAGTTCGCCTTGACCCGCAGCCGCCGAACCACCGTGCCCACGTCTTCCCGCTGGTCGCGCGGTTTCAGCACGACCAAAGCGCGACCGAAATTGCTGGTCGCGTTCGCCCCTCCGACGCCGGTCGTAATGTTGAGGTAGTCCACCGCCGGATCCTTGAGCAAGATATCCATGACCTGCCGCGTGCGCGCCGTCATGGCGCTGAAGGAAATGTCCGACGGACCTTCAGTGACGACGTTGAGGAAACCGGTGTCCTCGATCGGGAAGAATCCTTTCGGTATGACGATGTACAGCCACACGGTGCCGACCAGAGTGCCGATCATGACCAGAAGCGTGGCGAAACGGTATTTGAGCACAAAGTCGAGGGTCACTTCATAGCCGCGCAGCCACAGCCTGAACATGGCTTCGAAGGCGCGCAGCACGATGTTCTGGCTCTCGCCCTCGTCATGGCTCTTGAGCACGCGCGCGCACAGCATCGGCGTGAGCGTCAGCGAAACGAAGCCCGAAAGCAGGATTGTGACCGTGATGGTCACGGCGAATTCGCGGAACACGCGCCCGACCATGCCGCCCATCAACAGCACCGGAATGAAGACCGCGACCAACGAAAAAGTGATCGAAATGATGGTGAAGCCGACCTCGCGCGAACCTTTGAGCGCCGCCTCGAATGGCGGCATGCCGCTTTCGATGTGGCGGACGATGTTCTCCAGCATGACGATCGCATCATCGACCACGAATCCGACCGACAGGGTCAGCGCCATGAGCGTCAGGTTGTTGATCGAGAAGTTGAATGCGTACATCGCCGCGAAGCTTGCAATGAGCGAGATCGGCACCGCGAGCGACGGAATGATGGTGGCGGCCGCCGAGCGCAGGAACAGGAAGATCACGGCCACGACCAGCACGATCGCGATCGCCAGCGTCACCTGCACGTCCTTGACCGAATTGCGGATCGACACCGAGCGGTCGGCGAACAGCTCCATCTTGACCGACGGCGGAATCTGGGCGCGGTAGGCGCGGCAGCTGGTCATAGACTGCGTCGACGATGCTGACCGTGTTGCCGTCCGACTGCTTGTAGACCGCCAGCCCGATCGATTTTTCGTTCTTGTAATAGTTGGCGCCGAGCTGGTTCTCGACGTCATCGACCACGTTGGCGATTTCGCTGAGCCTGATCGGCACGCCATTGCGGTAGGCGGCGATGACGTTGCGGTATTCGGCGGCGGTGAGCATCGCCGCCGATGCGTCGAGGGTCGTGTTCTGCTTGGCCTCGATTCCGGAGATGGAGCCGACCGGCGTGTTCGAATTGTTCTTGGCGAGGACGGTGCGCACATCTTCCATGGAGATGCCGCGCGATGCGGCGGCGACCGGATCGACCTGGACGCGCACGGCGAATTTCTGCGCCCCGAACACCAGAACCTGGGCGACGCCCGTGCAGCTGCGAAATCTGCTGCGCCAGCGTGATCTCGCCATAGTCGTCGACTTTCGACATGGGAAGCGTCGACGAGACCAGGCTGAACTGGATGATCGGCTGATCGGCCGGATTGACCTTGCGGAAAGAAGGCGGGGTCACCATTTCGATCGGCAGCCTTCGCGCCGCCACAGTGAGCGCCGACTGCACGTCGAGCGCGGCGCCGTCGATGTTCCGGTTGAGGTCGAACTGGATGACGATCGAACTGATGCCGAGCGCCGAGGTCGATGTAAGCGAGGTAATGCCGGCGATCGTGGAAAGCGCCCGCTCGATCGGTCCGGCGACCGAAGCGCCCATGGTTTCGGGGCTGGCGCCCGGCAGCGTGGCGGTAATCTGGATGGTGGGGAAATCGACCGCCGGCAATGCCGCGACCGCCAGCAGGCGATAACCGAACAAACCGAACGCGATCAACGACGCCGTGATCAGCGTCGTCATCACCGGGCGGCGAATGCAAGTCTCCGAAATATTCACGTCACGCCCCCGCCTTGCGCTCGCTCACGCGCGAACCATTATTGTCATGAATGGTGGCCGCTGTGGCGAAGGCAGGAACCCGAGCGTTCGGAACCTCTGTCCAGTGATATTCGATGGCCACATTCTGCCCCTCGACCTATCCGGTCTCGCTCAGCCCCTTGAGGAATGCGGCCTCAGACCGGCTAGGTCTAAGGTCTGATCAATGACGGGCTGCGGCCGCGCCGCCGCACCACCGAGCCCTGCTATGAACTCCCGCCATCGCATCAGTCGTGCCTCCCAGCCGCTGTACGGGCACGAGCGTACTGCAACCACAGGTATCTGAACAGAACACGTCGAGCCTCCGGGCTAAATTTCTTTGATACTTTTTTGCAGTGCGGGAGGCCGGAGGTGGCCCAGAGTTGGAAGCCACCCTCGCCGCCGACGGGGTCTGCTGTCTGGGGTCGACCTGCCGCCGGTACGTTGGCCCTGATCCGTCGCTCGTGACCCATCTCGGACGCCAGAGTGTGCATCGCAGCAGTTGAAACAGCAGGTCGATTGGTGCGATCGCCGTCGGCAATCGCGAGCAGTACCTCGATGCCGAGCGCCCTAGCGGTTTGCAGGTTGATGGCGAACTGGAATTCGGTCGACTGAACGACCGGCAGGTCGGCGGGCTTGATCGTCACTAGTCTAGTTTCTGTCGCGAAATTGGTGGATTTTGAGCGTGGACATGTCAGTTATGCCGATTTCATTGGCATAACTGTACTATCGTGCGAATGAATTTGCGAGCGCTTCTCGCGCCATTTTCGGCACGGGCTGGTCTCTGCGAGGTGCAGTTGTGCTGAGCGTCGCGACAAGGAGGGCGGTTTGTTTCACCGCGTCGCCGGTCAGTCGAGGTATTATCGGTTGGTTTTGCGGCGTCGCCTGGAGCGTTTGGTCAACAGTTCGGCGATGATCATGAGATTGTTGGCGAGCACCGCGGCGGCGACAAATAGCGCGAAGCGCTCGGCGCCTTCGGCTCGGCAGCGCTTCATGCCGCGGCCACGCATCAACACCGAGATGCGCCCCTCGATGCCGGCCCGGAACCGCTGGCCTCGCTTGAAAGCCGGAGATCGTTCGTGAGCCCGGCGTTGCGGCGTCTTGCAGCCGCCGCGCTGCGGAATGCTCACCGTGGTGACGCCGCCGCGCATGCAAACGGCTATGTTGTTCTCGCTGAAGAAGCCGCGATCGGCGCCGTAGAGCGCGGGTGAACGGCGGAAGGTGCGGCGGTGGCGCTTGAGCGACGCCGCCACATGGACTTCGTCTGCCGGATTGCCCCGGAGCACCTCATACTGAGTGACCAATCCTTTGGCACTTTCGGCGAGAAGTACTTTGTGGCCGAACTCGACCGGCGCACGCACCTTGCCGCGCTTGATCAGGTCGGTGTGCGGTTCGAAGATGGAATATATCTTCTCAGACGTGGGCACCTGTTCGCCATCGAGCACACGACGGCGCGCCTGGCTGATCACGCGCGCGCCGAGCGCGCAATAATGCGCGATCTCCTCGCGCAGGGCCTTGAGGTTCAGGGCGGTGAGCGGGTCCTTGCCGCGCATTGCAGCGGTATCGTCAAGCGCCGTCCTGGCGCTCGCCACTACCTCCTCGGCAATCGCGATCAGCGCCCGGTAGGCCGCGGTCTGTTGCGATCCGGCGCCCTGACGTTGCCGCGTCGTCATGCGTTGAATCTCGTACATGCGCCGATGCGCAGCACGCGAGCGATTGCGAAAGCCCGCGGTGCGGCGCAGTTCCAGCGCCTGGGCAAGCCGGCCGAGCAGCCGCGTGAGGACCCGCACCACGTCCCACAGCAAGGTATTGTCGGTCGGATGATGAACGTCGGTCTCCACCACCGTGGTGTCGACCCGCAGCTTGCTGCCGTCCTCCACGCCGAGCTTCACGGCGGCTTCGACGACGAGATCGTTGATGGCCTTGAGAGTCGCCGGCGTCAACCGGTTGAAACCGCGGTTGAAGGCGTCGTGCTTGGGCACCTCCTCGCAGTAGAAATCGGTGAACGCTCGCAGCGTTATTCCATCGGCGATGCGTTCGCGCAGCTCGCGATAATCCCAGTTCTTCACCCGCATCAGAACCAGTGCGCGCAACACCTGCGGCGCGGTGAGGCCACGCCGACCGTGGTCCGGCTGTTTGAGGCCGCGCACCAGATCGCGCCGCACCCGCTCGACCAGCGCCGGCTGCTTATCGAGAAAATCACAGATCGCCTGCAGCAACGGCTCAAGCCGCGCGCCCTGCCGCAGCAGTTCGAGATCAGCAAAGCTCATCTGCCGGGCCGCCGGCCGCGCCACGGCTCAACTCAGCCAGCCGACAATCGTCGGCCGCAGGCCAGCCGCTCCGTTGCCCGTCCAGCAGCGGATGGCGTTGGCAGGTTGTTCAGAGTGGCAGCGAATCATCACTCAAATCAGAGACATTGCGCATCGCGCAGGCAAGCAAAAACTTGCCGCCGAAAACGCTAGAAATGCCGATTCCCCCGACTATTTTGCCTTTCGCGACAGAAACTGGCCTAGATCGGCAGAAAGGCTTGACCGATCGCCATCGACGCCAGTGAGGGCGGGCACACCCGCTGAGGTCGATTGCCAGCCGCTGTGTCAAAAATATCACCAAATATGGTCCGGATTGATTTTTGATAAAGTATCAGGGTGGGGAAAAGGAGCGAAAACAAATGAAAAATTCATTCGCACCAGCGGGGTGGAGCCGCCTAAAATTGGGCGGTCTTTTTCCGCTCCGCTGAATATGTGATAATGTCCTTTATCACATGTTGATTGACCTCCCAATCGCGGCGCCTTGCGCGATCCGTTCAATGGCGCAGGCGATCCCCGCGGCGGCCGGACGCGAGTGCCACTATGACCAAGCACAAGTTCCAGGACATCTGGAAGCAGCAATGCGTGGCAGCTCGCAGTATCCGAGTTCAGTACGGCGTTCTCTCCGCTCTGGAATACCTGATCGCCGAAAAGCTCCTGACCTATGCCGATACAGCAGTGACAAGGCCTGAGTTCGCTCCGGAGCTGCCACGGTTTGTCGCCGAGGTCCGCGACATATTTAGTGGCGAGGAGATCAGGCCCTACCTCGATCATCTGGAGCGCATGGCGGCGATCGAGGACGAGCAGGTCCCGCAAGAGAAAGACGACGACGACTTTTTGAGGGACTCTGCTGAGCAGCTTGCCGCAAAGAGGGCGCGGCTTGCGCAGCTAAAGGAGCTACTCACGTCGACCATGTTGGGGACGGCGTAGGCTAATAGCCAGACGGAAGCAGAAATACAAAGGGATGGGCGGTGAGCAGTTCAGTGCGCGGCTAGAGTAGGATGCTTTTCAAGGCGTAATGTAGTCATATGTATAGTGAGAAAAACGAGCCGGCCAACGACATCGTTTTCGATGGCTACATGGGGGAACAGATCGCTGACTGCAAAGTAATACGTGTCTGCGTCCGTTGGTGGAGGACCCCCTTGTTCGACCGCCGTTTCTACGATTCGCATTATTAATTGCTCGAAACTTGGTCCGCCGATCCGGCCGAGAATGGCCCGGGCATATTGCTCACAATTGTCGGCCGACATGGGCTTGACCAAAGCAATGAGTTCATCAACGGAGCAGCCGAGCAGCTGGTCTAATTCGATAAGCGCCATGTCAATCATCTCTGCTAAAGAGAGCACGTATGGCGAGCCGCTCGGCACGCCACGAAAACGGAACGCCTATGAGGCCGCCGATTCAAGGTGTGCCACTTTCCGCCGCCGGCCTTTTTTGGGGTTGGCTGCGTTCTTCGTCTTGAGGCCGAGTCGACGCATTTTGCCGAGGACCTGGCCGCGCGTTAGCCCAAGTGCCTTGGCAATTCCGCCATGAGACAGTCCTTGGTTGATTAGTTCTGGTATCTTCTCGGCTTGCCCTGCCGGCCACTCGGTCTTTGGATTCATTTTGAGGCCGAGGTGCCGCATCCTGTAGATGACCTGGGGGCGCGTCAGCCCGAGCGCTTGGCCGATTTGGCTGGCCGAGAGTCGCTGGTCGGTCAGCTCCGTCAGCTTTTCAACCAGAGCTGTGTTTAGCCATCTCCTCGGCGGGTTCTTCGTCTTGAGGCCGAGGCGATGCATTTTGCCGAGAACCTGGCCGCGCGTCAGTCCCAGCCCTTGGCGATCTGGGCTGTCGACATTTCTTGGTCGGCCAGCCTCGCCATCCTGCGTATCAGCGCCGCCGACCACTTTTGATCGGTTCTCGCAGCCATTGTGGCCTCCCTCATGCATGCGCAAGGACGCCCTACCTGATCCGCGCCTCGGCTGGCAATTTTCGACTGTGGACAAGTTCCGGGCGGAGCCGCCGCCGCTGGCTTCCTCGGTGCGTGAATGGCGGTGGCGACCAAGCCTATGGCTCCGACGATTCGCTCCCATCTCACGCATGATAACGTCCTTTATCATGCGTGAGATTCGTGGTATAAAGCGTGAACATGAGCCGCCCGATCCACCCGAAGCACCTCGACCCGCCCGTCCAGCTCCCGGCCATCATCCCGCCGGCGCGCGCTCACGGTCGCGGCTGACCCCGTCGCCCTGGTCCCGGCGCTGATCGCCGACGCCGGCGATGCCGCCGGCTGGCGCTATGTCGAATTCTTCACCGCCAACATCCGCAACCCGAATACGCGGCGCGCCTATGCGCGGGCGTGCGGCCGGTTCTTCGCCTGGTGCGACGACCGCGGCCTGACGCTGACCACGATCCGGCCGTTCGATGTCGCCACCTATATAAAGACGCTTCAGGAGACCCATTCGGCGCCCGGCGTGAAGCAGCAGCTCGCGGCGGTGCGGATGTTGTTCGACTGGCTGATCACCGGCCAGGTGGCGCCGTCCAATCCGGCCTCGGCGGTGCGCGGCCCGAAGCATGTGGTCAAGACCGGCAAGACGCCGGTGCTGGAGGGCAAGGAATGGCGCCGGCTGATCGACGCCATCCCGACCGACACGGTGCGGGATCTGCGCGACCGCGCGCTGATCGCCACCCTCACCTACGGCTTCGCCCGCATCGGCGCCGCGCTCAAGATGCGCGTCGAAGACCTGCAATCGAAGGGCTCGGGCTGGCTGATCCGGCTGCACGAGAAAGGCGGCAAGCAGCACATGATGCCGTGCCATCACGCGCTTGCCGAGGCGCTGCACGCCTATATCGCCGCCGCCGGCATCGCGGCGGACAAGAAGGCTTTTCTGTTCCGCACCAGCCGCGGGCCACGGCGGCACCGCGCTCGCCGATCAGCCCATGACCCAGGTCGACGCTTGGCGCATGGTGCGCAAGCGCGCGCTCGCCGCCGGCATCATGGCGCCGATCGGCAACCACAGCTTCCGCGCGACCGGGATCACGGCGTATCTCGCTAACGGCGGCACGTTGGAGCATGCGCAATCGATGGCGGCGCACGAGAGCCCGCGCACGACGAAGCTCTACGACCGCACGAAAGAACGGCTCACGCAGGATGAGATAGAACGAATCAGATTGTGAGCAGTTCACATATAACCGAGTGAAACCGTATGGTCCCTCGTTCCGGCCGCCGCCCCCTGCCCCACCAAGCCACCTAAGCCCAAAAGCACCTATTCACCGCCCAACAGAAGCGGCGTCGGATCGAGCAGCTCAAGAGAGTCCATCCGCGACCTTCAGGTTTTCGATCCCCAGAAGGTGCAGAAGCGATTTGCCGAACCCGAGGTCTTCGCGCTCGAAGCGGCCATCGAAAAAGTCTTGGCCTCGGCTTTTGGCCACGGCACGTCCACATACATGCGGTAGATCGCGCCGCGACGCTCGACCACGGCCCCCTTGTTACGAATGCTCCGGCGCGCAGCCGCGCAGTGCCTCCAGAGTCTGGCGCCCCAGGAAGCCAGGATGAACTGGAGGCTCAGGAAGCACGCACATATTTTCCGAGGGCAAGGAGCGGTCGATCGACCTTCTCCGCAAAGCGATTTGTACACTTGAGGATCAGATCGCGGAACTGAACCCGGTCATAGCGGCGCCGCAAAGCGCCACCCAGCCGGCAGACAAAGTCCGGACCTTCAGCCCAGCCGGCGTGGCTTCGATCTCAACGCGGCGTGGCGTCGTATGGCACGCTGGTGGCGGGGTCGTAATTCATGAACCAGCTCCCGAAATTCGGCCCTGCGGTCGTGTAGCCACGGCGGTCGGTTTCTGGGGGCACCCGCCGCCAGATGCGGTCGCGCCTTCGCGGGCGCAGGCCTTCCATATTCGGCGATCGGGCGACTCAGCGAGGTTGACATCTGCCGGTGCAGGAGCCGTCCACAGGCATCGGCAACAAACTCATGCCACGCATCAAAAGCCCTGCGCGTCAGCGGGGAGGGTCTCGGCAGGCGCTGCACTTTTCAATCTACTTCGATGAACACTACACCGCCTTCGACCGAGGTGTGATAGGTCTTCACCGGGATCCTGCAAGGTGGCGAAACAATCTTACCGGTCTTGATGTTGAACTGGCCATTGTGGAAATTGCATTCGACCACGTCGTCCTCGATAAAGCCCTCCGACAGCGAGCCGGGGCCATGGGTGCAGGCATCGTCGGTGACGTAAAACTCGCCGTCGACATTGAATACAGCGACGGTCAGCCCAGCGGCCTCGACCCGAAGTGCGGTTCCGACGGCAACTTGATCCGTCTTGCAAAGCTCAATTTTGGTGGTCACTTCAATGTCTTTTGCGTGGCGGCGGCGAAATTGTGGAAGTCGGTGGGTCGTCGGATGGGACTGCGATTTTTGTTTTGCTTTCATGTCACTCCCACGGCATCAGCGAGGCGTAGATCACGTCCGGCACGCCCTCGTTGCCGACTGAGCGGATTGCAAGGTCGACGTCCTTCAACCCGAACTTGTGGGTCGTGATCAGATCAAGCGGAAAGCGTTTCGAGGCGATCTGCTCCAGCGCCAGCTCACAGGCCTTGTAGCTGTGGCCGCGCGCGCTCTTCATGGTGATGAACTTCACGGTGAATTTCTCCAGCGGGAAGTTCGGGAATTCGCGCAACTCGCCTTGTGCTACGATGATCCCGGCCTTGCGCTTGAGCGCCTCGACGCCGAGCAGGATCGGTATGGTCCCGGCGCCGGCGGTGCAGTCAAGCGCTACATCGACGCCCTTGCCGCCAGTGATCTCCATGATGCGCGCGAGCGGGTTTTCCTTGGTGACGTCGATGACGTAGTCGGCGCCGAGTTTCTTGCCACCTCCATCCGGGCCTTGTCCTTGCCGGTTCCGGTGACGATGATCAGCGAGGCGCCCGGGTATTCGAAAATCTCGATTTTGCTCGGCCCGGTCCGGACGGCCGCCAGCACTTTCTCCGCCACTGTATTTCTCCAATAATCATGCCGCATCCGATCGCTCAAATCAGCGAAAATTTTTGCAAAATCGCCAATAGTCTCGATGGCACGGCCATCCCTTGATCTGTTTCCGCACGACGTCGTCGATAGGCGTGATGAAGGCGTGCCGGCGCGATCGGCAAATCTTCGCCGTCGGCGTATGCCGCGTTGCCACATCTACACCGTCACGTGCTCGCGTCCCTTCTGCACGACAAGCGTTTCCTTGGCGGCGTCCTTGAAATGCTTGTCGGGCGGCAGGACGACCGCGGCCGACCGCACATGCTGGTGCTCGCGAACGATGCCGGGCGGCGTATCACCTTTCTCCATCACCTTGAGCGCGCGCAGCAGCCGATGCCGCGCCATGATGATGCCGTTGTCGGTCGACACCAAGTTCTCCTTGGTCCGGTCGACGATCGGCCCCATGCTCTCCTGAAGTGAGGCGTCCTGCATCGCGATGCCGAACACTCCGCTGTAGGTGCGGCCTTCCTTCTGCGCTTTGCGATCCACCAGGTAGTCGTTGGTCTTGTTGGCCGCCGGAATGTAGGTGCCGGGAACATAGGGGACGTGGATGCCCTGGCCAGCCTCCATCGCCTTGCGCTCCCTGTCGGAGAGCGGGCGCGTCACCTTGTAGTCGAAGCTCCAGGCCCAGCAGTTCTCGTCGTCGATCGGCACCCAGAAGTGGCCATGCACCGGATGGTCGGCGCGCGGCGGAATCATGGTGAAGGCGGGCATTACCCATTGCGTGACGCGCCAGTAGTAGTTGCCGTTCTCGGCGTTTCGTCGCGCGCCGATGTAGAGCCCGCCGGGGCTCTCGACCACCTCGAACACCGGCTTCATGTCGCCCATGTTGTACGCGTTGCCCTTCGAGCCTTTGAACAGCGGGTCGCTGTTGAGCTCGCCGGAGTGCAGGAAGGAGACGTGGCTGGAATCGATGCCGCCCTCCATCGCCTGGAGCCAATTTCAACTCCTGCAGCCGCTTCGACATGAAGCTGTGGCTCGCCGGCACCGTGGCGAACTCCCATTCCGGCAACGGCGGCTGCTGTTCAGGCGGACCCATGTACGTCCACAGCACGCCGCCGCGCTCGATCATCGGATAGGACTTCAACTTAATCTTCTGGCAGTAGCCGCTCTCCGAGGGCTCTGACGGCACCTCGATGCACTGGCCGGTGTGATCATACTTCCAGCCGTGATAGGGGCAGCGCAGCCCGTTTTGTTCGTTCCTCCCGAACCACAGCGAGACGCCGCGATGGGCGCAGAATTCGTCAGTCAGTGCATAGTTGCCCTGCGTGTCGCGCCAGGCGAGCAGGCGCTCGCCGAGCAGTTTCACCCGCACCGGCGGGCATTCGTTCGCGGGCAGTTCTTCGACCAGCAGCGCCGGCTGCCAGCTCAACCGGAACATCCGGCCCATCGGGGTGCCTGGGCCGGTCTGGCAGAGGAGATCGTTCTGTTCTTTGCGGAGCATCGGATCGTTCCCAATGTTCGCCGCCGGTTGGCGCCGCGCGGCGGAATTATCCAAGCTTATCGGCCCACCAGCCCACGCTCTTTGATAAGTGCCGTCCATCGTCTCAGTTCTTCAAGGTACATTCGCTCGGTCGCGGCGCGGTCTAGCGGAAGTGGTTCGAAGCCGCTCTGACGCAACTTCTGCTGATAGGCCGGATCGCTCGTGACCGCGAACACCTCGCGGGCGATTCGCTCACGGCGCGGTTGCGGCACACTGGGCGCGGAGAACACGCCCTGCCAAGCGGTTTGATTGACCCCGGAAACGCCACCCTCCGCCATCGTCGGCACGTTCGGCAGGATACTGAGGCGGTGCTTGTTTGCCACCGCCAGCATCTTCAATCGCTTGTTATCGAACTGTCCCGCTGCAACGGCTGAGCTCATCATTTGAGCATCTATTGTGCCGCCGAGTAGATCAGCAGTTCCCTGAGACCCGCCTTTGTACTGAACGTACTGCACGGTGATGCCGGTCTGCTGCATGAACACCTCGCTTACCAAATGGGCAAGTCCGCCGTAGCCGGTAGCACCGAAGTTGATCTCACTGGGACGCGCCTTGGCATAGGAGATGAACTCCTGAACCGTGTTATGCGAAGGTCCTTCTTCACAACCAGGATTGCCGTCCACTCCGCGACCATCGCGAGCGGCACGTAGTCGCGCAGCGGATCGAAGGGAAAGTTTGGCTGCATAAGAGATGGTGTGATGTTGGCGCCCACCGAGCCAAGCAACAACGTATACCCGTCTGGCTGTGCTCTTAGCACCTCGCGGATGCCGATGATGCCGTTACCGCCGGGCTTGTTGTCGACGATCACGGACTGACCGAGCCGCGCGGTCAGGCCTTCGGCAAGGATACGCGACACCAAATCCGCCGAGCCGCCGGCGGCAAAAGGCGCGATCAGCGTTATTGGACGTGAGGGATAGTTATCCTGCGCCGATGCTGTTGTGGCGGCAAAAAGTACGGCAGTCAGCGTCACCACGAGCGTTCCAAGGCGGCTCATCAGTTTTTTTCCCTCCTCATTTGAACAGTCACCGCCGAAGTTGCCTTACACCACGGTGTCGCAATTTTCTGAGATTTGGTTTGGCGGGACGTACCATTTCGGATCCATGCGACATTCGACGTCGTTGAGCCTTAACGTCTCCTCGAACTCCTTGCGCAGGTATGGATCTTCCATCCAGTACGGAATGGCAGTGCCGCCTTTGTCGAGATCGATAGCGGTATAGTCAGTGTGCTTGGTGCCAGGGGCGCCTGGATCGCGGCCCGGATTGTGGGGCCCAAACCAAGCG
>CAVRYV010000014.1:0-170133 GCA_963725555.1 uncultured Pseudomonadota bacterium | reverse complement strand
CCGGCGTTATCAATTCGACGCGCGACCGCAAGGAGCGTATCGGCCGCATGTTGTTGATGCATGCCAATAACCGCGAAGACATCAAGGAAGCTTTTGCCGGCGACATCGTGGCGCTGGCGGGCCTCAAGGAAGCCCGCACCGGCGATACGCTGTGCGATGCCAACAAGCCGGTCATCCTGGAAAAGATGGAATTCCCGGAGCCGGTGATCGAGATCGCGATCGAGCCGAAGTCGAAGGCCGACCAGGAAAAGCTCGGCGTCGCGCTGGCGAAGCTTGCCGCGGAGGATCCGTCGTTCCGGGTTTCGACCGATCAGGAGTCCGGCCAGACCATTCTCAAGGGCATGGGCGAACTCCATCTCGACATCAAGGTCGACATCCTGCGCCGGACCTACAAGGTCGACGCCAATATCGGCGCGCCGCAGGTGGCGTTCCGTGAGCGCGTCACCAAGCGGGCGGAAGTCGATTACACCCACAAGAAGCAGACCGGCGGTACCGGTCAGTTCGCACGGGTCAAGTTCATCGTCGAGCCCAACGAGCCCGGCAAGGGATTTGAGTTCGAATCCAAGGTCGTCGGCGGTTCGGTGCCGAAGGAATACATCCCCGGCGTCGAAAAGGGCCTCAACAGCGTGTTGGGCTCCGGCGTGGTCGCCGGCTTCCCGGTGGTCGACGTCAAGGTTCAACTGGTCGACGGCGCCTATCACGACGTCGACTCCTCGGCGCTGGCCTTCGAAATTGCCTCGCGCGCGGCGTTCCGCGAAGCGCTGCAAAAGGGCAAGTCGGTCCTGCTCGAGCCGATCATGAAGGTCGAAGTGGTGACGCCGGAAGATTACACCGGCTCCGTCATCGGCGACCTGAATTCGCGGCGCGGCCAGATCCAGGGTCAAGACATGCGCGGCAATGCCAACGTCATCAATGCGATGGTGCCGCTCATGAATATGTTCGGTTACGTGAATAACCTGCGCTCGATGAGCCAGGGCCGCGCGACCTTTACGATGCAGTTCGACCACTACGCGGAAGCGCCGGCAAACGTGTCGGCGGAAGTCCAGAAGAAGTTTGCCTGATTGTCGTTGGCGACAGTTAACGACTGAACGGAGAGAGTCATGGCCAAAGCAAAATTTGAACGTAATAAACCGCACTGCAACATCGGAACGATCGGTCACGTCGACCATGGCAAGACGTCGCTGACGGCGGCGATTACCAAGGTGCTGGCGGAAACCGGCGGTGCGACGTTCACCGCGTACGACCAGATCGACAAGGCGCCGGAAGAGAAGGCGCGCGGCATCACGATCTCGACGGCGCACGTCGAATACGAGACCGCGAACCGGCACTACGCGCACGTCGATTGCCCGGGCCATGCCGACTATGTGAAGAACATGATCACCGGCGCGGCGCAGATGGACGGCGCGATCCTGGTGGTGTCGGCCGCCGACGGCCCGATGCCGCAGACCCGCGAGCACATCCTGCTGGCCAAGCAGGTCGGCGTTCCCGCGATGGTGGTGTTCCTGAACAAGTGCGACATGGTCGACGATCCGGAACTGCTCGAGCTCGTCGAGATGGAAGTCCGCGAGTTGCTCTCGAAGTACGACTTCCCGGGCGACGACATTCCGATCATCAAGGGTTCGGCTCTGGCGGCGCTGGAAGACAAGGACAAGACGCTCGGCCACGATGCGATCCTGGAACTGATGAAGAGTGTCGACAGCTACATTCCGCAGCCGGAGCGTCCGATCGACCAGCCGTTCCTGATGCCGGTGGAAGACGTGTTCTCGATCTCGGGCCGCGGCACCGTGGTCACCGGGCGCGTCGAGCGCGGCATCATCAAGGTCGGCGAGGAAATCGAAATCGTCGGTCTTCGCGATACCCAGAAGACCATCGTCACCGGCGTTGAAATGTTCCGCAAGCTGCTCGATCAGGGCCAGGCCGGCGACAACATCGGCGCGCTGCTGCGCGGCACCAAGCGCGAGGAAGTCGAGCGCGGTCAGGTGCTGTGCAAGCCGGGTTCGGTCAAGCCGCACACCAAGTTCAAGGCCGAGGCCTACATTCTGACCAAGGAAGAGGGCGGTCGTCACACCCCGTTCTTCACCAACTATCGGCCGCAGTTCTACTTCCGCACCACCGACGTGACCGGTGTCGTGCATCTGCCCGAGGGCACCGAAATGGTGATGCCGGGCGATAACATCGCGATGGAAGTGCACCTGATCGTGCCGATCGCGATGGAAGAAAAGCTGCGCTTTGCGATCCGCGAAGGTGGCCGCACCGTCGGTGCCGGCGTCGTCGCAAGCATCATCGAGTAAGGACGCGATTGGGAAGTAGCGAGTGGCGAATAGAAATTCGCGTTTGCTACTCGCTTCGCTACTCACCACCCGCTCGCTAGAGAAAGACAACGGCAATGAACGGCCAGAATATTCGTATCCGTCTCAAGGCGTTCGACCATCGAATTCTCGATTCGTCGACGCGTGAGATCGTGAACACGGCGAAACGTACCGGTGCCCAGGTTCGCGGACCTATCCCGCTGCCGACGCGCATCGAGAAATTCACCGTCAACCGTTCGCCGCACGTCGACAAGAAGAGCCGCGAGCAATTCGAGATGCGCACGCACAAGCGTCTTCTCGACATTGTCGATCCGACCCCGCAGACCGTCGATGCCCTCATGAAGCTCGATCTGGCCGCCGGTGTCGACGTCGAAATCAAGCTCTAAGTTTTTAGCTCCCGTCCGAAACTAGCGGACAGAAAGAACAGGAAGCACGCCGATGCGCTCCGGAGTGATCGCACAAAAGGTCGGGATGACGCGGGTCTTTACGGAGACCGGCGAACATATCCCTGTGACCGTGCTGAAGCTGGGCAATTGCCAGGTGTTGGGTCACCGCACGACCGAGAAGAACGGTTATGTCGCGCTGCAGCTCGGTTCAGGCACGCGCAAGACCGTCTATCTGCCGAAGGCCGAACGCGGCCAGTTCGCGGTCGCCAAGGTCGAGCCCAAGCGCAAGGTCACCGAATTCCGCGTGTCGGAAGACGCGCTGATCCCGGTTGGCGCCGAAATTCAGGCCGACCATTTCGTGGTCGGCCAGTTCGTCGACGTCACCGGCACCTCGGTGGGCAAGGGCTTTGCGGGCGGCATCAAGCGCTGGAATTTCGGCGGCTTGCGCGCCACCCACGGTGTTTCGGTATCGCATCGGTCGATCGGTTCGACCGGCGGCCGGCAGGACCCCGGCAAGACCTTCAAGAACAAGAAGATGCCCGGCCATATGGGCGTCGACCGCATCACCACGCTCAATCTGCGCGTGGTGCAGACCGATGTCGCGCGCGGCCTGATCCTGGTCGAAGGCGCCGTTCCCGGCTCCAAGGGCGGCTGGATCGCGGTGCGCGACGCGGTGAAGAAGGCGTTGCCGAAAGACGCGCCGAAGCCGGGCAAGTTCCGCCTGGCCGATGGCGGCGGCGAACAGGCTGCGCCAGCCGAAGCGCCCGCCGAGCAGGGGAGCGTGTGAGATGGAATTGAAAGTCACCACGCTTGAAGGCAAAGCGGCTGGCTCGGTTCAGCTTTCGGACGAGATTTTCGGTCTGGAGCCGCGCAAGGACATCATCCAGCGCTGCGTCAACTGGCAGCTCGCCAAACGCCAGGCCGGCACCCACAAGACCCAGGGCCGCGCGGATGTTTGGCGTACCGGCAAGAAGATGTACAAGCAGAAGGGCACCGGCGGTGCGCGTCACGGCTCAGCCCGGGTGCCGCAGTTCCGCGGCGGCGGCCGTGCGTTCGGCCCCGTGGTGCGTTCGCACGCATTTGCCTTGCCGAAGAAGGTTCGCGCGCTGGCGCTTCGCCATGCGCTCTCGGCCAAGGCCAAGGATGGCGGCCTGATCGTGATTGAATCGGCGACCCTCGAGGCCGCCAAGACCAAGGCGCTGATCGGACATTTCTCGGGTCTCGGCCTCACCAACGCGCTGATTATCGACGGCGCCGAGGTCCATAACGGCTTTGCCGCCGCGGCCCGCAATATCCCGAACATCGACGTGCTGCCGATCCAGGGTATCAACGTCTATGACATTCTGCGTCGTCAGAAGCTGGTGCTGACCAAGGCGGCACTCGATGCGTTGGAGGCGCGCTTCAAATGAAGAATATCGATCCGCGCCATTACGACATCATCGTTGCTCCGGTCGTGACCGAAAAGGCGACCGTCGCCTCCGAGCACAACAAGGTCGTGTTCAAGGTCGCGAGCAAGGCCACCAAGCCGCAAATCAAGGAAGCCGTCGAGAAGCTGTTCGACGTCAAGGTGAAGAGCGTGAACACGCTGGTGCGCAAGGGCAAGACCAAGGTGTTCCGCGGTCAGTTCGGTTCCCAGTCGGATGTGAAGCGTGCGATCGTGACCCTCGAAGAGGGCCACCGCATCGACGTCACCACCGGGCTATAAGGCGATACGACGATGGCATTGAAAAAATTCAACCCGACGACACCAGGCCAGCGCCAGCTGGTGATGGTCGACCGTTCGGCGCTCTACAAGGGCAAGCCGGTCAAGGCGTTGACCGAGGGCAAGCATTCCAGCGGTGGTCGTAACAACACCGGCCGCATGGTCGTGCGTTTTCGTGGCGGCGGTCACAAGCAATCGTACCGCATCGTCGACTTCAAGCGCACCAAGGTCGATATGCCGGCGACCGTCGAGCGTCTGGAATACGACCCGAACCGCACCGCCTTTATCGCCCTGCTGAAATACACCGACGGCACACAATCCTACATCCTGGCCCCGCAGCGTCTCGCCGTTGGCGATACCGTAATTGCCGGCAACTATGTCGACGTGAAGCCGGGCAACGTCATGCCGCTGGGCAATATGCCGATCGGCACTATCATTCACAATGTGGAATTGAAGATCGGCAAGGGCGGCCAGCTCGCCCGCTCGGCCGGCACCTATGCGCAGCTGGTAGGCCGCGACCATGACTATGTGATCGTTCGTTTGAACTCGGGCGAACAACGCCTGGTTCACGGCCGCTGCACCGGCACCATCGGCGCGGTGTCGAACCCGGATCACATGAATATTTCGATCGGCAAAGCCGGTCGTAACCGCTGGCTCGGCCGCAAGCCGCATAACCGCGGCGTCTCCATGAACCCGGTCGACCATCCGCATGGCGGCGGCGAAGGCCGCACCTCGGGCGGTCGTCATCCGGTGACGCCATGGGGCAAGCCGACCAAGGGCAAGAAGACACGCTCGAACAAATCGACCAACCGATTCATTCTCATTAGCCGCCACAAGCGGAAGAAGTAAGGAACGCCGGACATGGTTCGTTCAGTCTGGAAAGGCCCGTTCGTCGAAGGCTCGCTGCTCAAGAAGGCAGATGCCGCCCGCGCGTCCGGTCGTCACGACGTGATCAAGATCTGGAGCCGCCGCTCGACCATCCTGCCGCAGTTCGTCGGTTTGGTGTTCGGCGTCTACAACGGCCAGAAGCATGTGCCGGTATCGGTCAACGAGGAAATGGTCGGTCATAAGTTCGGCGAGTTCTCGCCGACCCGGACCTTCCACGGCCATTCTGGCGACAAGAAAGCCAAGAAGGCTTGAGGACTAAGCGATGAGCAAACCAAAGCGCGAACGGAGCCTCCCGGATAACGAGGCCAAGGCCATCGCCCGCATGCTGCGGGTGAGCCCGCAGAAGCTTAATCTTGTCGCGCAACTGATCCGCGGCAGGAAGGCTTCGGCTGCGCTCGCCGATTTGCAGTTTTCGCGCAAGCGGATCGCGGTCGACGTCAAGAAGTGCCTGGAATCAGCGATTGCCAATGCCGAGAACAACCACGATCTCGATGTCGACGATCTGGTCGTCGCCGAGGCGCATGTCGGCAATGGTATCGTGATGAAGCGTTTCGCACCGCGCGGCCGTGGCCGTTCGGGTCGTGTCTTTAAACCATTCGCGCAGCTGACGATCGTTGTTCGTCAGGTCGAAGCCGAGGCGAGCGCTTAAAGCGCGCGGGAGAATACGATGGGTCAGAAGATCAATCCAATCGGACTGCGTCTCGGCATCAACCGGACATGGGATTCCCGTTGGTTCGCCGGCAAGAACGAGTACGGCAAGCTGCTGCACGAGGATGTCAAAATCCGCGAGATCCTGCATAAGGAGCTCAAGCAGGCGGCTGTCGCCAGGATTGTGATCGAGCGTCCGCACAAGAAGTGCCGTGTGACGATCCATTCGGCGCGCCCGGGCGTCGTGATCGGCAAGAAGGGCGCCGACATCGACAAGCTGCGCAAGCGGGTTGCCGATATCACCGCGTCCGACGTCGTCATCAACATCGTCGAAATCCGCAAGCCGGAGCTCGACGCCACGCTGGTCGCCGAATTGATCGCGCAGCAGCTCGAGCGTCGCGTCGCGTTCCGTCGTGCAATGAAGCGCGCGGTGCAGTCGGCGATGCGTCTCGGCGCTGAGGGCATTCGTATCAACTGTTCGGGCCGTCTTGGCGGCGCTGAAATCGCGCGGATGGAATGGTATCGCGAAGGGCGCGTGCCGCTGCACACGCTGCGCGCCGATATCGATTACGGCGTGGCGACCGCGTTCACCACATTCGGCACCTGCGGCGTCAAGGTCTGGATCTTCAAGGGCGAAATCCTTGAGCACGACCCGATGGCCCAGGACAAGAAAATGGCTGAGGGCGATAACTCCCGGCCGCGTCGCGACGCTGCTTGAGCGATTTTTGAGAAGGTTTGAGGGCGTAAGCCATGATGCAACCAAAGAAGACCAAGTTCCGGAAGGCGCACAAGGGCCGGATCCACGGCGTTGCGACTTCGGGCGCGACGTTGTCGTTCGGTCAGTTCGGCCTGAAGGCGATGGCGCCCGAGCGCATCACCGCGCGCCAGATCGAAGCGGCGCGCCGCGCATTGACGCGTCACATGAAGCGTGCCGGCCGGGTCTGGATCCGCATTTTCCCGGATGTGCCGGTGTCGAAGAAGCCCGCCGAAGTGCGCATGGGCTCCGGCAAGGGCACCCCGGAATTGTGGGTGGCGCGGGTGAAGCCCGGCCGCGTGATTTTCGAAATCGACGGCGTGACCGTTCAGACCGCGAAAGAAGCGCTGTCGCTCGCCGCCGCCAAGTTGCCGATCAAGACGCGCTTCGTGGCGCGCATTGCGGAATAGGAATGTGATCATGGCCGAGATGAAAGCTGCCGATATCCGCGCAATGAGCCCCGATCAGAGGGACGACGCCGTCCTCAATCTGAAAAAGGAGCGCTTCAATCTGCGCTTCCAGCGCGCCACCGGGCAGCTGGAGAACACCTCGCGGCTGCGTGAAGCCCGCCGCGACATCGCCCGCGTCAAGACCATCGCCGCGCAGCAGCGCGCGAAGAAGAAGTAAGGGGCCAACATGCCGAAACGTACGCTTCAGGGTGTGGTCGTCAGCGACAAGCAAGCCAAGACGGTTGTGGTGCGCGTCGATCGCCGCTTTACCCATCCGATCTACAAAAAGACGATCCGCCGCTCGAAAAACTACCATGCGCACGACGAGAACAATGAGTTCAAGCCGGGCGACCAGGTGTGGATCGAGGAGAGCAAGCCGATCTCGAAGTTGAAGCGCTGGACCGTGGTCCGGGGCGAACAGAAGAAAACGGCCTGAGGTCGGTTCGGTTCGCCGAACTCGGTTCGGTTCGCCGAACCAGACTGCAGGATTTTTTAGGCGCAACTTTGCGCATCAGAAAGAGGACGAGGTGCATCAATGATTCAGATGCAGACCAACCTCGACGTGGCCGATAATTCAGGCGCACGCCGTGTCATGTGTATCAAGGTGCTGGGCGGGTCCAAGCGCCGGTATGCCACCGTGGGCGACGTTATTGTGGTCTCGATCAAGGAAGCCATTCCGCGCGGCAAGGTGAAGAAGGGCGACGTGATGAAGGCCGTGGTGGTGCGGGTCCGCAAGGACATCCGCCGCGCCGATGGTTCCGTCATTCGCTTCGACCGCAATGCCGCCGTGCTGATCAACAATCAGTCGGAGCCGGTCGGTACCCGCATCTTCGGGCCGGTGCCACGCGAGCTGCGCGCCAAGAACCACATGAAGATCATTTCGCTTGCGCCGGAGGTGCTGTGATGGCTGCCAAGATCCGGAAGGGTGACAAGGTCATCGTGCTGAACGGCCGCGACAAGGGCCGTACCGGCGAGGTGTTTGAAGTGCGTCCCACCGAGGGCAAGGCGCTGGTGCGCGGGGTCAATCTCGTGAAGCGTCACCAGAAGCAGACCCAGGCGCAGGAGGGCGGCATCATCTCGAAGGAAGCGCCGATCCATTTGTCCAACGTTGCGTTCGTCGGCAAGGACGGCAAGCCGACTCGCGTGGGTTTCAAGATTTCAGGCGGATGGCAAGAAGGTACGCATCGCCAAACGCTCGGGAGCAGAGATCGATGGCTGAGACCGCATACACCCCGCGCCTGCGCGCGGAATATGACAAGAGCATTCGCGGCAAGCTGACCGAACAGTTCGGCTACGCCAATGTCATGCAGGTGCCGCGGCTTGAGAAAGTCGTGCTCAATATGGGCGTCGGCGAGGCCGTCAACGACCGCAAAAAGGCGGAGACGGCTGCCGCCGATCTCGCGCTGATCGCGGGCCAGAAGCCGATCGTGACCTATTCACGGGTCGCCATCGCCACCTTCAAGCTGCGCGAAAACCAGCCGATCGGCTGCAAGGTCACGCTGCGCAAGGCCAAGATGTATGAGTTCATCGACCGCCTGATCAATGTGGCGTTGCCGCGCGTGCGAGATTTCCGCGGCCTCAACCCGAAGAGCTTCGATGGCCGTGGCAACTATTCGCTCGGCATCAAGGAACATATCATTTTCCCCGAAATCGACTTCGACAAGATGGGGGAAACGTGGGGTATGGACGTCACGGTATGCACCACGGCACGCACCGACGACGAAGCGCGAGCCTTGTTGACCGCATTCAATTTCCCGTTCCGGCAGTGAGACGCTGACCAGCCTCTCAAACGCGGAAACCCAGGAGCCAAGCATGGCAAAGAAGAGTTCGATCGAGAAGAACAACCGGCGCAAGCGGATGACCAAGAACGCCGCCCCGAAGCGGGCGAAGCTGAAGGCCATCATCGCCGACAAGAAGAAGCCGATGGAAGAGCGGTTTGCCGCAACGCTGAAGCTTGCCGAGCTGCCGCGCAATTCGTCGGCGACCCGGATCCGCAACCGCTGCGAGATGACCGGACGGCCGCGCTCGGTCTATCGCAAGAACAAGCTCAGCCGTATCGCGCTGCGTGAACTCGGGTCCAAGGGCCTGGTTCCCGGGCTCGTCAAGTCGAGCTGGTAGGGGGATCGGACATGTCAACGCACGATCCAATCAGCGATCTGATCACCCGTATTCGCAACGCGCAAATGCGTGCCAAGCCCAAAGTTTCGACGCCGGGCTCGAAGATGCGCGCCAACGTACTCGAGGTGCTCAAGGCCGAGGGTTATATCCGCGGCTATGCCAGCGTCGAGCATTCCAGCGGTCGCAGCGAGCTTGAGATCGAGTTGAAGTATTTCGACGGCGAGCCGGTTATTCGCGAGATCGAGCGGGTTTCGAAGCCGGGGCGGCGGGTTTATGCCTCGGTGAAGAACCTGCCGCGCGTGAACAACGGTCTCGGCATTTCGGTGTTATCGACGCCGAAGGGAATTATGGCTGACCACGAAGCGCGCGACGCGAATGTGGGCGGCGAAATTCTCTTCACGGTGTTCTGAGGAAGGGATCAGCATGTCACGTATCGGCAAGCGGCCTGTGGCGGTTCCGTCGGGCGTTACCGCGACCGTCGAGGGACAGACCGTGAAAATGAAGGGCCCAAAGGGCCAGCTTCAGTTCGTCGTCCACGACGACGTCGAGGTGAAGTTCGAGAACGGCCAGGTCAAGGTTGCGCCGCGGGTCGAGACCAATCGTGCGCAGGCGATGTACGGCACCGCGCGCGCGCAGGTAGCGAACCTGGTTGCCGGCGTCACCAAGGGTTTCGAGAAGAAGCTCGAAATCACCGGCGTCGGCTACCGCGCAGCGCTGCAGGGCAAGAACCTGCAGCTCGCGCTGGGCTACAGCCACGACGTCGTCTATGCGATTCCGGAAGGTATCGCGATCACCGTGCCGAAGCCGACCGAGATTGTCATCAGCGGCAACGATTCCCAGCGCGTCGGCCAGGTCGCCGCCGAGATTCGCAGCTACCGTCCGCCGGAGCCCTACAAGGGCAAGGGCGTGAAGTATTCCGATGAATTTATCTTCCGCAAGGAAGGCAAGAAGAAGTAACGGAGCCGGTCATGTCGAGACTTAAGATTACGAATGCCCGGCGCAAGCAACGCGTGAGGCTGTCGTTGCGCCGCACAGCCAGCGGCCGGCCGCGTCTGTCCGTGTTCCGCTCGTCGAAGCACATCTACGCGCAGGTTATCGACGATCTGAAGGGCGAGACGCTGGCGTCGGCATCTTCGCTGGAGAAGTCGCTGCGGGAGGCTGGCAACACCGGCGCCAACATCGACGCGGCCAAGGCGGTCGGCAAGCTGCTCGCGGAGCGCGCGGTGAAGAACGGCGTCAAGGAAGTGGTCTTCGATCGTGGCGGCTATCTCTATCACGGCCGCGTCAAGGCGCTGGCTGATGCGGCGCGGGAAAGCGGATTGAGTTTCTACGTTTCTTTTTGGAATTGAACGGACACAAGGACAGGGGCGCTAGTCTTCAAAGATGAGCCCCGCAAGGATTGGAAAACACCATGGCAGGTGAACGCGAACGCGGTGGCGGCCACAGGGGCGGTCGGGAAGAGCGCGACAGCGAATTCGTCGACAAGCTCGTCCACATCAATCGTGTGGCGAAGGTCGTCAAGGGCGGCAAGCGCTTCGGCTTTGCAGCCCTGGTCGTGATCGGCGACCAGAAGGGCCGGGTCGGTTTCGGCCATGGCAAGGCGCGCGAAGTGCCCGAGGCGATCCGCAAGGCAACCGAATTGGCGAAGCGCAACCTGACGCGGGTGGCCTTGCGCGAAGGCCGCACGCTGCATCACGATATCGCCGGCCGTCACGGCGCGGGCCGCGTCTATCTGCGCGCGGCGCCGGCGGGAACCGGCATCATCGCCGGTGGCCCGATGCGTGCGGTGTTCGAGACGCTCGGCATTCAGGATGTGGTGGCGAAGTCGATCGGCTCGTCGAACCCCTACAACATGGTTCGGGCGACGTTCGACGCGCTGAAGCATCAGGACTCGCCGCGCTCGGTTGCAGCGCGCCGCAACATCAAGGTGTCCACGCTGCAGTCGCGCCGCGTTGGCGGCGACGCCGAAGTGGTGGCGGAATAAACAACAGGCGCTTTCGCGCTTTTCGGAGTGATGACGATGGCCAAGGCCGCAAAGATGATCAAGGTCGAGCAGACCGGCAGCGCGATCCGCCGCCACCACTCGCAGCGTGCGACGCTGATCGGCCTCAAGCTCAACAAGATCGGCCGGGTCACCGAGCTGCAGGATACGCCTGCGATTCGCGGCATGATCGCCAAGGTTCAACACCTCGTCCGCGTCGTCGACGAGAAATAAGGGAGCATGATCCCGAAAAGCGGGAGCCGGTTTTCGGTTGCGATCATGCGCCAAGGATAAAGGAAGCGAACGATGAAGCTCAGCGATATCGCCGACAATGCCGGCTCGCGCAAGAAGCGCATGCGCGTCGGCCGTGGCATCGGCTCAGGCAAGGGCAAGACCGCGGGCCGCGGTGGCAAGGGCCAGACCGCGCGCTCCGGCGTGCGCATCAAGGGCTTCGAAGGTGGTCAGATGCCGCTGCATCGGCGCCTGCCCAAGCGCGGCTTCAACAATATTTTCCGGCTCGAATTCGCCGAGGTCAATCTGGATCGCATTCAGCAGGCGATCGATGCCAAGACGCTCGACGCCAAGGGCACCATCAACGCCGAATTGCTGGTGAAATCCCGGGTTCTGCGACGTTCGAAGGACGGCGTGCGGCTGCTGGGCCGCGGAGAAATCAAGTCCAAGCTGAATATCGAGGTTCACGGCGCCTCGAAATCCGCCATCGCGGCGGTCGAGAAGGCAGGCGGCACGGTGAAAATCCTGGCGCCGGCAAAGAAGGACGAAGGCGAGGCGGCGTAACATCTACGTCATCGCCCGGTCGGGCGGGCAATCCGCGCGACCGGACGATGGACTTATCGAAGCCGAGCACCAGATAATGTCCGGCGTCTGCTGAATGTCCCGCCTTCGCGAGGGCATGACGGCGGGGAGCGCGGGAGAAAGCCAAGAATATGGTCTCAGCAGCAGAACAACTGGCGGCAAATCTCAATTTCTCGGCGCTCGGAAAGGCCGAAGAGCTGAAGAAGCGCATCTGGTTCACACTGGGTGCGCTGCTTGTTTATCGGCTTGGCACCTATATTCCATTGCCCGGCATCGATCCCCACATTTGGGAGCAGGTATTCAAGTCGCAGGCCGGCGGCATTCTCGGCATGTTCAACATGTTCTCGGGCGGCGGTATTCACCGCATGGCGATCTTCGCGCTGAACATCATGCCGTATATTTCGGCCTCGATCATCATTCAGCTTTTGACCACGGTATCGCCGCAGCTTGAAGCGCTGAAAAAAGAAGGCGAGGCGGGTCGCAAGACACTGAACCAGTACACCCGCTATCTGACGGTGATCTTGGCCGCGTTCCAGTCCTACGGCATCGCGGTCGGACTCGAAGGCGCCGGCAATGTCGTCAGCGATCCCGGCATGTTCTTTCGGCTGTCGACCGCGATCACCCTGACCGGCGGCACCATGTTCCTGATGTGGCTCGGCGAGCAGATCACCTCGCGCGGCATCGGCAACGGCATTTCGCTGATCATCCTCTCCGGCATCGTCGCCGAACTGCCCTCAGCGCTCGCCAATATGCTGGAGCTGGGCCGCCAGGGCGCGCTCTCCACCGGCCTCATTCTGGTTGTTATCATCATGGCGGTCGCGGTGATCGCCTTCATCGTGTTCATGGAGCGCGCGCAACGGCGGCTCTTGATTCAGTATCCGAAGCGCCAGGTCGGCAACAAGATGTTCGAGGGCCAGTCCTCGCATCTGCCGCTCAAGCTGAATACCTCCGGCGTGATCCCCCCGATCTTCGCTTCCTCGTTGCTGCTGTTGCCGACCACCGTTGCGAATTTCAACGCCGGCAAGGGTCCGGAGTGGTTTCAATGGATCACGACACAGCTCGGCCATGGCCGGCCGCTGTTCCTGATTCTCTATCTGGCGCTGATCGTGTTCTTCGCGTTCTTCTATACCGCGATCGTCTTCAACCCGACCGAGACCGCCGACAATCTCAAGAAGCATGGTGGCTTCATTCCGGGCATTCGTCCCGGCGAACGCACCGCCGAATATATCGATTACGTACTTTCGCGCATTACCGTGTTGGGCGCGATCTACCTTGCCATCGTCTGTCTAATACCCGAGATTCTGATTTCTTACGCCGCCGTGCCGTTTTACTTTGGCGGGACGTCGCTCTTGATCGTCGTCAGCGTGACCATGGATACGGTGGCGCAGGTTCAGGGTTATCTGCTGGCCCATCAATACGAAGGGCTGATCAGGAAATCGAAGTTGCGGGGTCGTCGCCGCTGACGCAGCAGCCGACGTGTTTGCGTCGCTGCGTCATCGGCGCCAAGTGCTGATCGTGTGGCACTGGTCTGGATTTTTGAAACGAAAGGTGCGCGGTCGAACGCTCACCGAGCCGGGGGGCGCATATCGATGAGACTGATTCTTTTGGGACCGCCGGGCTCGGGCAAGGGAACGCAGGCCCAGCGGCTGGTGCACAAGCACAACATCATTCAGTTCTCCACCGGGGAAATGCTGCGCGCTGCCGTGGCGGCGCAGACGCCGGTTGGCATCAAGGCGCAGAGCATCATGGCCAGCGGCGGTCTGGTGCCGGACGAGATCGTGATCGGCATCATTTCCGACCGGATGGATCAGCCCGACGCCGCGAACGGGTTTATTCTCGATGGCTTTCCGCGAACGGTGCCGCAGGCGCAGGCGCTGGACGATCTGCTGAAGAAGAAACACATGAAGCTTGATGCCGTGATTGAGCTTCGTGTCAACGAAAGCGCGCTGTTGCAACGGGTCGAAACCCGGGTGGCTGAAATGCGGGCGCGCGGCGAGGAAGTGCGAATTGACGACACGCCCGAGGTACTGACGAAGCGGCTGGCGAGCTACCGTGCACTTACCGAACCCCTCATTCACTACTACTCGGAACGGCGCAAGCTGCTGACGGTCGACGGTATGATGACCATCGAACACGTTACGCGGGAGATTAACCGTATCCTGGCCGCGATCGGAGCTGTGGAGGCCAAAGCGTCGAAAAAAGCCGCCGCGGCAAAGGGCGCCAAAGCGGCCGTTAGAAGCGCACCCAAATCCGCGAAAAAGGCCGCCGGATCGCCCAAAAAGACCACCAAGGCGGTCCGGAAACCGGCCTCCAAAGCGGCGAAAAAGCCGGCCCGGAAGGCTCTGGCAAGTTCCAAGCCCCGAACGGCCGGAAGGGCCAGCAAAAGCGCCAAAAAGATCACGAAAAAGCGAGCTAAAGCGTAGTGACGGTTGACGAAACGAAGATGAATCCTTTAATAAGGGCGTATCCAGTCGGATAGTTTCAGACGATGCCGGGCCCCAGGGAATCCAAGGGGAGGGCGTCGTGTTCGCGTTTGTGAACACCTGCCCGAGATAGCAAAAAACCAGCCGATCCCTGGGATTGGCGACAGGAGAGAAGTTCGTGGCCCGTATTGCCGGCGTGAATATTCCGACCAACAAGCGCGTCCTCATCGCGCTCCAATATATCCATGGCATCGGCCAGAAGAATGCCGCCGAGATCCTGGAGAAGGTCAAGATTCCTGATGATCGTCGGGTGTCACAATTGAGCGATCAGGAAGTGCTGCAAATCCGCGAAGTCATCGACCGCGACTATCTGGTCGAAGGCGATTTGCGTCGCGAAACCGGCATGAACATCAAGCGCCTGATGGACCTTGGTTGCTATCGCGGCTTGCGCCATCGCCGTGGATTGCCGGTGCGCGGTCAGCGCACCCATACCAACGCGCGCACGCGCAAGGGGCCGGCCAAGTCGATCGCCGGCAAGAAGAAGTAAGCTAGCGAATAGCCAACAGGGAGCGGCGGATCGTTTTCATTCGATAGTCGCCATTCGCTACTCGCATTTTTAGGTGTAGCCGCTGGCATTACGGCGGCGTTGAGATCGTAGGAAAGGTTGATAATGGGCAAGGAAGCCACACGCATCCGTCGCCGTGAACGCAAGAACATTGCATCCGGTGTCGCGCACGTGAACTCGTCATTCAATAACACGACCATCACCATCACCGACGCGCAGGGCAATACCATTGCCTGGTCGTCGGCGGGCACGATGGGCTTCAAGGGTTCGCGCAAATCGACCCCTTATGCCGCGCAGGTCGCGGCGGAAGACGTCTCCAAGAAGGCGCAGGAACATGGCATGCGCACGCTGGAGGTTGAAGTTGCCGGTCCAGGTTCGGGCCGCGAATCGGCGCTTCGCGCGCTGCAGGCGGCGGGCTTTACCGTGACGTCGATCCGCGACGTGACCACGATCCCGCACAATGGCTGCCGTCCGCGCAAGCGCCGGCGGGTTTGATTTTTCGACCGCAGGCGGCCCGACCGCCCCGCGATGACTTTTGCGATGTATGTGACGCGGACTGATCCGCGATCTCCAACGCCAGTGATTTAGATGGCAAATCGACTGGCCAATGGGTGAAACAGTGACGATCCAGAAAAATTGGCAAGAACTTATTCGGCCGAACAAGCTGCAGGTAACTCCGGGCACCGACCCGAACCGTTTTGCTACCCTCGTCGCCGAACCACTTGAACGCGGCTTCGGTCAAACCCTCGGCAACGCGTTGCGCCGCATCCTGTTGTCGTCGCTGCAGGGCGCCGCGGTGCAGTCGGTGCACATCGACGGCGTGCTGCACGAGTTCTCCTCGATCGCGGGCGTTCGCGAGGACGTCACCGACATCGTGCTGAACATCAAGGATATCTCGATCAAGATGCAGGGCGAAGGCCCCAAGCGCATGGTCGTCAAGAAGCAGGGCCCGGGCGCCGTGACCGCCGGCGACATCCAGACTGTCGGCGATGTCACCGTGCTCAATCCGGACCTGCAGATTTGCACCCTCGACGAGGGCGCGGAAATCCGTATGGAATTCACGGTCGCCGCCGGCAAGGGCTACGTCGCCGCCGAGCGCAATCGTCCTGAGGACGCGCCGATCGGGCTGATCCCGGTCGACAGCCTGTTCTCCCCGGTGCGCAAGGTCTCGTACAAGGTCGAGAATACCCGCGAGGGTCAGATCCTCGATTACGACAAGCTGACGATGACCATCGAAACCAACGGCGCGATCAGCCCGGATGACGCGGTGGCCTATGCCGCGCGCATCCTGCAGGATCAGCTCAATGTGTTCGTCAACTTCGAAGAGCCCCGCAAGGAAGTCACGCAGGAGGTCATTCCCGATCTCGCTTTCAATCCGGCATTCCTCAAGAAGGTCGACGAACTCGAATTGTCGGTGCGTTCGGCAAACTGCCTGAAGAACGACAACATCGTCTACATCGGCGATCTCGTGCAGAAGTCTGAAGCTGAAATGCTCCGCACCCCGAACTTCGGCCGCAAATCGCTGAACGAGATCAAGGAAGTGCTGGCCCAGATGGGGCTGCATCTTGGAATGGAAGTGCCGGGCTGGCCGCCTGAGAATATCGACGAGCTGGCCAAGCGCTTCGAGGATCATTACTGATCGAAAAGATCGCCGTCGTGGCTGGGCGCTTGTCCCGGCCACCACAGTCAGGGCGAACGCAGGCGGCCCACCTGAGCAACATGTCCGACGAGCTGTCGCGACCGAACGAGTATTGAGGAAAATAACATGCGTCACGGCAAGGTTCACCGGAAGCTCAACCGCACCGCCGAGCATCGGCGTGCGATGTTTGCCAATATGTGCGCGGCGCTGATCAAGCACGAGCAGATCGTCACCACGCTGCCGAAGGCCAAGGAACTGCGTCCGATCGTTGAAAAGCTGGTCACGCTCGGCAAGAAGGGCGGTCTCGCGATGCGCCGCCAGGCGATCAGCGAAATGCGCGACCTGGATCAGGTTCGCAAGCTGTTCGACGTTCTCGCCACCCGCTACAGGGATCGGCAGGGCGGCTATACCCGCATTATCAAGGCAGGCTTCCGCTATGGCGACAACGCGCCGATGGCCGTGATCGAATTTGTCGATCGCGACGTCGATGCCAAGGGCCTCGATTCCGGCCCGGTACAGGAGAGGGCCGCTGAAGCGGCCTAAGTCCCGTCAGCAGGGCTGAGACCGAAGCGGCGCCTGGTGCGCCGCTTTTTTTATTGTGCTTCCGCCATGCGCCTACCGGCAATTGCGGTGACGCCAACGGCTCCCGATATCGCTATCATGAGGACGGAGGTATCCCATGAAGATCGATCTTTCGGGAAAAACGGCGCTGGTGACGGGCTCAACCTCCGGCATCGGTCATGCGATCGCCCGGGGACTTGCCGCGGCCGGTGCGACCGTCACGGTCAATGGCCGGACCCAGGCCAAGGTCGACGCCGCGGTCGCAGCGTTAGCCAAGGCCGTGCCTGGAGCCAAGATCCGGGGCGTCGCCGCCGATGTCTCGATGGTGGTCGGATGCAAGACGTTGATGATCGTGCTCCCCGAGGTCGACATCCTGATCAACAACGCCGGGATCTTCGAACCCAAGGGCTTCTTCGAGACGCCCGACGACGATTGGAGCCGCTTTTTCGACGTCAATGTGATGTCGGGTGTGCGGCTGGCGCGCGCCTATCTGCCCGGAATGCTGAAACGCAATTGGGGTCGCATCGTCTTCATCTCTTCCGAATCCGCGCTGAATATCCCGAAGGAAATGATTCACTACGGCGTCACCAAGACCGCACAACTGGCAGTGTCGCGCGGCCTTGCCGAGATGACCCGCGGCACCGCCGTGACCGTCAATTCGGTGCTGCCGGGGCCGACCATGTCGGAAGGCGTGGAAGCTTTCGTGAAGGATCTCGCCAAGCAAAACGGCCAGTCGGTGGAGGAGGCGGCGTCCGTGTTCATCAAGCAGTTTCGGCCGACATCGCTGCTGCAGCGCTTTGCGAGCGTCGAGGAGATCGCCAATATGGTGGTTTATGTCTCCTCGAAGGAGGCCTCCGCGACCAACGGCGCCGCCCTTCGTGTCGAGGGCGGCATCGTCCAGACCATCGCGTGAGGCCGCAGATGTCCGCTTATGTTATTTCCGAAGTCGACGTGCGCGACGCTGCGGGTTTCGAGACCTATCGCACCATTGCGGCCAAATCGATCGCGCAATATGGGCGGCCGTTATCTGGTTCGCGGTGGGGCCGCGAATGCGGAGGAGGGTGGGCCACCACCAAAGAACATCATCGTCGTTGAGTTTCCCTCGATGGAGAAACTCCGTGAATGGTATGCGTCGCCACAATATGCCGAGGCGCTCAAGGTGCGGCGAACTGCGCTCGATCGCCGCCTGATTTTCGTCGAAGGTGTCCCGCCGGTGTGACGTTCACCACCCTTCCAGCACGATCTTGCCTCGCGATTTGCCGGATTCCAGCAAAGCGTGGGCGCGTCTGAGATTGGCGGCGTTGATCGTCCCGAAGGTCTGGTCGAGCGTGGTGCGCAATACGCCCTTGTCGATGAGGTCGGCGACATCGTTGAGCAGCATGTGCTGGCCGATCATGTCCGGCGTCTGGAACGATGAGCGCGTGAACATCGACTCCCAGTGAATCGAAACGGCTTTGCCCTTGAAAACGCTGACGTTGAATTCGGGCGGATCATCGATCAGCCCGAACTTCCCCTGCGGTGCTACAATGTCTGCCAGCGCCTTGTAGTGCTGGTCGGTGGATGTCAGGCTTGCGATCAGCGCCACCGGCGGGACCTTCAGTTTTTCGATCTGCTCCTTCATCGCCCCGGCGTGATCGACCACGGCATGGGCGCCGAGATCGAGGCACCATTTCTGCGATTCGGGCCGGGACGCCGTCGCCACCACGGTCAGACCAGTGAGGCGGCGCGCGAGCTGGATCAGGATCGATCCAACGCCGCCCGCGCCACCGACGATCAGCAAGGTGCGCGGATCGACGCTCTTGCCGGGCACCGCGCCGAGGCGATCGAATAGCAATTCCCAGGCCGTGATCGAGGTCAGCGGCAACGCGGCTGCTTGCGCAAACGAAACAGTTTTCGGCTTGCGGCCGACGATCCGCTCGTCGACCAGATGAAATTCCGAATTGGTGCCCTGGCGCTGGATCGAGCCGGCATAGAAAACTTCATCGCCGGCCTTGAAGAGGGTGACATCGGGACCGACGGCATCCACGATTCCGGCGGCGTCGTAGCCGAGGATTTTTGTCTCGCCTTCGGGCGGCCCAGCGCGCTTGCGCACCTTGTAATCGACCGGATTGGCGGAAATGGCCTTCACGGCGACGCGGATATCGCGGCCGCGTGGCTCCGGTTTGGCGGTTTCAAAATCGATCAGTGCCTCGGCGGCGTCGATCGGCAGCGATTTTTTGTATCCGACGGCCTTCATGCTGATGGTCTCCTTTTGCTGGCGCCTCGGCCTTTTGCCTAACTGTCGCTCTGGCATGAATTTGGCAAGTACTGTAAATTTGGGGATATAGTCCCTGTTTGGATACTATTGGGAAAGCAATGGATGAAACGGCGAGATTTCGCGCGTCGGCCGGGCTGTGCGGTTGAAGCGACCCTCGATCTGATCGACGGCAAATGGAAAGGCGTCATCCTCTATCACTTGCAGGGTGGCACCCAGCGCTTTGGCGAGTTGCGGCGGCGGATGTCCGGCATTACCCAGCGCATGCTGACCAAGCAATTGCGCGCGCTTGAGGAAGACAAGCTCGTGATCCGCAAGGTTTATGCGGAGGTGCCGCCCCGGGTCGAATATCGGCTGTCGGAGGTCGGTGAGAGCCTGCGCCCGGTCATCGACACCCTCAAGGCCTGGGGCGAGGGCCACCAGGAAAGGCTGGCCTGCGGGCCAGCGCCAAAGACCATCAAAGCGCCCAATCGAGCAGCCTAATTGCGGGTATCGCGTCCCGGTTTCCCTTCTCGCGACGCGACCCGCCGCCTATATCTGAAGCTATCATTTTCAGGACTTTTCGCATGAGACTGATCCGCTCCCTGGCCGTGCTGTTGATTTCGGCGGCGGCCACCGTACCGGCGCTGGCGCAGGACCGGCGCGTGCCGGCATCGCCGGCCGATATCCGATTGTCCTACGCGCCGATCGTGCAGCATGTCCAACCAGCCGTGGTCAACGTCTACGCCGCCAAGGTGGTCCAAAACCGCAATCCGCTGCTCGACGATCCGATCTTTCGTCGGTTCTTCGGTGTGCCGGGACAGCAGCCCGAGCAAATGCAGCGTTCGCTGGGCTCGGGCGTGATGGTAGACCCGTCCGGTCTGGTCGTGACCAACAACCACGTCATCGAAGGCGCCGATCAGGTCAAGGTATCGCTCTCCGACAAGCGTGAGTTCGAGGCCGAGATCGTTCTGAAGGACAGCCGCAGCGATCTCGCGGTGCTGCGGCTGAAGGACACCCACGAGAAATTCCCGACGCTCGATTTTGCCAATTCCGACGAGCTGATGGTGGGCGACGTGGTGCTGGCGATCGGCAATCCCTTTGGCGTCGGGCAAACCGTGACGCACGGAATCATTTCGGCACTGGCGCGCACCCAGGTCGGCATCACCGACTATCAATTCTTCATTCAGACCGATGCCGCGATCAATCCGGGCAATTCGGGCGGTGCTCTGGTCGACATGACCGGCAAGCTGGCCGGCGTCAATACCGCGATCTTCTCGCGCTCCGGAGGATCGCAGGGCATTGGCTTTGCCATTCCGGCCAATATGGTGCGCGTCGTCGTTGCCTCGGCGAAAAGCGGCGGCAAAGCCGTCAAGCGACCCTGGCTTGGCGCGCGCCTGCAGGCCGTGACGCCGGAGATCGCTGAGACAATGGGGCTTCACCTTCCGACCGGCGCATTGGTCGCCAATGTGGTCCCGAACAGCCCAGCGGCGCGCGCCGGACTGAAGCTGTCCGACCTGATCGTCGAGATCGATGGGCAGACGGTCGACGATCCCAACGCCTTTGACTACCGGTTTGCAACGCGCCCGCTCGGCGGGACCTCGCTGATCGATGTGCAGCGCGCCGGCAAGACGGTGAAGCTGACCGTGCCGCTTGAAGCCGCGCCTGACGTCGGCCGTAACGAAATCGTCTTGACGACGCGCTCGCCATTCCAGGGCGCGAAGGTCGCCAACATCTCTCCCGCGGTAGCGGATGAACTGCATCTGGACGCCGACACTGAAGGGGTCGTGGTGACCGATTTGGCCGATGACGGAACGGCCGCCAGCGTCGGTTTCCAAAAGGGCGATATTATCCTGGCGGTTAATAACCAGAAAATCGTCAAGACCAGCGATCTCGAGAAGGCGACGCGCGAAGCCGCCCGGGTCTGGCGTATCACCATGGTACGCGGCGGCCAGCAGATCAACGTTACGCTCGGCGGATGAGCCCGAAACGACCACGCGAAGCTGCAACGCTGTTCGCGGCGGCAGGGATGGATCGCGACGCGCCGCATCCGCTGCCGGACAGGTTGCGTCCGCGCGCGTTGTCCGATGTCGTCGGACAGGATCATATCCTGGGGCCGGACGGCGCGCTGACGCGCATGCTGGCGACACGCACCTTGGGCTCGCTGATCTTCTGGGGACCGCCAGGCACCGGCAAGACCACGGTGGCGCGGCTGCTGGCGGATGCGACCGAATTGCATTTCGAACAACTCTCGGCGGTGTTCTCCGGGGTAGCCGATCTGAAGAAAGCGTTCGACGCCGCCCGCGCGCGGCGCGAGACCGGCAAGGGAACGCTGCTGTTCGTCGACGAGGTCCATCGGTTCAATCGCGCGCAGCAGGATTCGTTTCTGCCCGTTATGGAGGACGGTACCGTAGTGCTGGTCGGCGCGACCACCGAAAATCCTTCGTTCGAGCTCAATGCCGCGTTGCTGTCGCGGGCGCGCGTTCTGGTATTTCATTCGCTCGATCCCGCGGCTATCGAAAAGCTGTTCGTCCAGGCTGAGAGGATCGAGGGCAAAGAGCTGCCGCTCGACGCGGAGGCTCGCGCGGTGCTGGTGCGCATGGCCGACGGCGACGGACGCGCGGCGCTGACGCTCGCCGAAGAGGTCTGGCGTGCCGCGCGCGAGAACGAGACCTTCGATGCGCAAGCCCTGCAGGACATTCTGCAGCGTCGTGCGCCGATCTACGACAAATCAGCGGACGGGCATTACAACCTGATCTCGGCGCTGCATAAATCGGTGCGCGGCTCCGATCCCGACGCGGCGTTGTACTATCTGGCACGCATGATGGACGCTGGCGAGGACCCGCTGTTTCTGGCGCGGCGCGTGGTCCGCATGGCGGTCGAGGACGTCGGGCTCGCCGATCCGCAGGCGCTGGTAATCTGCAACGCCGCCAAGGATGCCTACGACTTCCTCGGTCATCCCGAAGGCGAGTTGGCGATCGCGCAGGCGGTGATCTATCTTGCCACCGCGCCGAAATCGAACGCCGCCTACAAGGCGTTCGGCGCGGCGATGCGCGCGGCGAAAGAGGGCGGTTCGCTTCTACCACCGAAGCACGTTCTGAATTCGCCGACCAAATTGATGAAATCCGAAGGCTATGGCGACGGCTATCAATACGATCACGACGCGCCGGAAGCCTTTTCGGGACAGGACTATTTTCCGGAAGCGCTCGGCCGCCAGACGTTCTATGATCCTCCCGATCGCGGATTTCGAGCGTGAGATTCGCAAGCGGCTCGATTATTGGGCGAAGCTGAGAAGCGGAAAATCATCATGAGCCGCCGCGTCAAGAGACCTCTGGCCAAACGTGCAAGCGGGGATCGCCCGAAGGGCGCGCGTCCCTTCCGGGGTTCGAAGGCCGAGCGCCCACCGTTACAGTCAAAGTCGCATCGCGCGGGCGGCAAGCCCGCGCCGCGCTTTGCGGCGTCGGCGCCGCGCGCCCCGAGGCCTGCGCCATTTGCGGAGGAGCCGGCGAAGATCGTCGCCGAGGCGCCGCCGCTTCCCACCAAGGTTCAAACCGTGGTCGTGACCCCTGACGAAAACAACATGCGCGTCGATCGCTTTCTCGAGGCGCGGTTTCCCGGCCTGTCGTTCTCCCACATCCAGCGCATCGTCCGCAAAGGCGAGTTACGCGTCAATGGCAAGCGCGCCGACAGCAAGGACCGGCTGGAAGAGGGCCAGAGCATTCGCATTCCGCCGCTGAAGCTCGATGCGCCGAAAGTCGGCGGGGAGCTCTCGGAAGCGGCAACGAAAACGCTTCAAGCCCTGAAGGACATGATCCTTTATGAGGACGCCGACGTCATGGTGCTGAACAAGCCCGCCGGCCTCGCCGTGCAGGGCGGCTCCGGCACGACGCGGCACGTCGACCTGATGCTCGAAGTGATGCGCGATGCAAAGGGACAGAAGCCGCGGCTGGTGCATCGGCTCGACAAGGAAACCGCGGGATGCTTGCTGATCGCGAAAACGCGATTTGCGGCGACCGCGCTGACCGGATCGTTCCGCCATCGTTCGGCGCGCAAGATTTATTGGGCGCTGGTAGCGGGGGTGCCGAAGCCGAAGCAAGGCCGCATTTCAACCTATCTCGCCAAGGAAGAGAGCGAAGACGATACCATCATGCGGATCGCGGCCCATGGCGACGAGGGCGCCAGCCATGCCGTGACCTACTACGCCGTGGTGGAGACGTCGGCGCAAAAGCTCGCCTGGGTCTCGTTGAAGCCGGTCACCGGGCGGACCCACCAATTGCGCGCACACATGGCGCATATCGACCACGCCATCGTCGGGGACCCCAAATATTTCAACAAGGAAAACTGGCAACTGCCGGGTGGCCTGCAGAAACGGCTGCATCTTTTGGCGCGCCGGATCGTGATTCCGCATCCGCGCGGGGGAGTGATCGATGCGACCGCGCCATTGCCGCCGCATATGCTGCAGTCGTGGAACCTGCTGGGGCTCGAGGCCGACCGGTTCGATCCGATCGAGAACGCGCCCGAAGAATAAGTTCGGGGGCAGGTGCGCCTCTGTCGATTTCATCCGGCAGGCGCAACAGCGATCAAATCAAAGGCGAACTGGTCAGGTATCGCTCGGTTCCAGTCTGTGCTGGCAGCCGACTGGCCCTGAACACTGAAAGGATCGGCCCATGATCGGGAATCTGCTCCGCGCCGTGCTGTTCTGTTTCCTTCTCGGCGGATATGGGTGTTTCAGCGCGACCGCAAGCGCGCAAACGCTCGTCCTGCTCGGAGGCAGCGTCTATGCATCGCCGGACGCTGCCCCGCTTCCCGATGCCGTCGTTGTCACCTCCGGCGGCGTCATCACCGCGATCGGCGGCCGCAGCGAGATCCGGGTGCCCCAGGATGCCCGTGTCATTGATTGCACCGGCAAGACCATCGTTGCGGGGTTCTGGAACAGTCATGTTCATTTCACGCAAGCCGAATGGGGAAACGCGGCGACGGCCCCGGCCGCGCCGATGGAAGAACATATGCAGGCGATGCTGACCCAATGGGGTTTCACCACCGTGTGGGATCTGGGTTCTGACCCACGGAACTCGCTGCCTCTCCGCCGGCGCGTTAACTCCGGCGAAGTGCCGGGTCCGAATATTCTGTTTGCCGGAGACATGTTCCCGAAGGGCGGGCATCCCGTCTATCTGCCGGCCGAGCTGCAACTTCCCGAAGTCGCCACAGCCGACGAAGCCGCGCAATTGTCGCGAAGTTATCTTGACATGGGCCTCGACGGCATCAAGCTTTTCACCGGCGCATACATGGGCGACAAGCCGGTCGTGAATATGGACGTGGCGATTGCTCGCGCCGCGGTGGAAGTGGCGCACGCGCAGGGCAAGCCGGTGTTTGCCCATCCGCAAAACGAGACAGGCGTGAATACCGTGATCGCGGCCGGTGTCGATGTGCTCGCGCACACCGCTCCCGGACCATCGGGCTACACGCCGGAGCAGCTCGCGCACTTCAAATCGCAAGGAACCGCGCTGATTCCGACGCTGTCGCTTTTTACCACCGTCGTCCTCGACCCCGCCTTGACGGCACGCATCGTCGCGTCGGCGGTCAGCGAGCTCAAGCAATTTTCCGAGAATGGAGGCGTCGTTCTCTTTGGAACTGACGTCGGGTTCACCAAGCTCTATGACACCTCGACCGAATTCGAACTCATGCACCGGGCTCTTTCGGAGAAACAGGTGCTGGCCTCGCTCACGACGAATCCGGCCCTGTATTTCAAGGCGGCCAAGAAGGGCAAGGTCGAAAAGGGACTTGACGCCGATCTCGTGGTTCTTGATGGCGATCCGCTGGCCGACGTTCGCAATCTCGCCAAGGTCGCTTACACCATTCGCGCGGGCGAGGTGATCTATCGGAAGCCGTGAGCGCTACTGTACCTCGGCGGCAGCGTGGACCGGGTGCGATGGCAAGGCCGGTTGAGGCGTTTTCTTTGCGCCACCCGGGTGTCGACACCGCTCAAAAACGATATAAGACCGCATGCGTGAATTGTTCGATGAAGTCGCCGGAAAGTCTCCGCTTGATCCGCAAGAGGCGGTCAGACGCACCACGCGCGTGCCGCATCGGAAGCGCTTTTACGCTCATGCCGGCGTCGTCGAATTGCCGGACGGATTTGCCATTACCCTCGATGACAAGCCGATCCGCACGCCGTCCGGGCGTACTCTGGTTGCGCCGACCCGCGAGATCGCCGCCGCGATGTCGGCGGAATGGGAAGCTCAGAAGGAAGCTATCGATCCGTTGACAATGCCGCTGACGAGGCTCGGAAACAGCGTCGTCGATGCGGTGATCGACCGGGTCGATGCCGTCGCCGACGACGTTGCCAAATACCTCGGTTCGGATCTCTTGTTCTATCGCGCCGGTTATCCGGAGGGGCTGGTGGCACGTGAGGCGGCACTCTGGGATCCCCTGTTGTTTTGGGCGGCGGATGCGCTCGGCGCCCACTTCATTCTGGCCGAAGGGATCATGCATGTCCGCCAGCCGGATTCTGCCATCGCCGCGGCGCGCAAGACTTTTCCAGCGAACCCCTGGTCGATCGCAGCGCTTCACGTGATCACGACGTTGACCGGCTCGGCGCTGCTGGCATTGGCGCTGATGCATGGCGCGCTGGATCAAAATCAGGTCTGGACCGCCGCCCATGTCGACGAGGACTGGAATATCGCTCAATGGGGCGTTGATGAAGAGGTTGCGGCGCGCCGCGCTGCGCGGCTGGTCGATTTCAGGGCCGCCGTTAGCATACTGACATCGGTGAGCCCAAGGTAGCTCTGTCGTGCGCCTTTGACATTCGACGGCTTTCTTCGATGCGGCCAGGCAGCCCCGCTATCTTAACGAGAGCTTTACGCCGCTCGGCTAACGTTTACGGCCCAGCGAGACTGTAACCATGGCGATTTCCGTTACTCCGACCCTTCCGGTAATCACCGCCCAAGGCGCCGTACCCGCTGTGGTGTTGCAGCCGGGCACAGTGATCAGTGCCCAGGTGCTGAAAATTCTCGCCGGTGATCTGGTGCAGATTGCAATCGCCGATCTGTCGATTGAAGTAATGTCGCAAGTTCCGCTGCAGGCGGGCCAGACCTTGCAGCTTGCGGTGTCGCAGACGCAGGATGGCATCAGGCTCGCGATTGTCGGACCGGGCGCCAGCATGGCGGCGGACAGCGCGCCGACCGACACCGTCAACCTGGCGCCGGGCGCGACCCTTACATCCCCCAGCGCTCGCCGGTGACCCGACAAATACGTCAGTGACTGCTGCGGCGCCCATCAATCCACTGACGCCGCTAGAGCGATCGGCGGTCTCGGCAGCCGCGCAGACCGCGGTGACACAGCAGGAGAGTCTGGCGCCGCTATTCGCAAATCTAGGCGTCGCCGCGTCGTCCGGCGGTTTGCCGCCAGCGTTGCAACAAGCGGTGGCGCAAGTACTGGCGCAGCGGCCCAGCCTCGATCAGAATCTGACCGGCAGCGACGTCAAGAATGCCTTTGAAGGCTCCGGGCTTTTTCTCGAGGCTTCGCTGGCGTCGGGCTCTGTTTCCACTGCGTCCGGCGTACCCGATCTCAAGGCGGCACTGATCGTGCTTCGTCAAACATTGCTGGCGTCGCTTGGCGCCAACGATAGTCCGGCTGGGTCAGCCGCCGTCGCGCCGCAGTCCGTTCTGCCGGCGACCGCCGAAATCTCCGCTTCGGATCAGGGCTCTGTGCCGCATACCGCTGGGGCGCCAGCGCTTGCGCCGTCCCTGTCTCCCGACGTCGATTTGCAGGAAATCGCTGTGCCGCAGATTGTGTCGTCCGCAGCGTTCCTGGACGCCGGTACGCGGGCGGCGACGACGGGTGCTGCGCTGAATTTGCTTCAGGAAGTTCTGCAGGAAGTTCCGCGGGAAATCGGCAATGCATCGCTGGCGTTGGGGACGCCGAACGACGTGCGCAACGACGACGTGACCGTCCACACCAACACGCCGCCGCCGCCATTTCGTGGCGCGTTACCATCGGCGCAGCCCGTTGCGTCGCCATCGATCGCACCGGGTGCGACGCTCGCGACCAGTGTACGTCATCTGCTCGACGATACTGACGCCGCCATCGCGCGGCAGACGCTGTTGCAGGTGGCCTCGCTGCCGGGTCAAGTCGACACGGCAGCATCGCGGCTCGATCCGACCGTGCCGCGCTGGAATTTCGAAATTCCGTTTGTAACGCCACAGGGAACGGCGATGGCGCAGTTCGAAATTTCACGTGATGGGGCCGGCAACGAGGTTGAGGCTGCCAAGCGGGCCTGGCGGGCGCGGTTCTCGCTCGATATTGAGCCGGCGGGTCCGGTCCATGTCATGGTGTCGCTCAGCGGCGAGCGGACGTCAGTGCGGATGTGGGCGGAAAGGCCCGCGACCGCGGAGCAATTGCAGGCCGGTGTTTCGCAGCTAAGCCAGGCCTTGACCCGTGCCGAGTTGCTTCCGGGCGATATCGTGGTTCGCGTCGGCGCGCCGGTGCAATCGGCCTCGGCACCCGCCGGGCATTTTCTGGATCGTGCGCTATGAGCACCAAAGCGAAGTCCCAACTTGCGGTCGCGCTGCACTACGACAGGTCGGGTGCGCCGCGGGTTGTCGCCAAGGGCAGGGGAAGCCTTGGTGAGAAAATCATCGAAGTTGCCAAAGCCCATGACATTCCGATCGAGGAAAACGAAGTGCTGGCCGGCGCGCTCTCCAATGTCGAACTGGGTGATGAAATTCCGGCGGAACTCTACAAGGCGGTGGCGGAGGTCTTGATTTTCGTTCTCCGGCTGTCGGGACGAATTCGCTAGAGTTTTTAATGCGTTTTCTTCACGCGAAATTGTACCGACCCCGGATCAAGTTCGGGACAGGCATTCGCTGGAAAACGCTGTAGACTCGCCTCCGACCGATCATCGTATTGCTACGTAGCTGTCCGCATCGTTACCGCTGACTTTCCCTTGCATCGGATGCAGCCTTGATCCATCGCCGCCATGTGCTCGGCCTGCTCACCGTCGCGAGCGCTTGGCCATCGCGCAGCTTTGCCGACCTAGCACCCCGGCGCAGCGAGATCCGCGAGGCCCTCGCCAAGCGGTTTATCGATGAGGGAACGGCTGGCACCTTCGTCGGCTACAAGGTTGACGAAGATCTAGTCATCGCCAGCGACAAGGATCGTTCCGGACGGGCCATGCTGCCAGCTTCGACTTTCAAGATTCCGAATTCGGTCATCGCGCTGGAAACCGGCGTGGTTGGTGATCCCGACAAAGACATCTTCAAGTGGGACGGTGTCGTCAGGAGCATTGAGGCCTGGAATCGCGAGCACACGCTACGCTCGGCCATCGCCGCGTCCGCGGTGCCGGTTTATCAGGAGATCGCCCGGCGTATCGGCGCGGACCGAATGCAGAAATTCGTCGATCTGTTCGGATATGGCAACCGCGATATCGGCGGCGGTATCGACCAGTTCTGGTTGACCGGCAATTTACGCATTAGTCCAGTCCAGCAGATCGATTTTGTCGACCGTCTGCGGCGCGGCAAGCTGCCGGTGTCAAAACGCAGCCAGGAGCTGGTTTGCGACATCCTGCCGGTCACGATATCCGGCGATTTCATCATTCGTGCCAAGAGCGGATTGCTGGGCGCCGAAATCGGCAAGCCATCGCTGGGCTGGATGGTGGGATGGGCCGAGAAGGACAGCGCCCAGACGGTCTTTGCGCTCAATCTCGATGTTCGCGAGCCGCGTCATATCCCCGGTCGCATGAAGCTGACGCAACAATGCCTCGGCGATATCGGCGCCGTCTGATCGGTTCGGCCGACTTAGAAGACGCGGAATGGATTGGGGCATTCTTCAGTTCCATCCTTCGAGACGCACCGCTTGGCGATCCTCCTCAGGATCAGGCCTTTTTCGAACCCTCATGGTGAGGAGCGCAGCAACGTCGCACGTCTCGAACCGTGAAGCCTATCGATGCGCGATTATGATTTTACTGAACCGGAAAATGCCTTAGCTTCTCCCGACCTACGAAGCGCATGGAGGAGCCTATGAAATCGATCGTCTGGATGTCGTCGATGACTGCCGCTGCGGTTGGTGGCTGGCTCGCCGCCACGTTGCTCGCGCAGCCCGCGACCGGCAAGGAGCCGCGCTTTCCGCAACTGACCATGGATGCGCTCAGCGAAGCGCAAAAACCCTTCGGAGAGCAGGTCATGAAGGTATCGAGCGTCGGCCTTGGAGGGCCCTATAACCCGCTGATGCGCAGTCCGGTGCTGGGCCAGCGGCTGCTCGATCTGTTTCATTATCTGCGTTGGGAAACTTCGGTCCCGACCAGGCTCAACGAATTTGCAATCCTGATCATCGCCCGGCAATGGCGGTCGCAGGTCGAGTGGTACGCGCATGCGCCGCTGGCGGCGAAGGCGGGACTGTCGCCTGACATCATAGCCGAACTGAAAGCCAATCAGCGGCCCTCGGGGATGGCTGAGGATGAGGCACTCGTATACGATTTCGTCACTGAGCTCACCACCACGCAGAGGGTTTCGGACGAAACCTTTGCCGGGGCGAAGAAGCTCTTCAACGATCAGCAGATCGTCGATTTGACCGCTGTGGCCGGCAATTACGTCATGGTCGCCATGATGCTGGCGATGGCGGAAGAAACCACGCCCCCCGGCAAGGAGCCGCCTTTCAAGGTCGGCGAAAAATAGCCGCTCAAGCCGTCTTGGCGTTTTTACCGACACGGCCGAGATGGGTGAAGCCGAAGCCCGTACTGTATTTCAGGCCGTAGCCGAGGGCACGATCGATGCCGATATGGGCCAGCCAGATCATCGCAATAGAAAGGATGAGTGGCGCGGCCGTTCCGAACCCCACCACCATCAGGGCCATCGGCGCCATATAGCTATGCGCGGCATTATAGGTGATGGCGCCGACATGCGGACCGGCGAGGTAGCCGGCGAAACTCAGATCCGGCACCAGAAACAGGACGGCGTAAATCCACCACGATCCACCCCAGACCGCGTAAAGCAGTGTCATCCCGCCAAACAGCGTCAGTCCCTCCAGTCGGAGCAGCGTTCGCAACCCGCCCGATACCGCGCCTGTCGTCTTCGTGCTCGCACTATCCGCCATGGCGCCGTCTCCGTTGGTCCGGGGTATATCGTCCTCCAGCCCGGGCCGCCAGAGGCCGCAAGGGCGTTTCCCGCCGTCAGAATGCCGTGCTAGAACCCGGCCAAATCTGGCGGGGACCCTGACATGAAAGACATCCTGGACACCCTTGAAGAGCGGCGCGCCGGCGCCAAGCTCGGCGGTGGCGAGAAGCGCATCGAGGCGCAGCACGCCCGCGGCAAGTTGACGGCGCGCGAACGCATCGAACTGTTGCTCGACAAGGGCTCGTTCGAGGAGTTCGACATGTTTGTCGAGCACCGCTCGGTGGAATTCGGCATGGAGAAAACCATAATCCCGGGCGATGGTGTCGTCACCGGCTGGGGCACCGTCAACGGCCGCAAGACCTTTGTCTTTGCCAAAGATTTTACCGTGTTTGGCGGGTCGCTGTCCGAGACCCACGCGCAAAAAATCGTAAAAATTCAGGACATGGCGATGAAGGCGAGGGCGCCGATCATCGGGCTCTACGACGCCGGCGGCGCGCGGATCCAGGAAGGGGTCGCCGCACTCGCGGGCTATTCCTATGTGTTCCGCCGCAATGTCATCGCGTCCGGCGTGATTCCGCAGATCTCGGTCATCATGGGGCCCTGCGCCGGTGGCGACGTTTATTCGCCGGCGATGACCGACTTCATCTTCATGGTGAAGAACACCAGCTACATGTTCGTTACCGGACCCGATGTGGTGAAAACCGTCACCAACGAAGTCGTCACCGCCGAAGAGCTCGGCGGCGCCTCGGTGCACGCAACGCGCTCCTCGATCGCGGACGGCGCGTTCGAGAACGACGTCGAGACGTTATTGCAGATGCGCCGGCTGATCGACTTTCTGCCCAGCAACAATACCGATGGCGTGCCGGAATGGCCGAGCTTCGACGACATCGAGCGCGTCGACATGTCGCTGGACACGCTGATCCCCGACCATCCCAACAAGCCCTACGACATGAAGGAACTGATCCTGAAGGTCGTGGACGAAGGCGATTTCTTCGAGATCTCCGAGACCTTTGCCAGAAACGTCGTCACCGGCTTCGGCCGCATCGCCGGACGCACCGTCGGTTTCGTCGCCAACCAGCCGATGGTGCTGGCGGGCGTGCTCGACAGCGACGCCTCGCGCAAGGCGGCGCGCTTCGTGCGCTTCTGTGATGCCTTCAACATTCCGATCGTGACCTTCGTGGACGTGCCGGGCTTCCTGCCGGGCACCGCGCAGGAATACGGCGGCCTGATCAAGCACGGCGCCAAACTGCTGTTCGCCTATTCGCAGTGCACGGTGCCGCTGGTTACGGTCATTACGCGCAAGGCCTATGGCGGCGCGTTCGACGTGATGGCGTCAAAGGAAATCGGCGCCGACATCAACTACGCCTGGCCGACTGCGCAGATCGCGGTGATGGGCGCCAAGGGCGCGGTGGAAATCATCTTCCGTTCCGACATCGGCGACGCCGACAAGATCGCCGCGCGCACCAAGGAATATGAGGACCGATTCCTGTCGCCGTTCGTCGCCGCCGAGCGCGGCTATCTCGACGACGTCATCATGCCGCATTCGACCCGGCGCCGCATCGCCCGCGCCCTCGCCATGCTGCGCGACAAGAAGGTGGAAACGCCCGCGAAGAAGCACGACAATTTGCCGTTGTAGAAGACGATTCATCGGTCGGGCCTATCGAGCGTTTCACTAACGTCCGGATGTCACGCGCGCGCGCGACGTTTGTGCTGGCCGAGGAATTCGGGTCAGCGTGAGGGTGTTCGTGGTTGCGCAGCAGCCGGCAGGGCTGGATCCGGAATCCAGAGGTGTTGATGTACAGAGATTCCGGGTTCATAGCTGCGATGCCCCGGAATGACGACCCAAGTTTCCTTTCTTCGCCATCGTCATAGCTGAACGCCCAGTTCAGCGACCATTCATCGCGGCGCGGCGAAAATCTCCTCCGTCACTCGCCACAAGCGAAGGAGGAGATGTCATGGAACACCGCCATTTTCTGAAACTCGCTTTTGGAGCAGCCGCCGGCATCGCAGTCTTTACTGCCGTCGCGCAAGCTGCGCCGTTACCGCCGATTTCGCTTGAACAGAGCCTGGTGCCGCCGCGCGCTGAAAGCGCTGTGCCCGCGGTCGTCGCGCAGGACGAGGTCGACCGTCTCAAGCCCGAAGAGGTCCGTTGGCATCACGGACACGGGCACTGGCACTGGCATCACTGGCACCACCACCACTGGCATCATCATCATTGGCGGCACCACCATTGGTAATTTGTTCGATATCGTCGCGATCGGAAGGGCAGGGGACCGCGATTCCGGTCCCTGCTGTTCTGCATCGGCCTGATAAATTATTTAGCCAGAAAGCCGAGCATCAGCTCGTTGAACCGCACGGGTTCTTCCAGAAAAACTAGATGCCCGGCATTCGGGATCACTTCCGCGCTCGCATTGGGCATTTTGGCCGCGAGTGCTTCGGCGAGTTCGGCGTTCTGACCCATCTTCGGCCGCAGCGCTTCGGGCGCATTGGCCCGGCCGGGCGCGTTGTGATCGTCGGCGCCCATGATGAAAAGCGTCGGTTGCGTGATCAGCGGAATCTCATGCACCACCGGCTCGCGGTAGATCATTTGCGCCGAACTGACAAAGGCGCGCAGCCAGCGCGGATATTCCGAACTGCCCTTGATATTGAAACGGGCGTCGATGAACGGCGTGATCTGATCGGGTGGCAGCTTTAGTGAATAATTGGTCTCGAGCTGCTTGCGGTAGCCATCGGCCGTCAGCTTGTCCTCGTGCTCCAGAATTTTCTCGGTCGGCGTCGGCGGCACGTAGAGCCGATAATCTTCCAGGCCAATCGGCGCCGCCAGCAAGAGATGCTGGATTCGATCGGGGTAGGCGCGAGCGATGCGCACGCCGATCATGCCGCCCATCGAGTGCGCGACGATATCGGCTTTGGCGATCTGCAGATGATCGAGCAGCGCGACGGTATTGCGTGCGAGGGTATCGAAGTGCAGGTCGCTTCCGGGTTTGGAAGATTTGCCAAAACCGATCTGGTCCGGCACCAGCACGCGGTAGCCGGCGTCACTCAGCGTCTTGATGACGGGAGCCCAGTAGCTCGACGGAAAATTACGGCCGTGCAGCAGCAACACAATTCGGCCGTTGGGCTGCGCCGCCGCAACGTCCATATAGGCCATTCGCACTTGCTCGCCGTCATTGACCAGCGGCAGCATGTTGATGGGGTAGGGGTAGGCAAAGCCTTCAAGGCCGATGCCGTAGGGCTCACGCGGCGTCGACGACGCGGGCTCCGTCCCGTATGTGGCGGCAGGCAGCAAAGCAAGCAGGCCCGCGACGGCAAACCAGGCGGCAACGAAGTGACGGCTCATCGAGAACTCCGCAAGGAGAAATGCATCGGATACGCTCTTGCTGCTGCCAGATCGCGATGTAAAGCGGCGCAGGGTTCACGTTTTTGCGGGTGGGGCACGCTGATGCCATTATAACGCGCGTCGCCGCTATTCGTTCTCCCCAAACAGCGCCGCGAACCGCTTTTCGCCGGTGCGGGTAAAATTGACGACGCGGCTGCCGGGAGCGGCATCGCGCGCGGCCCAATTCAGTTCGGTGAATCGTGTCATCAAGGCCGCGCCAAGCGTGCCGGCGAGATGATGGCGCCGCTCGCTCCAGTCAAGGCAGGCCTTGCAAAGCGGACGGCGCGGATGAACGAGGGCTTCCGCAGATATCTGCAGCGTATTGGTCAGGAAACGCTCGCCTTCGGCAGTCAGCTCTATGGTGTCCTTGCGCTGTCGAAGCAGCCGCTGTTTTTTCAAGCTGTCGAGCATCTGCACGCCGAGATCGCCGGCCAGATGATCGTAGCAGACCCGCGCGCGTCGCAGCGCTGGATCCTTTGGCCCAGTGCGTACGCGCATATGGCCAGCACGCGCCGCAAGGCCCTCCAGGCCCTCGAGCACACCGGCGACATCGGGATCGGCGAGGCGATAATAGCGGTGGCGGCCCTGCTTTTCCTGCTCGATCAGCCCGCCTGTCTCCAGCTTCGACAGATGCGAGCTTGCGGTCTGCGGTGTGACGCCGGCCTCGTGAGCGAGTTCGCTGGCGGTCAGCGCGCGGCCGGTCATCAGCGCCGTCAGCATATTGGAGCGGGCGGGATCGCCGACGAGGGCGGCCACCATAGCGATATCGGGACCTGCTTTCATAGTTCGACCATAACCGAAGCGTTCGTGTCGATCAACCGGCTATTATGAAATCCTGAAAGGTTCACGCCGTCATTTTGAGGAGCCAACGGGTCGCGCGAATGCGCGTCCGATGACAGGCTCCGCGACGAAGCAATCCAGCGTTCCGTGCTGCAGCTTATCGTTAGCATCGCGGGCCTGTCTTCGGGCTCTGGCGCCGTAAGCCAGGCGTGGCTATCGTTGCGTAACCAAACAATGAAGAGGGAGAGATCATGCCGGTATCGACCACCGATAAGCGCGCCACGTTCCGGAAGATGCACGAAGGCGGATGTTTCGCGTTGCCCAACCCCTACGATGTCGGCAGTGCGCGGGCGCTGCAGAGCCTGGGCTTCAAGGCTATCGCTTCGACCAGCGCTGGTTTCGCGTGGTCGATCGGAAAGGCCGACAATCGCGTCACCCTTGAGGATGTGTTGCAGCATCTCACCGCGCTGTGCGGCGCGGTCGATCTGCCGGTCAACGCCGATTTCGAGGGCGGCTTTGCTCATAAGGCGGAGAAGGTTGCCGTCCATGTCGCGCAGGCGGTCAAGACCGGCGTTGCCGGGTTGTCGATCGAGGATTCCACCGGCGATGCCGCCAACCCGCTGTACGCGCGCGCGTTTGCCATCGAGCGCATCAAGGCGGCGCGTTCCGCCATCGATGCCGACAAGAGCGGGGTGCTCCTGACCGGCCGCTGCGAGGGCTTTTTGGTCGGACAGGCCGACCTGAACATGGTGATCGATAGATTGACCGCCTACGCCGAGGCCGGGGCGGATTGTCTTTATGCGCCGGGCATCAAGACGAAGGAGCAAATCTCGGCGATCGTGAAAGCCGTCCATCCGAAGCCGGTCAATCTCCTGATCGGGGCGTCCGGTCTTTCCGTCGCGGAAGCCGCCGAGCTTGGGGTTCGACGCATTAGTGTCGGCGGTTCGCTGGCGCGGGTGGCGTGGAGTGGTTTCATGCGCGCGGCGCACGAGATCGCTGAGAAGGGAACATTCACCGAGCTCGGCACTGGATTTTCCGGCGCCGAATTGAACAAGATGTTCAGCTGAGGCGAGCGGCGCTGCGGGCCAGTGCATGCCCGCAGCGCCGTTGGCCGGCTCAACGACTCGTCAGATCAACGGCATCTGCGACTTTATTGGGTCGAGCCGTTATTCGCCGCGCCTGATCTAGCGGTAGCGGGCGGTGAAGGCGGGCTCGTGGAAGTCGGCGGAGTTGCGGGCGCAGCGCCGGTGGTCATGCCCGGCTGCGCATTGGAGCGAGGCGTGACGTCGCGCATGCCCGGAGGCGCGGCGGGCGCAGCCTGCGGCGTGTTTTGGGCGGTCGCGGACGTGCCCGCCTGATGGATCGGCGCGTTATTCAGGCCATAGAACACCGTGCCGAGGATGACGGCTACGGCGACGGCGAACATCGCGATCCTGCCGCCGCTGGCGGGACCCTCGGCGAGTTCAGCGTCGGGCTGCAGCTCATGGTCGAGGCGGGCCTCGCGACCGATGTCGTCGGTCAGCGGCGGGCGATAGGGATCGTTCGGATTGGGTTGGTGGGCCATGAATGGTTCCTCCGTGGTCCCCTTACAACCGCCGCTACGGGGGGAGGTTCCCGAAACAAGCCCGGATTGAAGCCTGGGCTGCGCCCTTTTCAATCTTTTCAGCATGGAACCCGCGGCATAAGTTGCGAAATCCGTCCTGCGAGACTGCGATGTGGAATTTGCCTCCGAGCGATATCGTACTATACGCGCTGTCGCTGGTGGCGCTCGCCGCGCAGGCGATGACGGCGGCGCTTGCCGCGGGGCGGCGCAGCATGGATTGGGTTGGGGTGTGCCTACTGGGCTGCATCACGGCGCTTGGCGGCGGAACCGTCCGCGACGTTTTGCTCGGCCACTATCCGTTGCTGTGGGTGGAACATCCGTCTTTGCTCGCCCTGGCGGCCGGCGCGGCCTTCGCCACCATCCTGATCGCCCGCGTGGTGCATCGGCTGATCCTCGGTTTTCTCGTACTCGACGCGATCGGTTTGGTGGTATTTACCATGGCCGGCTGCGACGTTGCCTGGCAGATGAATACGTCGATTCCAATCGTGATCGTCTCGGGGATGATCACCGGCTGCGCGGGCGGCGTGTTGCGAGACATCCTCTGCAACGACGTGCCGTTGCTGTTTCGCTCCGAACTTTATGCCAGCGTTTCCTTCGTCACCGGCCTGTTTTACGCCACGGCGTTCGGCCTGAAGTTGAACGATGAACTCTGGACGTCCCTGACCTTCGTCCTCGGCCTGACGTTTCGTCTGCTCGCGATCCGCTATAAATGGGAAATGCCGAAATTCGTTTTCAATGGGGATCGCTAATGCGACGCGCTTTGGCGACCTGCTCCGGCGTCACCGCGGGCGCAGCATTGCCCCACGAATTGCGAATATAAGTAGCCACGTCGGCGATTTGCTGGTCCGACAGATCCTTGCTGTAGGCCGGCATCGAACCGGTATTGGGTGCCCGGGGCGTCGTCACCGTCTGCGCGCCGTCGAGAATGATGCGCAGCGTACTGGCAGGATCGGCCGACTGCAGGTTGGCGTTGCCGGGCAGCGGCGGATAAATCCGCGGCGCGCCTTCGCCGCCGACCTCGTGGCAGGCAATGCAGGCGTGGGCGTAGACGGCCGCACCTGCCGTCATATTCGCCTGCGGCGGCGGGCTTACCACCGGCTCTGGCGCGCCGATCGGGAGACTTTTGAGATAGACGGCGATAGCGTGAACATCGCCATCGCTCATCTTCGAGGTCGAATTGACCACGACCTCCGCCATTGGCTTGCCGGCATGGCTGCGGCCATTGCGGCCGCTTTGCAGGTACTCGACGATGTCGTCGACGCTCCATGATTTCAGCCCGCTGCGCGCGGCATTGTCGAGCCGTGGTGCAAACCAGCCTCGCACCGGGCTGCCGCCGTACAACTGACCACGCTTGTCGGCGCCAAATATATTCTTGGGCGTGTGGCATACGCCGCAATGCGCCGCGCCCTCGGCCAAATAGGCGCCGCGATTCCATTCCTCGCTTTGTTTGGGGTCGGCCTCGAATGTGCCCGGCCGGAAGAACAGCCAGTTCCAGCCGCGCATGACCAGGCGGTAGTTCAGCGGCCAGTGCAATTGTGGGGGCGCACGCGTGTTACGAAATGGCGTCAGCGTCGCGAGGTAGGCCCGGATCGCCACTACATCCTCGCGGGTGAGCTTCGTAAAATTCGGATAGGGAAACGCCGGATAATAGCGCGAGCCGTCGGGCGATATTCCTTCATGCAGGGCGCGATAGAACTCGTTGTCGCTCCAGCCGCCAAGGCCGGTAGCACGATCGGGCGTCAGGTTAGGCGAATAAATACCGCCGAACGGAGTGTCGATCAGCCTGCCTCCAGCGAACGGCTTTGAGGGGTCGGCGGTGTGACAGCCGGCGCAGTCGGCGGCGTCGGCCAGCGCCTTGCCGCGCGCGACAATCTCCGCCGCAGAAGAGGCTGTCTGCGCGCCGGCGTGGGCCAACGCAGTGCACAAAACCGCCGCGAGAATCGCTCTTGTTGTCTGATTTCGGCTTGGCACCGTCGCGTCCCTCTCCACCGCATCCTATAGCGCGAAACCGGGCGGTGAGCGCGCCACGTCGTTTCGCCGTGGGCCGGTATCGCGACACAAAGCGATAATTGTCGCTGTCAGTTCGGGCATGAAGTTGCGATCCGCGAACGCGGGGCTCCATTGCCCAGATTTGTGGTGCGCTGGGCGTAAAAAGCGACATAGAGTGGTTCTAACGAATTGAACCACTAGCTAAAAAGAGCCGTCGGGGCCAAGGCTTAAGAGGGTGAAATGGGAATCAACCAAGGTCCGATCAGTCTCGATCAGAAATATACCCAAGGGTCCGGCCACATCTTCCTGACCGGGATTCAGGCGCTGGTTCGCCTGCCCATGGCTCAGATCCGCCGCGACCGCGCCGCGGGTCTCAACACCGCGGGCTTCGTCACCGGATACCGCGGTTCGCCGCTCGGTGGTTACGACCAGCAACTGACGGCGGCGCGAAAGCACCTCGAACAGTACAACATCAAGTTCCAGCCCGGCGTGAACGAAGACCTCGCGGCCACCGCGATCTGGGGCTCGCAACAGCTCAATCTTTCGCCCGGGGCCCGGCACGATGGCGTGGTCGGGATCTGGTACGGCAAGGGCCCGGGCGTTGACCGTTGTGGTGACGTGTTCCGGCATGGCAATGCCGCGGGCTCGGCCAAGAATGGCGGCGTGCTCTGTCTGGCCGGCGACGACCACGGGGCCAAATCCTCTACCGTGCCGCACCAGTCGGACCATGCCTTCATCTCCGCGCTGATGCCCTATCTCTATCCGTCCAGCATCCACGAAATGATCGAGATGGGCCTATTAGGGATCGCTATGTCGCGCTATTCCGGCTGCTGGGTCGGCATGAAGGTGATCACCGAGACCGTGGAGACCACGGCGGAGATCGATCTTGCCGACGAGATGAAGCCCTTCATCATTCCCGCCGATTTCGAGATGCCGCCCGGCGGCCTCAACCTGCGCTGGCCCGACGACCGCTACGACCAGGATCGTCGTCTGCAGGACTACAAGGGGTTCGCCGCGGTCGCCTTTGCTCGCGCCAACAAGGTCAACCGCATCACCATGGATTCGCCGAACGCCCGATTCGGCATCATGGCATCGGGCAAAAGCTACGAGGACATCAGGCAGGCCTTGCGCGAACTCGGGATCACGCCGGAAGTTGCCGCCAAGATCGGCCTCAGACTTTACAAGATCGGCATGCCGTGGCCGCTGGAGCCGGAAGGCGTGCGTGAATTCGCGGTCGGCCTCGAAGAGATTTTCATCATCGAAGAGCGCCGCGAGATCGTCGAGAACCAGGTCAAGCAGGAGCTGTTCAACTGGCGCGACGATGTGCGACCGCGCATCATCGGCAAGATGGACGACCACGACAAACGCTTTCTTCCCTTCGCCGAAGAACTCAGCGTCGCGTCGCTGGCAAGCTCGCTGACGGAGCGGCTGCTACGCCTCAATCTCAATCCCGAAATCGCGGCGATGCTGCGCGCCAAGGCCGACTGGTTCAACGGCCGTCAGGCCACACAGATGCAAGCGGTCGCACCCATCACGCGCACGCCGTATTTCTGCTCGGGCTGCCCGCACAATACCTCGACTAAAGTGCCGGAGGGCAGCCGTGCATTCGCCGGCATCGGCTGCCACTTCATGGCACTGTGGATGGATCGCAACACCGAAACCTTCACCCATATGGGCGGCGAGGGGGTGCCATGGGTGGGCATCGCGCCGTTTACCAACGAGGAACACGTTTTCGCCAACCTCGGTGACGGCACCTACTTCCACTCCGGCAGTCTCGCGATCCGCCAGGCGATCGCGTCCAAGGCCAACATCACCTACAAGATCCTCTACAATGATGCGACCGCGATGACTGGCGGCCAGCACGTCGACGGCGAACTGTCACCGCAGCAGATCACCTTCCAGCTGCACTCAGAGGGCATCCGCGACATTTACCTGGTGTCGGAGAATCCCGAGGCCTATCCGGCTTCCGACATTGCCCCCGGCACCAAGACCGCGCATCGCGACGAACTCGATGCGGTCATGAAGACGCTGCGCCAGGTCAAGGGCGCATCGGCAATCGTGTTCGTGCAGACCTGTGCGGCGGAGAAACGCCGCCGTCGCAAAAGAGGAACACTGGAGGATCCGCAGCGCCGCGTGCTGATCAATCCGGTGGTTTGCGAGGGCTGCGGCGATTGTTCGGTGCAGTCCAACTGTATTTCGGTGGAACCGCTGGAGACCGAGCTCGGGCGCAAGCGCACCATCAATCAATCCTCCTGCAACAAGGACTATTCCTGCCTGAAGGGTTTTTGTCCGTCGTTCGTCACGGTGGATGGCGGCAAGCTGCGGCGCCGCGCGCCAGCCGATTTGGGCAATATCGGCGATCTGCCGGAACCGGCGTCACGACCTTCGCTTGAGCGCCCGTACAATGTCGCCGTCGGCGGCGTCGGTGGCACCGGCGTGCTTACCATCGGCGCTTTGCTTGGCATGGCCGCGCATATCGAAGGCAAGGCCAGCATGATCCTGGATATGTCCGGCCTTGCGCAAAAGGGTGGCGCGGTGCTCAGCCATGTTCGGCTGTCCGAGCATACGGCGGACGTCACCTGTTCACGCATCGTCACCGGCACTGCCGATCTGGTAATCGCCGCCGATGAGGTCGTGGCGGTTGCGAAAGAGACGATCTCGCTGTGCGAATCCAGCCGCACCTTTGGCGTTATCAACACCCATCTCATTCCGATCGCGGATTTCATCATGAACCGCGATTTCAACTTCCAGAGCCGCAAGGTCAGCAACGTTCTGGAAACCGCGTTGCGCAAGGATTCGTCGTTCTTCGATTTCACCAGGCCGGCCGAGATCCTGCTTGGCGATTCCATCGCCACCAACATGATGATGATGGGCTATGCCTATCAGAGGGGTCTTTTGCCGCTCTCGGCCAAAGCGATCGAGCAGGCGATCGAAGTCAATGGTGTTGCGATCAAGATGAACACCCAGGCATTCCAACTCGGGCGTCTGGCGGCGATTGATCCGGCACGGTTGGCTGGAATGATGAAGGGTCAGGACGAGACAATTGCGCCGAAGACCCTCGATGCCATGTCGCTCGACGAAATCATCGCGCACCGCAGCGCGCTGCTGACCGATTATCAGAACGACCGGCTTGCCATGCGTTATCGCAGCCTGGTGACGCAGGTGCGCGACGCGGCGCTCAAGGTCGGTTTCGGCGACGCGTTGCCGCGCGCGGTCGCGATCAATTACGCAAAACTGCTCGCCTACAAGGACGAGTACGAAGTGGCGCGGCTCTATACCGACGGCAGGTTCGAAAAGCAGCTCCGTGACCAGTTCGAAGGTGATTTCAAGATCCACTTCAACCTCGCACCGCCGATGCTGGCCGGCAAACCCGATGCGCTCGGGCGGCCTGGCAAGCGGGCGTTCGGCGCGTGGATGATGCCGCTGTTCCGCGTGCTCGCCGGTCTACGCGGCCTGCGCGGCACCGCCCTTGACGTCTTCGGCTACAGCGCCGACCGACGGCTCGAGCGCGAGCTGATCGCCGGTTACGAAAGGGACGTTGCGAGCGTGCTCGCCGTGCTTTCACCGGTCACGCTCGATATCGCGATCGAATTACTGTCACTACCGGATCGCATCCGCGGCTACGGGCCGGTGAAGGAAAAGGCGGTCAGAGATGCCAAGGCGCGCTACACGCAGCTTGCCGCCGACCTCGTCAATCCGCCGCCCGCGCCACGGCAGATCGCGGCGGAGTAAGTCTCGCTGCGCCGCCAAAAGGTTATGCCGGGTTGATCTCACCCCCTCGGCCCGTATCGCCGGAGCGCCTCAAGGCTTAGGCCCTTGCCGACCGCCCCGAAAGTGTCGCCTTCGACGACGCGGGCGGATGGCACCGCCTTTGCGATCGCTTTGCGGACATGGGCGAGCTTCACCGAACCGCCGGTCAGGAACACCGCGTCGATGTCTTCGGCGGACAAACGCGCCTGCGCGAGGCAGATCTTGATTCGAGCCGCAATGCGTTCAGCCAATTGCTTTGTGTGGCTGACAAGATCGGGGCGACGGACGGCGGCGTTGAGACCCGGCGCGACCCATTCCAGCGAGATCTCCGTCTTGCGCCTGTCCGACAGAGCGATCTTGGCTTCCTCGACCTCCATCGCCAGCGTATGGCCGCGCTGTTCGTCGACCACACGCACCAGCCGGTCAAGCAGGCCCGGCTCGGCGGCCTGCTGCCGAACCTGACGGATGTCCGCGATCACGCGCGGCTCGTACATGCGGTTGATGTTCGACCAGGTGGCGAGGTCGTGAAAATAGCGCGACGGCACGTCGAGCCCGGCGCGTTTCATCGCACTACCGAAGCCGAACAGCGGCATGACGAGGCCGAGGCTGAGTTGACGATCGAAATCGGTGCCTCCGACGCGGACGCCGTCGTTGGCGAGGATATCAGTGGCGCGATCCGCCTTGCGGTGGCGCTGAGGACTGAGACGAACGATGGAAAAATCGGAAGTTCCGCCGCCAATATCGGCGATCAAAGCGATCTCTTCAATAGAGATCCGGCGCTCATAGTCCAGCGCGGCGGCGATCGGCTCGAACTGGAAGGTGACCTCATCGAAGCCGATCTCGCGCGCGATCTCCCGCAGGGTTCGCTCCGCCGCGCGGTCGGCGTCCGGCGCGTTGTCGACGAAGTGGACCGGTCGGCCATGCACCACCTCGCGCAGCTCGCGACCGGTGGCCTGTTCGGCGCGCCGTTTCACGGCGGCGAGGTAATAGCCGATCACATCACGAAAACTGATGCGCTCGCGCCCGAGCCGGGTCGTTTCGTCTATCAGCGAAGTACCAAGCACCGACTTGAGGCTGCGCATCAGGCGGCCGGGCACACCCTCGACATAGGCTTCGACGGCCTTGCGGCCGATCAGAACGGCACCGTCCACTTCGTAGAAGATCGCGCTTGGAATCGTGGTCTGGTCGATTTCCAGCGTTGCCAATACCGGTGCTTGGCCTTCGATGGTGCCGAGCGTCGTGTTCGACGTTCCAAAATCAAGTCCGCAGATTGACATGGGCACTCCAGAAGGAGCGTCCGTCTACACATTAAAGAGCGCTATCGATCCACTTTTTTCTTGTCGCGCAATGCAAGCAAGCCTTTTTATGTCAACTGTATCAGTGAGCGATAAAATATATGTTTATTCACAGGACAACTTGCTTGAGGCGGTGGGTTGATGAATCAATCAGGAATGGTCCATAAGCGGCGTCCCTGCGGAGACTATTCCCCCGCCGCGACTGCATCGGAAAGATTTCGCGTGGCAAACATTAATCAACAGATTGCGAAAGAACTCGGCGTCCGCGAACAGCAGGTCGAGGCGACGGTAGCGCTGCTCGACGGCGGCGCCACGGTCCCGTTCGTTGCGCGATATCGCAAGGAAATCACCGGCGCGCTCGACGATGCGCAATTACGCTCTCTGGAAGAGCGCCTGAACTATCTACGCGAACTTGAGGAGCGTCGCACGGCTGTTCTCACTTCGGTTCGTGAACAGGGCAAGCTCGATGCCACGCTGGAGGCGGCAATCCTCGCCGCCGACAGCAAGGGACGGCTGGAAGACATCTATCTGCCGTTCAAGCCAAAGCGTCGCACCAAGGCCGAGATTGCCAAGGAGGCCGGCCTCGAGCCGCTGTCCGAACTGCTGCTGACGCAGCCACAAAACGATCCGCAGGTTGTCGCCGCGGATTTTGTCGATCCCACAAAGCAGGTAGCCGATGCAGCGGCGGCGCTTGACGGGGCGCGCGCCATTCTGGTGGAGCGTTTCGGCGAAGACGCCGACCTGATCGGTACACTGCGTGAGCAGATGTGGTCGAGTGGATCGTTGGCGTCCACCGTGCGTACCGGCAAGAAAACCGAAGGCGAGAAGTTCAAGGACTATTTCGATTTCAGCGAGGCCTTGCACAAGCTGCCGTCGCACCGGATTCTGGCGATGTTCCGCGGGGAAAAGGAGGAGATCCTCGACCTGCAGATGCGGCCCGATGCACTCGACCCGGTTGCCGGCGTTGCCAGCTCCTACGAGCTGAAGATCATGCAGCGCTTCGCCATTTCCGATCGCGGCCGTCCGGGCGACCGCTGGCTGGCGGAGACCGTGCGATGGGCATGGCGTACCAAGATACAGGTGCATCTCAACATTGATCTGCGCATGCGGTTGTGGACGCTAGCCGAAGCGGAAGCCGTGCGCGTATTTGCGTCGAACTTGCGAGATCTGTTGCTGGCGGCGCCGGCGGGTGCGCGCGTGACCATGGGCCTCGATCCCGGCTTCCGTTCCGGCGTCAAAGTCGCGGTCGTCGATGCCACCGGCAGGGTGGTGGCCACCACTGCGATCTTTCCGCATGAGCCACAAAGGCGCTGGGACGAGGCGCTGGCGGCGCTGGGCAAGCTTGCGCTGCAGCACCGCGTCGATCTCATCGCGATCGGCAACGGCACCGCATCGCGCGAGACCGACAAACTGGCAATGGACCTCGTTAAGCTGCTGCCAGATCTGAAGATGTCGAAGATCGTCGTGTCGGAAGCCGGCGCCTCGGTCTACTCGGCCTCGGCTTTTGCATCCGAAGAGTTGCCGGAACTGGACGTGACCTTGCGCGGCGCGGTGTCGATCGCGCGGCGTCTGCAGGATCCGCTGGCTGAGTTGGTCAAGATCGATCCGAAGGCGATCGGGGTCGGCCAGTATCAGCACGATCTAGGCGAAGCCAAACTCGCGCGTTCGCTCGATGCCGTGGTCGAAGACTGCGTCAACGCGGTTGGTGTTGACGCAAACACCGCATCGGCGCCGCTGCTGGCGCGGGTCTCGGGCATCGGATCGGGCCTCGCGCAAAGCATCGTGCAGCATCGCGACACCAACGGCCCGTTCAAATCGCGCAAGGAGCTGAAGCGGGTCCCGCGATTGGGACCGAAGGCTTTCGAACAATGCGCTGGCTTCCTGCGCATCAACGACGGTGTGGATCCGCTCGATGCTTCCGGTGTTCACCCGGAAGCCTACCCGGTGGTCAGGCGGATTCTCGCGGCGACCAAAAGCGACATCAAGGCGCTGATTGGCAACGCCGAGATCGTGCGTCAATTGAGACCGCAAACGTTTGTTGACGATACCTTCGGCCTGCCGACCGTGACCGACATTCTACGCGAATTGGAAAAACCCGGTCGCGACCCGCGCCCGGCCTTCAAGGCCGCGGTGTTCAAGGAGGGCGTCGAGACGCTGAAGGATCTCAAGCGCGGCATGATTCTCGAAGGCGCGGTCACCAACGTCGCGGCGTTCGGCGCCTTCGTCGATATCGGCGTGCATCAGGATGGGCTGGTGCACATCTCGGCGATGTCGAAGACCTTCATTAAGGATCCGCGCGAGGTGGTAAAGTCGGGCGACATTGTCAAGGTGAAGGTGCTGGAGGTCGATGTCGGTCGCAAGCGTATCGCGTTGACCCTGCGTCTTGATGACGAACTCGGCGGCGGCAAGGAGTCTCGGGCGCAGGGTATGCCACGCGACAATTCCCGCGCGTCGATGACATCGTCGGCGCCCAAGCCGCAGGACAAGTCTGGCGGGGGCGCGCTCGCCGATGCCTTGCGCCGAGCCGGCGAAAAAGGCGGAAACGGCAAAAACCGGGCTTGACGGGGAGCGCAGCCTGCGAAGTCGGGCGCTGGCGGCCCTAGGTAACCGCCAATCATGCGGGCGTATCCGCTTCGCACCCGCAAGCACTGCAACGGAAAAGCTAGCGTGCGAACGTTTTTTTCTCAACGATGCCGTCAAGGGTCGCATCTTCTTCCTCGTAAAGATCATCAGGTAGAAAATTCGATCGGCAGTTCATCGCGCAGATTGGCGATCTTTCGATCAAGTTGCACGCCGCCGAAGCCCTGCTGGAGCGCGCCGGCCATGATGTGGATCGCGCCATCGCCGATACGAACGAGGATAGCGTCGCCAAGGCATCGGTCGCCGTCGCCATCGCCAAGATGGCTACGACCGAGATCGCGGTGCTTGCCGGCTGATGGTGTGCGGTCACCGAATGACGCGTTCCCTGAAATGCAAGAGGCCGCCCGAATGAGGCGGCCTCTTACTTGCGTCGCGAGAGGTCTAGGTGCCCTTTTCGCATTTCGCCATGAAGCTGTTTTTCGCGGCTCCGGACAGCGGCTTGCCTTCCGCGCTTACTGCTTTGGTCGCGCATGAATCGGCCATGCATTTTTTCATGAAGGATGTCTTTGCCGCACCCGCGAGAACCTTGCCGTCTTTGCCGACTGCCTTGCTCTCGCAGGTTTCCTGCGCGAAGGCCGCCCCACCGGCAAACGTAGCAATAAACGCAGCTAATAATATGCCTCTGACCATTTCTTCCTCCATTTTGTGTTGCAGCATTTGAATTTGACGGTGGAAACTCTACGCGATCAAGAGCCGTATATCCAGTTCCCGGCGTGAACCAGAGATCGAAACTGGGAGTGTACGGTTTACGTCATGCCCAGATTGAGGACGTTCACAGGGAGGGGACGTCCTTATCAATGAGCCAACGAAACCTCTCGTTTACCGCGAACAATCGTCGGCAGGGGGCTTTCCGGCAAACCGGTCGCTCGTCCATTTGAGCACAGCCAGCGTGCTGGCCTGGGCTGCCCTGCCATGACCGATGTTCGGCATCGACAGGATACGGACCTTGCTGCCGGCGCCGCACAGCGCGGCGGCGTAGGCCTCGGTCACCTTGGGCCGAATGATGACGTCGTCGGTGCCTTGGGCCAGAAAAACCGGAAGCTCGGGAGGTAAGGTGCCGGGAGAATTCTTGGCCAGCAGCGTATGCCAGGGTTCTACATCGGAAGGATGCTTCGTCGTCAGGAAGAACTTTTCAAGCGGCTGCTCGGTCCGTTGCCGGGTCAGGATATCGAAAGGTCCTTCGATGCATTCCTTGGCGAGCAGGTTGATCGCGGGCATCGCTCTTGGGTCGACGACCTTGTCCATATTGGCATCAAAGACGCGCTGCCAGGACCATAGCGTCATCGCAGTGATATTTTTGCCGCCCACGGAATTGATGTCGTCGTTCATCAGCGTCACCAGATCGGTGGCGGGGGCAGCGGCCGCGACACCGAGAAGATCCAGTTCCGGCGCGTAGGTCTTCGCGATCAACCCCGTGAACAAGGCGGCATGGCCGCCCTGCGAGTGGCCCCAGACCACAAATTTCTTGCCGGCACCGGCGCCGGGCAGTTGGCCCGCCACACGCACGGAGTCGATCACCGCGCGGGCCTCGCTGGTCCCGACTAGAGTGTGCGTGTTTAGGGCGCTGATTTGAGGATCGGTGCCGGGGGGCGGGGCAGCGGCAGTTGGTGATTGAGTGGTGGGCGCGCTTGTGCCGGGAATAATTATCGAAAGTGAATTCTCGATAAAGTCGGCGCCAGCGTAACCCGACGCGGCGATACCGAGAAGAATCTTCATATTGGTTGGATCGATCGACAGCAATTGATCCACACCGACCACCAAGCCCGCTAAAACACCGGCGGTAAATCCGATCATCAAGCTCAACGCAAAATAGGCAGCACTGAATGCAGTTTGCTGATCGGGCTGGCCTGACGACGGGCTGCGGGAGCCTTTCAATCCGACCGCTGCTCTGACGCCTTGGCCAAGCACACCCATCAATCCTGATAGCAACAACGCGGATAGGACCTGACCTGAAGATACTGGATCTGCCATAACTCGTTTCCCTCGCTCTTGAAGCCGCGATCTCGGGCAATACCGGGTTCAGATCCGCATCGCGGCGGTCAAAATAGTTTTCAAATCTTGCTCACCGTTCGTCGGCCGTTCGACCCTCGGCTTGCCCAGCGATATGAAAAAGGATGACGGTACTGGGCATAAAATTTAAAAAGCAATTCCTGACTTGAGACGTGGAGTGAGGGTCAACTGCTTCGTTCTGGCCGGCGATCTCCGTTACATGCGATCTCTGTTTCGAACATTGCGGCTGGACAAAACTAGATTCCCTTCGACTTGCAATTTGTCACCGCGGTGCCTGTGGCGCTCGGAGTGGCGCCGGCGTCTTTGCAAACTGACGTCGTATTTGCCAACGAAGAGTTGACGATCGCTCTCAGGTTCGCGATAGAGCAAATATTGGCATATTGCTGAGCTCGTCCTCGAACGACGACGAGACGCTCCAGCTCGTTGTAGCAACCGCCCGTTGACGTGCATGCTGAACTTTGCAGTCGGCCCTGCTTCCAATCTGAGGTAATTCCCTTGAGGTACGCATCCAACTGATCTTTGACATGGCGCTTCAGCTGAGTGGCGTAGGGAGCGAAGGCATAAATCTCGGCGGTGTATTTATTTATATTTTGTGCGTACGCGATTGTTGCCGCCGTGACGGCGATCGGTGCGGCGCCGACGCCATAAACGGCCATCAAAGGTGTTGCCGCCGTTATCGATGAGGCGAGTACTTTGTCAACGAGCGACGTGTCTTGCTGAAATTGAGCGAGACGATCAAAGAATTCATCGCATTTTTGATTTGTGTAGTTGATGCTTGCGAGCAGATATTCCGATGAATAAATGGCGCGCGTGCCTGATGAATTGGAGACCAGGAGTGTTCCGGTTTCACTCGCAAAGACTGAGACCTGGGTCGGGGTCGGTGTAGCAACCAACGCATCGATCGAGCTGCTGCAACCGGCTAAGAGAAAAGCACAGAGTATCGAAAATCGACGCAACATAACCTGCCCCCTTGCGCTTCGGCACAAGTGACGAAATCCGTTAAAAATAATGAGGCCCCGATCGGGCAATCAAAATCATCCCAGCGATACAATCATGCATTAACAAGTATGGATTGCAAGTGGGATTGAAAACAATTTGAGGCGCATCCGCTGGGCGCAATTGACTGAGAACGTCGCTCGACGTCTTAACGTCGGTAGCCCCATCGCGATTAGGTGGGTTTCGTTGGTCTGACTTAGTAGTACCGAGGCGCCGCTACCGTTGGCGAGGCTTCAAATGACCGGGCATTGGCTTTGCCGGCCCCGACTGAAAGGGCGCTTGCGCAAGAGGCGCGGCCTCTCTGTTGCGAACGAGTATGCTCACTTCCGTCGGCAAGTATTCGGCCGCGATTGCGCGGAGGCATTACGGTGATGGTGCGCTCGACCACCCCATTGATGCCAGATCAGTTTGAGCCGATGCGGCCAGTCGATTTCGGGCGCTTTACACAATCAAACCTGGTGCGGGCGGTGGGACTCGAACCCACACGACGTTGCCATCGAGGGATTTTAAGTCCCTTGCGTCTACCAGTTCCGCCACGTCCGCTTTGGTCGCCAGATCAGAGGCTTAGCGCGTTTTCCGGCCAAGTGGAATTGGCCACCCCTCAAGAAACGCGCCCCTCCTTAGCGCAGGATTTGCCAAAGCGTGAGCGGTTTGATGGTAAGACCATGCGCTAATTCAATATTTTTGCAGCGGCGAGCCCCGCAAAGCCTCAATGCGGACATCAGTGCTTGCTTTACGCAACCTCAATGTTGTCGGTTTATGAAGTCCGCATGATCGCCTGTCATTCATATTATTCCCAGCCGTTGTTGCGCGCCCTTGTTATGGCGCTGCTCGTGCCCGGTCTCGGGCTCGGCGGTTGCGCCAATCTGGGAGACAGCTTTGCCTCCGGCGCGTTCGTCGATCCCGCCAAATACGACATGTACGAATGCAAGCAGTTGGAGCCCGAACGCAAGACCCTCGCTAACCGCGCCGCGGAGTTGCAAGGCTTGATGGCAAAGGCCGACACCGGCGCCGGCGGCGCCGTCTTGGGGGAGATGGTCTATCGGAACGACTACATCACGGCGCGCGCCCAGGCCAAACTGGCCGACGAAGCGTGGCGCCGCAACAAATGCCACGACACGCCAGCCGCCGCTGCCGCGCCGGCGCCTCCTGCGCCACCTCCCGATACCAAAAGCAAGCATTCACATCAGTCGCGCCAGTCGTAAATCCAGTTCTGTCGCGCCAGCAGGCGTTTTGCACCCATCGCCCTGATCGTGAGATCGCGGACAAAGGCGACAGGGCCGGTCAGATGATAGATCCGCCCCGCGCTCCGCGCGGCGCGTGCCATCCGCGCCACCCGCGAGCGGCGCAGCTGCGCGTAGCGTTGCATCGCTGCGGCGATGGTTGGCCCACCTTCGCGTAGGGTTTCGCCGAGACATCTGGCCAACACCGCGGCGTCCTCGATAGCCATTCCGGCGCCTTGCGCGGCAAACGGCAGCATCGCGTGTGCGGCGTCCCCCACCAGAGCGCTGGCGCCGGCGGTCCATTCGCTGCCTTCGGGGACCGTGAACAGCGCCCATTTCCGCCAACTATCCACGGCGCCGACCATCATTCGCGCGGCGCCGGGCCAGGGCGACGACGCGAAGGCATTCTTGATCTCGGCGATATCGCCGGGTGCGCTCCAGCCCGGCCTGTTCCACGTCCCCGGCACCACCGCGACAACGTTGATCTGTCGCGCGCCCGAAATCGGATAGGCGACAAGATGCGCATTCGGTCCCATCCAGAGCTGGACCCGGCGTGCGGCGTATTCGCGCGGCAATTGTGCGGCGTCGAGCGTTCCGCGCCAGGCGATCAGTCCGGAGAATTGCGGCTGAACTTTCGGAAATAAGTGGTTCCGGACCGAGGACCAGATTCCATCAGCGCCGACCAGCGCCAGCGCCAGCTCCTGCTGGCGCGTCGCACTGCTGCGATGGGCCACGGTCAGCCCCTTGGCATGGCTGGCGACGTCTTCGAACTGGCAGCCTAGCCGCAGCTCGATATCGGGATGGTCGATGACCTCGGCCTGCAAGGCCGACTGCAGATCGGCGCGATGCACCACCCAATAGGGCGCGCCGGCGCGGGCCGTGGCGGCTTCGCCGAGCGGCAGGCGGGCGATTTCGCCGCCGCTCCGCGCGCTCATGATGCTGATGGCCTCCGGGGTAATGGCGCGCGGCGCGAGCCGCGGTTGCAAGCCCAAGTCGATCAGCACCCGGCTGGCATTGGGCGAAAGCTGCAAGCCGGCGCCGGCTTCCTCCAGGCGCTCGGCCTTTTCGAGAACGACGATGCGAAAGCCTTGTCGCGCCAGCGCAAGCGCCGCCGTCAATCCTCCGATCCCGGCGCCAGCGATGAAGATCGTGCGCGAGGCGGCCACAGGTCGATCAGGCGACCTTATCCTTCAGCACACATTCGGGCGGACGGGCCTCGCCCGCGGCGAGGTCCGCAGCGTAGCGGTAAAGGGTCGAGCAATAGGGGCAGATAATTTCGTTGTCGTTGCCGAGATCAAGGAACACATGCGGATGATCGAAAGGCGGGTTGGCGCCCACGCACATAAATTCCTGCGAGCCGATTTCGATCACCGAAACGCCGGCATCATTGTGAAAGTGCGGAACCACGTGGTCGGACATCGAATTCACCTTGAATTGCAATAGAGACGGACAAAATCAACTGGACCGCAGCACGGTTGAAATGCGGCGCACCATACTGTCGGGTGACGTTGATTCCTAGAGCCCCGGCCGCTCATTTGCTCATGCAAATTCGACACAATCTTGTCGTTCCAGAGAAGCCCTTCTTTCGTCGGGGCCGTTGTGTCTTAAAAGAGGCACACCATCTTGGCAGGAAGCGAAAGCATCGGGATTTTCGGATGAAACGATTGCGCCTCGGCTTGGCGGTGATGGGGATGGCGGCGAGCGCGGTCGGCTGTGCTGCGCTGTGGCCGCACGCGCGCGACGCCGGCGCCATCCTGGCAGCTCAGGACGATCCGGCGGTTCTCTCCGACATTCAGCTCAATTCTGCCCTGCGAAATAATCGCGGGATTATCGAGCGGAACATCGAGGCGGCGCTGGCCGCAAACGATACCGATCTCGCCAGCAGCTTGATGGATCTTGCCAGGGAAAAAAGCATTGCGCTCCCCGACGAGTTGTCGCGGCGGGTGGGTGATGCCGTCGCCGAAGCGAATTCGCCGTCGCATTTTGCCAAGCGCTTCGCCAGCGGGCTCGTGACCGGCAACGCCGACGATGTCGCGAGCATGTCCGGCACCGTCGCCGGCGATTTGTTCGTGTTCGGCGATATCAGGGACGTGGTGCGCGAAGGCAAGCATCTGGCGATGGGCGAGGAAACCGACCGTCTGGTGCTGGGGCTCGCCGCGGCAGGTCTCGCGGTCACGGCGGCAACCTATGTCTCGATCGGCGGCGTGGCGCCGGTGCGCGCCGGTTTGACGCTGGTCAAGGATGCCCGCAAGGTCGGGCGCCTGGGTGAGGGGCTCACCGAATGGGCCGGCCGCTCGGCCCGCGACATCGTCGATACGCCGATGCTGCAAAATGCGGTCGAAACCGGTTCGGTGATGCGGCCGGGGCAGACCGTCAGCGCGATCAAGGCGGCGTTTCATGCTGAGCAGGCCGGTGCGCTGGTCCGTCTCGCCAAGGACGTCGGACGCGTCGGCGAGAAAGCCGGCATGCGTGGCGCGCTCGACACCCTGGAGTTAGCCGAAGGCCCAAAGGACGTTGCGCGCGCGGCTCGGCTGGCGGAGTCCAAGGGCGGTCAGACCCGTGCGATTTTGAAAATCCTCGGCCGCGGCGCATTGCTGCTGGCGGCGGGTGCGTTCAATCTCACGCTATGGGTGTTCGGCGCGCTGCTGGCGCTGTTCGGCTTTTTATCCTCGATCAAGGCAACAACGGAGCGTCTGACCTTATCCTGGCTGCTTCGAAAGAAGGCGCGGCGGCTGCGAAAGCAGGCGGCGTCCGCAGCTTTGGCGTCTGAGGTGTCTTCGACAGGCGCGGCCGTCCAGGGCTAGCGTTGCTGCCTTATCCCGATCCTCTCCCGAAAACGGAATGACCAATGCCGAGCTTTCACAACGGCGCTGTTGAAATTGCCTATCTCGACGAAGGCGAGGGTGACCCGATCCTGCTCGTGCACGGCTTTGCGTCGAGCAAGAATGTGAACTGGGTGTATCCGACCTGGGTCTCAGAGCTGAAGAAAAACGGCCGCCGGGTCATCGCGCTCGACAATCGTGGCCATGGCGATTCCAGCAAGCTCTACGATCCCGAACAATATCACATCGGCATCATGGCTGGCGATGTCGGTGCGCTGATGGATCACCTGCAGATCGAGCGCGCCGATATGATGGGCTATTCGCTTGGCGGACGGATGACGGCCTGGCTCGCGCAAAGCCAGCCGCAGCGACTGCGTTCGGCGATCTTCGGCGGGATCGGGATCGGCCTGATCGAAGGCGGTGGCCCCGGCGAAAACGTGGCGCGAGCGCTGGAGGCGAATTCGCTCGAGGAGGTAACCGATCCGGTGGGACGGACGTTTCGCGCGTTCGCGGACCAGACCCGCTCCGATCACCGGGCGCTGGCAGCCTGCCTGCGCGGTTCGCGGCGCTTGATGACGCGCGCCGAGGCCGCCAGCATCCAGGTGCCGGTTCTGATTGCGGTCGGCACATCCGATGAAATCGCTGGTTCGGCGGCGGCGCTCGGCGAAATCATTCCCGGGGCGAAGGTGCTCGATATTCCCAATCGCGATCATATGCGCGCGGTGGGCGACAAGGTCTACAAGACCGGCGTGCTGGATTTTCTCTCACGGCGAGAATGAACCGCCGCGCGGCTCGCCGTCATCGTTGAATCGCCTGATCGCCGCGATCAGCACCACCAGGGTTGCGATCCACACCATGCGCGCGCCGTAGCGATCGTGCGGCCCCGATATCACGCCGCAAACAAATGCGTTGCCGAGCAAGGCGAGTAAAACGGTCGCCGCGAGCAGCGCGAGATCGTCAAGCCGCCGGCGCCAGATCGCGGTTGAGAGGATGATGACAACCAGCAGCATCGAGACCAGCGCGACCGGAACGTGGATCCGGTTGATAATAGAAAAATCGATGTCGCCACGCTGTTGATGCGCGGCGCGCATCGGCGCGACCTGCGCCGGCAGATAGCGCTCAATGATGCCGTAAGTATGGGGGATCCAGTCACGGGTGCCTTCGCCGGTCGCCACCTGAACCAGTTGCTGCGCAGTGGCGATGGCAGCGGCTTCGATCTGCCAGAGCGGATGTTCGACCAGCGAGCGCCGCACGATGAAGCCCATCTCATCGTTCAGGCCCTCAAAGCGGCCAAGCTTGTCGAACATGCTATGGCCCCACAGGAAGTCGTCGGCCGTGGGGGGAAGCTCGTTGCGATAGGGGCAAAGTTTCAGCCTCTGCTCCGGACAATGATCCCTCAGGTAACGCGCGACGATGCCGTCCTGCATCATTCGGCCGAAGGCGACGCCGTAACCGCCAGGTGTCCACGCGAATTGCCCGGACAATGCGAAATTCGCCGAAAAAAGCATGGCGGCGCCGGCGATGATCGTCAGGCTGCCTTGCAGGAGTCCGGAAACGGCAATTCGCATCCCCAGCAAGGGTCGCACGACCCAGCCGGCGCAACACAATCCGAGCAGCACCGCCAGCGTTGCGCTGTGGGTTGAGGCGGCGAATGCCGTAAATACGAACAGCAGACATTTTTCGACGGTGGAAGTTTTGTCACCGTGCAGGATGAGTATGAAGAGCGCCAGCACCGACAGGCCGGCAAAGATGTCGGTCAGCAGCATGCTGGCGAGCCAGGGCAGCGCCGTGATCAGGACCAAGACGATGCTCACCGCAATGAGCCGCAACGGCCGTGTCATGCCGAACACGCGCAACGTCAACTGCAGGATCCACAGCGTCGCCAGCGCCTGAATCCCCATATTGATCCAGAAGTTCGAATCCTCGCCGAAGTGAAGGTAGAGCCCGAATACCGTTGAACGGCTCGGTACCAGATAACCTTCGTACCACCGGGCCAGATAGCCGCCGGTGTCATATTGGAGCAACGGATAGCCGTTCCACAAAGCCGGTGCGAGCAACAGCAGCGGAATGGCGACGGCGGCGATCCACACCCCGGCCGAAGCCGTGGTCATGCGCGTGCGCAAAATCTGCGTCGTAATGGCTGTTTCTCCTGTTTAAAGGCCAACATGCCCGGGTCGAATGCGGACCGGAATCCGCCAATAGTCGGGCATCGGGGCGCTTGATTTCCCGCAATTCCTGACCATTTTGAGACGACGTTTTCGAATGAAGTGGGGTTCGGCGGCCCTAAAGAAGATGTGTCGCTTCAATATTTTAGCGCGCATTCGAGGCTAAAGCCGACATTCACCAAGGGCGAGGGCGCCGCGGGACAATCGTCCGCCCGTCGTGCTATAGTGCTCGACGAAACAGTCGAATTGCGAGAGCAGCTATGGCAATGCATCAGGTCAACCCCCAGGGTAACAAACTGGCGGCGCTCGATCCGATTTGGAATCGCGTGCGGACCGAGGCGGAAGACATCGTTCGCCGCGAGCCTGAGCTCGCCTCCTTTATCTATTCAACCGTGCTGCATCACGAACGTCTGGAAGACTTGGTGGTGCATCGCATCGCCGAGCGTCTCGACCATTCGGCGTTGTCGGGCGATTTGATCCGCCAAGCCTACGACGAAGCCCTGCGCGACGATCCCGATCTCGGCAATGCCTTTCGCGCCGACATGGTGGCGGTGTACGACCGCGATCCCGCGACGGCCCGGTTCATTGACCCGCTGCTCTACTTCAAGGGCTTCCATGCCATCCAGACCCATCGTCTGGCGTACTGGCTCTATCATAAAGGCCGCAAGGATTTTGCATATTATCTGCAGAGCCGCTCGTCGGCGGTATTCCAGACCGATATCAATCCCGCAGCCAAAATCGGTCGCGGCATTTTCCTCGATCACGCCACCGGCTTTGTCGTCGGCGAGACCGCGGTGATCGAAGACGACGTTTCGATTCTGCACGGCGTCACGCTTGGCGGTACGGGCAAGGAAAACGAAGATCGCCATCCCAAAATCCGCCACGGGGTATTGATCGGAGCGGGCGCGAAAATTCTCGGCAATATCGAGATCGGTCACTGCGCGCGTATCGCGGCGGGCTCGGTGGTCGTGAAGCCTGTGCCTCACAATGTGACGGTGGCCGGAGTTCCCGCCAAGATCGTCGGCGAGGCGGGCTGTGCCGAGCCTTCGCGCACCATGGATCAAATGATCAACGCGATCGGGCTTTGATCGCTAAACTGTTCGATTTCCAGGCGGTTTGATTTCAGGGCCGGTTGAATTGTTTGCACGATTTCTGCAAGTTAGGCTAGCAGTTCGCTTCGTCTCGTCCTAAAACTTCCCGAAACCTAAAACCGCATTGGAGAGACTGCCGTGGACGTTCAGGAAGTCAGGAAACTCGACGCCTATCTTAAGCGCCTGTTCGGCAATCAGAAGATTCGTGTGGTGCCGCGGCCCAAAAAGGACGACTCGGCGGAAGTCTATATTGGCGAGGAGTTCATCGGCGTGCTGTTCGTCGATGACGAGGACGACGATCGCTCGTTTCAGTTTCAGATGGCGATCCTGGAGGACGATCTGGTCGAGCAGGGCTGATGCCGCCGCGTCGCCGGTGCCGCGCAAGGTTTCGCCGGTCATAAGGCGTGACAGTGCCGGGAATAGCCTCGACGTGGAAGTCTTGACGTAGATGTCTTGACGTAGAAGTCTTGACGTAGGTCTTGCGCCTAGGATCCCGGCCCACGCAATTGCATCGTCAAACGGTCCATCGCTTCGGCGACGTGGCGCCATTGCGCGAGCCAGCTTCGCGGAAAACGAAACGTCAGATCGGCCCCGTCGACACGACGCTCGCTCAGGCACATCCCGGGGGTTGATGCATCACGGGTGCAGCGTGCGTCGAGGTTGGGCGTATTCGCCAGGAACAGGTCTTCATTGCTGTAGGGCGTGCCGTCGCGAAATCCGCGCATCGTCAAACCGTCTTGCGCGGGAGGCGAGACCGGCTCGAGATAGCGCGGATAGATGGTGCGCAGACGATCCGCCGGCGACAGCTCATCATGGTGCGCGGAGATTGACAGGAAGATCCGGTCGATTGGCTGCACCGCGTCGTCGACGGTGCTGGCGCTGACGTGTTTCGGCGCCTCGGGAGCTTCAAGCGATGGAAAAATGAAGCTGAGATCGACCCTTTCCTGTGGTCCGGAATGGCGCTGGATTTTCATCCGGACCGCCATGGTCGGTACATTGAAGACGGTCGCTCCGACGCTCACTGGCAACCGCGACGGATTGCTGGCGGTGTCTGGTCCCCAGGTCGGCCACAGCAAATAGGCGACCAGTGTAAACGCGCCACTGGCGATCGCGCCGGCCAGCAGGATCGGAACCATATGGCTACGAGGGTCGTTGCGCGAATCCCGTACGATATGCTGGGCGGTCGAAAAGAGTGTCATGAACGAAGCATGGTGAGGGAGGTCCGGGAGTTCAGCCGAATCACCCCGAATATGCCACGCGCGATCGGATTTTCGTACGACTTTGCGCGATCGATGTTGCGCGAGGCGATCGGCGGTTCCGGTCCGGGCGTTAACCTTTCCTTAAGGATGTTGTGGCGGCAGGCCTCCAATTTTGCGAAGCAATCCGGGTTGCATGCGTAACGGAAGATCCCGCGATGTCGCCTGATGCGTTGAATTCGTTGTTGTCCCTTTGCATCGGCTTTGCATTTGCCGGCGCTCTTGCCAGCGGATATCAGGCATTTGTGAAGCGCCCGGCCGGTTTTGGGCTGCTGCAGCAGGGCGTGGCGCCGAAGACGTTCGCCGCCGTGCCATTCCTGGTCTTTGCCGCACCTTTCATCATCATGCGTAACACCTTGCGCGGCGCGCGGATCGAGCGCCGGCGTTTCGAATTCGTGATGATGGCAACCGTGCTGGCGGGCTTCTGGAGCTTGATGTCCGGTACGTTCTTCGTGATGACGCTGCGGGCCGCCGGACTGCTGGCCTGAGCCGCGCGGCTATGCCAAAGTGTCCTCGCGAACAGGGGGCCAATCAGGCATGGCGCGCTACGAACTTGACGGGCAAGCGCCCGAACTTCCCGCCGACGGAAACTGCTTTATCGCCGACACCGCCGCGGTGATCGGGAAGGTTCGATTGCTGAACGGTGCCAGCGTGTGGTTCGGCGCGGTGCTGCGCGGCGACAATGAGTGGATCGAGATCGGTGAAAACTCCAATGTGCAGGACAATTCGACCTGCCATACCGATTTGGGTTTTCCGCTGACCATCGGCAGCAATTGCACGATCGGACACAACGTCATCCTGCACGGCTGCACCATCGAGGACGACGCGTTGGTCGGGATGGGTTCGATCGTCATGAACGGCGCCAGAATTGGTCGCGGCAGCGTTGTCGGCGCGGGTTCAGTGATCACCGAAGGAAAACAGTTTCCCGAACATTCGCTGATTATCGGATCGCCGGCACGGGTGATACGCACCCTCGATCCCGAGCAAGTCGCGAAAATGGGAGGGGCCGCGAAATTCTATGTCAGCAACGGCACGCGATTTAAGAAGGGCCTGAAGCAGGTCGGCTGAGGGTGTTGCGTTCAGAGCGTTTTCGAGCGAAAGCCTGCCTCGGACGAGGTGCTAGCTGCCCTCGGATTTATCGGCTTCGGCCTCGCCGGCGACTTGCTCGTGGCCCGCAGCCCACAGCGAATGCTGTTCGCTGCCGTCCCGATAGGGATTGCCCGCGGCCGGGATGTTCTCTCGCGCGGCGCGCTGGCCTTCTTCGAACGGATCTGGGTCGGTCGTCATGATTTCGTTTTCCTTGAGGCAGTCGATCTTGCCTTGTTTTTTATCGGCGTCGTGGTGGGCGACGCACTCTTGCGCAATGCGTCCCTGAGGTCGAGCGGAATGCCGTGTTTTCGAAGCAGATCGGCGAACGCCTCGTCCGCCAGTTCCTGAATTGTTGCCATCCGGTCGCGCCCGAGTTGCTTCAGCTTGTCGAAGGTGTCTTCGTCGAAGGCGATCAACTTGCGCACGACTCTGCCTCCTGCGTCGCAACGGATGCCGGCTCAATAGGGCCGATGGAAATGGTTCCATTCCGGAACCCGCGCCGCGCTCGCTGCGCGTTGTTGATGGTTCGGCTCTCAGCTGAGCACGTTATATTTCCTCAACCAGGCCTGCATCTGGCTCCAGGCATCCTCGGCGGCTTCCTTGCGATAGCTCGCACGATAATCGGCATGGAAGCCGTGCGGTGCGCCCGGATAAATCTTGAACTCGGCGGGTTTTTTGGCCTCGGCCAGCGCGGCTTTTAACGCCTCGACCGCAGCAACGGGAATGCCGGCATCCGCCTCGCCATACAAGCCGAGCACCGGCGCTTTCATGTCCGGCGCGAGCTGGGTCGGGCTTTTCGGCCAAAGCGGGTTCGGTGGATCGACCGGCGGTCCGTAAAAGGCGACCGCCGCCTTAAGGGCGCTGCTGTGCGCGGCGTATTCCCAAACCGTTCGTCCGCCCCGGCAAAAACCGATGATGCCGAGCCGGCCGGTGTCGCCGCCCTGCGATTTGGCCCAGGCCACCGTGCTGTCGAGATCGGAGAGCAATTCAGCGTCCGGCTTGGAATTGACGATCGGCAGCAGTTGCGGAATATCCGATATCTTGGTGAGGTCAACACCCTTGCGGAAATAATAGTCCGGCGCGATGGCGAAAGCCCCGAGCTTGGCCACACGCCGCGTCACATCCTTGATGTATTCGTGCAAGCCGAAAATCTCCATCGCGACCAGCACGACCGGAGGATTGTCCACGCCATTGGGGCGAGCGAAATAGCCGGGCATTTCGCCATCGGCTACTTTAATTTTCGCCTCCCCCGCAGTGAGGCCGTCGGTGTCGGTCTTGATGACGTCGGCCCGCACGGGTCCCGCCGCCAGCGTATAGCCAGCCGTGACCGCGGCAGACGCGGTCATGAAGCCGCGGCGCGACAACGGCGCGACTTTCGTCAACCCGATGGAATCGGGCATCTGCAGGGGTTCGGCGTTCATGGGTGCTTTTCTCCGGCTGGCTGGGGCGCATTCAGCAGACAACGCCTGCGAAACACAAATCACCAGCCCGCGAGGATTGGGCGGACGTCGGCCGATACCGGGAGATTGACTGCCCCGTCAAAAAACAAGGCCGCCGGCGGAGTATGACGCCTAGGCGGCCTTGCCCTGCCCGGACATTGAAATCGGCTCACGCCATCCGGTGAACTGCATCTAGCCTCCCGGCGGTGCGCGCGGATGTGATCCATTTCACAAATGGCGCAAAAAATCGTATGCGATTCTCAGAAAGTTGCATGGAGCAAACCGGCATTTGGAGACCGGTCTGTAAGGCCGTCAGCCGTGCGATTTGCCGGTTTTGCGATGCACGACCCTTGTCGGGCGGGACCTTGTTGCGGGTCGAGGCATGTCGAGCAGGGCGCGAATTGGATGCTTCCGCCGAGGGGATGCTCGCAAAGGACTGCCGCAGGCTGTCGATGGCCCCGGAGAGTTCTCCCACCTGATCGGATAACCGCTTGGTGTCGGTTTGCTGGGAGGCAAGAAGCCGCTTTACGGTTTGCAATTGATCCTGAACCACCTGCAACTGGTCGATCGATTCTTCCTGAGACGCCTCCAGGCCCTTCGTTTTTTCGACGAGCTGCTCGGAGGTTTGCGCAACGCGCGCCTGAGACTGGCGGGCAGCTGCGATTCGATCCTGTTCGGGCGACGTGCCCGTGTAAGTGCGCCAAACAGCGATCGATCCAACGCCGAGCATGATGATGACGAGCGCTGCACCAGCAAGCGCGATAGGTTGCGAACCGATACGTCCAACGCCGTTGGTCTTCGCATCAACGGATGTGACTTCGATCATGACATTCCCAAGCGCGACGGAAAGCGAAAGTTCCCAAACGGACCTGCGGATTGGCTCGCGGGCTTCAAGCGAAAATGGTTCGGCATCGACGCGATATCCGCATCCCCCAGCTTACAGCGCCATTTCCAGAGGACACAACCATAAAATCTGGTATCCAAGTGTTCGTCAAAGATCTGCTGCGGCTTTCTCCTCGGCTGCCACCGAACATCGTGTCGCGCCACGGTTTTGACATCTTATTTTACAACTTTGCATTGTGTTGTGGAAACTTACAGGCGGTTGGGGCCCTGTGTCTGATTGCCCAGGGAACACCAAATGTGGCGGGAACCGAGGCCCATCAGACGCAAGCTTGTACAAAATATCTTCAGGACCTTCGACTTCGCCAAGGCAGCTGGCCCACCTCGCAACTTTATTGTTGTCGTCAATTTTCGAGAGACGCCGGAGCGGTGCGCTGCGACGGCGTTCAAGCACGTCCGGTACAAGTTCAGAAAAGGAATTGAGTCATGGCCACAGTTACAAGCCTGAATGCGATCGACTACGGCATGGTTCCCGGCACCGGCGTCGATCAAACGGCTCATTTCCAGTCGGCAATTAGCGCGGCGCAAACTCAAGGGCTTCCGTTATTTATTCCGCCGGGGACCTATCTGATTACGACCGTCAACATCACCGCGCCGATCGAGATCTACTCTGCGGGTGCCGCCACCATCGAAGGATACCAACGGTCTCCGATGATTAACATCGCGCCGTCTGGCTCGACGGCATTTGGGCCCGTCCATATTCGCGATCTTATCATATCCGGCCAAAATCAGGCGTTTCCAGGCGGCCTCACCAATCCGGCGCTGATCTCCGTCTACAAAATCACTAATCTGACGATCGAACGTTGCGAACTGATTCAATCCGGCAATCACGGGATATTCGTCGATCAATCTTACGGGCTCATCGAGAATAACCTTGTGACAGGCTCAGCAAATTTTGGAATCTATTCGCTAGACGCGACGCTCGGCGTATTAATCAAGAACAATCAGATAACATATTCCGGAAACAACGGCGTCTACATCGCGCGCAGCACGGCATCGGGGGACCAGAGCATCGTCTCCAACAACGAAATTGGTTTCACCAGCGCCAATAGCGGCGGGACCGGGCCTAATGGCAACGCCGTTATCGTCTATCTTGCGAATTTCGTGAAGGTCCAGGATAACATGATCTACACAGCGGCATTTTCTGGAATTCGTTTCAACGGTTCGAGCTACGGCCTGATCTCAGGCAATCAGTGCTATAATTGTTCAGAAATCTGCATCCGTATCGAGGCTGCTTTGTCCAGTACGCCCTATTTCGGCGGCGTCATCTCAAATAATATTATAAACGTTTGTGGTGCAGGAATAAGCGTTTCCAATTCCAACAACGGCTCGCGCGAAGTTGTCATTACGGGAAATCAGATTTCCGCATGCTCCAACAACGTGTTCACCGGCTACCAAACATGGGGAACCGGCATTTGGGCTGAAGCAGATGTTATTGTTTCCAATAACATCATCGACACCTCTCCGGACTGGGGGATCGTCGTTTATCCGACAAACAACGGCTCTCTCTCGGGGAAAATCTCCGCGCAAGTCATGAGCAACACGATCAAGGCTTGCGCCGGCGGGGTGGGATTTTATCAGGCGGATACAACGTACGGGAGGGTGTTTGTCGGCGGCAACGTAGTCAACGGCTTCACGACAACGACAAAGTATGCGGCAATCGTACCGATTAGCTACAACGGGGCAACCGGCGAGGTTTCGAAGGTTTCAGGTGCCGCCGATCTGGGTAATGCGACGAGCAGCGGATTCACCAATGTAGCGTTGCTCTTAAACTATTCGTTTGCCTAAGACGTAAATTGCCAGACGGCGAAGCCTTGGTTATTTCGCCGGCCCGTCGCTGAGTTGACGCGTTCGATTCCGCTTTGGTCGCTTTCATGAGCGTCTCGCCATTGCACCATCTTTGTGCATCGAAGTGCACAACATGGGCATGCAATGCAGCAAAAGAATACGCATTGTAGGCTTGGGGGGCCTTCAATGACCGATGCTGTCCATCCAGTCGACCAAGTTCTGCCGATTACCCAAGTTGTTTGCGCTCGGGCTTGCAGCATGTCCTCGTGATGTACGCCAATGCCGTTGCGGTGCCTTTGATCCTTGGCGGCGCACTTCATCTTCCCAAAGATCAGATCGCGATGCTGATCAACGCCGATCTGTTCGCCTGTGGCATCGCGACCCTGATCCAGACCATCGGCTTCGGCCCGTTCGGAATCCGGCTGCCGATTATTATGGGCGTGACGGCAGTGGCGATCTCTCCGATGCTGGCGATGGCGGCGATGCCGGGTGTTGGTTTGACGGGAATTTACGGTGCCGTCCTGGTCGGCGGTATCTTTGGATTATGCGTCGCGCCGTTCGTCAAATATGTGCTGCGGTTTTTCCCCTCGGTCGTCACCGGCACGATCATCACCATGATCGGAGTAGTTTTGACGCGTGTCGGCGTCAACTGGGCCGGCGGCGGTGCGGCGGCGGCAGATTTCGGCGCGGCGGGCTATCTGTTGATAGCCGCGCTGGTTCTCGGCGTCATCCTGTGCATCATCAAATTCGCTACCGGCTTCCTTCAGAACATGGCCGTTCTGATCGGAATTACAGTCGGCTACCTCGTCACCATTGCGCTGGGCTGGACCGATTTCTCCGGCATCCAGAATGAACCACCGCTGCGGATCGTATTGCCTCTGCAGTTCGGCATGCCGGAGTTTTATCTGGTTCCGTGTCTGACCATGTGCCTCGTCATGACGATCGTCTTTATCGAAGCGACCGGGATGTTTCTCGCGCTCGGCGCCATGACCGGCCGGAAGGTTGAACCCGAAGACGTCAAGCGCGGTCTTCGAGCCGACTCCCTGGGCACCATCATCGGCGCGATCTTCAATACATTCCCCTATGTCTCTTACTCGCAAAACATCGGCCTCGTCGGCGTAACCGGCGTCTACAGCCGTTGGGTTTGCGTGATGGGCGGCGTCATCATGCTGGCGCTGGGCCTGATTCCGAAACTCGCTTTTATTGTCGCGTCAGTACCGCAATGCGTACTCGGCGGGGCCGGATTTATTATGTTCGGAATGGTGGCAGCGACTGGCATCAAGATTCTTTCGACCGTGGACTACGCCGGCCAGCGCAACAACGTGTTAGTCGTCGCGATCGCGATCGGGTTTGGCCTGATCCCGATCGTGTCGCCAAATTTCTTTCGGATATTTCCGGACGTTTTGAAGCCGATATTCGGCGACGGCATTATCCTGACGTCGATCGCAGCGGTGCTGTTGAATGCATTCTTCAACAAGACCAGCAGCGAACAGGCTGAAGCCGACACGTTCCTGGCAGCCCAAGCCGCCGAGCATATTTGACTCGACTTCGCGTCCAGGCGCTTCAATAGCTGACCTCAATTGATCGAGAAGGTTTTCGAGCAATCCCGTGTCCGCAAAAAGTTGCGGCCAGCTCTTGGGGGAGAGCTGGCCGCGCGCGATCCGGTCTGGGACGGGGAGGGGTGGGGATGTGACCGGGTCGCGGGTCCTGTTATTTCCTTGTCGTCGTTGGGTCAGTGATCGCGGGCGCTGGCGGTGGCGAGAGCCGGGCGGCCGTCGCCGAGCGAGACCCATACATTCTGATCGGTTTGCGATTGGCGCTTGACGAAGCGATAACCCGTCTCCGTCCAGGCCACGACGTTCTCATTCTGGTTGTCGAGGATAAACTCGCCCTTGTCGGTCTTTACGGTCAGCACGGCATGGCCTTCGCCCTTCTTGTCGCGCACCACCGTGATCAGCAGTGCCTGGCGCGGCCAGCCGGCATCGATCAGCATCTTGCGTTTCAGCAGGACGTAATCCTCACAGTCGCCGTAGCCATCCGTCGGCAACGACCATTTCTCGATCACGCCCCAATGATCCATATCGGTCATCGGCTTGACGGTTTCGTTGACCCAGTGGTTGACCCGCAACAGATCTCGCCACGCCGTCTGCGACATCACGATATCGCGCGGTTGCGACGCTCCGCCGACGCATTCGCCGGCATTGTCGGCGCAGAATTCAACCCAGCCGATCGGCGAACGCGTGGTTTCGCCAAGGCTCGCATAAAGAATTCGTTCGTCTCCGGCATGTGCCGACGCGCTCAACCCCAACAGGATGGCGACAATCGCCAATCCCTTTCCCCTGATCCCGAACATTGTGGCCCCCGTTTCTTGTTGGGACCATGTTTCGCACAAAGGTTTTGCGCCGCCGCTAAGTAGAACAAGTACAATTGAAGCGAATGCACGTAAAAGACGAGGAAAATTCGATCTATACTTGAATCAAATTCGATTAAAATTCGACATGACTGCAATTGATTCAAATTTTAGGCATTAATGCATTGCGTGCCCGCAGATCAGCGGTTTGCGGCAGCAAAACTGGGCTGCATTAACCCATTGCGGCAGGCGTTAAACGAACAAAGACGGCCTCCGCCAAGGCGGGTGCCGTCTTCACGCTTCGCGAAATGTGCAGACGAGGGCGGGCGGCGCTTTACCGCGCGGTAACGCTGTCTTCGAGCGTTTCGGCAAGCTGCTCGTGAACGAACTCAAGCGCAAAGCCTTCTTCGAGGTTTCGCACCACCCGGGCCTGGACCCTGCCGAGCAACACCAGAGATCTCAGCGGCGGCCGGGTTTCCGCGGCGATAGCTGCGCCGGACAGCGACATGTCGATGATACGGCAGGTCATCTTGCTGCCATCCTCGAGCGTGAGCACCGCGATCGGGTTGCGCGGCAGGATACGGTCGTGCCGGCGATCCTCCGGTAGATTGAGGATGTCGCGGTTGGCCAGCCAGGTCAGCTGCGCGGCGAGCTTGTCCCGCTTGCGCGGGGTCGCGCCCACGGTCATGGCAAAGCCGTTGTCGATAATACGGGTGATTTTGCCTTCGACCCGGCCGATATGGTCGAGATAGGCAATCACCCGATCGCCGATATTACCGATGCCGGGCGCCAGCAACGCCAATCCGCCGGGCGACATATTGATAATCTGGCATGGAAATTCACGGCGATCCGGCAGCATGTAGCGGCCGAGCAGGTGGACTTTCACCCGCTGAAAACGCCGTCGCTCTTCGGCGACCGGAAGAATCGATTTTCTGTGCGCTAACGCCATCTTCGCCACTCGACAACCGTTCCCGGAATCGTCTGACCCTACGGCCGGCAGGGTTAATGAGTGGTTAGGAATGGTTGCATGAAGCGCGGATCACGCCTGTTTTGGCTCCGCCGCCGGAAACTGGTTGAAGCCCCACAGCATCAGGGGGCATGCGAGGACCGTCACGGCGCCGAAATCGAATGCCGCCGAGGCGCTGCCGGCCCATTTTGCGTAGCCGCCGCCGATCACGGGGCCCAGCATCATGGCGGCGTAATACACCGTGTAGAATATGCCCATTCCGATCGCCCGCGTCGCCGGCGCCAGCACGCGCGCCGGCAGGCTCATGATCGGTCCGGCCGGCTGACCGCTGACCAACCCCAGCCCGATGACGATCAACACCACGGCGCTGCTGCGCGGCAGCGCCATCATCAGGATCGCTACCAAAATAGAGCCTGCGACGAGAATGGATTGCGGGCGTTTGGTTTGATCTGCCAGGAAGCCGCCGCAGGGAACGGAGAACACCGACAGCCATAATACGATGCTGATGGTCGATCCCGCCGCCGATATCGACCAGCCGCGCTCGACCAGCATCGATGGCCCGAAGGTGAAGATGACCGCGAAGCCGACATTGAAAAAACCCCAGATCAGGCCCGCAACAACCACGGCAATGACCGCGCTGCGGTCGAGCCGCGCGGATGTCGTAACGGCGGTCATGGAATTTGCCGGCGGGTGATAGGCGGCGGCAAAAAGAACCAGATCGAACCCGATCACAGCGGCTACCGCAAGATAGGCCCCGCTTACGCCATGGTTGGTGCTGATCCAGGGAAGCGTCAGCAGCGAGATCGCGACCCCTGCCGGCCATGAATTGACGAAGATCGCCATCGCGGTTGCGATCTCCTTGCCCGCAAACCAGTCGGCCACCATTTTCGTCATCTGAACATTGAGCAGCACACCGCCGGCGCCGGCGACCAGCCGTCCCGCGATCTGTCCGCTCCAGGAATCCGAAAACGCCATCGCAACGCCGCCCAGCAGCATCAGCAGCAGCGCACCGATCACCGTTGTCTTATCGCCGAACCTTTGTCCGATCGCGCCGCCCGGCAGCGCCAGCGCGACGCCCGGCGTGAAATACAGACCGATCAGCAATCCGATCTCGGCAAGGCTGGCGCCGAAGCCGTGACCGAGCAGCGGCGCCACCGCCGCGACGCTTTGAAACTGAAACCCCATCGAGAGGCGAACCACGAACAAGACAGCGAGGATGCCCCAGCGATTGCGCAAGCTTCATTCCCATTTGAAATCGTCGGGCAATCTGGGATCGTCGAGCGGGTCTGTCAATCGCGCTTCGGCTCGACACCATAACCTGTCGATATCGCGCACTGGAAGCGGCGAAGCGGATGCTGGCGCGATCGGATTTTTGGATTCGCGTCCTAGCGCAGGCCTTCATAGACCATGAAGCCGCGCGCGATCGCGAGTTTTCGCAAGGCACGCGGGATGAACCGCTGCGGCGAATGACCGAGATAACGCCAGGACGTCAGTTTGAAATCGCTGAGCAGATTGTGGCTGTCGTCGAATGGCGCCAGCAGTCCGGTCAGGCTGATCGGGGTGTGGGCGCGGGTGTTGAAGGGCAGCAGCAGCAATTCCAGATGTGCGGTCGAGCCATCCTGCGATGTCGCGGTGATGCCGGCGACGGCGGCCAGCATTTCCTCGGCCACCACAGCGATGATCTCCTCGATCTCGCGGCGGCCGTCGACGGCAAACAGCGCGGAAAAGCTTTTATCCTTCAAATCGCGGCCGAGCAGGGCGCAGACCCGCGTGCCGGCGACGCGAAACGGATAGCCGCAAGCGGCATCGTAGGACAGTACGAAGATATCGCCGAGCAGTTCGCGCACCGCGCCGGGCTCGATCTCGCTGCGGTCCGGCGCCCGTGCGCCACCACGCTTTTCTTCCCAATATGCGAAAAATTCGCGGCTCGACGGATGCTTCATACCTCAACCTTGCCCCGGCACCTGGGCTCGGCGGGACATATCTGTCCTGCTTTCGCGCACGTGCATTCCCCTGTTTGTTTTGCAGGACAGGCTTTGCAGCGTCCATGCCGCTGACGCGTTTCCAGGCCTTTGACGGCGTCTTTGCGTCGTTAACGTTAAGTTAACTATGCGGTTGGCGATCGGCGCGGGGCTGCTAGTATCGGGTTCTATCGCTTGCCGGTTTTACTCCCGAGGCCGGCAAGATTGTTACAGGTGGCGTCAAACAGATTTGGTCGGCGCGCGGGGAGGGGTGGGGATGCGTCCGGTCCTTGCGCGCAAGGTCAGCATCGATCAAGGGAGGGTTCTTCAGGCCCTCCCTTTTTCGTTGGGCGCTTGCGCTGCAGCGCCAAGCCGCCTATTGGGGCGCAATCGCTCCAGTGAGCCGCGCCTGAGGTCTTCGACCCCTTGGAATCTCAATCAGAATCCCCGCCAGAATGGCCGCCGGAGGCTCCAACGGAGCCGATTTTGACGCTGCCGGCCGCCTTGACGGCCTATATTGCGTTGCTTGCGGTGATTCACATCGTGCGGATGCTGTTGCCGCTGGATGTCGACGACATCGTCCTCCAGATGTTCGGCTTCATTCCGCTGCGTTACGATTCGACGCTGCTGGCGACCCCCTTTCCCGGCGGTGCGGGCGCCAAGGTCTGGAGCTTCGTGACCTATTCGCTGCTGCACGCCAATCTCAGCCATATCGGATTCAACGTGCTGTGGCTGTTGCCGTTTGGCAGCGCGCTGGCGCGCCGGTTTGGCGCGATCAGGTTTTTTGTATTCATGGCGGTGACCGCCGTGGCCGGCGCACTGGCACACCTCGTTACCCATGAACACGCGGTAGCGCCGATGATCGGTGCTTCGGCGTCGGTGTCGGGCACGATGGCAGCCGCGATCCGCTTTGCTTTCGTGCAAGGCAGCTTCCTCTCGTTCAGCCGCGGCGATGCGGACGCTGCGGCCAGGGTGCCGGCGCTTTCACTGATGTACGCGTTGCGCAACAAGCGCGTGCTGGGTTTTCTTGCCGTCTGGTTCGGCGTCAACATCATTTTCGGCGTCGGATCGATCGCGATCGGCGCGGATGGCGCCAGCGTCGCCTGGCAGGCTCATATCGGCGGATTTTTTGCGGGCCTGTTGCTGTTTTCGCTGTTCGATCCAATCCCGCGCGGCACCGCCGATGCTGCGGACGCGATGTCGCCGGACGTCTCCGATCGCGGTTGATCGTCGCTTGCGGCGCAACCCGATTTCATCCATCATCCGAAGCGTGATGAGACACGCACAAGCCCTTAGGCGTGCTAGGATCGCGGTGCTTGCCGGATGCGCTCGCAACTAAACCGGCGCTGCGCTGTTGGTTGAGACCCAAGGGAACAAAGATCGCGCTCATTCTATGACGCGATGGACTTCAGGGAGGCGACAATGACGGTACGTGCAATTCTCGATTCCAAAGGTCGTCAGATCCAGAGCGTTGAGCCGGAGGCAAAGCTATCGGCTGCGATCAAGGTTCTGGCGGAGCGGAAGATCGGCGCCGTACTGGCGATGAGCAAGGGCCAGATCGAGGGCATCCTGTCGGAACGCGATATTGTGCGCGCGCTCGGCGAGCGCGGCGCTGCGGTGCTTGACGAACCGGTTAGCTCAGTGATGACGCGCAAGGTCATCAGTTGCAAGCAGACCGACACCGTCGGCGGGATCATGGAAATGATGACGTTGGGCAAATTCAGGCACTTGCCGGTGGTCGAGGACGGCAAGGTTATCGGCCTGATTTCCATCGGCGACATTGTCAAGTGGCGGGTCAAGGAATACGAAAGCGAACAGGAAGCACTGCGCGACTATATCAAGACCGCCTGATCTGTCGCATTACGCGCCGGGCGCGAGAACGTGGATCGCTTCCTGGATCAACTCGATGGCACGTTCGGCGGCACGCGCGCCATGCGCGATCAGATCGTCGGCGCGGTGGAAATCGAACCAGCCGATTTGACCGACGCGGGGTGAGATCAACAAGTCAGGTGGATCGCCCGCGAGGCGGGCCCGGGTGATGCGATCCTGCATGATGTTAAAGGCGTCAACCATCACGGTGGAGATGCCGGGCCGTCCACCGCCGCCGAAAAACTCGCGCTTCACGGTGCGTTCGGGAGAAAAGAACTTGCCGAAGCCGCGCTTCGGCGGGGGAACCTCGATCAAAGGTTCCGGCGCGGCGGCCACGGTTACCTCCGCCGACGGGCCATGGGAATAGATCGTCGTGCTGTGGGTAAACACGTCGCTCGACAGATTGGCGGCGATGACGATTTCCGCGCCAAAGGCCCGCGCCGCCGACACCGGCACCGGATTCACCAGCGCGCCATCGACCAGCCAGCGGTCGCCCACCAGTACCGGAGCAAATATCCCGGGTAGCGCATAAGAGGCGCGCATCGCATCGACCATGCGGCCATGGGTCAGCCAGATCTCGTGGCCGGTGCGGACTTCGGTTGCCACCGTCGCAAATTTCAGCGGCAGTTCCTCGATCAGGGTCTGGCCGATGGCCGCTTCGAGTTGTGCGGCGAGCTTGTCGCCGCCGATCAGCCCGGAGCCGTTGAGGCGGATGTCGAGATAGCCGAGAATATTTCGCGGCTGCAGGCTGCGCGCCCATTCCTCGAGGGTGTCGAGATGGCCCGCCGCATAGGCGCCGCCAACCACTGCGCCGATCGAGGTGCCGACCACGATATTGGGGACAATACCGTGGGCAACCAACGTCCTGACAATGCCGATATGGGCAAACCCGCGCGCCGCGCCTCCGCCCAGCGCCAGCCCGATCACCGGCCGCCTTGTGCTGCCGAGGCCCACCTTGTCGCGCCCATCCAGGCCGCTCTGGCCGCGCCCGCGCAGATTTTCCAGCACCGAATTTTCTCCCTGGAACACCAAGTCTAACCACTACGACTTGACCCGGCCAGAACGTACCACGAGCATGGTTTATACCGCTCACCCGACGGGTCCAGGAACGGATTGTGACTTCCGCCAGGCTCGGGCGGCTTTCCCAGGCTGGTGCTCAGGCTTGAATTTGCCGCGTTTTCGGTGAAAAGCATGACCCATGACTCTCGGGGGCAATCGCATCCACGGATCCGGCTGGGTTAAACGCCTGGTTTTGGCGCTTGCGTTAGCTGCAATGCTGGTTTCGGGGATTCCAGCCTCCGTCTCGGCTCAGATGTTCACCGAACATCCGCCGCCGGTGCCTCCGGCTCTGGTTCCCGAAGCGCCCAGTGGCGCACTGAGCCTTGCCCCACCCTCTGGTCCGGCGGCAGCGCCCAATCTGCCCGCGCCATTGACGCAGCCGCCCGTTGCCGCGATCCCGCCAGTGATCGCAGCTCCGAGCCCATCGACTGCCGGCCAGGCGGTATTGTCGCTGACGGCGCGCTACGGCAAGGATCTGCCGGTCATCAACAGCGGGCTGGTGTGGCGGGTGTTTCCGGACCGGCCGGACGACACCGGCACTTTCAAATTGATCCGCGAGGAACGTGGCGCGACACCCAACATCGTGCTGCCGCCGGGCAGCTATGTTGTCCACGTTACATTCGGACTGGTCAGCGCGGTGCGGCCGGTGACCCTGAAGTCGGAGACCGTCCGCGAATCCTTCCTGCTTCCGGCCGGTGGTCTGCGCATCGAAGGCCGCGTCGGCACCAGTAAAATTCCGCAGAACCAGATTGCGTTCTCGATCTACAAGGGCAGCCAGTTCGAAGTAGGCGAACGCGCACCTTTGGTGCCGAGCGTCTCACCCGGCGATGTCGCGCTGCTGCCGGAGGGGACCTACTACATCATTTCCAACTATGGCGACGCCAACTCTGTGGTGCGCACGGATATCCGCGTTCAGGCTGGCAAGCTGACCGACGTGATCATCACCCATCGCGCTGCGGTCATCACCTTGAAACTGGTCGGAGACAAGGGCGGCGAGGCGCTGGCGAATACCGCGTGGTCGGTGATCACGCCGGGCGGCGACGTCATCAAGGAATCGATCGGCGCGTTCCCCCGCGTCGTGCTGTCCGAAGGCGAATATCGCGCCATCGCCAAGAACGAGGGCAAGGTATTTGAGCGCCCCTTCAACGTCGTCAATGGCGTCGACGGCGAGGTCGAGGTCATCGCGCGCTAAAGTCTGCGCCGCACCATTCGCCGATGGCGGCCAGCAGGCGGTGCGAAATACGGGGTCAGAATCGCGTCACGATATCGGCGAGCGCCGGGCGAGGGCGATCCTCGCTTGATTTCGATGGCGTGCCAATGTGGACCAGGCCGGCGAGCTTTTCGTCCGCCTTCAATCCAAGTCCGTTCAGCACGTCGCGGTCGAATGCAAACCAGCCGGTCAGCCAGCACGCGCCGTAACCGAGCGCGGTCGCCGCAGTGACGATATTCATCGCGCTGGCGCCCGCCGACAATTCCTGCTCCCAGGGTGGCACCTTGGGATGTGGCTTGGTGAAGCTGACGACGCCAATCACCAGCGGCGCATCGGTGAGCCGACGCTTTTCGACGTCGATTTCGGCCGATGTCGCTTGCGGATTTTTATCGGCGAAGACTTTGGCGATCACCTCGCCGCCGCGCCGGCGCGCATCGCCTTCGAACACGATAAAGCGCCACGGCGTCAGCTTGCCGTGATCCGGCACCCGCGCGCCGATGGTCAAGATGGTGTCGAGTTCGGCAGGCGAGGGGCCCGGTTCGACCATCTCGCGCGGTTTCACCGAGCGGCGGATCTTCAGGAGGTCAATGGCGTCGGGCATCGGCATTCCATGATTTCGGATCGTTGCCAGAGCACGATGCGCTTGCGGCATCGCGCTCTATCTTTTGTTTGAGATTTCCGGTTCGTTTTCCGGATCATGCTCTAAGCGGCATATCGGGCGATCCAGCCAGATTTACAAGCGCCGCAATTTAGCAGACCTCTAAACCGCGCCGCGCGCCCGCTTCACGTCCGGCGGCGTCGCTTCATCGATCAATGCCGCCAACGCATCTGCCAGCGGCAGCACGGTCTGGCCTTCGCTGCCCAGCCGCCGGATCGAGACCGAATGGGTCTCGGCCTCCTTCTTGCCGACCACGAGCAATGCCGGAATTTTCGCCAGCGAATGTTCGCGTACCTTGTAGTTGATCTTTTCGTTGCGAAGGTCGATCTCCACCCGCAAGCCGGCGCGCCGCGCGGCAGCCGTCACCACCTTGGCGTATTCGTCGCCTTCCGAGGTGATGGTGGTGACGACGGCCTGGACCGGCGCCAGCCAGAGCGGAAAATTACCGGCAAAGTGCTCGATCAGAATACCGATGAAACGCTCCATCGAGCCGCAGATCGCGCGATGCACCATCACTGGCGTTTTCTTCGAACCGTCGGCATCGATGTAGAACGCGCCGAAGCGCTCCGGCAAATTGAAGTCGACTTGGGTAGTGCCGCACTGCCAGTCGCGGCCGATCGCGTCGCGCAGCACATATTCGAATTTCGGACCGTAGAACGCGCCTTCGCCCGGATTGATCGAGGTCTTGATGCGATGGTTGTGACCTTGCGCCTCGATCTGCGCCAGCACCGTCGCCATCACGCCTTCGGCATGGTCCCACATCTCGTCGGTGCCGACCCGCTTGTCAGGCCGGGTCGAGAGTTTCACCGTGAGATCGCCCTCGAAGCCGAAATCCGAATAGGTCGACAGGATGAGATCGTTGATCTTCAGGCATTCCTCGGCCAGCTGGGCTTCGGTGCAGAACACATGCGCATCGTCCTGGGTAAATCCGCGCACGCGCATCAGCCCATGCATCGCGCCCGACGCTTCGTAGCGATGCACGACGCCGAATTCGGCGAGGCGCAGCGGCAGGTCGCGATAGCTTTTCAGCCCGTGCTTGAAAATCTGCACATGCCCGGGACAGTTCATCGGCTTCAACACGAACCAGCGCTTGTCCTCGGCCTCGTCGCCGGCCGACTGCGCGGCGAACATGTTCTCGCGATACCATTCCCAGTGGCCCGAGGTTTCCCACAACACCTTGTCGAGAATCTGCGGCGCATTGACCTCGTCGTAATCGCCGGCAAGTCGCCGACGCATATAGGCCGTCACCGCCTGAAAGATGGTCCAGCCCTTGGCGTGCCAGAACACCACGCCGGGACCTTCCTCCTGGAAGTGAAACAGATCGAGTTCGCGGCCGAGCTTGCGATGGTCGCGCTTCTCGGCTTCCTCGATCTGCTTCAGATAGGCGTCGAGCTCTTCCTGTTTTGCGAACGCGGTTCCGTAAATGCGCGTCAGCATCGGATTGTTGCTGTCGCCGCGCCAATAGGCGCCCGCGACCTTCATCAATTTGAAGGCGTTGCCGATCTTGCCGGTGGAGGTCATGTGCGGGCCACGGCAGAGATCGAACCAGTCGCCCTGTTTGTAGATCTTGATGGTCTGGTCGGCCGGGATCGCGTCGACCAGCTCGACCTTGAACATCTCGCCGTTGTCGCGGAACACCTGCTTGGTTTGCTCGCGCGTCCAGATCTCCTTGGTAAAGGGTTTGTCGCGCGCGATGATCTCGCGCATTTTCTTCTCAATGGCAGGAAAGTCTTCCGGCGTGAACGGCTCGTTGCGGAAGAAGTCGTAATAGAAGCCGTTCTCGATGGTGGGGCCGATCGTGACCTGGGTGCCCGGCCATAGCGATTGCACCGCTTCGGCCAGCACATGCGCGGCGTCGTGCCGGATCAACTCCAGCGCGCGGGCGTCGTCGCGCGAAATGAATTCGATTTTCGCATCATGATCGATGGCGTCGGCGAGATCGCTGATCACGCCATCGAGCGCCATCGCCACGGTGCGCTTGGCGAGCGATGGCGAAATGCCCTTGGCGATATCAAGGCCGGTGATGCTTTTGGGAAATTCGCGCTTGGCGCCGTCGGGGAAGGTGAGGGCGACCTTGCTGGATTCGACGGCCTTCAGATTTGAGAGGCTGTACTGGAATCCCGAAGCGGGCGTGTTCTTGTCTGGCATAGCGGTCTCCTGAGGCTCACTCCTGCGAACGAGCGCAGGTAAGCGGGAAGCAGCGGTATAGCAGGGGATTCGCACGGCGCAATCCGTTGCCGCAACAAAACCGGCGGCGCGACCCGCCCGCGCGGGGCGCCGCGAAATAAACCAGCGCCACCCTTTTATTCTGCAACGCGGTGGTCTACATGCATTTGCATGAAAAAGCCGCCGGAAGACAGCCACGTCCATCGCCGCTTCGCTCCCACCGCGCTGATGTTCGGGAATATCGTCACCGGCTGTTCGGTGCTGGCGCCGGCGGGGATGCTGATTGAACTGTCGTCGGACCTTGGCGTCACCGTGCGCGATGCGGGATTGCTGATCACGTTTGGAGCGATCGTGCTTTGTATCGGCTCACCGCTGACGGCGTGGCTGACCAGCCGGATCGAGCGCCGCGCATTGCTGACGATGACGCTCGCGGTGCTGGCGGCGACCAACGCCGCGTCGGCATTTGCGCCCGATTACAAGTTCCTGATGATCATTCGCCTGCTGATGCTGGCGGTCGGCGCGCTCTATACCCCGCAAGCGGCAGGCACCGCCGCGTTGATCGTTTCACCGGAAAAGCGCGGCAGCACCATCGCCTATATCTTTCTCGGATGGTCGCTGGCCGCCGCGGTCGGCCTGCCGCTGATTACATTTATCGCCAGCCGTTATGGCTGGCGCGCGGTTTACGGCGGCATCGGCGTGATCGGCTGCCTCAGTTTCCTGCTGTTGGCGTGGCGGTTGCCCGCTGGCTTGGTCGGCGCGCCGGGTCGATCTCAAAACCTGGACCGATGTCGGGCGTAACCGGATGATCGTTCTACTGCTGTCGATTACGACGTTGCAGATGTCCGGCCAATTTGTCGTGTTCACATTCATGGGACCGCTTTTGACGAAGCTGACGCATGCGGGCGCGGACGCGGTCGGACTGGTATTTGCCTGTTACGGCGTGTTCGGCTTCATCGGCATTGCGATTGCAACCCGCATCGTGGATTCCTGGGGCCCCTACAAGACCTCGGTGATGTTCACGGTCCTGATGTTGACGGGCATCACCGGATGGGCGCTCAGCGCCGGTATCTATCCATTGATGGCCTGCTCGGTCGCAGTGTGGGGATTGGGCTTCGCCTCGACCAACTCGATGCAGCAGGTGCGGCTGGTCAGTGCGGCCCCGGCATTGGCTTCGGCCTCGGTGTCGCTCAATACGTCAGTGCTCTATATCGGGCAGGCCGTCGGTTCGGCGATCGGCGGCGTGCTGTATTCACGCGATCTGTTGTACGGCTCGGGATATGTGGCGATGGCCTTTGTCGCGTTGGCACTGATCGCGGTGATCGGTAGCGGCAAGCTCGCCGGCATACGATCCTAGAAACCGAGCCCTTATCGGTTCGCGGGCGACGCGTCGCCTGCCGCGACCCTTGTCAGCGCCGGCGTTGCCGCCATTTTTACCAGCACTTCCTTGAGCGGGTTGCGGGTCCAGGCATGTGTGACGTAATCGCGATGGGTCACGCCTTCGGGGGTTTCGACAAAGACCACGCTGCCGGGCTTCAACGGCGCGTCCATATCCTCCGATATGGCGATGCCCTTCTCTCGCAGCATGTGCATCAGTTCGCGGTCGTGACGTTCGGTATAATGGGTGTAGGAACTCACGAAGAAGCCGGATCGATTATTCGCGATCCAGGATGCGAACTTGTCCAACTCGCCATAAACCGCGTCGAGCAGGAATACGCCGCGCACGCGATTGCCGAGACCGCCTACTTCCAGGCTCCAGGCCGTTGGCACGAAGCCGCCGCTGTAGCCGACAATGATGACCGGCATGTTCGCGAACGCCTTGGCGGCGCGGGGATCGCCGTACATCTCGGCGAGATGGTCGGCCAATTCCGTCACGAAACGCTTGAGCCCACCCGGTTGCCAGAATTTGCCGGCGCTGGAATTGGCGGCGTCGACGGCGAGCTGCGGCGCCAGCAACACGGCATTGACGCCGGAATCCGAAATCTGCTGCGGCACCAATTGGCGGTTGCGCACGTCGCGTTCCAGCGTCGCACCGTTGCCATGGAAGAACACGACGATAACGCCCGGTTTTCGGATGTCGAAATTCTCCGGGACATGCATCAGGACGCGGTTGTCGTTGAAGGTCTCGTCCTGCCAATAAACCCGGCCGCTGTAACTGCGGTGGCCGCGGCGTTCGCCATGCGACACGTTCAGGAACGGCTGGTCGGTGTGCGGATTATTGCCGAGATAGGGAAACGCGGACGATTTCAGACTGACCAGCATGGTCATGTCGTCTCTGGGCGGCGGGCGCTGGAAAGGAAGCTGCGGCTCCAGCGACGCCACCCGATAGGGCGCGGGCTCCGTCCGGGCCACGCGCTGGCGCGGCGGGGCGAGGGCTTGCTGCTGCACCAGACTTTCGCTCGCGGTCGGAAAACGGTCCTTGAATTGAGGCTTCGGGAACCGATCGTCGAAAGAGTCTGCCGCCGAGGCTTGCACATTGGCCGCAAGCGTCGCGGCGTTCGGAGCCTGTCCGCACTGCAGAAGTAGGAAGGACAACGGGATGAGGCAGCACAAGTTAGCGATCAAGCGCCAAGGATTACCGGCGGGGTATTGCAGAGTTCGCGCCTGAGCGGGCAGCGCCGCGTATAACGGCGTAAGCGCGCCTGCGCGATCATGCGTCTGGAATTTCGGATTCGCTCCGACCATCCCCCACTGCCCCAATACCCACCAGCGATCGGCGTATGTCAGCTCGCTAGTGTTGCGGTAACGTTAAGTTTCCGGGAAAATTCCCCACCGGAAGCCTAAAGAGAACACGAAATCGTGTCGTGATTGTGGGGCGATGACAGTCTTTTCGCAACGATACAGCCGCCAAACAGACCTCAGACATTCTAAAAGGTATTATATTACCAAACTAGGGCTTCAACTTTAAACCATTGTTAACGCTGCTGGAATTGAAGAGGGTCAACGGCACGATGAAAACCAGAGGGCGGGACGCCCAGGACGGACCGGCATGGCGGCATTAGAAACCGGAGAGGCGGCTATGCGCAGCCGGCTTCCCGGAAGCGGGTCCACGGTCTCGGTCGTTGTGGCGACCGCCATCGTCGTGGCCGACATGGTCGGCGTCGGCGTCTTCACCAGCCTCGGTTTCCAGGTCAAGGACATTCCGTCGGCCTTTTCGATTCTATTGTTGTGGGCCGTTGGCGGAATCGTCGCGTTATGCGGGGTCTTTTCCTACAGCGAGCTTGGCGCGATGTTTCCGCGCTCGAGCGGCGAATATAATTTCCTGAGTCGAGCCTTTCATCCAGCCTTCGGATTTCTGGCGGGTTGGGTGTCGGCGACGGTTGGGTTCTGCAGCCCCGGTAGCGCTGGCCGCGATGGCTTTCGGCGAATATGGCAAGTCGGTGCTGCCGGGCGCTCCGCCGCTGGTGCTGGCCATTGGCGTCGTCTGGCTGGTGTCGATCGTGCAACTGACCGGTGTCAGGCACTCAAGCACCTTTCAACTGATCTCGACCATCTTGAAGGTCGTGCTGATCGTGGCCTTCCTGATCGCGGGATTGGTCGTCGGCACGTCACAACCGGTCTCCTTCGCACCATCGGGATCCGACCTTGGCCACGTTATCAGCGCCCCGTTCGCCATCGGGCTGGTATTCGTGATGTATTCGTTTTCCGGGTGGAACGCTGCGACCTACATTATCGGCGAGATGCATACTCCGCAGCAAAACCTGCCGCGCGCGCTGCTGGCCGGGACGCTCATCGTTCTCGTCCTGTATGTCGCCCTGAACGCCGTGTTTCTCCACACCACGCCGATCGACAAGTTGTCCGGGCAACTCGATGTCGCGCGCATCGCGGGCGGCTACATCTTCGGCGAAATCGGCGGCCGCATTGTCGGCGCGATGATCTGCATTGGCCTTGTATCTTCCATCAGCGCGATGATGTGGATCGGCCCGCGCGTGATGATGACGATGGGGGAGGACATCCCGGCGTTGCGGATATTCGCCCGCAAATCGACCCATGGCGCGCCGTCCTATGCCATCCTTTTCCAGCTCGCGGTCGCCAGCCTGTTGCTGTTCACCCGCAGCTTCGAGGCCGTGCTCGATTTCATCCAGTTCGGGCTGTTGTTCTGTTCTTTCTTCACCGTGCTAGGCGTCATCAAGCTGCGCATTGCCCGGCCCGACTTGCCGCGGCCGTATCGCGCCTGGGGATACCCGGTAACTCCGGTGGTTTTCCTGCTCGTTACGGCCTTCATGATGTATTATCTTTTGATTGAGCGGCCGCTGCAGTCGTTTCTAGGAATTCTGATTATGATCTCAGGCCTTTTGATCTATGCCGTGTTCCGCAAACGCCCTGGTCCGGGCGTCCCGATCGCGTCCTCGGGCCGCGAATAGAAATGCTTCGATCCCTGAAAATTGCGGCGGTCGCTGCGACCGCGTTCCTGGCGGTCGCGGTGCCCGCGCGTGCCGCTGACGCCGTCACCGCCGACGATACCGCGCGCTTTCTTGCAGGCATGCCGCCGTCGGCGCAATCACCGCTGATGCCTCTGACCAAAGACCCGACGTGGCAGCGTCACGCACGCTTCTTCGATGCCGTGTTCGGGCAACTGGAGCGCAGGCAGATTTCGAAAATCCGGGCCTGGGCCGACGCCAATCTGGCCGCGCCGCGGCCGACGATGTTTTACATGTTCAGCGGTCCGGACTTCCTCTACGCGGACGCGTTTTATTCCAAGGCGACGACCTACGTGCTGGGCGCGCTGGAGCCGGTGGTGGCGGTGCCTGATCTCACCAAGGTTTCAAGCGGCGGCATCGCGTCTGCGCTCGGCAGCGTCGAGCACTCGCTGGGTTCGATCGTGAGCTACAGTTTCTTCATTACCAAGAAGATGAAGACCGATCTGCGCGCCGGACAGGTGAGCGGGACCCTGCCGATCCTGTATGTTTTTCTGGCGCGTTCGGGAAAGACCATCCACGACGTCAGTTTGATCGCACTCGACGACAAGGGTGTCGTGCATCCCGCGGCCGAAAACGCCGGCAAGTATACAACGCGGGGGTCCGGATCTTGTTCGCAGGCAGCGACGGTCAGGAAAGAACGCTGTATTATTTCAGCACCGATCTTTCCAACAGCGGTGTCAAGAGCAGCGGCTTCCTCGCATTTTGCCAGACGCTGGCGCCGGGCAATAGCCTGATCAAGAGCGCTTCCTATCTGCTGCATGCCGGCAATTTCACTACCGTGCGCGATTTTCTACTTACCAACAGCGCCGCTATTATCCAGGACGATTCCGGCATCCCGCTGGCCGATTACGATCCAAAGAAATGGCGGTTCTTTCCGTTCGGGCGCTACGCCGGTCCGATCGCCGAATTCCCGGGACGGTATCAGCCGAGATACGCCGAGCTGTTCCGAAGAAGCCAGCCGCTGGATTTCGGAATTGGCTATCGATGGCGGTCTTTCGAATCGAACCTGCTGCTGTCGATCAAGATTCCCTGAGCGCGACCGATTTTCAGGCGCTGGATCTTACGGCGCGTTGACGCCGCGCCAGCGTCCGAACCGCCACGGCATGTACCACTGTGCGCCCGGCGGTTTTGTCAGCGGCACATTGTCTATTCCGGACGTACCCCACGGCTGGCAGCGCAGCAGCCGCGCCAGTGTCATCCACCCGCCGGCCCACAGGCCGAAGCGCTCGATTGCTTCATCGCCATAAACCGAACAGGTCGGCAGGTGACGGCAGTTGTAGCCGACCAGTGGCGACAGCGTGTGCCGGTAAATCCAGATCAGCCCACGTCCTGCGTTGCGCGGCAGGCGCAGCATTGTACCGGCGCAATCGGAACACATCGAGGAATGGGATGATGAATGCTTCATGGGCGGCGTGCTGCAATCATATGCCGGAATTTGCGCGGTTTCGATGCATGGAACCTGCGGACGCAGACAATTGCGCCACACTTGCGGAAATATCGCATATTTTGGGTGGCGTTGCCGCAAAGGTTCTATGGACGGTAGCGATTTGCGCGGTTACCTTTTTGACGACGCCACTGTGACGGAATCATTTGGCGTTGAACTGGGGCCATTGCCACTGCCCGATCCGGGCTTGGGGGAAGGAACCAAAATTGAGGCTCGTGAAGTCGCTTGATTTTCGCGGCTGGACGCTACTCGGCGCCGCCGCCCTCTGTGTCGCACTGACGGGCATGGCGACCACGCTCGGCGGATCGGCGCATGCCGGCGCCACGCTCGAAGAGCGAAAATTGCCGATGCGGTTTAGCTGGATCGCGTGCCAGCCGAATTGTCGGGGCTGGGTCAGCGCAGTCGGCATTGTGACCACCGATAGCCCCGCGGATTTCGAAGAATTCGCGCGCGGACGTGCGCTCGATGGCGCGACCATTGTGCTGGATTCCAGCGGCGGATCGGTCAACGACGCCATCGCGCTCGGACGGCTCTGGCGCGGTCTCGGTGCCCGGACCACCGTCGGCATCAGTGTCGAGACCCATACCGCAGCGGGCGATCGTGCCAGCGTCGTGCCCGAGGCCTATTGCGAGTTGATGTGTGTCTTTCTGCTGCTGTCGGGCCAGGCGCGTTATGTGCCCGAGGCGGCGCATGTCAGGGTCCATCAAATCTGGATGGGCGACCGCGCCGACGATCCCAAGGCTGCGAGTTACACCGCGCAGGATTTGATGATCGTGGAACGCGACGTCGGGCGTCTCGCCAAATACACCTTCGACATGGGCGGTGCGGGCGATCTGCTGTCGCTCTCGCTCAACGTGCCGCCATGGGAAGATCTGCACGAATTGTCGCCGGCAGAATTGCGGCTGACCAATCTCGTGACCACCAATACGGCCGCCGACGTGCTGCCTCAGGAGACCAATCCCGACGCTCCGGTGGCCGAGCTAACGACCAAACCGGTGCAGGATCGCTTCGTGAGTGAAACTGTGAACCCAGAGAAGCCATTGGCTGCGCCGAAGTCGACCAAGACGGCGGAGGCGCTGGTCCCGACCGGCGGCGTATCGGCGGCAGGACCGGCCAAATAACAATAAGGGCTCAGACCATTTGGCGTAGCGTGCCCTTGGCTATCAGCCCTGCGCGTTCGCCGGCTGTGTGGCCTTTGCTTCGATCTGGCCGATCGCGTCGACGACAGCATCGAAGGTCAGCATCGTCGAGGCGTGCCGCGCCTTGTAATCGCGCACCGGCTCGAGCAGCGCGATGTCGCCCCATTTGCCTTGCGGGGGGCTGCCGTTTTCCTTCAGCATCTTGCGGACGGTCTCGCGCAATTCGCGCAATTCGCTCGCCGTCGAGCCGACGACATGGCTCGCCATGATCGAGGACGAGGCCTGGCCGAGCGCGCAAGCCTTCACGTCATGGGCAAAGTCGGTGACGACAGGTCCGTCCATTTTGAGGTCGATCTTGACGGTCGAGCCGCACAGCTTGGAATGGGCCATGGCGCTGGCGTCCGGCGCGGCTAACCGGCCGAGCCTGGGGATATTGCCGGCCAGTTCGATGATGCGCTTGTTGTAGATGTCGTTCAGCATAAGGCTTGTTCACCCTCGCGACCGCCCTTGGCGATCCCGGTCCATGGCCCTATATATGGCTGGAGGCGGCGGAATTACAGTCCGGCCGTATCTTGCGGCGCCCAAAATGAAGCTAATTCGGCTGCCGTGGTGTTAGCATTGTGGTACTCAGGCGTCCGGCGGCAAAGCCGCCCCGTCTGCCGGTGACACTCCGGTCTCCTGAAGACCGGTCGAACGGAGTTGACATGGACGCACTGATCAAAACCCTACGCCCCGGCAAGTCTTCCGATATTCCGGAAACCCGTCCCGCCGAACTCGATCCTTCCGAGTTTCTGGCCGCAGCCGTACGCGCCGACCAGCCGCGCCCGTCGCGCGCGGAAGCCGAGCAGGCGGTGCAGACGCTGCTTGGTTATATCGGCGAGAACCCGGCCCGCGAGGGTCTGGTGGATACGCCGCGCCGGGTGGTCGAAGCCTTCGATGAACTCTATCAGGGCTATCACCAGTGTCCGGCCGAGGTGCTCAACCGCACCTTTGGCGAGACCGCGGGCTATGACGATTTCGTGCTGATCCGCGATATCGAATTCACCTCGCAATGCGAACATCACATGATGCCGTTCTACGGCAAGGCGCATATCGCCTATACCCCGGTCGAGCGGGTCGTGGGATTGTCGAAGCTGGCGCGCCTGACCGATATCTTCGCGCACCGCCTGCAGACCCAGGAACATCTGACCGCGCAGATCGCGGCGGCGATCGACGAAATTCTCAAACCCCGCGGCGTTGCCGTGGTGATCGAGGCGGAGCATACCTGCATGTCGGTGCGCGGCGTCGCCAAGCACGGTGCGATGACGTTCACCAGCCGCTATACGGGCATGTTCCGCGACAATCCGTCGGAGCAGGCGCGTTTCCTGTCCATGGTGCGAGGGACGCAGCGCTAACCGGCCCTCGCTTGAAACTACGAGGGCTGCCCGTGTCCGCATCTGCTGGAATCAATGACATCGAGGAAGGGCTGACGTTCAAGCCCAAATTCGACGCGTCGGGCCTCGTGACCTGCGTGGCCACCGACGCCGGCACCGGCGAGGTGCTGATGGTCGCGCACATGAACGATGAAGCCTTGCGCAAGACCATCGCCAGCGGCGAAGCCTGGTACTTCAGCCGCTCTCGCAACGCGCTGTGGCGAAAAGGCGAAAGCTCCGGCCACGTCCAGCGCGTGGTCGAGATGCGGATGGATTGCGATCAGGACGCAATCTGGATCAGGGTCGAGCAAACCGGGGCGGCTTGCCACACCGGCCGCCGCTCGTGTTTCTACCGCGCCGTGACCGCAGGCGAGGGCGGCGCGCAGTTGTCATTCGTGGACGCCGAAAAGCTGTTCGATCCACAGACGGTTTATCGGAAATGATTTGTCATTCCGGGTTCGCCTGCGGCGCCCCGCAATGACAGAGGGTGACCCAGCGTCTTAACCCACCATTAACCATGATTGCCCCAGTGTGACCGTGGCATGAGCGGCTTTTTGGGAGAAAAGTCGCTCGAACGGGCGGACGGTCGTTTCGCGGGGAGCGGGGCACCAAGTTATGGCGGTCGACACTTCAAACGCCACGGCAACGGCAGGTGCCGACCCGTCGCGCGTGCGGATCGCGGGCGCGATCAAGCAGGCCTCGAATTCCACCGGCACCAGCTTCGAATATCTGCTCGCCACGGCGAAAATGGAATCCGATTTCAATCCGACGGCCGGCGCCTCGACCTCGTCGGCGCACGGCCTCTACCAATTCATCGATCAGACCTGGCTCGGCACCGTGAAGGAAGCGGGCGCGCAACTTGGTTACGGCAATTACGCCGATGCCATCACGAAATCTCCGTCCGGCAGCTACTCGGTCAGCGATCCCACCGCGCGGGCGGCGATCATGAAGCTGCGCGACGATCCGGTTGCGAGCTCAGCGATGGCGGCCGCTCTGACCCAGTCCAACAGTTTCGAGCTCACCGGCAAGATCGGCCGCCGCCCGACCGACAGCGAACTCTATATGGCGCACTTCATGGGCGTCGGCGGCGCAGCCAAGCTGATCTCGAGTGCCGAGGACAGTCCGCAGGCCTCGGGCGCAGCGCTATTTCCGAACGCCGCCGCGGCGAACCGTTCGATCTTCTTCGATCATAGCGGACACGCCTACAGCGTCTCGCAAGTCTATTCTGTGCTGTCGTCGCGCTACGCCAGTGCGGCCAGTTCGCCGACCGCACGCGACGCGATTGCTACGTTCGGGGCCACTCCCGCCATTGCAACAGGCGCCAACGGCGGCGCGCAGGTCACCAAGCCAGCCTTTCTTTCGAGCTTTCCGGAAGTCCAGCCGGCTGCGATGGCGTCGGCTTCGCTCGACAACGACAAGCGGCTCGGCGCCGGCCGCACCGATATTCCGCTCGTTGTTTCAGGTCGGGGAGCGAGCTCAACCGGTGTCATCAGCCGTTCACGAATTATGGGGCAACTCCTCGTCGATGACCTCGGTTGCGCCTGCAACCTCGGTTGCCTCGGCAACCTCGGTTGCTCCAGCCCAGGTGCCGTCGTCCGCGGCGCCGACCCCCAACGCCAACGCACCACAGCCGCTCGATCTGTTCAGCGACCGCACCGGCGCATTCAGCAGCTAATCCCATTTGGGAAGCCGCAATTCCCAAGACAAAAACCCGGCGCGATCGGTGGCTGCCTCGGACCCTTAACAAAACGTCAATAAAACCAGCTGTTTATGGTGAACGCTTTGTTAAGTGTCATGGTTTATTTTGTATGACAGTGGCACCGGGTCACGGTGTCGTCTCAAGTTGCGTAAGCCGGCAGGAACATGATCGTTCGGCAGTTCATCAATTGGATACGGACCGCTCCGGCAGGCGAGCGGGCAGAAGCAACCCGATCTTTGGCGCGGGCCTGGCTGATTTCCGATCTGACCCAAGACGATCGCTCCGCCGCCGAAGGCGCGCTCCTGATGCTGCTGGATGATGCTTCGCCCCTGGTGCGCCAGGCGATGGCCGAAGTGTTTGCGCGCAGCAACGAGGCGCCGGCCGCGATCGTGCAGGCCCTGTCGCTCGATCAGCCATCGGTCGCGCTGCCCGTTCTCGAATATTCACCGCTTTTGATCGATGCCGATCTGGTCGACATCGTCGCGACCGGCAATTGCCAGATGCAATGCGCCGTCGCCCGCCGCGTCAATTTGCCGGCCTCGGTCTGCGCCGCAATCGCCGAAGTCGGCAGCGCGGCCGCGGCGCTTGAGTTGATCGAAAACGCCTATGCCGAGCTCGCGCCGTTTTCGTGGGATCGCATCGTCGAGCGCCACGGTCATCTGGCGGCAATCCGGGAATCGATGCTGGTACTGGAGGACCTGCCCGCCGCGACGCGGGCGGCCTTGGTCGCCAAGCTTTCGGACACGCTGGCGCAATTCGTGGTGGCCCGGAACTGGTTGAGCGCCGATCGCGCGGGGCGGATCGCAAACGAAGCGCGCGACCGCGCAACAGTCAATATCGCGGCGCGTTCGCGCGGTGACGACATGCGCGGTCTGGTGCGGCATCTGCGCGCCACCGGCGAGCTCACCGCCGGACTGATCCTGCGCGCGCTATTATCGGGCAATCATCGAATTGTTCGATCATGCCCTGGCGGAATTGTCTGGTCTGCCGCAGTCTCGCGTTTGCGCGCTGGTCCACGATCGCGGCGGCGCCAGCCTGCAGGCGCTGTTGCGGCGGGCCGGATTGCCGGAATCGACATTCGCGGCGTTCCGGATCGCGATTGAAGTCAACCATGAAACGGGCTTTGTCGATAGCGTCGACGGTGCCGCAAGACTGCGCCGCCGGATGGTCGAACGGGTGTTGACCCACTGCGAAACCGACCCGCACGCCGCTGAGCCGTTGCTGATCCTGCTGCGGCGCTTTGCGACCGAGTTGGCGCGCGAAGAAGCCCGGATGTTCTGCGACGAACTGATGGCTGATGAAGCCGTTGCGCCGATCCAGCACGAACGGATCGCGGCGTAATTGCCGCTATTGCGATCCGTGGGCTCCTCGCATTGAGGAAGATGCCCGATACCAGCGGGCCCTCAATCCAGCGGCACGATGCCCGGGGCGAGGATCGCTTCGAGGTGCTCCGGCCGGTCGCGATTGGCGTGAGCGAGATACTCGTCGGCGACGCCGCGCAATCGCCGGCTCAGTTCGCTGGCGGTACTGGCTGTGTCGAGCTTGGTGCGTTCGCGCACGATGGCCTGAATAGCATTGATGTGAAGCGCGATGAGGTCGGACGGCACCTGGTCGAGATCGGGCGCGTGCTCGATGATTTTGCAGAGGCTCTCGGCCGCGACGCCAGCCGACGGGAATCCAAACGTGGCGGCATCGCCCTTGATGTCATGGGCGGCGCGAAACAGTTCGTCGCGCGTGGTGTTGGTAAAACCGCCGCTCAGAATCGCGGCATGGGCCGCCGAAAGCCGGTCGGCTTCGATTCCCATCCAGTTCTTGAATTCACCCGACATGCTGGCAAGCGCCGCTTCCGCGCGCGCGACCGGATCGTCGAGATCCTTCTCGGCGACGCGTCGCAAAACTTTGCGCAGCGGATTGGGCTGGGTGATGACGTGATGGTCGGCAAATGTCTCGATCTGGACCGAGCCGGGTTTTTCTTTTGCCATGATGATTTCCTGCCTCGCGCGCTCAGATCATGATTCGATTGGATCGAATCGGATCATGATCCGATCTCTTTGTTTGAGCATGATCTCTTCGGAAAACCGGTTCCCACGTTTCCGGATCATGCGCTAGCCGCTGGTCCGTGCCTTGTCGAGCAGCGAGGGCTGCTGGAGGACTTCGACCTCGCCGCCGATGCGGCGCTCGGGGCCGATATAGGCGTTATTGGTGTTGCGTCGGCGGTCGGGACCGAAATAGGTCTTGGTCTTGATGAAGGGGCGCGGATTGGCGACGACGTTGAGAATGCGCTGGTAAAGCCCCTTGGCCGAGATCGGCTTGGCGAGGAATTCGGTCACGCCGGCGTCGCGCGCCACCGTGACGCGCCGCTTCTCGGAATGGCCGGTCAACATGATGATCGGCGCATAAGGATTGCCCTTCGTTTCAGGCTGCCTGATCATCTGCGCGAGTTCGAGACCGTCGAAGATCGGCATCGACCAGTCGGTGATGACGATATCCGGCACGTAGTGGCTGTACATCTCCAGCGCGGTCGCGCCGTCCTCAGATTCGTAAACCTCACGCGCGCCGAACGAGTGCAGTAGCGTCCGCAAGATGCGGCGCATATGCGGATTGTCGTCGCACACAAGAAATCGCAGCTTGTTGAAATCGATGCGAAACATGGCCCAGCCTGAAGCGCGTACCGAACAGCCCGGTAAACTCCACGTTAACCATATCCCGGCGCCGTTAACGAATGGTTGCGATGGCAAGGGGTGTTGTCGATACCCTGCCTTGTTCGAGCATGTTTCCGGAAAACCGGTGCTGATCCCGGGTCGGCTCCAGGAACGGCCTTTGGACGAGGTTCTGGGCTAGTCTAGATCGCGAGGTTCTTCCTGCTGCGATAGCCTCTTGGGGACTTGCCGAAACGCTCCCGAAACGCTTTGCTGAAGTGGCTCAGATCATTGAAACCGTTATTCAAGGCAATCGTGGAAATGTTCAAGCTGCCGAGGTCGCTATTTTCAAGGTCACGGGCCGCCATTTCGAGTCTGCGCCGCCAGATATAACGGGATAGCGAGGTGCCTTCGGTCTCCAGAAGCAGATTGATGTAGCGGGGCGAAATTTTCAGTGCTGCGGCGACCGTGGCGGGATCGAGATCGAAATCGGCCAGGTTCCGTTCCACGAAATCCTTGATCCTAATCAGTACGAGGTTTCGATAGTCGGATATCGGCGCGGGCGAGGGCTGGGTCGCTTCGGCCAGCATCGCGCGACAAGCTCGATGAAACTGTTGGAGATCCGCCGCGAACTGCCGTCCGATATCGAACCCGTGCGCCGCAGTAGTTCGGACAGATAGCCGAACACCAGCGGACATAATTGCGTTGTGGAATTGAAGTTCGTCGCGGTGATGCGCTGAAGTCCGGCGACCTCATGAGAAAGCGCCTGGTGCGGCAGCCTCACGCAGGCGATCTCGAAGGGCTGGTCGAAGTGCAGGGAATACGCTCGGCGCGCATCGCAGACCACGCCTTCGCCGACGCCGATCGTCGCCGATCGTCCGTCTTGTTCGGCAGTCATTCGTCCGGACAGCACGAAGTTGAAAACCATCGCTTCGGCCCCGAGCCGGCTGATGGTTGCCGCGCTGCGCGACACCCGATGCGCGGTCGCCTTTATTTTTGAAACATTGATGGCGTCGACCGTGGCGCCACTGAACATGGCTTCGAAAGGCGTGCGGTCGACCAGACTATAATCGAGATCCACAAGATTTCGGGACACCACGTCGTGCCAGAAATCAAATTTCTCCGGCGCCGCGATACCTGCCGTGCTCGCAACGCACGGCAGCACCCGCGTCGCACCAGTCTGGATGTTCAATGCCATTGGACCAATTCTCTGACCCGGAAGGACGCAACCGCCTGAATGGCCGTCATCAAGTTCAGGGATCGCAGGGTCGGAATCAAGCTCAAAATCTCGCGGAAGTTGGCTATTTCGCGGGCACCCGGGCTGCCAGCCGTCGGGAGGCGCTTCCGTGTCAGCCAATAATCTATTCCGACTGAACCAAGCGACGGTCTCGCGCCGGTGCGACGCTGCGTCCCACCATTCCAGTCACGGGGGAAGATCGATGTTTCGAGGCAAGGAAGGCTCCGCAGCAAAGACCGCGGATTTCGCAACCATCAGCAAGCGCCATTTTCTCAAGACCGCGGCTGCGATCACAGCCGGCGCGGCGTTTTCCGGGACGGGGGCATTCGCCGCGGACAAGGACACCATCCGGATCGGATACATCAGCCCGCGAACCGGGCCGTTCGCGCCGTTCGCCGAGGCGGACGAGTTCATCATCGGCCAGATTCGGCAGGCGACTGCCGGCGGCATCTCCGTGGGCGGTAAGACCTATAAGGTGGAGCTGATCGCACGCGACGACCAGAGTAACCCGGATCGGGCCTCCAACCTCGCAGTCGAATTGATCAACAAGCAGGGTATTGATCTCATGCTGGCGCAAGGCGCGCTCGGCGTGGTGCCGGTATCGCAGCAGTGCGAACTGAACGGAATCCCGTGCATCACGACGATGACGCCGTGGCAGGCGTGGCTGTTCCCGTTGAAGGGCGACCCCGCCAAGGGATTCAAGAATGTCTTCCATTTCTTCTGGGGTGTCGAAGACATCGCAAGCGTCTATCTCGACATTTGGAACGACCTTCCAACCAACAAGGTCGTCGGCTCCGTCTTTTCCAACGATGTTCCTGGAAATGCGATGGGCGACCTCAAGCTCGGAATGCCCGGCCTGTTCGCCGCGGCGGGCTACAAGATCATCGACATCGGCAAATTCCCGATCGGCTCCGACGATTTCTCGAACTACATCCAGGCGTTCAAGAAAGCCGATGTCGAGCTTGTCACCGGCCTGTTCAATCCGCCGGAATGGGCCACCTTTCTCAACCAGTCAGCGCAAATGGGGTTCAAGCCCAAGGTCGCGACCATCGCCAAAGCTCTGCTGTTTCCGGGCGGCGTGGCCGCGCTCGGCCCCCGCGCCGAGGGCATGTCGACCGAGATCTGGTGGCTTCCCGCCTATCCATTCCGCTCAAGCCTGACCGGGCAGAGCGCGGCCGAGCTTGCGTCGGCCTATGAAGCCACGACCAAGCGTGACTGGACCCAACCGCTTGGCGTCGTCCATGCGCTATTCGAGGCCGGGTTTGCTGCGCTGAAGGCGTCAAGCGATCCAAAGTCCGCGGCCGGTGTCGTGGAAGCGCTTCGCGGCCTGAAGCAGGACACGGTCATCGGCCGGCTGGATTTCGCCGGCAGCGGCGTGAAGAACGTGTCCAAGATGCGGGTGGTAGGCGGTCAGTGGCACCTGGGCGCGGGCGGTAAACCCGAACTCTTCATCACCAACAACAAGGCTGCCCCGGAGATTCCAGTGCAGCGAAAATTCGAGCTGCTGAATCTCGCCTAAGGAGCGTCACAGTGATCCTTCAATTGAGCGGGATCGGAAAGCGCTTCAACGACATGGTCGTGATCCCCGATCTTGCTCTGTCGGTTGAAGAGGGCGAATTTGTCGGTGTGATTGGGCCGAACGGAGCCGGCAAGACGACGCTGTTCGCCTTGATTGCGGGATCGCTGCGATGCGACTGCGGGGACGTACGCCTCGACGGGCGCTCAATCACGCAGCTGAGCGCCAACGCCCGCTGCCGCGCCGGCATTGGCCGCACGTTCCAGATACCGCAGCCGTTCGAGACCATGACCGTCTATGAAAATGCGCTCGTCGCCGCGGCTTTCGGCGCCGGGCTTCATGGCGAGCCGGCCAGGTTTGCGGCGCGCGCCGCGCTGGAGCGCTGCGGCATCCTGCGATTCGGCGACGTCGTCGCTGGCCGCCTGACTTTGCTGCAGCGTAAGCGGCTCGAACTCGCTCAGAGCCATCGCGACAAGACCGCGCTTGCTCCTGCTCGACGAAGTGGCCGGTGGTCTCACCGACGGTGAAATGGAGCAGTTGCTCGAACTGGTAACCGCGATCAATGCCAGTGGCGTCACGGTGCTATGGATCGAGCATCTCGTCCATGCGCTGGTATCCGTTGCCCGCCGCCTGATTGTTCTGGCGGAAGGGCGCCTGATCGCCGACGGCGTGCCGGATTTCGTGCTGCAGGACCGAACCGTGCGTGAGGTCTATCTCGGCGCCGAAATCGAGGCAACGGAGGCGGGTCATGTTACGCACTGAGGGGCTGCGCGCCTGCTACGGCCTGTTTCAGGCGCTGTTCGACGTCAACATCCGCGTCGGCCGTTCCGAGGTTGTGGCACTCATCGGATCGAACGGTGCTGGAAAATCGACGCTGTTTCGTTCGATCGTGGGATCGGTGCGGGTCAGCCCGCGCAGCGTCTGGCTTGACGATGTGGCGGTCGGCGGTGAATCCGAGCGGAGCCAACTCAACCGCGGCGTCGTCCTGGTACCCGAAGGGCGACGGCTGTTCCCGAGCCTTTCGGTCCTGGAAAATCTTCAGCTTGCCGCACACAATGGGCGGCGAGGGCAGTGGACCATCGAGCGCCTGTTCGACGAGCTTTCGGTGCTTCGGCCACTCAGCAAGCGGCCCGCGATGTCGCTTTCCGGCGGCCAGCAGCAGCTCGTGGCGGTCGGGCGCGCCCTGGTCGCCAACCCCAGCTATCTGCTGTGTGACGAGGTGTCGCTCGGTCTGTCGCCGCTCGCCGTCACCGATGTTTATGCGCTGCTGAAGAAAGCCAGCGCTAGCGGAACAGCCGTCGTTCCCGTGAGAGAACGTGAACCGCGCGCTGTCGGAATCCGAACAGGTTCTACTGTCTGCAGAAGGGGCGCGTCATGCTCGAGGGAGAGTCGGCCGCGGCAGATCGCGCCAAGGTGGCCGAGGCCTATTTCGGAGTGTGAGATGGCTGTCGCTTGTGAGACGCTGATCGATGGACTGCTGCTCGGCGCGCTCTACGCCCTGTTCGGGCTCGGGCTCAGCATCAGTCTCGGCGTGATGCGGATGATCAACATCGCCCACGGTGACTTCATCGTCGTGGGCGCCTATCTCACCAGCCTCACGATGCAATTGGCCGGAGTCAGCCGTTGACCTCGTTGATTGTCGTCGTGCCCGCGATGTTCATTCTGGGGTGGCTGTTGCAGCGGTTACTGCTGAACCGCGTCGTCGGCGGAAGCATGTTCGCGCCGCTGCTGGTGACGTTCGGGCTGTCAGTGATCATCCAGAACCTGTTGCAGGAGACGTTCACCGCGGACACGCGATCGCTTCAGGCCGGCGATATCGCCCGGCGAGGCTTCGAAGTCGGAAGCGTTTCGATCGGGGTTTTGCCGCTGCTTTCGGCAAGCGTCGCGGTTCTGCTGTTTGCACTTACGCATCTGCTCGTGGCGAGGACGCATTTCGGTCGGCAGTCACGCGCAGTCGCTGACGATCCGGCGACCGCGCGGCTGATCGGCGTCGATGACAGGAACTTCTTTGCCATTGTTACCGGCTTCGTTTTCGCTGTGATTGCAATCGCGTCGGTTCTTTACGCCATGCGGACGCCGTTCTCCCCGTCGGCCGGCCCGGAGCGTCTGCTCTATTCGTTCGAGGCGGTCGTGCTCGGCGGCCTCGGCAGCCTGTGGGGTACTCTCGCCGGCGGACTTGTGATCGGCGTCGCGCAATTATTCGGTGCGCGTATTTCGTCGGGACTGGGGCCGTTCTTCGGGCATCTGATATTCTTGCTGCTGCTGCTGGCGCGCCCCAACGGCTTCTTCAACAGGCGGGCTTGATGAGTGAACCAGCCGTGTTGTCGGTCCGACGTAATGGCGGCAGCACGAGATCCTGGCGGTTCGCCGCGGGGCTGCCGATCGCCTTGGTCGTGGTCGTTCTCCTGCTTGCATTTCTGCCATGGTACGCGGATTTCGCCACTCAGCGCCTGCTGGTCGAGGCCTTTACGCTGTTTTCCATTGCGTTTGCGTGGAACCTGATGGCCGGCTACGGCGGAATGGTCGCCATCGGGCAACATGTCTTTGTCGGTATCGGCGCCTATTCGCTTTTTGCGATCTCCGACGCATTTCATCTCAATCCATGGCTTACGCTGCCGATCGCGACGCTTTGCACAGCGACCGCCGCGCTGATATTCGCCGGACCGATGTTCCGGTTGAGCGGCGCGTATTTCGCGGTCGGAACCTGGGTTCTTGCCGAGATGGCGCGCATCGCAGCGCTGAATACTGGCTGGCTCGGCGCCGGGGCGGGAATGCCTCTGGAGATGATCGGCGAATTCGATCGGTGGTCGCGGAATGCCTACGTCTACTGGGCCGCGCTGGGTCGTTGGCATAGGCTCGTTTGCGATCGGAGCCGTCGTGCTCCGCAGCCGTCTCGGCCTCGCGCTGATGAGCGTGCGGGATTCTGAAACCGCGGCCCTCGCCTGCGGCGTTCCAGCTACCCTCGCCAGGCTTTCGCTGTGGGTGATCGCGGCCGCCATAACTGGAACGGCTGGCGCGGTATCGTATATGAGCACGCTTCAGGTCACGCCCGATGCGTCGTTTTCGCTGAACTGGACAGCATCGGCGATCTTTATCGTGGTGCTTGGCGGAATCGGTACCATCGAAGGGCCAGTGATCGGCACGGCCGTCTACTTTGCGCTACGTGAAACGTTCGCCGATTTCGGCGCCTGGTACTTTATCGGGCTTGGCTCGCTTGCGCTTGCCACAATGATCGTGGCACCCGGCGGTGCATGGAGCCTGCTTGCGCGCTCCGCGAACATCGATCCGTTCGGCATTCGCCGTCGCATGCCCGACGATCCATCAGGCGGTCAGCCGACCCTTCCATGCTAGATCAGGCCTGCGTGATCCCTGATTGGCTGGCAGCAGCAACGGCTGGGGCCTCCTCGGCGGTTGTTGCGCTGTCGAGCGTTCGACGCATCGAAGGTGTCCACGGCACGATCGGCGCATATTTCGAGACCGTTGAGAAAGTCACTAATGCCCGAACTGCTCGCTCAGGATACGCTCTTCCAGGCTGTGGCCGGGATCGAACAGCATCCGCATCGCGATGGTCTTGTCGGAAAGCACCTCGACGCGGCGAACGTCGCGCGCCTCGTCATGATCGGCGACGGCCGCGACCGGCCGCTTGTCGCCCTCCAGCACCTCAATCACGACAAAAGCGGTGTTGGGGAGCAGGGCGCCGCGCCAGCGCCGCGGGCGGAATGCGCTGATCGGCGTCAATGCCAACAGCGCCGCGTTGATCGGGATGATCGGTCCCTGCGCCGAGAGATTGTAGGCGGTCGATCCCGCAGGGGTCGCCACCAGGATGCCGTCTGCGATCAGCTCCGCCATGCGTTCGCGCTCGTCGATCAAAATTCGCAAGCGCGCGGCCTGATGGGTCTGGCGAAACAGCGCGACTTCGTTGATGGCGTGGTGAAGATGCACCGCGCCATGAACGTCAGTGGCGCGCATCAATAGCGGATGGATCACGGATTCCCGCGCCGCCGTCAGGCGGGCATGCAGATCGTGCGTTGAGAATTCGTTCATCAGAAAGCCGACAGTGCCGCGATGCATGCCATAAATCGGCTTTCCCGAACGCATTTGCCGATGCAGCGTTTGCAGCATCAATCCGTCGCCGCCGAGCGCCACCACGACATCGGCGCCGGCGGGATCGTGATTGCCATAGATGTCGGTCAATTGCGCGAGCGCCTGCTGGGCCTCTGCGCCGGCGCTCGCTACGAAGGCGATCCGGTCATATCGCGTGGGCGTGGTCATGGGATCGCGGGCTCATATTGGCGCTGACGGGCGCGGGTGCGCGGAAGGTCGTCTATACGACCTTGGCCACTGTTGTCGAGGGAGACCGGCGCCTAGCGGCCCCGGCGCGGCGCGTATCTACGCTCCATTTCAGCCGCCAGGACTCTTTCAGGCTTCAATCTGGCGCCGGCAAGCCAGATATCGGTAACGGCGCCGGCTTTGTTGCGGGTGCGGCGCACCGCCTGTCCGTGGCTGGCGTAGCCGGCCGCCCTGGAGATCCGGCCGGTATCGCTGCCGGTGACCTCGATTTCCGTCGCATCCATCAGCGGATTGAGGAAGTGCGGATTGGCCGCCATCACCAGATTTCCCATCGGAAGCAAATCGACCGCGCCCCAGATGCTCCACCAGCGTCCGTTCCAGTCGCGAACGCGTCTGGTGGGCGCGCCGTGCGCCGCAAAGGCACGCAAGATGTGCATGGCGCCATCCAGCCAGGAATAGGCCCAGCCATCGACGGAGTTGGCGAGGATGGTGACGGCGAGTTCGCGGCCGGGGATGACGCAAGTCCGCGAGACGTATCCCTGGAATCCACCGGTATGGCCGAACCAGTCCCAACCGCCGAGGGAGCCGCTCATGGTGCCGAGACCGTAATATCCCTCCAGGCTTGCATGCGGATTGCGCCGGTGTTTCCGGGTCATCTCCCGGCGGCTGCCGGCGGTGAGCACGCTGCGTTTCGCATTCGGCGCCAGTTGCGCGAAGAAACGGGCCACGTCCGCCGCGGTGCTGACAAAGCCGGCGGCCGGCATGATCGCGTGGGTCGCGTTGTCGCCGGGAATGACCAGGCGCCGGCCGACGGGAATTCGATAAGTGTGGCCACGTGCGAACCGGACGCCTTTGGCGCCCGGCATGTCAGGCGTGGTCTCGCGCAAACCCGCAGCTTCGACGATCTCGCGTTCGATCCAGAGCCGATAAGGCTCCCCGGTGATCGTTTCGATCACAAGGCCGAGTAGTCCGAAGCCATGGTTCGAATATTTGAAACGGGTGTTGGGGGTAATCGCAGGCGCCGACTGCAGCTCCGCCATCAGCTCCCTGGCGTTAAGATAGGGTCGGTTATCGGTGAACTGTCCGGAGTCGGCGCCATCGCGAGTGAGGCCGGCGCTGTGCGACAGCAGCTGCGCGATGCTGGTTTCCGCGACTTGCGGATGCAGGCCTTTGACAAATTGCCCGACCGGATCGTCCAGCCGCAATTTGCGCCGCTCGCGGAGTTTCATGATTCCGGCGGCGGTGAAACTCTTGGAATGCGACGCGATCCTGAACCGGTGGCGCGGCGTGAGCTTTTCGCCGGTGGCGAGATTGGCGTGGCCGAACGCGTATTCAGCGACGATCTTGCCGCGATGCGCGATGGCGACAATGCAGCCCGGCTGCTCTGAAGCCGCCAGTTGGAATTCGATCCAGTCGCGGATGTACCCGGTCGCCGATTGCAGCCATGGCTCCATGCGCCATCTCCCAAAAATGTCAGTCTATCGTCTTTTTCGTTCCGATTGAATCGGAACGGCGGCGCCGTCTATCGGACAAAACAAAACCGGCGCAGCCTTTGGGGCCGCGCCGGTTGAATGGATGTCGTCGAATTCAGTAAACGAGGCCGGTGCCGGTTGGCTTTTCCAGCGCGGCGGCGAGGGAGCGATATTCCGCACAGTCGGTCCCGCACAGCTCGCCGATCCGGTTGAGGTGATATTGCGCCTGATCGCGGTTGCCTTGTTCGAGTTGCCACAGCCCGTAATACTGCCAGGTCCGCACATGGTTCGGGTCCGCCTTCAATGCCCGCTCGTACCAGATCTGCGATACCTTGTAGTCTCCAAGCTTGCGGTAGGAATAGCCGATCAGGTTGGCGACGTCGGCGCGGTCGTCCTGACCAAGCGCCTTCAACTGCTCGATGGCCGAGGCGTAATCGTTGCGGTCATATATCGTCGCGTAAGCCGTGCGATAACCCTCGATGAAGCGGGGATCGTCGATGCTGGAGCTGTTATTGCTCTTATTGGTTTTCTTGCCCTTTTTGGTGTTGGACTTGGTGTCAGTCGGGGGCGGCGGCGGCGCCGCAGTTTCGCCGCCTGCGGCATTAGCGGAAGTGAGCAGGGGCGCTGTGATCAGCGCCATCGAATAAAGAGTGAGCGCCAAAATCCTGATTGCAAGTTTTTTCATGCGTCTGTTCCGATTCTTGGCTGTATTCCGCAAAAATGACGGGCCATCCTACACCGGCGCCCGTCTATTGGAACACCCGGCCTGACAGAACATTCCCGGGCAACCGGCTGGATCGAAAGATTTTCGCGAACCGACTCCATCGGAGGCTAGATGACGAATTTGTCATTCAGATGAACGAAGTCCGCGAACGCGCTTCAGCCGGGGTTCAGCGCGTGACCAATAGGGTCGCTGGCAGATCGACGGACCCGGCCATTCGACCGGCCCTCTCGTGATCCCTGTTGAAAAAGGAGACCACCATGTTGAAGACAATTTCCGCCGCGCTGCTTGCGATTTCCGTCCTCGCGGCGCCTGCGATGGCGGCTGGCCGAACCTCGGATGCGCCGGTTATCCAAGCCGGGCAGGCAAAGCAGAGCGTTCTGAGCGCCAATGCCAAAATGAGCCGACATCATGTCCGGCATGTCCGCCATTACGATGCGCATAAACGGATTGCCGCGCACAAGACGCACCGGTTCTCGAAGGTTACGACCAAGCACGTGACGCCCGCCATCAAGCGCGGCTGAAACTTATCCGCGAGGGGTGGCTTGATCCCCATTGCCCCGCTGCTCCCCGGATATCAGGGCCGGCCCGCGTGCCATTGCTTTCCCAATGGCGCCGGGCCGGTGCTGCGATGTTTCCATATTCAAGCCGGCGGACGCGATAAATCCGGATTCCCTTTCACATCCGAAAGGCCTAGAACCCGCTTCGGCGTCGAACCGTGGAAGACGGATTGCATTTGGGGATCTTGGCAAAGCGCGCAACGATCTTTTTGCTGCCGATCGCGCTCGCGGCCTGCGCGGGCAGCGACGACGGCAGAAGCATCAGCTTGAGCGCCGATGGGAACGACACCAACCCGCCTGCGCCGACCGACTACCGCCCCCAATTGCTGGCGTTCATGAAAACCTATCTCCGCAATCCCGTCGGCGTGCAGTACGCAGAGATCGCCGAGCCGATGCAGCGCAGCGTCGACGGGCGGCCGGGTTATGTCATCTGTCTGCGTTTTAACTCGCGCGAAACCGACGGTAGCTATCGCGGGACACGGGAACGCGCCATCGTCTACGTCAATGGCCGGCTGGACCATGTGATCGAAAACACCGGCGAAACCTGCGCCGGCGTGGTTTATGCGCCGTTTCCGGAATTGGAAAAGATGTCGCGCTGAAGTTCGTCGAGCGAAAAAGCTTTTCTGCTACGTTACGCCGGGTTGAAACTGCGAGGGAACTTCGATCACTTTTCAGCGAGGTTTGAACCGAACCTGGGCGCAAGCGACCAAATACCGGGGTACGTCGCTCCAAGCGCTGCGTTTTCCCAAAGTAAATTGCGCCGCGAAGGAACAAATTAGCGTTGTTGCGGTGGGGTCACAACCGCTGACTATCCGCGCACCGGGTCCGCCGTGAAGCAACCAAACTACCGCCACGTTGTTTGATGAGGGTGCCAACCACAAAAACGGGGAACTAAAATGAAGAAACTTTTGCTCGGCGCGGCGGCCGTCATCGCGTTTGCTGCTCCAGCGGTCGCAGCCGATCTACCCGCGCGCACCTATACCAAAGCTCCGGTCTATACCGCGCCGCAAGTGGTCTATAACTGGACCGGCTTCTATATCGGCGGCAACGTCGGCGGCGCGTTCGCGGGCGGAAACGGCCTCGAGGGAAGCGGCGGCCGGTTCATGGGCGGCGTGCAGGGCGGCGCCGACTATCAGTTCGCCAATAACTGGGTGATCGGTGCCGAAGCGCAGTACGATTGGCTGACCAACAACAATAATGGTGGCGTGACTTTCCCGGCCGGCACGACCGTGACCCAGAATAGCAACCAGATCGGTTCGATTACCGGCCGGTTGGGTTATGCTTGGGGTCCGACGCTGCTCTACGCCAAGGGCGGTTATGCCTGGCGCGACAACAATAATATCGGCGTTACTCTCGCCGGGGTTCCGCAGGCCTTTACTACCGACGGCGGCCACAAGGACGGCTACACTGTTGGCGCTGGCCTCGAATATATGTTCGCCAAGAATTGGTCCGCCAAAGTGGAATACCAGTATTATAATTTCGGCAGCAGCACCTTCACCGGCGGTCCCGCCGAGATCGTGGGAGCCCGATTCCACGACGACGAGCACACGGTCAAGGCCGGCTTGAACTACCGCTTCGGTTGGGGCGGCCCGGCTGCCACGCAGTACTAAAGCGGTTGCTCCGCTACAAAAAGCAAGGCCGGCTTCGCGCCGGCCTTTTGTTTTTTGTTTTGGTGCCAGCCGATTTGTTTCTGGCGCGAAAATATTTTTACCGCGCGCGGAACTTTCCGCCGTGATGGGATATTGTGGTCGTGCCGGTTGGTAGACAACAAAGACAACGAACATGCGTAGCTTGGCGTTAGGGGTGATTCTCGCCGCGGTTGCCCTGCCGTGTTTTGCTCAAACCGTACTGAAGTCCGAACCGCTCGTGCTGGCACCCTATGAGATCGCCTTTGTGCAGGATCCTTCGTGTCCGGCCGGGAAGGTACTCAAGGTGACCGGCGCGATTCGGGGGCTGCACCGCAAGAAAGCCTGCGTGGCACTCGCCACCGCACAGGCGTCTCTGGCGGTGGCGACGCCGTAACCCGCAGCCCCTGTCAGGAACGCAAACGCCAGGCTGAGCCCCGCGATCTGAACCCGATGGGTTCGGTTTTGTTGCAGTTGCCGGGGGGCCGCGGGCCGCAGCAGGGTTCTATCGCGAACCGGAGAGATCTCCGGGCGAATGCTGCTGAAAATCCAGCGGGTCCTCGCGCTCGGCTTCGGCCTGATTCTCAGCAGGATCTTCCTGCGGATCCGCCCGACAAGGCCTGATCTCATAATCATTGTCCAAGACCGGCCGCGGCGATGGCTTTTCGTGCTCCGATACATCGTCGACCACGAGCCCGCTTCTCACGGCGAGCTTCCAGACATCGGCCTCGGTCGGATAGGCCTTGCTCAGCTTGGCCTCGTTACAAAACAGCGCGTAGGGCATTGGAAGCTCCGCCAAACCACGCTAACGCGCGTTTTGCGATTGGGTTTCAGTTCGGGTGGCAGCGCCTCACGCGCGGCAGAGAATTTGGAACGCGGCAGCCTGCTGATTGGGCAGGTTACCCGAGTTGTAAACAAGTTCTGAATCCGGCAAAAAATATTGCCCGAGACTCACGGACTAAAATCGCCCGATGTTTTTGCGGTCATGAGAACGATTCTTCAGATCTCCTGCGAACGCCTCCATATCACGCTCAGCGTTGCGCTGCTGGCGGCCTGCGCGGCTAATCTGGCGCTGGTATGCGCCTGGCTGTAGCCGATTGACGCCGACCCTATTCCGCCCATCATGGCAGCAAAGCGGCAAAGGCTGCTTGCAAGGGTGGCTCGCCGAATAAACACGCAGGGGAGTTCGGGATGATCGACGTGCTCAAACAGCGGGTCAATGACGATGAGGCGCTGGTCAGGCGCGGGCGGTTTCTGACGACGACCTTCCTGTTGGAGGTAGGCCAGGCCGCCTGGCTGATCGCGATCTTCGAAGGCCGGATCGCTTCGGTGACGCCGGGGCCGTTTGTCATGCCATCGTCATCGTTCGCGCTACGCGCCGACGAAGAGGAATGGGGAAAATTCTGCAGTAACCGGCCACCGCCCGGCTCGCACGATCTGCTGGCGCTGATCAAGCGGCGCGTCCTTAAGGCTGAAGGCAACCTTGAGGTTTTCATGGCGAATCGCCGTTACTTCAAGGAGGCGCTCGCCAAGCTGCGCAACGCCGGAGCGACGACATGACCGCGCAGTTCGAGCCGATCATCGGTCGCTACATGCATCTCGATCTGTTCGGACGCAAGCATCGCGTCTATTTCGAGCAAGCCGGCGAGGGCACCCCGTTGCTGTGTCTGCACACCGCGGGCTCCGACGGCCGGCAATACCGCGCGCTGATGAACGATGCGCGGATTACGTCGCGGCACCGCGTCATCGCCTTCGATATGCCATGGCACGGCAAGTCGTCGCCGCCGGCGGGCTGGCACAACGAGGAATACCAACTCACCTCGACGCAATACACCACCATGATCCTTGAGGTCATGACCGCGCTCGATCTCGACCGGCCGATCCTGATCGGGTGCTCGATCGGCGGACGCATCGCGCTGCATTTGGCGCTGGAGCATCCCGAGCGCTTCCGCGCCGTCATCGGCTTGCAGGCCGGCGCGCATGTCGATCCCTATTACGACCTGAATTTCTTGCACCGTCCCGATGTCCATGGCGGCGAGGTTTGCGCCGCCGTGGTTTCGGGATTGGTCGGACCGGACGCCCCTGTCGACGAGCGCTGGGAGACGCTTTGGCACTACATGCAGGGCGGCCCGGGTGTTTTCAAAGGCGATCTGTATTTCTACAAACTCGACGGCGATATCAGAGGCCGCGTGGCCGAGATCGACACCCGCCGCTGTCCGCTATTTCTGCTCTCTGGCGAATACGACTATTCCTGCACGCCGGAGGAAACGCTGGCGGTTGCCGGGAGCATCGCCGGCAGCGAGGTGACGATCATGAAGGGCCTCGGGCATTTTCCCATGAGCGAGAACCCAATGGAATTCTTGAAACACCTGCTGCCGGTGCTGGAGAAAATAGCGCTGGCCTGATCGCTAAGACTCAATCAAGCGCCATCCAACATCCAGGTGTCACATGAGATCGAAACTCCGATCATATTTAAGCAATGTTTAGTCGAGATTTCGAACGATCGCATGACGTGAGCGATGGAACTTTCGCGCTAATGCGCCGCAACAAATTGAATGGAGACAGGTGAGCTGATCTGCAAAATGTGCATGACGTAGTTTTCGGTAGCTGTGATCAGATCAGACACGACGATCTTCGGGGACACGAATCTCACGTGAATCTCACCTGGGGCACGCAAAAAATGGTGGGAGGCGTATGATTCAGGAAAAGCAAAATTGTTGCTCGCCTCGTTTTGGCCGAGTTGCGCCGTTCAGTTTGCATCATGTCTGAATCCAATCACAACCCCACATCTTCGGTTGAGAGCATCGGCGCTAATCCGGAGACGGATATGTTGCCGCCATCGGATCAAACGCGGCGCACACTCATCCTGACGGCCATCGCAACCGGAATATGCATCGCAGCCGATAAATCGGCCGTTGCGGCGGACGAGGATCAGCCCGGCAGCGACCAGCGTCCGCAAAAGGCCGATCTTCTCGTTGTCTCCGAAGGGGAGAAGGCGGGTGAAGTCATCAAGCCGCAGGACCTGAAACTGGGCGGACCGCCGCTGCGCGCTTGGCCAAAGGATCCCAAAACGTCGGTGGTCCGCAAGGGCTCGCGGCTCAATGAGGTGCTGGTTGTCAAACTCGATCCGGCCGAACTGGATGATGAGACACGTTCCCACGCGGCCGACGGCATTGTCGCTTATTCAGCGATCTGCGCTCACGCCGGATGTCCGGTCACGGCCTGGGTGAAAGAGGAAAGCGGCGACAAGGACGTATTCAAATGCGTTTGTCACAACTCCGAATATGATCCCCGGCATGGCGCGGAGGTCGTATTTGGACCTGCGCCCCGGCGGCTTGCGCCGCTACCGCTGGCGATAGTCGATGGCTCACTCACCGTGGCCGCAACTTTTGTCGGAAAGGTAGGTGCCCAGCAAGCCATGTAATGGCGTCCGCCACCGCGGCCTATTCCGCATAATAAAAAATTCGGCCAAGGAAAACAAAACAGGGAGGTAGCATCTATGACCATGAAGCAATGGCTATTATCGAGTGTTGTCGGGTCCACGTGCCTTATCTCAATCGCAGCCGCCGCCGGCCCGATTGAAAATTACAGCCCGGTGACCGCTGATCGTCTCAACAATCCCGAACCAGGAAACTGGATGCTGTATCGGCGAACCTATGACGGTCAGGGTTACAGTCCGCTCGACCAGATCAATACCTCGAATGTAAAAAACCTGACGCCGGTGTGGACCTTTTCGACCGGTGTCAACGAGGGGCACGAAGCACCCCCGATCGTCAACAATGGCGTGATGTTCGTGGCCACCCCGATGGGTCAGGTGATCGCGCTCAACGCCAAAACCGGCGACGAGTATTGGCGATACAAGCGCCAGCTCCCCGACGACCTCTTTCAATTGCATCCGACCAGCCGCGGCGTGGGATTGTGGCAGGACAAGCTGTATCTGGCCACCACCGACGATCATATCGTCGCGCTCGACGCCAAGACCGGCAAGGTGGTCTGGGACAAGAAGGTCCAGGATTACAAGAAGGGTCAGTACATGACCCTGATGCCGATGGTCGTGGACGGAAAAGTTATCGTCGGCGGCTCCGGCGGCGAATTCGGTGTGCGCGGTTACATCGTCGCGTTTGATGCCAATGACGGCAAGGAGCTGTGGCGGACCTTCACCATTCCCGGCGAAGGTGAACCCGGCCACGACACCTGGAGCGGCGACGACTGGAAATCCGGCGGCGGACCCGCCTGGATGACGGGTACCTATGACGTCGACAGCAAGACGATCTATTGGGGCACCGGCAACGCGGCTCCCTGGCCCGGCGCAAACCATCCCGGTGACAATCTCTACACAAGTTCCGTACTTGGGCTCGATCCCGAAACCGGCAAGATCAAGGCGTTCCACCAGTACCATCAAAACGATTCATGGGACTGGGACGAGGTGGATGCGCCGATGCTGATCGACCTCAAAAGGGATGGTCGATCGTTCAAGAGCCTCGTTCATCCCGGCCGCGATGCGATATTCTGGGTGCTTGAACGCAAGGCAGACAGCATCAACTATGTAGCCGGCTGGCCCTTCGTCAATACCAACGTCTGGAAGGGCATCGAGGCCGAGACCGGCAGGCCAATCGTCGACCCCGATCATAAACCTACGCTTGGCAAGCGGGTTGAGTTCTGTCCGTCACTGTGGGGCGGCAAGGATTGGCCGTCGGCGGCCTATAGCCAGAAGACCGGACTGGTCTACGTTCCCGCCAACGAGAATTTCTGCGGCGGCTTCACCGGCGAGAAGGTGCCGTTGGTTCCAGGCCAGTTGTGGCTTGGGACCAAACCCGAAGATATCGGTTTGTCGGTCGTTCCCGGCGCCGATCATTATGGCGAGCTGCAGGCATGGGATCCGGCCACGGGCAAGAAGGCCTGGTCGCATAACTTCGCCAAATCGCAGTTGTTCGGATCGGTGACCGCGACCGCGGGCGATCTGGTCTTTGCCGGAGGCACCAACGACCGGGTTTTCCGGGCCTTCGATGCGAAGACGGGTGAAGTCCTTTGGGAGCAAAAGACCAATTCCGGCATCATGGGCATGCCGATGGCCTATGAAGTCGACGGCACCGAATATATCGCCATTCAGTCGGGCTGGGGCGTTGACGCGCAACGTATCCAGGACGCGCTGGCCGGCGATAATGTCGGTATCGAGAGTAACGTGCCTCAAGGCGGAGTTGTTTGGGTGTTTGCCGTCAAGAAGTAATCGCAATGCAAAGTACCTGGCCGTTCGAGGGAATGGCCAGGTACTTTCAAAAATTCAGGCCGCAGAAGACGGCGGCAACAATGATGGCGTCAGAACAGACTGGGTCTATCTCGATCGTCGCCGACGTCGCTTCGACCGGTGAGATGAAAGTATCTCATCTGCGCCATGCCGCGACGAAACTCGCGCATTAAGCTTGATGCGCGCGCCGCGGGTTAATTCTGGAACTGCCAGACAAAGGACAACCGGGTCTCACTCAGCATTTCCCCCAACGTCGAATGTTCCCAAGTGAAATTCGTCGTCGGCTTCCGCCGCGGGGATTCTCAGCAGCACGAACGCCGCGTTCGGATGTTGCTCCCAAATCGCGATATCTTCTTCCGTTATCGTAAGCCATCCAAACCTGAACATGTATCGGCCTGGCTTGGTCACGCGTCCGGCCTGGGCCCAGGTGACTTTGTTGACGACCATCTCTTTCTCTCTAGCTCTTACAGCATTTTCCCGCGAAGTGGATACCGGTTCGCGTTCGGAAAATGCGTCAAATAAAGAAATAGAGCTTCCGTGTCGATTCAATCGGAACGGAAAAGGCTCTAGCCTGACCATTACGTTTCCGCGAAATGTCGCTCATTTCTCCTTCCTCACTTCTCGTTCCTGCTGCGAAGAAAGGCCGCCCGCTTTCGTGAGCGGATCGTTGGGATTGCCGATCACAAAAATCTTCAGAATGTAGTACGTTCCTTCGACCGTGAGAGCAGTGGCGGCGATCATCGACAGAACAAAGAACACAATTTCTCGTTTGCTGAATTCAGCGGACCGTGTGGGCTTCGTCATTTCCTCGCCTTCCGCCCAAGCTCGACCAGGTGGCATCATCTTGCGCTGCATCCGGCCCGGTGGCTAGCGCGGAATCAATTCGCATCTGAATATTGCATTCGAGCAACGTATTTGCCTATCTGCCGAGATGGCGCGGCGGAAGTCAGCGCGCGTCGAGCTCCGGAAATTGCGCGGTGGTCGGTTGACCACAAAAAGCACTTATCTGTCGGGCCCATTGAGACCAAGGTTGCCAAAACCTCCGTCGGTTGATAACGACTGGCCTTCGAAAATTCCATCCAAGCGCCGGTTTAGCTCAGCGGTAGAGCAGCGGTTTTGTAAACCGAAGGTCGGGAGTTCAATCCTCTCAACCGGCACCATCAAAATCCATCAATTGTTGAGCTTTGTAGCCTCGTCACGAGGTAGCGGCGGCGGAGGGCGGCACTGATGCTGTTCTGGCGCGGGATCGCTTGAGTTGCGCCAAAACAAATGGTCCCGGCGCGCGCCGGGGCCATCGGGGATGGCCTGGTGAGGGCCGTTGCGCGCCCTGAATGCCGACATAGCCCTCGCGCACATGTACAGCGCGTTATCAGCAGTCCACCGAAGGTCAGGTTGGCGCAGGCTTTCGGCAGATGGATCTTGCCGACGAGGTTCGCCCTGAGCTGTAGCAGTCCGACGCCTCGAAGCATCGGAATAGTCGCTGCGCTTTGTAGCATTTGTTGGCGATGCTACCCTCGAGGGAGGAATCAGGATCACCCAGGGGAGAAGCGACATGGCAAGCAGGCTGCCGCTTTTGGCTGCATGTTTTCTTTCCGTGTTTATGATCTCTGGACTGTCCGGCGTTCACGCCGCGGATCCTGGTTTCTGCCGACACTACGCGCTGGCCGCATTGGTCCAGGTGCGCAGAGCATTAGCCGACCCGCGCTGCGGCGCGGGCCTGCGCGGCGCTCGCTGGTCGACGGATTTTTCCATTCATTACGAGTGGTGCCTCGGCGCCGACTTGGGCGCAACCGGCGCCGAACGGGACGCACGCACGCGGTATGCGAAAGCATGCAGCGGCCGGTCAGGGCAAAGCAACGCCGCGATCGTCGCGATGAAGATTTGCGCGCCGGTTCCTGCGACACGTTAACGCGTGGCTTGCGGCGTTAACTTTTCCATATCGCGATCGGTTGAAATTGAACAAGCATCGATGCTGGCGCGTTAGGCTTACCGGCAGTTTGGGCCGAGGCCTTAACACTTGGTAGCGGACGTTCGGCTACATTATGGACAGCAAAATCAGGACTTGAAGCGATGCGCGTTGGATTCGCACTGACACTTCTGTTGGGAACGGCGCTGCCGGCCCTGGCGGGCGAAGGCTTCGATATCGTGATTCCGGGCCGCCCCGGCGTACCGATCATGATTAACGGCGTCGATGCCTCCTACTCCGTGGTCGAAGGCGACTTCGGTCTCGGCAAGGGCATCCATATGCAGCCAACGGTTTATGGCGGCCGCTACGTCGATTTCGAACCCAACGTCGGTCACTACTATCCGAGTGCCGGCCATAAGCCGGGCTATGGCCGTCTGGAAATCGAACCACCAGCGAACCGCAGGCTGCCGCAGCCGGCGGAGAGCTATGATCGATCGTGGTCCGCGCAATCGGCTCCGCCGCGCGCGCAGCCCGAAGTCCCGTTTTACCCGCCGCCGGTGATCGTTGCACCGCAGAACGGTGAAATGGGCATGCCGCCAGATCGCCCAAACCCGCCGCAACAGCCGTGGCGTCGAAGGCCTCCAAGACTTCCTTACTGAGAAGACTTCCCTACTGAGAAGACCTCCTAACTAAGAAGGCTTCCTAACTAAAAAGGCTTCGCTACTAAACCCACACCAACAAGAAACAGATCCACAGGAGAGAGTAATGCGTCAGACGATTTCTGGAGTGATAGCGGCCATTGCCGTATTAGCCGCAAGCGCTGCGCCCGCGCTGGCCTGCGGCGACAGCCCGTGCCTGCAGAGCTATGTCCCAGCGCCGGTCTATTCCGGCTGCAACACCGGCTGCGGCGGCGGCTGGGGGTATGAGCGGCTGCCCGATCCGGTGCATCAGTATTATTACGCCGATCAGGGTCCGACCTATACCGGTCCCGGCGATTTCGCGCCCTATCCGGTCTACCGGGAAGATGCGCTGCCCGGCTGGCGCTACTATCACCACCACCATCATTACTACGGCTATCATCATCCGTATTTCCATCACTGGCACGCCCACCACGACTTCTATGGATATCCGGAACATCACGGCTTCCATGACGGATATGGAGCGCATCACGGCTACTACGCGCCGCACATGTCCCATCACTATGGCTACGGCTATCACGAGCATACGCTGCGCCGTTATTACTGATCGTCATATCCTGGATTTAGGCGCCCGTTCGCATCGCGCGAGCGGGCGTTTTCTTTCAGCCCATCAGGCCGAGCCGGCTGGCGCCGATATAGAGCGCCAGCACCGCCGCATTGGAGACGTTGAGGCTCTTGATGTCGCCGGGCATGTCGAGACGCGCCACCACGCTGCAGGTCTCACGCGTCAATTGACGCAGGCCCTTGCCTTCGGCGCCGAGCACCAGCGCCAGCGGTTGCCGCACTTTCACCGCACCCAGATCCTCGCTGCCCTGGCTGTCGAGGCCGACGGTGAGGAAACCCTGGTCGTTCAATTCGGTGAGGGCGCGGGCGAGGTTTTGCACCGATACGATCGGCACCAGCTCCAGCGCGCCCGAAGCGGATTTGGCCAGCACGCCGGTCGCTTCGGGGCTGTGACGCGCGGTGGTGACGATCGCCTTGACCGCGAACGCCGCCGCCGAGCGCAAAATCGCGCCGACATTGTGCGGATCGGTGATCTGGTCGAGCACCAGCACGATGCCTTGCTGCGGCAGCGTATCGATATCTGGCGAGGGCAGTGGATCGGCCTCGGCGAGCAGGCCCTGATGGACGGCGTCCGGACCGAGGCGCTGGTCGATCAGGCTCGGCCGCACGATTTCCGGCGTCACCCGGGTGTCGATATTGTCGTCGGCGAGGCGGCGGGCGGCGTTTTCGGAAAGCCACAGCTTGCGAATCTGGCGCTGCGGATTGGCCAGCGCCGCCGCCACCGTGTGCCAGCCGTATAGAATGACCGGGCCGTCAGAGCCGGCTTCGCGGTCGCGCCAGGGCGGCCGGCGGCCGGAATCGCGGCGCTTGTCCGGGCCTTTGCCGCCTCCGCGCTGAAATGGCGGCTTTCGATCGCGATCACTCATGCAGGCTTTTGTCACGGGTTCCGGATAATGGCAATTTGGGCCCAAAATGACCCGTATTAACAACCCCCGTTGGTTGACTTTGCCATGGCGCTTCCGTCATAAACGCGCCGACCGGGAGCCCGCCATCGGCGCCCGGTTTTAACGTCATCCATGGCCTTATTCCCGCCATTTCGGCGGATGGGTTCCGATGCTGTTGAGCGGGGGAGTGTCCCGAGTGGCAAAGGGAGCTGACTGTAAATCAGCCGTCTTATGACTTCGAAGGTTCGAGTCCTTCTTCCCCCACCAACCACCCTTCGACGGGGAATCGCGTGATGTTTCATGCCGTCAGAGCCATGGCCGCCGGCCTGTTGCTGCTTGGCGCGGCCAAATGGGGCGCGTGCCGAAGATGGCGTCTTGCGTGTCGGCATTATCACGGACATGAGTGGCCAATACGCTGACGGCAATGGCCCCGGTTCGGTCATCGCGGCGCAAATGGCGGCGGAAGAGATTGGCGGAACGGTCGCGGGCCGTCGCATCGAGATTATTTCCGCCGACCATCAGAACAAGCCGGACGTCGCCGTCGGCATCGTACGCAACTGGATCGACAACCGGAATGTCGATGTCATCGCCGAAGGCGTCAATTCTTCCGTGGCGCTGGCGATCCAGAATCTGACGCGCGAGCGCAAGAAGCTGTTCCTGATATCGGGCTCCGGCTCCTCCGATCTCACCGGCAAGCAATGCTCGCCGACCAGTGTGCAATGGACTTACGATACCTACGCGTCCTCCAATGCGACCGCGAAGGCGGTGGTCGCCCGCGGCGGCACGCCCTGGTTCTTCCTGACCGCCGACTATGCGTTCGGCCAGGCGCTGGAACGCGATGCCACCAAGGCTGTTCTCGCATCGGGCGGCAAAGTGCTGGGCGCCGTCCGCCATCCCTTCAGCACCGCGGATTTTTCGTCATTTCTGTTGCAGGCGCAGTCCTCGGGCGCGAAGATTTTGGCGCTCGCCAATGCCGGTGCGGATTTCCGCAATGCGATCGGGCAGGCCGATGAATTCAACATACGGCAGAGCATGCAGATCGTCGCCTTGCAGGTCACGCTCACCGATGTGCCCGCGCTCGGACTTGCGCACGCCCACGATCTGCTCTTCACCGATTCCTTCTATTGGGATCGCACCCCGGAGACGCGGCTATTCGGCAACGAGTTTTTCAAGCGGCATGGCGCCATGCCGACGGCCTATCAGGCCGGCGTCAATTCCTCGCTGCGACATTATTTCAAGGCGGTGGCGGCGACAAACTCGGTCGACCCCGAGATCGTGATCGCGCAAATGCGCAAGACGCCCGTCGATGATTTTTTCGCGCAAGGCGGCAAGGTTCGCGAAGACGGCCGCATGGTTCATGACATGTATCTGATGCGGATCAAGAAGCCGGAAGAGTTGAAGCAGAAATGGGATCTCTACGAATATGTCGCGACGGTTGCCGGCGATGACGCGTTTCGCCCGATGGCCGAGGGCGGCTGCCCGTATCTGGCCAAATAGGTTGAGCGAAGGCTCAGGTCCTTGTTGGCTTGCGCTGCTCGGTTTGGTCGTGGGGCTTGCGGCCCCGTCCGGCGTGACGGAGGCGCGCGCAGGACCCGGCCCCTTCCATTTCTGGCGGCAACAGCAAAAATGCGATCGCGAGAAGTTTGAGGATTGACTTTAACGGCGCGCGCGGCACAAACGCGCGATGAGCGAAGTGTCAGATTCCGAGACCCCCTTGCGAGCGTCGTTCCAGGTCAAACTGAACGGCGAGTCCATTGCGATTGCGACGGTGGGTCAGGCCTACCGGTTTATCACCAGTCTGAATGCGGTCGAATGGATGGAGTTTCAATCGCTCCACACCAATGCAAAGGCTGCGCTCGAAGCGGCGGCTAAAGACGGTATGATGATCGTCCAGGCGACAGATGCGATCCGAGCGCTTTTCGCGCGGGCAAAGCTGCTCTGACAAGCCGCTGGCCGGGTTGCAATGGCCGCAGAACGCTTCAGGCACCAAGACAAAAAAACGCGACGGGGATTGCCCCCGTCGCGTTCCAACCTTTGTACTCGCTGGTCCAGGCGCTGAGAGCGCCCTGTTGCCAAGCCGAAACAGGCTTAGCGGGCGATCCCAGCGAGGTGACAGCGCTTGGTGTAAGACACTGGATCACCTCCTTTCATTGTTGATGGAAATGGTAGTATAGGCAGTGAATTGGCGCCTGTTAAGGGGGCAGGGGCCAGCCGGGGAACCGAGGGGCATTCCAGCAGCCAAACCAGCGCATGGCGGTTGAGGCCGCTAGGCTGGCGTGATAGTTGATCGGCCCATAAGCGGGTGTAGCTCAATGGTAGAGCAGCAGCCTTCCAAGCTGAATACGAGGGTTCGATTCCCTTCACCCGCTCCAGTTTTTTTCAGTGGCTTTGTGCGAATTATCGGATTCTATTCTGATAACTATTCTGGCCGCGGCTGAACATCTTTCCAAATTCATTAGTCCGGCGGAGCCACCGCGCGAAGGACGTGTCGTCGAAGCAGTCCGCAGGTGTTGCGGCGGCTCGGGCTAGACAAGGAGGATGAGCATGACGACATCTGATAGGCTTGGCTCCAAGAGGATTCATCTTGCCCACGGATCTGGCGAGCTCCCCGCGGTCGGGTTTGGCACGCTAATTCCGGATCACCTCGCGACCAAACAGGCGACCAGGGCTGCATTGGAAGTGGGATTCCGGCATCTCGATTGTGCCGAACGCTACCGTAACGAAGAAGCGGTTGGCGATGCGATTCAGGAAGCGTTCAAGGCGGGGACGCTTCGGCGCGAGGACCTGTTCGTTACCACAAAGCTTTGGAACACCAATCATCGTCCAGAGAGGGTCAAGCCGGCCTTCGATGCGAGTTGCCGACGGCTGCGGCTAGATCATATCGATTGCTATCTCATTCATACTCCCTTTGCCTTTCAACCCGGCGATGAGCAGGATCCGAGGGACGAACACGGTCGGGTGATCTATGATTCAGGCGTCACGTTAGTTGAGACGTGGCGGGCGCTGGAGCACCTCGTCGACGACGGTCACTGCAAGTCGATCGGCCTGTCGGACGTTACTTTGGATAAACTGCGAGAGATCGTTGCGTCTGCGCGCATCAAGCCTGCTGTCGTGCAAGTCGAATCGCATCCCTATCTGCCCGAATGGGAGCTGCTCGAGTTCTGTCAGGAGCGCGGGATTGTATTGCTGGCATTTGCGGCACTGGGACATGCCATGAAGCCAAGTGTCGTGGACGATCCGGTGATTGCCGCCATCGCACAGCGCGTGCACAAGACGCCAGCTCAAGTTGCCCTGGCCTGGGCCGTCCAGCGCGGTACCGCTTTCTTGACCACCTCGACCAAACCCACGCGCATCCAGGAGAACTTCGACGTTTCGACCTTACCTGAAGACGCTATGCGGGAAATTCGGGAGCGCATCACCACCAGCGTCAAATTCAACACAGTGGTGAAGACCGGTGTGCCCGGGTTTATTCCCGGGACCCGATGAAATGAATTCAGCGGCGCGGAGCCGCAAACTCTTTCGCTCTCCGGTTTCTTTGCTGTTCGTGTTCGCGACCGTTCTCTTCGGCGCCGCGCTGGCCGCAAAAGATCCATCCCGAGGTAGCCTATCCAGAGGCCCGGTCCTGCGCGCGCGAAGAGTGCCCGTAGATAGATCCCTCCCATGACCACATCCCGCCGGGCGGTTTCTCCAATCCGGCTGCGCTGTCCTGGTTCGAACATGCGTCCGGCAAGCAACTCTATCCCGCCGATCGATATCTGATGACCAATGAAAAGGAGCTCCTACGTCGGCGCGGTGGCGGTGGCGGTGGCGGTGACAGTGGCACCCGCCGAAGCGACCTGCGACAGCACTGCCGTACTCATGGTCTCGTTCTGAACGTTCGGCTTACTCCGGGGACCATGATGGACGGGCAGCAATCCGCTCAAGTCGATCACCGCGACCGCCATGGCGATGAGCATCCGGACCAAGTCTGAATGGCTATTGCGCGCCACGAAGCCTTTCGAAAGGCCAAATCCTCGCCAGGCCAAGTTTCGTAGTGACGCCAAGAGCTAGCGGCCCCTGACGACGCGGTTGATTTTGTTTCCCGGAAGCCAGCTCAGAAAATATCTCTGATCCCACAACTAAAGGAAATCTCGAACGTAGCTGTCTATTAGGTGCAGGTTTGTCGGCCGGGAACGCGGCCGAGAGCGGATGCATCTTGCCAAACCCCATTTGGAGAATCGTCATGAAGGTTAGTTCCAAGTCCGGCGCCGCCATCGCCGCTGCCGCTGCCACGCTATTCCTGGCTGGTATGACCATCTCGACCAATGCACAAGCCGCTGACGGCCACTGCATGGGTGCCAACGCTTGTAAGGGCCAAAGCGCCTGTAAGGGTGGTAAGTCTCCAGGTCCCGGCGCGAATGCGTGCAAGGGCATGGGCTTTGCCATGATGAGCAAAGGAGATTGCGTCGCGGCCAAAGGCAAGTTTAAGCCAGCCTGAGACTGACCGACCCGGACGGTTCAAGGGCCCCGGCAATGCGGGGCCCCCCTTTCCTCAATACTGTTTGCACCATTCTGGCGTTTCGATGCACGAGTGAAGGATGGGCCGCGACGCCGAAGCTGGCATCATTCGGTATATCGAGACACCGAATGCGCCGGGGCGTCAAACGCGACATCTGGAAATGGTCGGCGTCGGTTGCTGGCTTCGTGATCACAGGCGAAGAGCCTGCCAAATCAGCGGCGGCGACCGCGGCCGGGAGGCATCGAGCGATCTTGGTTTCCTTCGGTGCGAACCGAAGTTCCTTTGCAATCCGCAGGAGCGCCCATTGAGCGAAGTCGTACAGTTCGTCTCCAAATCCGATCTCGAGCGCGCCCGTTTGATTCGAGAAGCCCGGGCGATCTACGAGAGTATATTCCCGGCGGCCAACCGGCTTAGCGAGTTGCCAACCGGCTTAGCGAGTTGCCAACCGGGTTAGCGAACCGCCAACCGGGTTAGCGAACCGCGCGACCCCACGCGTTGATCGGGTGCGCGGGTTGGTATGATTCTGGTCACGAGAAATCGTGCCTCAAGACGGCTCCGATCTTCTCGAGAGCCCAGTCGACCTGATCGCTGGTGATCACGAGTGGCGGGGCAATGCGGATCGTATGTCCATGCGTGTCCTTGGCCAAGATGCCTTTGCTCTGCAGCGCTTCGCAATAGCGACGTGCATCGCCTGCCTCCGGGTGAAGCTCGACCGCCAGCATCAGTCCGCGTCCTCGTACGTCGCGGATCGTGTTGGCGCGGATACTTTTGAGGCCATCGAGAAACCGAGTGCCCTGGACGGCTGCATTCTCGGTCATCTCTTCCTCCACAAGCACGCGCAGGGCTGCTCGTGCGACCGCGCAGGCGAGTGGGTTGCCTCCGAAGGTCGAGCCGTGCTGGCCGGGCTTCAAGGTACCGAGCACCGCGTTGTTCGAAAGAACGGCCGACACCGGGTAAAAGCCACCGGATAGCGCTTTGCCGAGCAGCGTGACGTCCGCCTCGATGCCTTCGTGCTGCTCCGCGAGCAGCTTGCCGGTGCGGCCGAGACCAGTCTGAATCTCGTCCAGGATCAGCATCACGTCGTGAGCGGTGCAGAGCTCGCGGACCCGCGTGAAATAGCCGGGCGGTGGGATGACGACGCCGGCTTCCCCCTGGATTGGCTCGACAAGGAAGGCAACCGTGTTCGGCGTGATGGCGTCTTCCAGCGCGTTGGCGTCGCCAAAAGGGATGATCCTAAAGCCTGGAGCGAACGGGCCGAAATGCTCGCGCGACGCCAAATCGGTGCTGAAGCCGACGATGCCGAGTGTGCGCCCGTGAAAGTTGTCGGTGCAGACGATGACCTCAGCTTGCCCGTCTGGCACACCCTTCACCTCGTAGCCCCACTTGCGAACGGACTTGATCGCACTTTCCACAGCCTCGGCACCACTGTTCATCGGCAGCACTTTGTGGGAGCCGGTAAGTTCCGCAATCTCTTCGTAGAAATGGGCGAGCTGGTCGTTGTGGAAAGCGCGGGATGTCAACGTCAGCTTACTCGCCTGCGCCACCATGGCGGCCAGGATCTTGGGATGGCAATGGCCCTGATTCACGGCTGAATAGGCGGAAAGGCAATCGAGATAGCGGTTGCCTTGAGTGTCCCATACCCAGACGCCTTCGCCGCGTGCCAGGACGACACCAAGGGGCTCGTAATTCTGAGCGCCGAACCGCGCTTCCGTCGCGATATAATCAGTGACCGATGCGCTCATTTCTTCGCTCCAAAACGAGCTAAACCCACTGCGGTCCTCCGGCGCGGATCGTGCCGAGCAAAGGGGGATGGTACTCTTCAACTCCGCCGGATGTAACCGTCAGACGGTCATTGATTTCTGCCGTCGGTTTCGTGCGCCGTTTTCTTCCTGCGGGACTTACGGCAGCGCATTACCACCAGCGTCAGGTTCAACACGGCAGACCGGTGTGCCCGGACTTCTCAGCCCGGCCATGGCGGCGCAGAGCCTTGTTCGCGAAATCGATACTCATGCGCGCAGTGACGCCGGTGCCAGAGCGGGCTTGCCTTCGGCGCCTACTCCGGCGACTTCGGCGATCAGTTCAAACGAGCGCAGCCGGGTTGCGTGGTCGTAGATATCGGACACGATGATGAGCTCATCGGCGCCGGTTTCCGCGACCAGCGCTTCGATGCCGGCACCAACCGTATCGGGCGATCCAACGATCGAGCGGGCAAGCATCCGCATCGCTTGCGTCTTTTCCGCCGGCGACCAGTAGCTATCGATGTCGTCGATTGGCGGCTGGCTCAGTCCACGCGCGCCGCGGAACAGGTTCGCAAAGGACATCTGCTGCGTCGTTGCCAGCCGGCGCGCTTCGTCGTCGGTCGCAGCAGCGATGATGTTGACGCCGACCATCGCGTAGGGACGGTCAAGCTGTTCGGATGGCTTGAAGCGGGCGCGGTAGATCTCCAGCGCCTGAACGAGCAGTTCGGGAGCGAAATGCGAGGCGAACGCATAGGGAAGCCCGAGTTCCGCCGCGAGCATCGCGCCGAAATGGCTCGACCCCAGAATCCAGAGCGGTACCTCAGTCCCCGCCGCCGGCACGGCCTGGATGCGTTGATTTGGACCGGCTGGAGCCAGGAAGGCCTGCACTTCGAGAACGTCCTGCGGGAAATTCTCGGCGGCTTCGGGCGTGCGCCGCAAGGCGCGCAGCGTCAGTTGATCGGTGCCGGGCGCCCGGCCCAGCCCGAGGTCGATGCGGCCCGGAAACAGCCGTGCCAGTGTCCCGAACTGTTCGGCGATCACGTAGGGCGCATGATTGGGCAACATGATGCCACCTGCGCCGACCCGGATCGTCTTTGTTCCCGCGGCGATATGGCCAAGCACGATCGACGTCGCGGCGCTGGCGATGCCCGGCATGTTGTGATGCTCCGCTACCCAGATCCGGCGATAGCCCCAACTCTCCGCATGAGATGCAAGATCACGGGCCTTGTCGAGCGCGCCGCGTGCATCGGTATCTTGGGTGACGCGGACAAGATCGAGGATGGAAAGTGGCGTCATGGATGCTCCCGGTCGACCGATCGCGTGAGAGAAGGGGCTCGAAATAGCCGGCGACGCGAATGCCGGAAAACGGAGACATCTCCGGTTCTTGATCTATATGGAAGCTGCCACGCTGCAGATCAATCCGACAGCCACCACGGAACGGCGTATGGCTAGCGGTGTTCTGCACAACGACCCATCCGGGCCTGCGCACCGGCATGCGACGCAACCATCATGGTTGAGCGAAGCGCTCACCTGCGGTCGGCAACCTGCTTGGAATGAAATTTGCAGCGCAACATCCGATCGCCATCAATCTCGCGACAACCGCAATCTGTACGCACCGGCATTCGTCTAGGAAGGGAAAAATCAATGGCTAAGGATATTCTTGTTGGATTTGGCGTCGACGTCGACGCCGTTGCCGGGTGGCTCGGTTCCTACGGCGGCGAGGATTTGCCCGACGATATTTCTCGCGGGTTGTTCGCCGGCGAAGTCGGCAGCCCGCGTTTGCTCAAGATGTTTGAGCGCCTCGGGATCAAGACCACCTGGTTTATTCCTGGCCATTCCATCGAAACCTTCCCGAAGCAGATGCAAGCCGTCGCGGATGCCGGCCATGAGATCGGCATCCATGGTTACACGCACGAAAACCCGATTGCGATGACGCGCGAACAGGAAATCGTCATCCTCGACAAATGCATCGATCTCGTGACGCAACTATCCGGCAAGCGGCCGACCGGTTATGTCGCGCCGTGGTGGGAATTCTCAACCGTGACCAACGAACTCCTGCTTGAGCGCGGCATAAAGTACGATCACTCGCTGATGCACAACGATTTCCATCCTTATTATGTTCGGGTCGGCGATAGCTGGACCAAGATCGACTATTCGAAGCACCCATCGGCCTGGATGACACCGCTCAAACGCGGCGTCGAGACCGATCTCATCGAGATCCCCGCGAACTGGTACCTCGATGACCTGCCGCCGATGATGTTCATCAAGAAGAGCCCGAACAGCCATGGCTTCGTCAATCCGCGGCATCTGGAGGAGATGTGGCGCGATCAATTTGACTGGGTCTATCAGGAGAACGATTATGCCGTGTTCCCGATCACCATTCACCCGGACGTGTCAGGCCGGCCTCAAGTGCTGATGATGCTCGAGCGGCTCTACAGGCATATGGCCTCGCATGCCGGCGTACGATTTGTCACCATGAACGAAATGGCGGACGATTTCGCCAAGCGGTCACCGCGCACGAAGTAGCGGTTGTTCGCAAGGCAGGAGAGCCAACGATGTGTTCGCTGTGCGGTATTCTCGGCGCCAACGAGCATTGGGCGGATGCGGCGGCGCGCGAAGGCGTCTACACGCGCAATGCCGATCCGATGCGTCGCCGGCGCGAGCGCGCGGATCGCGTCCGCCTCGCCAATCGTGTGCTTGTGCTTTACGGGATGCGGCTTTCGGATTGGCAAGGCGCGTCCTTTCTGTTGTCGACCTTCACCGGCAAGAGCGAGATCGTCGAGGACCTCGGTCATCTCTGGCCCGCAGCCGAAAAGCTGTGCGGCCGGCTCTGCGATCCGCTCGCGCGAGAACTGCTCGAGCAACTGGAGGCCAGCCGTGCTTAGGGACCTCCCAGCCTTCACGCCGGTGACACTGCTCACCGGCTTTCTCGGCTCGGGCAAGACGACGCTGCTGCGCCGTCTGCTTGCCGATCCCGCGCTGGGGGATACCGCGGTCATCATCAACGAGCTCGGCGAAATCGGCATCGACAACCTGCTGGTCGAACGTCTCGACGATCAGATGGTGCTGCTGAAATCGGGCTGCGTCTGCTGCACCGTTCGCGGCGAACTGGCGACCGCGATGCGCGACCTGCATTCGCGGCGTGAGCGCGAAACGATGCCTCCGTTCCGGCGGCTGGTGATCGAGAGCACCGGGCTCGCCGATCCGTTTCCGGTGCTTTCAACGCTCAAGGCCGACCCCGTCTTGCGTCACCATTTTCGGAGCGCCGGGGTCATCACCACCGTGGACGCGGTCAACGGGATGTTTCAGCTCGATCGCCACATCGAATCGGTACGCCAGGTCGCGATCGCCGATGTCATCGTGCTGACCAAGACCGATCTTGCGGAGGCGGCGGTCACGGCGCGGCTGGTGGCGCAGCTCGGCGCCGTGAACCCTTCCGCGCCGCAGCTATCCGCGGCCGAAGTATCCTTCGATGTGGGCGCTCTCTTGCAATCGGGCAGCAATAGCGGCTTTAAGGCGATCGAGGAGTTCACCGTGGGGGAGGCGGCGCATCGCGGTGTCAGTGCGTTCTCGATCATTGTTGATGAACCCCTCGACTGGACCGCCTTCGGCATCTGGCTGACCATGCTGCTCAACCGGCATGGCGAGCGAATCCTGCGGGTCAAGGGCATCCTGGCGCTGGCGGGCGAAGAGCGGCCGGTTGCGGTTCACGGCGTGCAACATCTGGTGCACGCGCCATCCCATCTCAGCGGCTGGCCCAGTGACGATCACAGGTCGCGCCTCGTCTTTATCGTGGAGGGAATCGAGCCCGATCTGATCCGGCGCTCATTCGCGGTCTTTAACCGCCTCGAACTTTGCCTCGCCGCTTGACGATCTGCCGGCGGTTTCTCAACCCAACGGCCTCGATTCATTCCGTATCGGTGAAAGAGAAAATCAGTCATGGTCGTCACGCGTGCTTGGGCAATCGCCGCGCTCGTCTTTTGTCCTTTCATTAATGGAGCCGCCATGGCTTTTGATATTGAGGCGCATCGCGGCGGCCGGGCGCTGTTTCCCGAGAACACGCTGCCCGCCTTTGCGAACGCGCTGACGATGGGCGTGACCACGCTGGAACTAGATGTTGGCGTCACCAAAGATGATGCGATCGTGGTCTCGCACGAGCGCGGGCTCAACCCGGACCTTGCCCGTGACGCTGCCGGCGTCTATATCGCGCCGCCCGGCATTCCCTTCGTTCAATTGTCGCTCGCCGACGTCAAAACATACGATGTCGGTCAGATCAGGCCCGGCAGCGCCTACGCGGCACAGTTTCCTGATCAACGCGCCGTGCCGGGAACGCGGATTCCAGCGCTGAACGAGGTTCTGGCGCTGGTGCGGAAATCAGGCGACAGCCATGTGCGGCTCAATATCGAAACCAAAATCGATCCCAATCACCCGGAGCAGTCGCTCGAGCCGCAGCGCTTCGTCACGCTGCTGCTGGATCTGCTCCAGGCCGAGAAGTTCAGCGACCGCGTCACGATTCAGTCATTCGACTGGCGGACGCTGCAGCTGGTGCAGAAATTGGCGCCCACGATACCCACGGTCTATCTCACGCAGCAAACAGGATCAGGCGCGACCATCTCGCTGGACAAGGCTTCGGAGTGGACGGCTGGTTTCAATCCTGCCGACTATGGCAAGTCATTACCGCGTACGATCCAGGCGGCCGGGGGCGCGATCTGGTCGCCCTATTTTGGCGATGTCGACGCCGAGCTGATAGCCGAGTCTCACGGCCTCGGCCTCTCGGTCGTGGTCTGGACCGTAAACAAGCCCGCGGACATGGCGCGAATGATCGAAATCGGAGTGGACGGAATTATCTCGGATCGTCCGGACTTGTTGCGGCAGTTGGTCGGCGAGAAGGCCGTTACTCTGCCGACCGGCTCGCCGGTAATTCCCTAACGACATCGCTTCCGGTCCAATCAATCCGCGTTGAGCGATCCGGATCCATTAGCCAGGATCGAATGCCCCAGCCACGCCAGTAGCGCACCAGCCATCCCCTAAAATGGGTTGTGCAGTGCAGCATTTCCGCTAGAACAGGCGTCTTCGCGAAGGGACGCCGTGTGACTGAAATCAATGCCGATGCCTGGGTTTCATCGAGCCATCGGCCGATGGGTTTTCCGGAATTTGTCGCCGTGATCGCTTCGATCATGGCCCTGAACCCGTTGGCGATGGACATGATGTTGCCGGCTCTGCCGAACATCGCCTCGGCATTTCACATCACGATTGCCAACCGTCCGCAGGCGGTGCTGTCGGCGTTCTTGATCGGCTTCGGTGTCGGCCAATTTATAATGGGCCCGCTGTCAGACCGTTTCGGCCGGCGGCCAGTCCTGGTCGACGGCATGGCGCTGTATTGCATCGCCAGCGTCCTTGCGATTACGGCGTCGTCGTTCGAGACATTGCTGCTGGCGCGCGTGCTGCAGGGGATTGGCACCTCTGCCACCCGGGTGATTGCGACCTCGATCGTTCGCGACTGCTATGCCGGCCGCCGCATGGCCAGCGTCATGTCGCTGGCGATGATGGTCTTCATCGCCGTACCCGTGATCGCGCCGTCGCTGGGTCAGGCGGTGATGTTGCTGACGCAGTGGCGTGGCATCTTCATCGTGTTGATGCTGTACGGCGTGCTTGCGCTGATCTGGAGCGGGCTACGGATGCCGGAAACCTTGCCGGTGTCCGAGCGCAAATCGCTGGCCATCCGCGACGTGCTCGACGCCTTTCGCCAAACCGTGACCAACCGGCAGACCCTGGGTTATGCGCTGGCGGCCGGCGGCGTGCAGGGGTCGCTGTTCGCGTTCGTGTTCTCGTCGCAGCAGGTGTTCACCGAGATCTACGGGCTCGGGCATTACTTTCCGCTGGCGTTTGCCGCCATCGCGATCGGCGTGGCCGTCGCCGGCTTTCTCAATGCCCGTTTTGTCGGCCGGCTCGGCATGCGGGTGATTTCGCACGGCGCGCTGGTCGGGTTTGTGGCGGTGGCCGGGATCATGCTGCTGGCGGTGAAGCTGCAGATGCTGCCGCTGCCACTGTTCATGGCGCTGGCGGCGCTGATGATGTTTGCGTTCGGGCTGATGTTCGCCAATTTCACGTCGCTGGCGATGGAGCCGCAGGGCCATATCGCCGGCACCGCTTCGTCGTTATACGGGTCGATCACCACGCTGCTCGGCATTGGCATCGGCACCACCATCGGCCAGGACTATAACGGTACGCTTTTGCCGTTTGCGACCGGGTTCTTCCTCTGCACGCTGGCGTCCCTGGCGGTCGTGCTGGTGGTGGAAAAGGGCCGGCTGTTCAAGCCGCACGCGATGCGGGTCACATCTGGCGCCGACGTCAAAGCCTAGACGCCGCCATCAGCGACAAAGCCGGCCGCCGCGCAACCGGGCGCGCCTACGAAGCCTGTTCATCGACGACGTCGCCTCATGACACTTTTGCGAACTGCCGACCGGCTTTGCAATTGTCTGCTTGCGGCGTAGGTCCGAAGTGATATCGGTCCGTCTTCTGCAGGGAGATGTAAATCATGACCGACCTTGACACCCTGGATCCGGCGGCGAAGCCCGACGAAATGGTCGATCCCGCCTTCCTCGCCGCCAGCATGATCGACGAACGCGCCCCCGACATCGTCGAAGCTCTCAACGACGTGCCTGCAGAACTCGCGGCCGGGGTTTTGCTTCATTTGCCGCCCGATCTCGCCATTGAAGTGCTTGACCAGCCGGGCTTGGACCGCGAACCCGAACTCATCACACTGATGCCGCGGGATACCGCCGCCAAGCTGCTGGCCGGCGTGTCGGCCGACCGGGTTGCCGACATCTTCCACCAGGTGAAAGAACCGCACTGCTCCGAGCTGCTCGATCTCTTGGACGCCGACACCAGGGTCAACATCCGCCGGCTGCTGCAATATCCCAAGGACAGCGCCGGATCGATCATGACGACGGAATTTGTCAGCGTGCCTTCGACCTATACGGTGCAACAGACCCTCGACTATATCCGCCGCGTGGAAAGCAGCCGGGAAACGGTCTACGCGATCTATGTGCTGGATCCCGTCAGCAAGAAGCTGGTCAAGACCATCACCCTGCGCCGGCTCATCACCGGCGATCCGGAAGCGCCGGTGCTCTCGGTGGCCCGCCCGGGACGAATCATCACCGTCACCCCCCTGATGGACCGCGAAGACGTCGCGCGGCTGATCTCGAAATACGACCTGCTCGCGGTGCCGGTGGTGGACCACGACCGGGTCATCGGCATTGTCACGGTCGACGACGTCATCGACGCCATCGTGCAGGAAAATACCGAGGACGTGCAGAAATTCGGCGGCATGGCGGCCATCAACGAGCCGTATATGGAGATCGGCTTCTGGCAGATGATGCGAAAGCGCGGTGGCTGGCTGTGCGCGCTGTTCCTGTCCGAAATGCTGACGGCGTCGGCGATGCAGGGCTACGAGGGCGAGCTCGAGAAGGCGATCGTGCTGACGCTGTTCATTCCGTTGATCATGAGTTCGGGAGGCAATTCCGGATCGCAAGCAACATCGCTTCTGATCCGCGCATTGGCCCTGCGCGAGCTTGAACTCAAGGACTGGTGGCGCGTGGCGCTTCGGGAAATCCCCAATGGACTGGCGCTCGGGGCGATGCTGGGTCTGGTCGGCGTCATCCGCATTTCGCTGTGGCAGTATTTGGGCTTCTACGATTACGGCGAGCACTGGATGCTGATCGCGCTGACCGTCGGTACAGCCCTGATCGGCATCGTCATGTTCGGCTCGCTGACCGGATCCATGCTGCCGTTCATCCTGCAACGGATCGGCTTCGATCCGGCCAGCGCCTCGGCGCCGTTCGTCGCGACCCTGGTCGACGTCACCGGATTGGTGATCTATTTCAGCGTCGCGTCGCTGATCCTTCGAGGGACGTTGCTGTAGGGCGAGCCGTCCGGCCGAGCGAAGGGAAGGGCCCGCGGGGTTAGCAATAGCTTCCGCCCCGGTCGGCCTTTGCGTCTTGAAGTCCGAGCGGACATGGGCGTCCTCCGTATAGGCGAGGAACAGGTCCGGCACGAAATAGAGCAAAGCAATGATCGCAATGATACCCGTAAGGATTCCATAGCCGACGCCGAGTTTTCGACGGTTCGGTGGTTTCCGCGGGACTTGCGACATGTTCAGGGGCTTTCCGGACCGCGGCTAAGCTTGCCTAGCGGTGTTGTTGTCCGTCAATTCCCTTTTCACCGACTGATAATTGAGATGCAGACCAAGTGGAGATATCGTTGAACCGCCAGAAATCAGCTGGCTTCCCTTTCTATCGCCTTTTTGAATATACTCATAATCTGTCGCAGCCATTGAGCGTTGGCGCGTAAGTTGCGGTCCAGCGGAACGGAGACGGCATTGCATGGCCAGGTATCAGATAACAACGGGGCTCACTATCATTGCGATGATCGGTTTGATCGCGGCGTCTGCTCACGCTGGTCCTTGCAGCGACGACATTGCTCAATTCGAGGAGACGGTGCGCCAGTCGGCAGGAGACCCGAATGCGGGACTAATGGCGCCTCAGTCAGTTGGCGCACAGATGGATCGCCAGCCAACGGCAAGTTCCCTGAAACGAGCGAAAGATCGTCTTCACGCGAAATTCTCAGCGCGCATGGCGCGCGCCGAGAGGCTCGACAAACAAGGTGATCGCGCAGGCTGCATGCGCGCGCTTGCTGCCGCCAAGCGGATGTATATTCCGTAATCGGAACGTCCTTTGAGATGTCCAGCAACAGCACGGACCGAGCTCACTTCGTTGCGCAAGCTCACCCCGGACCGGCGGCCCGGCGGCTCGGAGATACTTGCTGCCAAGGCCGGGTAACGGCTCGTCGAGTGGATGCCATTGATCAGCGCGTAGCTACATCGACGAGATGGAGCCCAAAGCGGTTTGCGCCGATATTCTCCGGCGGACCCATTGATCGGGAGTCAGGTGCGCGAACAATTGAGCCGCGCGAGTGGCCCCGCTTTGTAGATAAGAAATAGATCGCCCGTATAGTGGAAATATTCTCCGACAAACTCCTTTGTCACAAACTTGAGCTGGATTTTGTTGTTGCTGGTGATGCGGGGAGCAAGCGTTTTGCCGTCGCCCATCGTGATAGACAGCTTTTTCTCGCCCAGGGTCACGTTCAGATCGATTGGGTTTGGTTGAACGGCGGGGTTGGTCATTTCCTGAACGACCTGCCCTTTGCAGGAGAACTGTTGTTCTGCTGCTCCGCCGGGCTCAACCATCATTTGTCAGCAAGATTAGGCTACCCACAGCCAGTCCCGTCGCCCGCGCCATGACATCTCTCCAATCCGTTACACACGTTCTTATATCTGAAAGCAGTCTGAAAATCTCAGGTCTGTAAATTACTCCAATTATAAGTTCATGGATCCAGTTCACGGCAACTACCGCGTGTCGCGCGCGACCAGCCTGGCGGGCGACCTTTTCGCCACGTCGCCACTCATGAGCGCCATCACCGACACCGCGACGATGCGATCGAGCATTCCGGCGACGTCGTTGAGATCGCACTTTCCTTCCGACAGTTTTATCAATCGCTCGCTGTCACGGATGGTCTGATGCGCCATCGCGAGCGCGAAATGCAGTCCCCAATAAAGGTCGACCTCATCGCGTCCGGGAAGTGAGCGCCGCATCGCGGCGGCGAATTTTCGCAAGTGATCGATTTCGCGATTTTTGATCCGGCGGATCGGCGGCACCGTTTCGATCGAGGCCCGGATCATGAAGCGCGCCGCCGTCGAGCGCTCGTTGTCAGGGCCGAGGCAGCCGCGCAAGGTCGGCCCCACCAGCGCGCGCAGGATGGCGTCGATCGTGGCGCATCCGCCGCCGGCTAGCTCGGCGGCCTTCAACTCGTTGAGCCGCTCGCGGTTGGTGGCAAGGCTGCGGGTAACGAACAGTTCGGCGATCAATTCATCCTTGGAGCCGAAATGATAGTTCACCGCCGCGAGATTGACGTCGGCGGCGGCCACGATATCTCGCAGCGTGACGTCGGCGAAGCCGCGATCCGCATAAAGCCGTTCGGCGGCGACCAGAATCGCGGTTCTTGTATGATCCGTCGGCATGTCATGGCCACTATGCGCAACCGCAAAGTGCGGGGAGTTGCAATTCAAACAGTTGTATGAAACTATGGTTTGAAGGTTGGAATGTCAATGCGCAAAGCGTATCGCCAAAGCCGACTGGAGCGTCTGCCGGCGAGAGCTTGCCCCGCGCTTGAAGCGAGGTCTGGGTAATTTTCGTGTGAGGAAACGTTTGAAAAACAGAGCCAACGTCCATTCGGGACGAAGGCCGTAACGCCCCGTGGGCCGCCATCGCCGCGCCGAAAAGCGCGATAAATAGCCTTAGAAATGGTCTTGCGGTGGACAGGCTGCGGGGAGACAGTGCCGCCAACAAGTTTTCGTTTAAAAATGTGAGGAACGCCCAATGGACTTCAACATGTCTGACCGTCAGCGCGAATGGCTCAACCGCGTGGAATCGTTCATGCACAACCATGTTCGACCCGCAGTGCCAATCTACCAGAAGCAGGATGCCGAGGGTGATCGCTGGAAGACAATTCCGGTGCTGGAGGATTTGAAGAAAAAGGCGCGCGCCGAGGGTCTGTGGAACATGTTCATGCCGCCTTCGTCGCATGAGGACGACGAATTCCGCGGTGCGGGATTGAGCAATCTGGAATATGCGCCGCTCGCCGAGCAGATGGGCCACATCGGCTGGGCTTCGGAAGTGTTCAACTGTTCCGCACCCGATACCGGCAACATGGAAGTGTTGATGCGGTACGGCAGCAAGGAGCACAAGAAGAAGTGGCTCCGTCCGCTGATGGACGGCGAAATCCGCTCCGCCTTCCTGATGACCGAGCCCGCGGTGGCGTCGTCGGATGCCACCAACATCGAAACCAGCATCAAGCGCGACGGCGACCATTATGTGATCAACGGCCGCAAATGGTGGTCGTCCGGCATGGGCGATCCACGCTGCCAGGTCATGATCGTGATGGGCAAGACCGATCCCAGCCTGCCGCGCCATCAGCAGCAGTCGCAGATTTTGGTGCCCCGCGACGCCAAGGGTGTCACCATCGAGAAGATGCTGCCGGTGTTCGGCTTCGACGATGCGCCGCACGGCCATGCGCAGGTGCTGCTGGAGGATGTGCGGGTTCCCGCCAGCAATATTCTGCTCGGCGAGGGCAGGGGTTTTGAGATCGCGCAGGGCCGTCTCGGTCCCGGCCGCATTCATCACTGCATGCGCACCATCGGTAAGGCCGAGGAAGCGCTGGAGAAAATGGTCAAGCGGCTGTCGTCGCGCACCGCGTTCGGCAAGAAGATCATTGAATACTCGATCTGGGAACAGCGCATTGCCGAGGCCCGCACCGACATCGAGATGAACCGGCTGTTGTGCCTGAAAGCCGCCGACATGATGGATAAGGTCGGCAACAAGTCCGCCCAGCTCGAGATCGCCATGATCAAGGTGGCGGCGCCCAATATGGCGCTGAAGATCATCGACAACGCCATCCAGGCGTACGGCGCGGCCGGGGTGTCCGACGATGCCGGCCTGGCGCGGGACTATGCGTCGATGCGCACGATGCGGCTGGCAGACGGCCCGGACGAGGTCCACAATCGCGCCATTGCCAGACTTGAACTTCGGAAGTATGCAAACGCTCCCACTACGCACTAAAGGGAGCCCCCGCCAATGGCGCTCCCGCAAAAAGTAAGGGAGCGTCATTGTGGCCGACGGCGTCAGGAAAGACGAAGAGTTTTCAGGCACCAGAGCGGTCGAGGAGCGGCATCGGGTCGATGAAACGCACCTCGATGGCTGGCTGCGCGACAATGTCGAGGGCTATCAGGGGCCGCTGACCGTCCTGCAATTCAAGGGCGGCCAGTCGAACCCGACCTATCGGCTCGATACGCCGGGGCGCTCCTATGTGATGCGCCGCCGGCCGTTCGGAAAATTACTACCGTCCGCGCATGCGGTCGATCGCGAATTCAAGGTGATCGCGGCACTCGGCAAGCAGGGTTTTCCGGTCGCGAAGGCCTATGCGCTGTGCACCGACGACAGCGTCATCGGGGCGGCGTTCTACATCATGTCGATGGAAGAGGGCCGGGTGTTCTGGGATCCTTCGCTGCCGAGCCAGACCCCGGAGGCGCGGCACGCGATTTTCACCAGCAAGATCGAGACCCTGGCGAAGCTGCATATCTTCGATCCGCAAGCGATCGGGCTTGGCGATTTCGGCAAGCCCGGCAATTATTTCGCGCGCCAGGTCGATCGCTGGACCAAGCAATATCGGGCGTCCGAAACCGAGCACATTCCCGAATTCGAGAAGCTCGCGGAATGGCTGCCGAAAACTGTGCCGCCTCAGCAACGGGTGTCGATCGTTCACGGCGACTATCGGCTCGACAACATGATCTTCCACGCCACCGAGCCGCGCGTCCAGGCGGTGCTGGATTGGGAATTGTCGACACTCGGCGATCCGATGGCGGATTTCACCTATCTGTTGATGCAATGGACCATGCCGGGCCTCGCCAATGTCGACCTCAAGGCGCTGAATATTCCGAGCATGGACGAGGCCGCCAAAATCTATTGCAACGTCACCGGCAGTGCCGTTCCTGACCTGAACTGGTATTTTTCTTACAATCTGTTCCGGCTTGCCGGCATCACCCAGGGTATCGCCGGTCGGATTCGCGATGGCACCGCGGCCAATGCCAAGGCCGTGGAGTCCGCCAAACGGACCGTCCCGCTGTCGAAGGCCTCTTGGGAATACGCGCAGAAAGCAGGCGCGAAGTAACAACAGCATGATCGCCCGGCTCGAACATTCGGCCGGGCGATATTTCTATGACTTCTATTTGGTCGCGAGGTGCTGGGTTGGCGTCACGGTGGTGCTGAGCGCCGCCGGCGAGAGCTGGAATGTCAGCCAGGCGTTCCAGCCTGACGGCCGGTTAGCCGCATCAAATGCCCCATATCCCTTCAGGTTGAGATTTCCCTGAATATTGCCGACCGGGAAGATGTACTCAATCTGGGGTCCCACCCCGAGAACAAGCGACTGAAATCCGCCCAGGATCGGGTTCCGGCCGCTGTCATCAGTGACCTGTTGATACGCGTATCCGACAAAACCGACGAAAAACTGCTTTGAGAAATTTGGACGGGCCTCAATCAAAGTGGAAATCAAGGCGGCGCGAACACCGAAACTGGTTCCACCTCGTTTAAATCAAGTTGTCCGCGACAAGGTTACGTTTGTCTGGCGCAATGATAGTTGATTCGCAGCACGCCTCGATTGACGAAAGAGGGCGATGATCGGCAACCGTGCAACTGCATCTCGCAACAGCGACAAAACGCGCTCAGCTAAAAAAGCGATTTGAGATTGACGACGAAGATCGGACGGATCAGCTTGTTTGCGAATGGGAACGATGGGGAAGAGACATTGACCACAGCCGTCGCGACAAAATGAACAAAGCGGCGGAGTTGCAAGAAACAAGAACAAAGGGCTTTGAAATGCAAGGCGATATGATGATCTTCCTCGATCCGATCCGGACGCATGGATTCCGGGACGTTAATCCGTAACAATGCTTGTCTAGAGTAGGCGACATGACGTTGCTGCGGACCGACACCAGGCCACCCGACGACCGCCAAACCGATAACATGGTCCTGATTCCCGGCGGGACTTTCCGTATGGGATCGGACAATCACTATCCTGAAGAAGCTCCCGTGCACCGGGTGACAGTGGAGAGCTTCTGGATCGACCCGACACCGGTGACAAATCGCCAGTTCAAGCGGTTCGTCATAGCGACGGGCCACAAAACCACCGCCGAAATTCCACCCGACCCGAAAGATTATCCCGGCGCGCTCCCGCACATGCTCTATGCCGGCTCGCTGGTGTTCGTGCGGCCGAAGTCGACGTTCGACCTGCGCGACTGGAGTCAGTGGTGGTCCTTCATGAAGGGCGCCGACTGGCGGCATCCCTACGGACCGAAGAGCAATATCAACGTCCTCGACGATCATCCTGTGGTACATGTCTCCCATGCGGACGCGCTCGCCTACGCCGAATGGGCAGGCAAGGATTTGCCGACTGAAGCGGAGTGGGAATTCGCGGCGCGGGGCGGGCGCGATGGCGCCGAATTCGCCTGGGGCGATGAATTTACGCCCGGCGGGGTGAATATGGCCAACACCTGGCAAGGCAATTTCCCGCTGCAGAATCTCAATCTGGATGGCTACGAGCGCACCTCTCCGGTGAAGGCCTTTCCCGCCAACGGCTACGGGCTTCACGACATGATCGGCAATGTCTGGGAGTGGACCTCGGACTGGTACACGACCGAACACGAAGCCGACGCGCCGAAGGCCTGCTGCATTCCCGAAAATCCGCGCGGCGGCCGCGAAGACGGCAGCTACGATCCGCGCCTGCCGAACATCAGAATTCCTCGCAAGGTGCTGAAGGGCGGGTCGCACCTTTGCGCGCCGAATTATTGCCGCCGCTACCGTCCCGCGGCGCGTCATGCCGAGCCGATCGATACGTCCACGAGCCATGTCGGATTCCGTTGCGTGAAGAGGACTGGAGCCGCGGAATAGCTAATTGTCAGTCCTCAGAGTGAAGAAGGAGCCTAAGATGCCCGACGACACACGAGCACGACCGGCACGAACCGCTATCGCACGAGAGCGAAGACAACATCCTTAGCCGACGCAATATTTTGCTCGGCTCTTCGGCGCTGGTGGCCGCGGCGACACTGACCTCCGGCGCGCTGGCACAGACGCAAAAGGCAGCGCCGGCTACAGCGGCCTCTTCGGGCTCGTCCGGCCGCAAGCCGAACATCCTCATCATCTGGGGTGACGATATCGGCGTCGCCAATATCAGCGCCTATTCGAACGGCCTGATGGGCTATGAGACGCCGAATATCGACCGCATCGGCCGCGAGGGCATCAAGTTTCTGCACTATTACGGCGAGCAGTCCTGCACCGCCGGCCGTGCGGCGTTCCTCACCGGCCAGCACGGCATTCGGTCCGGTCTCACCAAGGTCGGCTTTCCCGGCGCGCCGATGGGCATGAGTCAGCTGGATCCCTCGATCGGCGGTCTGCTCAAGAACCTCGGCTACGCCACCGGGCAATTCGGCAAGAACCATGTCGGCGATCGCAACGAGTCGCTGCCGACCGTGAACGGCTTCGATGAGTTCTTCGGCAATCTCTACCATCTCAACGCCGAAGAAGAGCCGGAACTGCCGGATTATCCGAAGGATCCGGCGTATCTCGCCAAGTTCGGCCCGCGCGGCGTCCTGAAATGCAAGGCGACCGACCGCGACGATCCGACGGTCGATCCGCGCTTCGGCAAGATCGGCAAGCAGACCATCGAGGATACCGGCGCGCTGACCAAGAAGCGCATGGAGACGATCGACGACGAGACCTCGGCCGCGGCGATCGACTACATGAAGCGGCAACAGGCCGCGGGCAAGCCGTTCTTCTGTCTGGTTCAATGCGACCCGCATGCATCTGCGAACGCATGTTCGCGCCGAACATCGCGGCCGCTACACCCACGGCGACAGCGAGTATGTCGACGGCATGATGGAGCACGACGATACGGTCGGCACGCTGCTCAAAGCGCTCGATGACATGGGCATCGCGGACAACACCATCGTCGTCTATTCAAGCGACAACGGGCCTCACATGAACTCCTGGCCTGACGGCGCCATGACCTGGTTCCGCTCCGAGAAGAACACCAACTGGGAAGGCGCGTTCCGGGTACCGTGCCTGGTCCGCTGGCCCGGCGCGATCAAGCCCGGCACGGTGACCAACGAGCTGATGAGCCACAACGACTGGATCCCGACGCTGTGTGCGCGCTGCCGGCGAACCGGATATCGTCAACAAGCTCAAGGCGGGCTACACCGCCAACGGCATCAGCTACAAAGTCCACCTCGACGGATACGACCAGTCCACGTTCCTGCGCAACGTCAGCGGTACCGCCGGCAACAACAACGGCACCAAGAGCGCCCGCGACACGTTCTTCTATTCCGACGATGACGGTCTGCTGGTCGCGCTGCGCAAGGGCGACTACAAATATGTCTACGCCGAACAGCGCATGCATCGGGACGCTGGGCGTGTGGGCCGAGCCCTTTACCAAGCTTCGCCTGCAGAAAATCTTCAATCTCATGCAGGACCCGTTCGAGCGGGCCGACATCACGTCCAACACCTTCTGGGACTGGCAGCTCAACCATATCGGGCAGGTCTACGGCTCGATGGACGACGTCGGCGTGTTCGTGGCGAGCTTCAAGGAATTTCCGCCGCGTTCGTTCCCGCCGAGCTTCGTTCCCGCCAACATCCTGGAAGAGACACTGGATGACATCAAGGACAACAGGGCGAAGGCGGGGGATACGAGCCAAGAGCATCGACAAGATCCGCGCAGGCGTTAATCAGCTGATCGACCAGCAGCTCCAGCAGCGTGGTATCAAGTAGGCGTGCCGCGTTACATACCGGCCCATCTACGAGTGGGCCGGATGACCTATCCAACAGATCGGGGTAGCTTTCATGTTCGCTCTCGCTTCCGCCGTTCGGACGGTTCTCTTTGCCGCGGGACTGATCGCCGGCTTTACCTTCGCTCTGCCTGTCGCGTTCGCTCAGTCCGACGCGCTTCCGTCCTGGAACGACGGGGCACGCGAAAAAGTCGATCATCGATTTTGTCACGCGCGTGACCAAAGCAGGGCGGCCCCGATTTCGTCGCCGTGCCTGAGCGGATCGCCACGTTCGACAATGACGGCACGTTGTGGACCGAGCAGCCCTATTATTTCCAGCTCGCCTTCGCGCTCGATCGGATCAAGGCGATGGCGCCGCAACATCCGGAATGGAAAGACAAGCAGCCGTTCAAGGCGCTGCTGGAAGGCGACAAGAAGGCGTTGGCGGCGGCCGGCAAGGACGGACTTCTGCAGGTCATTGCGGCGACGCATGCCGGCATGACCGTCGAGCGAATTTAGCAAAACCGTGATCGATTGGACCGAGACGGCGCGGCATCCGCGCTTCAATCGGCCCTATACCGAACTCGTCTTACCAGCCGATGCTGGAACTGCTGGCCTATCTTCGCGCCAACGGCTTCAAGACCTTCATCGTGTCCGGCGGCGGCGTCGAGTTCATGCGGCCCTGGACCGAGCGGGTCTACGGCATTCCGCCCGAACAGGTGGTCGGCTCCTCCGGCGAGGTGAAATTCGAGATCGGCGCCGACGGCAAGCCGGAGCTGCTCAAGCTTCCCAAGATCGAATTCATCGACGACGGCCCCGGCAAGCCGGTCGGCATCAACCGCTTTATCGGCCGGCGGCCGATCTTCGCGTTCGGCAACTCCGACGGCGATCTGCAGATGCTGCAATGGACCGTGGCGGGAGACGGCGCGCGCTTTGCCGGCCTCGTCCACCATACCGACGCCGAGCGCGAATATGCCTACGACCGGGACTCCAAAGTCGGCAAGCTCGACAAGGCGCTCGACGAGGCTACGGCGAAGGGCTGGACCGTCGTGGATATGAAGCAGGACTGGCGAACGATTTTTCCGGCGGAGAAGTAGCTGACGGAAGTGAGCCGCGCGAAAACAAAGGAGCTAACGTGCGCAGTCGGCGTGTTGAGCATAGCGGCCGGAAACCGCGACCGGAGGTATAGAGAGGTTTCATGAGCGGTCTCGATATCTTCGCCTGGATCGTCCTCATCGTGCTCGCCGCCAGCGCGGTCGGGGTGTTCTGTATCGCCGGCTGGCTACCCGGGCATATTGCGAAAACCCGCGGTCATCCATGGGCCGATGCCGTGACCGCGGCCGGGTGGATCACCCTGATCTGTGGTTTTGCGCTGTGGCCGATCGCGCTGATCTGGGCCTATGTCGACGTGCCCGCGGCGCGAAAGCAGGAGACGGCGCCGTGATCGTTGTCCTTCTCAACGTCTATCTCGTCATTCTTTTCCTGCTGGTGAAGTTGCATATCGTCCGCTTCAATTCGTTCTGGAAGATTTCGCCGTTCATCGTGTTCCTGCTTCTGCTGGTCGGATTGTTCATCCCGATGGGTTGGGGCGCGCCGCAGGGATCCGCCGTGGTGGTGCGTAACTCCGTCGCCATCGTTCCCGATGTTGCCGGCGAGGTGATCGACGTTCCGGTCGCAGCCAACGTGCCGCTGAAGGCGAATGACGTCCTCTTCCGTATCGATCCCGTCCCTTATGATGCGCAGGTCAAGGCGATCGAGGCGCAGTTGAAACTCTCGGCGACACGCCTGGCGCAGATGACGCAATTGTTCGAACGCGAAGCCGGTCGCGGCTTCGATGTCGAACAACGGCAAGCCGAAGTCGATCAACTCAAGGCGCAGCTCGAAGGCGCGCAGTGGAATCGCGACAAGACCACCGTAAGGGCGCCCGGCGACGGCTACGTCACCAACGTCGCGCTCCGCAAAGGCGCTCGCGTCGCCAATCTGCCGTTGGCGCCGGTGATGGCGTTCATCGATACATCGACCACGCTGATCGGGGTCGAACTCGCCCAGATCGATGCGCGGTACGTTGCGCCGGGGCAGGACGTCGAGGTCACCTTCAAATATCTTCCGGGCCAGGTGTTTACCGGCAAGGTGGAGACCGTGCTGCAGGCGATCGCGACCGGGCAGGTACAGACTTCCGGGCTCGCCGTACAATCGAAGGGGATCGAGGCGGCGCCGTTTGTCGCGCGTATCAGGCTTGACGACACGGCTCTCGCCGATAGCCTGCCGGCCGGCAGCACCGGCACCGCCGCGATTTTCACCGATCGCGTGAGGGCCGCCCACATCATCCGCAAGGTGTTGTTGCGGCAGATTGCGATTACGAACTACGTTAATCCATTTTGACGGGGTTGCAGTGCGACGCTGTCAAGCAGAGGCTGATCCTGACGGGGGAACGGTTGTTGTCGACGAGTACGGAACATGGGGGTGTCTCGGCGAAATCTTCGCCGCTCGTCGGCGCGCCGCTTTCACAGCAGCCGGCGCTGCAACTGATCTATGACACCGCGCCGATAGGGCTTGCCGTTCTTTCTCTCGACTGCCGCTATCTCCAGATCAACCAGCGTCTCACCGAAATATGCGGCATCTCCGTTGAAGATCATCTGGGACGCACCGTTCGGGACTGCGTGCCGGGCTTGGCGGATGCGGTCGAAGACATTGTCCGATCGATCAGGAATACGGGCGATTCCGTCACCGGTATCGAGGTTGCCGGCCAGCGCGCCGATCAAACCGAGGAGCGGTGGTGGGTAACCTATTGGCATCCGCTGCGGAGCCCAACCGGCGAGATCATTGGTGTCAACGTCGCAGCCGAGGAGGTCACCGAACGCAAGCGCGCGGTGGCGGCGCTGCAAGCGAGCCAACGCGAGCTAAGCAGCGCGAGGGATGCGGCCGAAGCGGCCCTGCACAATTTGCAGGAGACCCAGAACTTTCTGATTGAATCGGAAAAACTCGCAGCCCTTGGACGCCTGGTGGCGGGAGTTTCGCACGAAATCAACACGCCTGTGGGCACCAGCCTGACCGTGGCCTCGGCGCTGGAAAGCAGGACAGCCGCGATCGCGGATGAGCTGGGGCGAGGTATTCTCAAACGCTCGACCCTGAACGAGTTTCTGGAGGTCACCCGGGAAGCCTCGTCGCAATTGGTGGCCAATCTCAATCATGCAGCCGAGTTGATTCAGTCGTTCAAGCAGGTGGCAACCGACCGGAACTACTCCAATCAGCGGATCTTCGACCTCGGCGATCTCACCGAGCAGGTGATCAGGAGCTTGCGGCCGGGTCTCAGAGACCAGCGCTTGACCCTCGACGTCGACTGCCAGCCGGGTCTGACGATGAACAGCTATTCGGGTCCCTATGGGCAGGTGCTGACCAACCTTTTTCTCAACTCGGTAACGCACGCGTTTCCCGACGGGAAGGGCGCCATTGTCGTCAAGGTGCAGGAGTCTGGCAGCGAGAATGTCATCATTCGTTTCTCCGACAATGGCCGCGGCATGAGCTATGATGTCAGGCGCAAAGCTTTCGATCCGTTCTTTACGACCCGCCGCGATCTGGGATGCACCGGCCTCGGCCTGCACATTGTCTACACGATCGTCACCAATTGTCTGGGCGGCCGGGTCAGTCTCGACAGCGTACCCGATGAAGGCACGGAAATAAGGATCATCCTGCCGCGCGTGGCACCGGCAGTGTCTGCGGATTAGAGCGGGCTGAGGGATCGGAGAGGTAAGCAGCAAACGAGATGCATTGCCGTTCGGCACTAGTTGCAACCAAATGCGCGGCACCTTCCGCGAAGGCGAATCTTTCCGCTGAAGCGGTGGACCGCGATGCCGCCCTGCTGGTTGCCCGCGTATTTATCCGAAGTTGCCTGCTTCGCTGTCCTGGCGCTGCCGCCAGGCGTCGCCTTGGCTCAAAATGCGACCGCCGTTCAGGATCAAAATACAAACACCGGCAATGACCTGTTTCGGCCTCCGGCGAACCTGTTTCAAATGATGTATCAATACAGGACGGCCCCGGGAAGCGACCGCTTGTCGGGTTCGACGGTTGACGTCACGACCGAGACACTCAATCTGCGAATGGATCACTCGCTGGATCTCGCGCCGCTTTGGATCCTGGCGCTGCGCGGCGATCTGCCTCTGCTCGCCAAGACGCCGGCTTTGCCCGGCAATCCTGATGGTGACTACTTCACGGGTGTCGGCGATGCCGATGTGCAGGCCATCATCGTCCACAATTTGGACCAACGCTGGACGGTCGGCTTTGGCGCCCGGCTGATCGCTCCCACCGGCGACGAGGCGCTCGGCTCGGGCAAATGGCAGATCATGCCCGCGGCCGGAGTGCGTTATGCCTTGTGGGAGATCAACTCATCGAGCTATTTCGAGCCGGTGGTCCGATACGCCGTTAGTTTCGCCGGCGATCCGACACGAAAAAATATCAGTAATCTTCAGCTCGCGCCGACCTTCAACGTTGGTCTTCCCGATCGATGGTTCATTACCTTCTATCCGAGCGCGGATATCAGGATAAATTACGGCGATCCGATTACCGGCCAGACCGGCCGGCTGTTCCTGCCATTCGATGCCAGAATTGGCCGCAAACTGGCTGATAACGTCGCTTTGTCATTCGAACTCGGCGTGCCGATCATCAAGGACTACCCGGTCTATAACGTAAAAACTCAAGTCAGACTGAATGTCACCTATTAAAGCATCTTTCCAGCGACAGCCGGCCCCGCACTTGATGCAGGGTGGATGCCGGTTTGCGTCCGGAAAGCGCGTCAAATAAAGCAGTAGAACCTCCGTTCCGATTCAATTGGAACGGAAAGAGTTCCAGGCCATGAACTCGTGGATTTGCTGGACGGACAGCTCCCCGAAGTCCGCTATGGCCCGGAGAGCCGACGTATCGCCGCGTAGCAGTGAAACGACGCCACGTGCCACTTCCGGACTCATGCACCCTAGCGAAGTCAGGCTTCGTTCGGTCGCTTCGACGGTAATGGCGAGCACGGGCCGCCGACCGCCGACGGACAGACACAACTTCAAATGTTGATTTCGAGGGCCGGACGAAGATGTTCGTCTCGCTATTCCAGATACGGCGTCAGCACACCTTCGATCCATTTCATGAATGCGCGGACTCGGCGCGACAGATTGCTCCGATGTGCGACGACGAGGGACACGGCGAGCGCCCGGCGACGAAAATCGGGTATGATCTCCACAAGCGCTCCACTTTCTAAGTATCGGCCAATCCCCAAGAGTGGCGCCTGAAATCAGGCCAAGGCCGGCGAGGGCAGCGGCTTCGTAGGTCTGCGCGCTGTTGACGTGTAGCGCACCCGGCAACTGAAGCGTCGCGTAGCTGTCGCCGTCCGGATATTCCCATCCATAGGGTCTTGCGCCCAGCATCGTCGAAAAATGAATTGTCCGATGTTCCTGATGCCGGAGATCATCTAGCGATCGAGGGACGCCGTAGCGCGCCAGATAGGCGGGACTGGCAGCGTTGACCATGCGCAACAGGCCCAGTGGACGGGCAATCAGCGTCTCGTCCCCTATTGGTCCAAGCCGCAATACACAGTCGAACCCCTCTTGAACCAGATCGACTTGCCGATCCGTACTCGACAACTCCAGCTCCAACTCGGGGTGAGTCGCCATGAAATCCGGCAAGGCCGGCACGATCGTTGTGCGCGCCACCTCGGTCGGAAGATCGACCCGTAAACGCCCGCGGAGTGCCACGCGATCGCTTGCGAACATCGAGTGTAGGTCATCGACTTCAGCGAGCAGATCGCGCGCACGGGCATGAAATACCCGTCCGTCTTCCGTCAACTGCACGCTGCGCGTCGTCCGGTGCAGAAGCCTGACACCGACATCTTCTTCCAGCTTCCGGACCGCCGTTGAGGCCCTTCCCTTTCTGGATGCCCAGGCTATCGGCTGCGCGGGTGAAGCTCCCCATTTCCGCTACCGTTATGAAAATGAGGATGGGTTCGAGATTCTGCATTTTCGTGCCTCGGTATTGTTCACCACAGAGAGAACAGTGAGTTCATTTCCTCGGTGTTTATCATACCTAAGAGACACAATAAGCTCCGAATATGGGATCCCCCATCGGAGAATGACAAGTGTCCGAAACTATGAACCTGCATCAGGTGCCTGAAACCATGACCTTGCATCGCGCCCTGTGGGCCGGCCGGATAATGAGCGCGATTGTCGTTATCGCTCTGGTGGCAGACGGCACTATTCAGCTTTTCGCGCCGGCACAGATCGCGAGCATGTTGCAGGAAACCGGGTTCGCGATGGACCTGACCCGTGTCGTGGGTCCGATCATACTCGCCTGCGCCATCCTTTACGCCATCCCGGCCACCGCCGTCCTCGGCGCGATCCTGGTGACGGGCTTTTTGGGAGGTGCCATCTGCGCCCATGTCCGCATCGGTGAGTTGGGGTCGCCGCCGGAAATCATTTCCCTGCTTCTGGGCGCGATGACATGGGGCGGCCTCTACGCGCGCGATCCCCGTATCCGGGCCATTCTGCCGCTCATCCGTTGAACCAACGGGGCAGTGCTCTGTCCCTCAAGATCAGGAGAAAACACATGTTTTTAGTAATGGGAATCACGGGAAAAGTGGGCGGCGCAACGGCAGAACATCTGTTGGCGCGCGGCAAGGAAGTACGCGCGCTGGTCCGCAATCGCGAGAAGGCGTCAAGCTGGGCGAACCGGGGCGTGGAACTGGTTGACGGTGATTGGAATGATTCGGCAGCCATCGAGCGGGCGCTCAAAGGCGTCGAAGGCGCGTTTGTCATGTTGCCGGCCGTCTGGGCTCCCTCGCCCGATTACAAAGAAGCCAAGGTCGTGATTGCGAACTATGTCGAGGCGCTCACCAAGGCAGCGCCGCCGCGAGTGGTTGCGCTTTCGTCGATGGGTGCGAACAGGACCAGCGGGCTCGGGATGATCACGGCATTGTCGCTTCTGGAGCAAGGTTTTCGCGACCTGATATCGCCAATCGCGTTTGTGCGCGCAGGTGGATTCTTCGAAAACTTCCTCTACGGCTTGCAGGTCGCCCAAGGCGGAACGCTACCGGTCTACTACAACCCGACAAACCGGAAATCGACCATGGTCGCGACGAACGACATCGGCGCGGAGGTCGCAACCCTTTTGACCGGGCCAGCGTGGTCAGGGCAGCGCGTCGTCGAGCTTGGTTCGATGGTCACCGCGGATGAAGTCGCGGAGCAATTGGGTGAAGTCCTGAATCTCGACGTGAAAGCCTTTGCAGTCCCGCGTGCAGGGTGGGCGGAAGCGTTCGAGCAATTCGGCATCCCGAAGGGCCACACCGGACCTGCCGAAGAAATGTTTGAGGCCGTGAATGCAGGATGGATGGACCTTGGGGTCGAGGGTACGGAGCACGTAGCGGGTACGACGTCCGCACGCGATGTATTCGAGGCTGCACAGAACGCCGCCAAGGCGTAAGTCCGGGACGGATCAGGCATGAGACGGAGAGTGCCCGCTTCTGCCTCGGCTAGACGAGAATAGCGCGAGGTCCGTTCAGGGTCATTCGCGACGGGGTCGAACTGGCAGCAAGTCTGGCCATGTCTGTTATTGCGCCAAAAAGCGGACCACCTTTGGCCACGCGCTAATGAGTTCACGCCCCCGCGCGCGAAGCGCCGCTATCAGAAGCACTGCGTGATATTGACGCTTTGTCTTTTACCGTCATGCCCGGCAACTGAAATGGTCTCCGTCGGGCAACTCGGCACATAGGGTCGTTCAGAAGGTGTCACGGCCGGCGGATATCGATGTGCCCAATCCCAGGGAACATCATAGGTGTAATGAACGTCGCCTGATGGTGGCTGCGTGACATCTGCCGTGGGTTCGCCGGTCGATGGCTCATAATAGCCGTCCCCAACGCCCGGCCAGTACGTCCCTCGGTTGTTGTGATGCCGGTGCGATCGGGCCAATAACGGGTGCGAAATCGAATGCGCCGAAGTTGACACGCCATGCGGCGCTGCTCCGGTGCGGGCGAATGTGTCGCTGGTCGCGAGCATCAGCGCAATTACGGTCAGAGATGCGGAAAACACCCCATACATTCTATACGTCATGGTACGCACCGGTTGGTTGGTTGCTGAGCAGCACTCCAGTGCACGCTAGGCCGGGCATTTCACGCCCGCAAATACGTAATTAATTATTAGTTAAAGTGTAAGGTTAACGCGCAACGCGGACCTGTGCCCTGCCACGGATCAGCGCCTTGGCGCGCGACCACGCTTCGAAAGGGAAGGGGTTCCAATTCGGGGCTGCGGACTAAACTTGCTACCTTTATTGGCGTGTCGCGTATTCCTCTCGAAGTCGGCGTTTGAATATCTTTCCCGTGTCCTCTCTCGGGAGAGAGTCCCGAAATTCGACAATTCGCGGGACCTTAAAGTTTGCGAGCTTCTTCGAAAGGAATTCCTGAACCTGTCGCGCTGTCAGCGATGCATCCTCGCTCGTTTGCACCATGGCGACGAGTGATTGGCCAAATTCAGCATCGGGGATGCCGAACACCGCGCAATCGGCCACCCCGGGCATGCCGATAAGTACCTGCTCTATTTCAGCCGGATAGATGTTCACGCCGCCTGACAGCACCAGGTCTGTTCTCCGATCGCAGACGTAGAGATATCCCTCATCGTCAAGATAGCCGATGTCACCCACCGTGACGTATCCATCGTTTTCGACGGCCTTACGATCGGCTTCGCGATTGATATAAGTAAAACGCGACGTCACGAAATGTCGGGCATAGATTTTGCCGATTACACCAGCCGCTACATCGTTGCCGTCATCGTCCACAATCTTGATAGACACACCGTCGATTGATCGCCCGGCTGAGCCGGGCTTGAGGCGGGCTTCAGCGGAAGAGATCGCGGTGAGGTAGCCTGTCTCACTGGACGCATAGGCTTCGTTGATAACATCGCCCCACCAATCGATCATGGCGCGCTTGACGTCCGGCGCACATGGCGCGCCCGTCGAACTCACGAACTTGACCGAGCTGAGGTCGTATCTATTCCGTACGTCTTCAGGAAGCCGGAGCAGTCGGACATACATCGTCGGCACAAGGTACGGATGGGTTATCCGCAGGCGTTCGATGGTCGAAAGCGTCGATTGCGCGTCGAACCTTGGCTCTAGCCGCAGCCAACCGCCAAGTTGCGCGATCATAAGCGACGATACACAGGGAGCACTGTGATAGAGCGGGGCGGAGATCAGGCAGCGAGCGTCAGGTGAAAGGCCCCATCCTCGTTGAAACATCTGCGTCATTAACTCGGCAAAAGCCGGCGCTTCTTCCGGGGAAGGAGGAAAACGACGGACACCTTTCGGTCTGCCGGTCGTCCCGGATGTATACGCGATCATCCCGCGCGGGATCGTCGCGTTTGTCGCCAGCGGATCAGCCGCGGCGACGAGAGCTGCCCAGTCACGCGTCCCATTCGGGATGCCTGTCGATGACTCCTGTATATTGTAGGAAGCAGCCGTGAGCGGATGCGGCCGAAGCGCAAAGACGGGAACGTCGGGCGGGACACCATCGGCGATTTGCGGAAACAAATCAGAGTGGGCGAACAGGGCTTTCGCACCGCAGTCGCGTATGATGTATTCCGCTTCTTCACTTTTGAAGTGCCAATTCAGGGGTGTGAAGTAGAGGCCGAGCTGACGTGCGGCCAGCATCACATCCATCAGCGCCGGTTCATTGCGCAACAAAAGGGCAATCGTATCGCCCTCTTTGAGACCGGCGTCGGCCATCGCTCCCGCAACCCGTGCGGATCGAGCGCACATTTCCTCGGGAGAGAATTCCCGGTCTCCAAATGACAGTGTTGGGAACATGGCGTCTCCGCTTCTCGCTGCGCGTCGGAAAGAGCGAAATAAACTCGCGCCGTCGAACGCCTGGTCAAAGGCCGGAACAAGGCAGTGTAACTATCAAAGCCCGGCACTTGAAAGACGTCGGGGCCGGTCGAGGAAGGTATATTTTGGCGACGGTCGGCCTCCGCAGACGTGATTGTGCCTCGTCGGGCAAATCACCGATCCGGCTGTCCAGCCCCCTTCGCAAAAACATTCCTGTTCTCTTTTGACCCAAATCACTTCTACAACGCGGCCATCCCGTCCCGCTTGAGGGGCGTATCGCGATCGTCACGGACGTTGGGTGCGGGATGCGATGGACGCGGCAGCAGCGCAGCGCAAATCTTTCGCGGACGAACGGTGCTGACGCGGACGGCGAAGTCGTGTGGTCCTGACGCCCCGACGCTGGCGTCAAGTCGGTGAAAGAGATTTTCACGGGCGATGGTGACAACAAAGCCCGGTCACCAGGGAGAGCACGAAGGAAACCGTTAAAACCATCGCGCAGGGAAGGCCGGGTGTCCCGGTGAACCTGTGGTCAATACTCGCGTGCTTTTTACCTTTGCACGCGAGGCCGCGGGTGCAACGGGCACCCGGCTTTCCCTGCTCCCCTCTTTGGGTAGCCCTGCGCCCTCTGATTTTTCGAGGCGAAGGAATTTTGCACAACTCGGACGCATCGCGCCGCGAGAATGTGGAAGCGTGTCTGAATTGAACAGCGTCATTGCGAGCGAAGCGAAGCAATCCAGAAGCTGCACAGAGAGCTGGATTGCTTCGTCGCTTCGCTCCTCGCAATGACGGCGTTACTTTCGTCGTCCCTGCGAAAGCAGGGATCCATAGTCCCTGGCGCCTATGGTGTAACGCGACGGTGCAACAAGGATGTCGACCTCACCCGGAACTCGACGACACGGCGTATGGGCCCTGCTTCCGCAGGGACGACCAGCGCAATCAAACCTAAATAGGCTTGCCCGCATACGGCATCGAGGCGGTCAGACCGCCATCGACCGGAATGGCCTGGCCGTTGACGTAAGACGCATCGTCGCTGGCGAGAAACAATCCCATTGCCGCCAGTTCATGCGGCTGCCCGGCGCGCTTGAGCGGGTTGAGCTGGCCGATCTTGCCATCGGTGCCGCGCTCTTTGGCGTTGTCGAAGATCGGTTTGGTCATGCCGGTTTCGATCAGGCCCGGACACACCGCATTGATCCGCACGCCGGTACCGGACAGCGAATAGGCTGTTGTCTGCACCAGGCTGATGACGCCGGCTTTGCTCGCGGCATAGGGATGGCCGCTGGCGCCGGATTTCAGGCCCGCCACCGACGCGGTACAGACGATCGAGCCATATTTCTGCTTGACCATATGCGGCATGGCATATTTGACCGCCAGGAACGGGCCGATCAAATTGATGCGCAGGATTTCCTGCCAATGCTCCACCGTCTGCTCGGCGATCGGCACCAGGCCACCGCTGATGCCGGCGTTGGCCCAGATGGCGTCGAGCCGCCCATGGGCGGACACCGCCTTGGCGATAAAGGCCATCACATCCTTTTCCGAGCCGGCGTCGGCGATCACGGCTTCCGCGGTGCCGCCGGCCTTGCGCACCTGCTCGACGGTTTCCTTGACGCCTTCGGTGCGGTCGACCGCGATCAGTCTGGCGCCTTCCTTGGTGAACAGCAGCGACGCGGCGCGGCCGATGCCGCTGCCGGCGCCGGTAATGATGACGGATTTGCCTTCGAGGCGGCCCATGAACTTCTCCCTGATCGTTTATGCGGACCGGCGCTTGCCGCACCACGGAATTTCAAACAAGATTTTAAACGCCGACGTCATGTCAACGCTATTGAGACGATGCCTGCGCTGACGTACGACACGGCACAGTATTGAAGGAGCCTTGCGATGTCCAACAAAGACAAATCGGCAGTCGTCGCAACGCGCTGGTGGTGGGTGCGCCATGCGCCGGTCCGCAGTGACGGCGGCAACATCTACGGCCAGAAGGATATCGCTTGCGATACCAGCGATCGTGAGGTGTTCGAGGCGGTCGCAAAAATTCTGCCGCGCAATGCGGTATGGTATGCAAGCAGCTTGATGCGCACGCACCAGACCGCGGACGCGATTTGGGCCGCCGGATTTCCAAAACCTTCGGCGATGCCTCACGTCGCAGCCTTCGCCGAACAGCATCTCGGCCAGTGGCAGGGCATGAATCGCGCGGCATTCCTCGCCAGCCGGCCGACCGGCAGCCACTGGTTCGCCGATATCGATGTGCCCGCGCCCGGCGGCGAGAGCTTTATGGATCTCTATCATCGCGTGAAGGGTGCGATCGAGCGCATCAATGTCGAAGCGGCCGGCAAGGACGTGATCGCCGTCGCGCATGGCGGCACCATCAAGGCCGCGGTCGGTCTTGCGCTCGGCGGCCAGCCCGACAAGGGGCTTGCCTTCGACATCGACAATTGCTCGGTGACGCGGCTCGATCATTTCGCCAGCGCCGGCCATACCGAGCTGGCGGCTTCCGATGGTCAACCAGCAGCCCTGGATCGCGGATGCCAGGCACGCCGCCATGCATCAGCCGGCAGGTCCCGAAATCGTACCGGAAACCAAGCTTGCCTGAAGCGCTGTTGTCTGACGCCGTGAACGTTGCTTAGCTCAAAATCGAAATCGCAAACTTTAATCTGGGAGAAACGCATGACCTTGTTCGATATGACCGGAAAAGTCGCCGTCATCACCGGCTCCTCGCGCGGCATCGGCCGCGCCATCGCCGAAAGGATGGCCGAGCATGGCGCCAAGGTGGTGATCTCCTCGCGCAAGCAGCAGGTCTGCGACGCGGTGGCGAAAGAGATCAACGATAAGGCCGGCAAGCAGGTTGCGCTGGCGGTGGCCGCAAATATCTCCACCAAGGATGATCTGAAGAATCTCACCGAAGAAACCACCCGCGTGTTCGGCAAGATCGACACGCTGGTTTGCAATGCCGCGTCGAATCCCTATTACGGGCCGCAGGCGGGAATTTCCGACGATCAGTTCCGCAAGATTCTCGACAACAACATCGTCGCCAATCATTGGCTGATCAGCCTCGTGGTGCCGCAGATGATCGCGCGCAAGGACGGCTCGATCACCATCATCTCGTCGATCGGCGGCCTCAAGGGCTCGACGGTGCTCGGCGCCTATGCGATTTCGAAGGCCGCCGACATGCAGCTCGCGCGCAATCTCGCCTGCGAATATGGCCCGCACAACATCCGCGTCAATTGCATCGCGCCGGGCCTGATCAAGACCGACTTTGCCAAGGCGCTGTGGGACAATCCGGAAACGCTGAAGGCCTCGACCGCGCGCTCGCCGCTGTTGCGCATCGGCGAGCCCGATGAAATCGCAGGTGCGGCGGTGTTTCTGGCCTCGGCGGCGGGAAGTTTCACGACCGGGCAAACCATCGTCATCGATGGCGGCGCCACGATTAGTTGAGGCGTGTCCCGGAAACGGTGCAGCGTTCTCCCGGCGATGCGAAGCATCGTCCGGTCACGCTGCTCCGCAGAGCCGGGATCTGCGACGACTACTCGCGGTATGGGCCCGGATCAGCGCGCATCACGCCGTAATCGCGGCGCGAGCATCCGGGCACGTAAGGGCGGCGTCACTCCACCGCCGCGTAGACGAGACTGCGCACCAGCGAACGGAAATATTCGCGCTGGCCCGGGCCCTGCGACATGAAGACGGCAAACAGCTCTTCCTTCGGATCGATCCAGAAGAAGGTCCCGGCCATCCCGCTCCAGAAGAACTGGCCGACCGAGCCCGCGAACGGCGCCATGCCTTCCATGGGTTCGCACCGCAAAGCCGAGCCCGAAGCTGTGACCCGCCGGCACCAGATGGGATTCGAGCTTGACGTTGGCGCCGAGATGGTCGGACGCCATCAGCTGCAGCGTCTTGCGGCCGATGATCCGGTTGCCGTCGAGCATGCCGCCATTGAGCAGCATCTGGCAGAACCGCGCATAATCCATGGTGGTGGAGACCAGACCTCCGCCGCCGGATTCCATCGCCGGCTTTTCCAGCATGTTGAAGAGCTGCACGTTTTCACCGGTCCAGGGATCGACCGGGAACGGCTCGGCGAGACGATCCGCATTCTCAGGCCCGGTGTGAAACGCGGTCTCGGCCATCTGCAGGGGTGCGAGGATTCGCTCGGTCAGGAATGCGCCGAGGGTTTTCCCGGAGACGACCTCGATGAGGCGGCCGAGAATATCGGTGGAACGGCTGTAGTTCCATTCGGCGCCCGGCTGGCACATCAGCGGCATGCCCGCGATGATGGTCGGCGTGTTCGGCATTGGTGATCTTGCGGCTGCGCACGCCGCGACTGCTGGTACAGCTGCTGCACCAGGCCGTTGCCGGTATGCTCGTAGGCGATGCCCGAGGTGTGCCGCAACAGATCCTGGATCGTGATCGGCCGCTTCAGCGGCACGAGTTCGAGCTTGCCGTTGTTTTCGACGCCGACTTTCTGGTCCGAAAATTCCGGAATGTATTTGGCGACGGGATCGTTGAGCAGGAAATAGCCTTCTTCCAGCAGCATCATGATGCCGACGGAGACGATCGGCTTGGTCATGGAGAAGATGCGAAACAGGGTATTGTGCGCCATCGGCGCCGGGGCTGGTCGGATTTTGCCGGCCGAGCGCGTCGAACCAGCCGATCTGGCCGCGGCGCGCGACCATCATGGTCACGCCCGGCGTGGTGCCCTTGTCGATGTCGCGCTTGAAGGCGTCCGACATGCGCTGCAACCGAACCGGAGATGAGCCCGAGCGATTCCGGCTTGGCCTCGGGGAGGGGCGGGGTCCGCGGGGCCGGCGGGGTGTTTGGCGGCGGTTTGCGCGGTCATGGTGTCTCTCCCTCTTGCTCTTGTCGTTGGCCGGATCGATATCTTCGGGGTATGGCCAAGTTTGGCGCAGAACAGTTGGGTTGAACAGGGCGTTAACCGCTTCGCCCTTGCAATCGGGGCGTGGCTTATGCTTGAAACGGCCGAGATCAGCGGCGACGCTTGGTTCCCATAGGGGTGTAGCTCAGTTGGTAGAGTACCGGTCTCCAAAACCGGTTGTCGCAGGTTCGAGCCCTGCCGCCCCTGCCAGTTTTATCAAAGACTTACCGATCGCATCATCGGAACCTAATGATTGCAATGCGGTTTATCTGATCATGAAACCGACGCCGATCGTCTCCGAGAAGAGAGCTGCTATTGTTATTTGGATCGGTGCGGCCGTCTTCACGGTTGCCGCGATGATCTTCGGCCGCTGAACGCACAACCAACACAAACGAGGAGAGGCAGGTTGCGTAAATTGATTTTGGCTTTGATCGCCGTGGCGGTGCTTGGCTTGGGTTCGGCGACCGGTGCTTCCGCCCGCGGCGGTGGCTTCGGGGGCGGTGGCCATGGTGGTGGCGGATTTGGCGGCGGAGGAGGCCGTGGATTCGGGCGGCGGCTTCCACGGAGGTGGTTGGGGAGGTGGTTGGCACGGCGGCTGGGGCGGCTATCGTGGCTGGGGCTACGGGTTAGCAGCAGGCGTCGGTCTCGGATATTATGGTGGCTACTACGGCTACGGATATGGCTACCCCTACGGCTACGGTTACCCCTATGGCTACGCCGGTTACAATGGCGGCTACGGCGGCTGCTATGTGGCTCGGCAGCGCGTCATGACGCCATACGGCTGGCGGGTCCGCGCCGTGGATGTCTGCGAATAATCAAAAGCGATAGGTGTGTTGCCTCTCAACCAGGGCCGGCGGGTTTGGACCCAAACTTGGACCCAAATCCCGTCTGCCTTGACCTTTGCCGCTTCCCGCAGTACATAGCGGCACCTGCAGCCGGCCCGCTTTGACGGATATCCGGCGCGGCTTTGAAATCCCCCGAACAATCGAGCCCGCTTGCCGGCTCATCCTTCAAGAGAGGGCTGGGCGCAAGAGGGCTGTTCGGATTCCTTTAAACCGAAAATCGTCTTGCGACGGACGCGGATCATCGACGATGGCATTCAGCCCGTTCAAATTCCTGCAGGAAGTGCGCTCGGAGACCGCCAAGGTCACCTGGCCGACCCGCCGTGAGACGACCATCACCACGATCATGGTGTTCGTGATGGTGGCGCTGGCTTCAATCTTCTTTTTCGCCGCGGATCAGGTCATCCGTTATCTCGTCACCTTTTTACTCGGCATTCACTGATGGCAAGCGCCGGAACTCAATTGATGGACAAGCGCTGGTATATCGTCCACGCCTATTCGAACTTCGAAAAGAAGGTCGCGGAGTTGATCCGCGAGCAATCGAAGCAGCGCGGGCTTGAAGAGTTGTTCGAGCAGGTGCTGGTGCCGACCGAAAAGGTCACCGAAGTGCGCCGCGGCCGCAAGGTCGATGCCGAACGCAAGTTTTTCCCGGGCTACGTCCTGGTCAAAATGACGCTGACCGACGAAGCGTTTCATCTCATCAAGAATACCCCGAAGGTCACCGGCTTCCTCGGCGCGGAAAACAAGCCGATGCCGATTTCGGAAGCCGAAGCCATGCGGATCCTGCATCAGGTGCAGGAAGGCGTGGAACGCCCGAAGGCGTCGGTCTCGTTCGAGATCGGCGAGAATGTGCGCGTGGCCGATGGACCGTTCGCGTCGTTCTCAGGCGTAGTCGAGGAAATCGACGAGGCGCGCTCGCGCGTGAAGGTCGCGGTGTCGATCTTCGGGCGCGCGACGCCGGTCGAACTGGAATTCGGTCAGGTCGAGAAGGTCTGATCGGAAAAGGCGTGAAGCGCATCTCGCGTGCCAAAGCACAAAGTGCGTCTTTACGAGAAAGGCCGTGGGAGGTGAGGGCGGTAGCCAGCCGCTTTGATCCGAACCACGAAAACCTGAAACAGCCGATTGCGGTCGGCACAACAGGAGTGACATATGGCAAAGAAAGTGACCGGATACCTGAAATTGCAGGTGCCGGCCGGTGCGGCGAACCCTTCGCCCCCGATCGGACCCGCGCTTGGTCAGCGCGGCCTCAACATCATGGAATTCTGCAAGGCGTTTAATGCGCAGACGCAGAAGGAAGAAAAGAATACCCCGATTCCGGTGGTGATCACGATCTACGCCGATCGTTCGTTCACCTTCGAGATGAAGACGCCCCCGATGTCGTTCTTTCTCAAGCAAGCCGCCAAAATCCAGTCCGGATCAAAAGCTCCGGGCCGCGACAAGGCTGGCAAGGTGACGCTGGCGCAAGTGCGCGAGATCGCCGAGAAGAAGATGAAGGATCTGAATTGCGACACCATCGAGTCGGCCATGAAGATGGTCGAGGGCTCTGCCCGTTCGATGGGTCTTGAAGTTGCGGGGTAACGGATCATGGCAATCGGAAAACGTTTGAAGAAGGCCCGCGAGGGTGTCGACCGCGAGAAGCTCTATCCGCTCGTCGATGCGATCAAGATGGTCAAGGAACGCGCCAAGTCGAAGTTCGACGAGACGGTCGAAATTGCGATCAATCTCGGCGTCGATCCGCGTCATGCCGATCAGATGGTGCGCGGCGTGGTAACTCTGCCGAACGGCACCGGGCGCACCTTGCGTGTGGGCGTGTTCGCGCGCGGCGCCAAGGCCGAGGAAGCCAAGGCCGCGGGTGCCGACGTGGTCGGAGCCGAGGATCTGGTTGAGAAAGTGCAGGGCGGCACCATCGATTTCGATCGATGTATCGCAACCCCCGACATGATGCCGCTGGTCGGCCGGCTCGGCAAAGTGCTGGGACCGCGCGGCATGATGCCGAATCCGAAGATCGGCACCGTCACGATGGATATCGCCAACGCCGTCAAAGGCGCCAAGGGCGGTTCGGTCGAATTCCGCGTCGAGAAGGCCGGCATTGTGCAGGCCGGCATCGGCAAGGCGTCATTCTCGGAAGAGAAGCTGGTGCAAAACGTCAAGGCGCTCGCGGACGCGGTCGCTAAGGCGAAGCCATCGGGTTCCAAGGGCACTTACATCCAGCGCGTTGCGGTTTCCTCGACCATGGGACCCGGCGTGAAGGTTGAGCCGGGGAGCCTGCTCGGTTAGCTCGGTTGCGAGCCGCTTGAGACGAACCAGGGCGGAACGGGGCAACCCGTCCCGCCCCTTGTTTTTTGAAAATCCAGCAGGACGCGTTGATGCCGGACAAGGTCTTGATCTATTCGCGCTTTCCCAAGGCAATGATGGCGCGCATCCGGCAGCGCTACGATCTGATGGACACCGCTGGGAAGCCGCCAGCTGAAGCATTTACCAGGGAACAGCTTGCCGGCGTCAGCGCCTTGATCACCGCCGGAGGAACGCCGCTGGGTGCGACCGCGATGGACACGCTGCCGTCGCTGCGCGCGATCGTTTGTTACGGCACCGGCTATGACGGTGTCGATCTAGCGGCGGCAGCCCGGCGCGGCATCGCGGTCGGCCATAGTCCGGCAGCGAATGCGTCCGCCGTCGCCGATCTGGCGGTCACGCTAATGCTGGCCGTGACGCGCCGTTTGCTGCCGGCGGATGATTATGTGCGAAGCGGCAACTGGTCCGCCGCAAAACCGTCATCGCTGATGAGTCCGCAGCCCGGCAACGCCGGGCGACGCGTCGGCGTCTATGGTATGGGGGAGATCGGCCGCAAGATCGCGGCGCGCGCCGCCGCTTTCGAGACCGAGGTCGGCTATTTCAGCCGCAGCAAACATGATGTGCCGTATCGCTATTTCCCGAGCCTGGAAGCGTTGGCCGAATGGTGCACGGTGCTGATGATTGCGGTTCGCGCCGGCTCGGATACCCATCATGCCGTCAATGCGGGGATCCTGCAAAAGCTCGGCCAGGACGGCTATGTCGTCAATATCTCGCGCGGCTCGGTGATCGATCAGCCGGCGCTGGTTGCCGCACTGACCGACAAGACCATCGCCGGCGCCGGCCTTGACGTGTTCGACATCGAGCCGCATACGCCGGATGCGTTGACTTCTTTTCCGAATGTGGTGCTGACCCCGCATATCGGTGGCCATACCATCGAGGCGCACATCGCGATGCAGGATTGCGTGATCGCCAATCTCGAAGCGTTTTTCGCGGGCAACTCGCTCGCGCATCGCGTGGGTTGAATGTCCGGCGAGCTCGCTGCCCGCTGTGCTCAGTGCTGGCTGATGCGTGGTACGTGACGCAGTTTGTCGGGATTGCGCACGATGTAAATCGCGGCGATCCGGTCACCATCGATGGCCAGGCTCAGGCTGTGATCGACTTCACCATCCATGTAGAGCAGGGCCCCTATGGCTCCATTGATGGTCATCGGTTCGATGCGAATGTAGCGGTTGCTGTTTTTGCCAGCCAGGGCGATGAAGAAACGTGCGATCTTGTCGGCGCCCCTGATTGGATTCAGCGCCGCGGATTTGCGACCGCCGCCATCGGTCAATGCGATCGCATCCTCGCGCAGCAACCCGGCGAGGCGCGATACATCGCCGCTGGCAACCGCTTCGCTGAACGCGGTCAGGAGACGGGCGTGATTGTCCGGGGTCGCTGATGGCGCCGGGCGAGCGTCTCGCACCGCGCGGCGGGCCCGGGTCGCCAGCTGTCGGCAGGCCGCTTCGGTCCGGTCGATCATCCGCGCCACCTCTGAAAACTGCACGTCAAAGACGTCGTGCAACAGAAAGGCCGCGCGCTCCAGCGGCGATAGCCGGTCCAGGGCCAGCAGTAGCGCGAACGAGAGGTCATCGGCCAATTCTGTCGCCGCGTCCGGCGAAAGCCCCTCGGCGTCAAAGACCGGCTCGGGAAGCCAGGGGCCGACATAGATTTCCCGTTGCGTCTTGGCGCTCTTGAGCCGGTCGAGGCAGAGCCGTGTCACCACGGTGACCAGGAACGCTTCCGGATTCTGGACGTCCTGCGCGCCGGCGAAGCGGAGGTAAGCATCCTGCACCACGTCTTCCGCATCGCTGCGGCTGCCGAGCATGCGATAGGCAAGCCCGAGCAACCGGCTCCGATACGGCGCGAGCGGATCGCCTTCATGCGGCTTGTTTGACGACATCGACGCTGCGTCCACCAACTGTCACCCGCCGGCACTCCTTGGCGTAACCAAGACCTGATTTCACCATCGGAAACATCCGGCCCATCTGAAGCGCCAGCGTCAAGTCGATCAGGCCTTTTTCGCCCCATCGGGCGCGAATGGCGTCGCGATGTTCGTCGTCGGCGGATCGAACAACCACCGTGTCGGCAAACCGGAATCCAAGGATGGTCGTGCTATTCATCAGTCGCAGGTCGCGGCGCAGTACCGCTTCGATCTGATCCTTCGGCACTCCGGCTTCCAGGGCCATATCGACGACCAGCTGGGTGCAGGGACCGCAACCCTCCGCCAGGGCGCCGACCAGTTTCGCCGCAAAACAGGCTTCGACCGGGACCACCTCGCGATGGCCGGCAGCCTTCATCACGGATGCGAATTTGAAGAATCCGGACGGCGATTCCCTGAGCATCATTTCAAGATAACTCGTATCGTAACCATAGCGTTTGCTCGTTGCGCGCAGCATGCGGCGCGCGATCCAACTACGCATGACGTTCTCCTCGGTTTGGGAAGGCGGAATAGAGGGCGAGTGCGGACGGAAGCACCACTGCGGCCAGATCGAATCCGGTGTGATGATCGTGGCCGGCAGCGACCGCGACGAGATGGATCAGCGCGTGAGCGGCCATAAAACCCGCGCCGGCAACTGCCGCGGGCCAGTACTGGGGCCGCCACGCCCGCGCCCCCAGCGCAAGACCGGCGACCAGGAACGCAGCCCCTATGTCCTGAACAAAATGCGGATTATAGGGACCGGTCTCGGATGCTCCGGGCACGCTCGCATACCACAACGGGCCCGCAAGCAGCATGATGGAACCGTTGACGACCGAAAAAACTCCAAAAAATGCTGCAATAAATCGCCGCATGGGAACCTCCTGCGCCCAAGACGAGCGGTGGGGGCTATGTGTGACGGGGCAGCCCGAGAATTTTGAGGATTTCGTGGGTGCAAATTGGTGCGAATTAGCGCTTGGCAACGCGGAAAAGACTCGTTAAACAATCGCTTCCGGACGTGCTGGCTGTTGCTGGCACGTCTGTGCACGCATTCCGAAATCTCGATTCGATAGGAGACCATTCCTTTCAGGACATCCGCATGGATTGCTCGAAAGGAAGGGAAGCCGTCTTTTTGATGGAATGTGAGCAGGGGTCATTCGGCTTGCCGGGCGACCTCGATCCTGTCCGAGACTGCAGGCGCCTGCGATGAAACGCAAGTTTCTACAACGGCTTAATTCACTAGCCTGCATAGACGGGTGAAGACCGGATTTCGCTTTACGTCGCGCCTCTTGCGACGGGTGGCGGATATGGTTCGAACCTCGACACCCCGCGCCAAGGCACGGGAGGGCAGGCTTTTCAAATGTCGTCCTGCCCGACGTGTCCTGAGACTGCGAGGTCTCGAGGTCAGGTTCAGGTGGGACGGTGGGTGCAACCCGGCGGTCCTGCCTCGCGGCAGAGGCCGCCAACCGGAGAGAGCTTGCTGTGGAAAGAGCGGCAAAAAAGGACGCGGTTGAATCGCTGAACGGTCTTTTCAAGGCCACCAGCGTGGCAGTCGTCGCCCATTATTCCGGCCTCACCGTGGCCCAAATGCAGAAGCTGCGCACGCAGATGAAGCTGGCGGGTGCGTCGGTGAAGGTCTCGAAAAACCGTCTCGCCAAAATTGCTCTTGAAGGCACGGACGTTGTTGCCATCGGTTCCCTGTTGAAGGGGCCGACCGTGATCGCGACTTCAAACGATCCGGTAGCCGCGCCGAAGGTTGCCATCGAATTCGCCAAGACGAACGAACAGTTCGTCATCCTGGGCGGATCGATGGGTAAAACCGTCCTGGATGTTAACGGCGTCAAGGCGCTTGCCGCGTTGCCGTCGCTCGATGAACTGCGCGCAAAGATTGTCGGCCTGCTGGTAGCGCCGGCGACCAAGATCGCTCAGCTCTCGACGGCGCCCGCGGCCAAGCTTGCGCGCGTTGTTCAGGCCTATGCCTCAAAGAGCGAAGCGGCCTGACCCCCTTCGCAAATCAAACCTGGTTCGAACCGATACGCTTAAGGAAACAGATCAATGGCTGACTTAAATAAGATTGTTGACGACTTGTCGGGCCTCACGGTCCTCGAAGCTGCTGAACTCGCGAAGCTTCTCGAAGAAAAGTGGGGCGTGTCCGCCGCCGCCGCCGTCGCGGTAGCCGGTCCGGCCGCCGCCGCTGCGGCTCCGGTTGAAGAAAAGACCGAGTTCTCGGTCATTCTTTTGGCCGCTGGCGAGAAGAAGATTGAGGTCATCAAGGAAGTCCGTGCGATCACGGGTCTCGGCCTCAAGGAGGCCAAGGACCTTGTCGAGGGCGCGCCGAAAGCTGTGAAGGAAGGCGTCAACAAGGACGAATCCGAGAAGATCAAGGCTCAGCTCGAAAAGGCTGGCGCCAAGGTCGAGCTGAAGTAACCGCAGGTCAATTCGGCGAAATCCCGAACCAGCGAGGCTCAGCCGAGCGCGGTCCGGGAGGATCAAACCGACGTGAGACGGTACAACCCGGCGCACGTTATACACAAGAATGTGTGGAGATTCGAAGGGATACCCCTCGAATCTCCACGATTGCCATCCCATATCGGGACGGCAGCACGAAAACACGGTTGGCAGCGGGAACGGCGGCGTTTCTGCGCAAGCCGTTGGGAGACAGGCAAATTTCGGGCTTTTTCAGTCCGTGACGAGGCAGGTTTGGACGGGCGGGTGCGGTCAAGCGCCCCGCGCGTCGTTTTGCGTTTTGAAAGTCTGGCGCACCGCTTCAGGATTAAAATCCTGACATGGAGCTTCAAAGTTTCGAAGCGTGTCGAAATTCAACCCGGGGGCGATGCCAATCGCGCTTCGGAAGGATCGCCCCTGACGGGCGACGCAATGAGAGGCCACGATGGCGCAGCAGACATTCACCGGTCGCAAACGCGTTCGCAAATTCTTCGGACATATCAAGGAAGTCGCCGAGATGCCGAACCTCATTGAGGTTCAGAAGGCGTCCTATGACCAGTTTCTGATGGTGGATGAGCCGGTCGGCGGACGGCTGGACGAAGGCTTGCAGGCTGTGTTCCGGTCGGTGTTTCCGATCTCGGATTTTTCGGGCACGTCGATGCTCGAATTCGTTCGTTATGAATTCGAGCCGCCGAAATATGACGTCGATGAGTGCCGCCAGCGCGGCATGACCTATGCCGCGCCGCTGAAGGTGACGCTGCGCCTGATCGTGTTCGATATCGACGAGGAAACCGGCGCAAAGTCGGTCAAGGACATCAAGGAGCAGGATGTCTACATGGGCGATATCCCGCTCATGACCATGAACGGCACCTTCGTCGTCAACGGGACCGAGCGCGTCATCGTCTCGCAGATGCATCGCTCGCCAGGCGTGTTCTTCGATCACGACAAGGGCAAAACCCATTCGTCGGGCAAGCTGCTGTTTGCCGCGCGCGTGATTCCCTATCGCGGTTCCTGGCTCGATATCGAATTCGACGCCAAGGACATCGTGTTCGCGCGCATCGACCGCCGCCGCAAGATCCCGGTGACGTCGCTGATGTTCGCGCTTGGTCTCGACGGCGAAACCATCCTGAGCACGTTCTACAAGAAGATCAGTTACAAGCGGACCAAGGACGGTTGGCGCGTGCCGTTCGACGCGACCCGTTTCCGCGGCTACAGCACCATCAACGACCTGATCGATGCCGACACCGGCAAGGTTGTGCTGGAGGCCGGCAAGAAGCTTACCGTGCGCGCGGCACGCCAGCTCCAGGAAAAGGGTCTCAAGGCGCTCCGCCTCTCGGACGAGGAATTGGTGGGTAATTACCTCGCCGAAGACCTGGTCAATCCGAAAACCGGCGAAATCTACGCTGAGGCCGGCGAAGAAATCACCGAGAAGTCGCTCAAGGCCCTCAACGAGCAGGGCTACAAGGAGCTGCCGCTGCTCGACATCGACCATGTCAATGTCGGCGCCTACATCCGCAACACGCTGCACGCCGACAAGAACATGACGCGTGAAGACGCGCTGTTCGACATCTATCGCGTGATGCGTCCCGGTGAGCCGCCGACCATCAATTCCGCCCAGACCATGTTCCAGTCGCTGTTCTTCGACAGCGAGCGCTATGACCTGTCCGCGGTCGGCCGCGTGAAAATGAACATGCGCCTCGAACTCGATGCGCCCGATACCCATCGCACGCTGCGCAAGGAAGACATTCTTGCCGTCATCAAGACCCTGGTCGACCTGCGCGACGGCAAGGGCGAGATCGACGACATCGATCACCTCGGCAACCGGCGCGTGCGCTCGGTCGGCGAGTTGATGGAGAACCAGTACCGCATCGGCCTGCTCCGCATGGAGCGTGCGATCAAGGAGCGCATGTCCAGTGTCGATATCGACACGGTGATGCCGCAGGACCTGATCAACGCCAAGCCGGCGGCCGCCGCGGTGCGCGAGTTCTTCGGCTCCTCGCAGCTGTCGCAGTTCATGGACCAGACCAACCCGCTCTCGGAAATCACCCACAAACGCCGTCTGTCGGCGCTGGGCCCCGGTGGTCTGACCCGCGAGCGCGCCGGCTTCGAGGTGCGCGACGTGCATCCGACGCATTACGGCCGGATCTGTCCGATTGAGACGCCGGAAGGGCCGAATATCGGCCTGATCAACTCGCTCGCGACCTTTGCGCGCGTCAATAAATACGGCTTCGTCGAAACGCCGTATCGCAAGGTCAAGGACGGCCGCGTCACCGACGAGGTGATCTATCTCTCGGCAATGGAGGAGGGCCGCTACCACGTCGCACAGGCGAATGTGGCGCTCGACGCCAAGGGCCGCTTCACCGACGACCTCGTGGTCTGCCGCCATTCCGGCGACGTGCTGATGATCACGCCGGACAAGGTCGATTACATGGACGTGTCGCCGAAGCAGCTGGTTTCGGTGGCCGCGGCGCTGATTCCGTTCCTTGAGAACGACGACGCCAACCGCGCGCTGATGGGCTCGAACATGCAGCGACAGGCTGTGCCGCTGGTGCGCGCCGAAGCGCCGTTTGTCGGCACCGGCATGGAAGGCGTGGTCGCACGCGATTCCGGTGCTGCGATCGCGGCACGCCGGACCGGCGTGATCGACCAGATCGACGCCACGCGTATCGTTATTCGCGCCACCGACGATCTCGATCCCACCAAGTCGGGCGTCGATATCTACCGGCTGATGAAGTACCAGCGTTCCAACCAGTCGACCTGCATCAACCAGCGTCCGCTGGTGAAGGTCGGCGATCAGGTGACAAAGGGCGACATCATCGCCGACGGTCCCTCGACCGATCTCGGCGAGCTCGCGCTCGGCCGCAACGTGCTGGTCGCGTTCATGCCGTGGAATGGCTACAACTTCGAAGATTCGATCCTGCTCTCCGAGCGGATCGTGAAGGACGACGTCTTCACCTCGATCCACATCGAGGAATTCGAGGTGATGGCCCGCGATACCAAGCTTGGTCCCGAGGAAATCACCCGCGACATTCCGAACGTCTCGGAAGAAGCGCTGAAGAACCTCGACGAAGCCGGCATTGTCTACATCGGTGCGGAAGTTCGCGCCGGCGACATTCTGGTCGGCAAGATTACGCCGAAGGGCGAAAGCCCGATGACGCCGGAAGAAAAGCTGCTGCGCGCCATCTTCGGCGAAAAGGCATCCGACGTTCGCGATACCTCGCTTCGCGTGCCTCCGGGCGTGCAGGGCACCATCGTCGAAGTCCGCGTCTTCAATCGGCACGGCGTCGACAAGGACGAGCGCGCTTTGGCGATCGAACGGGAAGAGATCGAGCGGCTTGCCAAGGACCGCGACGACGAGCAGGCAATTCTCGACCGTAACGTCTACGGCCGTCTGGCGGAGCTCTTGGAAAACCGCCAGGGCATCGCCGGTCCGAAGGGCTTCAAGAAAGACACCAAGATCACGCGCGCCGTGCTGGACGAGCATCCGCGGTCGCAATGGTGGATGTTTGCATCCCCCAACGACAAGCTGATGGCCGAAATCGAGGCGATGCGGAAGCAGTACGACGAATCGAAGAAGGGCCTTGAACAGCGCTTCCTCGACAAGGTCGAGAAGCTGCAGCGTGGGGACGAATTGCCGCCCGGCGTGATGAAGATGGTCAAGGTCTTTGTCGCGGTGAAGCGCAAGATTCAACCCGGCGACAAGATGGCGGGCCGTCACGGCAACAAGGGCGTGGTCTCCAAGATCGTTCCGATCGAGGACATGCCGTTCCTTGAGGACGGCACCCATGCCGACATCGTGCTTAATCCGCTCGGCGTGCCGAGCCGGATGAACGTCGGCCAGATTCTCGAGACCCATCTGGGCTGGGCCTGTGCAGGCCTCGGCAAGCGCATCGGACAGGCGGTTGACGCATACCTTGCAACCGCGAAGCAGGACACCAGGCCGCTGAAGGAGACCTTGAAAAAGATCTACGGCGACGATGAAACCATCAAGTCGCTCAACGACGGCGAACTGATGGAGCTTGGCGGCAATCTGCGTCACGGCGTGCCGATCGCGACCCCGGTGTTCGACGGGGCCAAGGAAGCCGACATCGAGGAGATGTTGAAGCTTGCCGGGCTCGACGCCTCCGGACAGTCGACCGTCTATGACGGCCGCACCGGCGACGCCTTCGACCGCAAGGTGACGGTTGGGTATATCTATATGCTCAAGCTGCATCATCTGGTGGACGACAAGATCCACGCGCGTTCGATCGGACCGTACTCGCTCGTTACCCAGCAGCCGCTGGGCGGCAAGGCGCAGTTCGGTGGCCAGCGTTTCGGTGAAATGGAAGTGTGGGCGCTTGAGGCTTACGGCGCGGCGTACACGCTCCAGGAAATGCTGACCGTGAAGTCGGACGACGTCGCCGGCCGTACCAAGGTGTACGAGGCGATCGTGCGCGGCGACGACACGTTCGAGGCGGGCATCCCGGAATCGTTCAACGTGTTGGTCAAGGAAATGCGATCGCTGGGCCTCAACGTCGACCTGCACAACTCCAAGGTCGGCGGTCCCACCTCTGAGGCCGCAGAGTAACTTAAAGCATCATGCCCGGCCTTTGGGCCGGGCATCCGCGCTTCGCTCGGACGTTGGGCAGGGCGCGTGGCTACAAAAGAATTTTCGAATTTGCTGCCGGTGACGATCGGCACGCGAGGAGAAGACCATGAACCAAGAAATTATGAATCTTTTCAATCCGACGACGCCGGCTCAGGTCTTCGACCAGATCCGGATTTCAATCGCGTCTCCGGAGAAGATTCTGTCGTGGTCCTACGGCGAAATCAAGAAGCCGGAGACCATCAACTATCGTACCTTCAAGCCCGAGCGTGACGGCCTGTTCTGCGCGCGTATCTTTGGCCCGATCAAGGACTACGAGTGCCTTTGCGGCAAGTACAAGCGCATGAAGTACAAGGGCATCATCTGCGAGAAGTGCTCGGTCGAAGTGACGCTGTCGCGGGTCCGGCGCGAGCGCATGGGCCATATCGAGCTCGCCGCGCCCGTCGCGCATATCTGGTTCCTCAAGTCGCTGCCCTCCCGCATCGGCCTGCTGCTCGATATGACGCTGAAGGATCTCGAGCGGATTCTCTATTTTGAATATTACGTGGTTCTGGAGCCCGGTCTCACCGCGCTCAAGGATCGTCAGCTGCTGTCGGAAGATGAGTACCTGAAGGCGCAGGACGAATACGGCCAGGACAGCTTCACCGCCATGATCGGCGCGGAAGCGATCCGCGAATTGCTGAAGGGACTTGAGCTCGAAAAGCTCGAGGCGAGCCTGCGCGTCGAGATGCAGGAAACCGAATCCGACATCAAGCACAAGAAGCTCGCCAAGCGCCTGAAGATCGTCGAGGCTTTCCGCTATTCCGGCAACAAGCCGGAGTGGATGATCCTCACGGTGGTGCCGGTGATTCCGCCGGACTTGCGTCCGCTGGTGCCGCTCGATGGTGGCCGCTTCGCAACCTCGGATCTCAACGATCTCTACCGCCGCGTCATCAACCGCAACAACCGTTTGAAGCGGCTGATGGAGCTGCGCGCGCCTGACATCATCATCCGCAACGAAAAGCGCATGCTGCAGGAGGCTGTCGACGCATTGTTCGACAACGGCCGCCGCGGTCGCGTCATTACCGGTGCCAACAAGCGGCCGCTGAAATCGCTTGCCGACATGCTGAAGGGCAAGCAGGGCCGTTTCCGCCAGAACCTGCTCGGCAAGCGCGTCGACTATTCCGGCCGTTCGGTCATCGTGGTCGGTCCCGAACTGCGGCTGCACCAGTGTGGCCTGCCGAAGAAGATGGCGCTCGAATTGTTCAAGCCGTTCATCTATTCAAGGCTCGACGCCAAGGGTCTGTCCACCACGGTGAAGCAGGCGAAGAAGCTCGTCGAAAAAGAGCGTCCGGAGGTCTGGGACATTCTCGACGAGGTGATCCGCGAGCATCCCGTGCTCCTGAACCGCGCGCCGACGCTGCATCGCCTCGGCATTCAGGCATTCGAGCCGGTGCTGATCGAAGGCAAGGCGATCCAGCTGCATCCTTTGGTGTGCGCCGCGTTCAACGCCGACTTCGACGGCGACCAGATGGCCGTGCACGTTCCGCTGTCGCTGGAAGCGCAGCTGGAAGCGCGCGTGCTGATGATGTCGACCAACAACATCCTGCATCCGGCAAACGGTCAGCCGATCATCGTGCCGTCGCAGGATATCGTGCTCGGCCTCTACTATCTGTCGATCTTGCGCGAAGGCCTGCCGGGCGAAGGCAAGCTGTACGGCGAGATGGCCGAGATCGAGCATGCCTTGCATTCCAAGGTCATCCACCTCCACACCAAGATCAAGTATCGCTGGCAGGGGGTCGACGAGAACAACAAGCCGGTGACCCGCTGGTACGAGACCACGGCTGGCCGCGCCATGCTCGGCCAGGTGCTACCGAAATCGCCGAAGATGCAGTTCGACGTCATCAACAAGCTGATGACGAAGAAGGAAATCTCCGGCGTCATCGATCAGGTCTATCGTCACTGCGGTCAGAAGGAGACGGTGATCTTCTGCGACCGCATCATGGCGCTCGGCTTCTACAACGCGTTCAAGGCCGGCATTTCGTTCGGCAAGGACGACATGGTGGTGCCGGCATCGAAGTGGAAGATCGTCGAGGACACCCGCACGCTCGCCAAGGAATTCGAGCAGCAGTACAATGACGGCCTGATCACCCACGGCGAGAAGTACAACAAGGTCGTGGATGCCTGGTCGAAGTGTACCAAGAAGATTTCCGAAGACATGATGACGGAAATCTCCGCCGTTAAGAAGAATCCGAAAGGCGGCGAGGCCCAGATCAACTCGATCTTCATGATGTCGAACTCCGGCGCGCGCGGCTCGCAGGACCAGATGCGGCAGCTTGCCGGCATGCGTGGCCTGATGGCCAAGCCGTCCGGCGAGATCATCGAGACCCCGATCATTTCCAACTTCAAGGAAGGTCTGTCGGTGCTCGAATACTTCAACTCGACCCACGGCGCCCGCAAGGGCCTCGCGGATACCGCGTTGAAGACCGCGAACTCCGGTTACCTGACGCGTCGTCTGGTCGACGTGGCGCAGGACTGCATCATCACAGCCGATGATTGCGGCACCAAGCTCGGCATCAAGATGCGCGCCATCATCGATGCCGGCACGGTGGTGGCGTCGCTGGCGTCGCGTATCCTCGGCCGCACCAACGGCGAGGATCTGCGCGACCCCGCGACCAACAAGATCGTGGTCAAGCGCGGCACGCTGATGGAAGAGACGCATGTCGACGCCATTCAGCAGGCCGGCATCCAGGAAGTGAAGATTCGTTCGGCATTGACCTGCGAACTCGTCAACGGCATCTGCGGCAAATGCTACGGCCGCGATCTTGCCCGCGGCACACCGGTCAATCATGGCGAAGCTGTCGGCGTCATCGCCGCGCAGTCGATCGGCGAGCCGGGCACCCAGCTCACGATGCGCACGTTCCACATCGGCGGTGCGGCGCAGATCAACGAGCAGTCGTTCATCGAGTCGAATTTCGACGGCAAGGTGACGATCAAGAACCGGGCGATCGCCAAGAACGGCGAAGGCCATCTGGTTGCGATGGTGCGTAACATGGTGGTCGCCGTGACCGATGCCGATGGCACCGAGCGGGCGACCCATCGCATTCAGTACGGCGCGCGGATGCGGGTCGATGAAGGCGACATGGTCAAGCGCGGCCAGCGCATTGCCGAATGGGATCCCTATACGCGGCCGGTTCTGACCGAAGTCGAGGGTACCATCGGGTTCGAGGATCTGGTCGAAGGTCAGTCCATCTCGGAGACGCTCGACGAATCCACCGGTATCGCCAAGCGCGTCGTCATCGATTGGCGCACGTCACGGGGCGGGGCGGATTTGCGTCCGGCCATCGTGATCAAGGGCAAGGATGGCAAAATCCTCAAGCTCGCGCGCGGTGGCGAGGCCCGCTACATGCTGTCGGTTGACGCGATTCTGTCGGTCGACGTCGGTGCCAAGGTCAAGACCGGCGACATCCTGGCGCGTATCTCCACCGAAAGCGCCAAGACCCGCGACATCACCGGCGGTCTGCCGCGGGTGGCCGAATTGTTCGAGGCCCGCAAGCCAAAGGACGCGGCGATCATCGCGGAAATCGCCGGCACCATCCGCTTTGGCCGCGACTACAAGAACAAGCGCCGCATCTCGATCGAGCCGATGGACAAGAATGAGGAGACGCGCGAATACCTCATTCCGAAGGGCAAGCACATCCATCTGCAGGATGGCGACATCGTCGAAAAGGGTGACTTCATCGTCGAAGGCAATCCGGCGCCGCACGACATTCTGGCGATCAAGGGCATCGAGGAACTCGCGGCCTATCTGGTCAACGAAATCCAGGAGGTTTACCGGCTGCAGGGCGTGCTGATCAATGACAAGCACATCGAAGTGATTGTCCGTCAGATGCTGCAAAAGGTGGAGATCACCGACCAGGGCGAGACCGACATGATCTCGGGCGAACAGATCGACAAGATCGAATTCGACCAGATCAACGCCAAGGCCAAGGAAGAGGGCAAGAAGATCGCGACGGGAACGCCGGTGCTGCTCGGTATCACCAAGGCGAGCTTGCAGACCCGTTCTTTCTTCTCGGCGGCCTCGTTCCAGGAGACCACCCGGGTGCTCACCGAAGCCGCTGTCAACGGCAAGGTGGATCCGCTCGAGGGGCTCAAGGAGAACGTCATTGTCGGCCGGCTGATCCCGGCGGGCACCGGCGCGTCGATGGCCAAAATCCGCGAAGTCGCCGTCAAGCGCGACAAGCTGATCCTCGACGAACGCGAAAAGCAGGCCACGATTGTGCCCGCGGCGCCGGAAGTCGAACCCTTGGCGCTTCCACCCGCGGAATAAAGTCGCACCTATTCAGGATGTTACCGAAAAGGCCGGCGCAAGCCGGCCTTTTTGCCTTTTTTTGACAATTCTGTACCGTAATGAGATTGGCCTGTTCATCTTCCCTTCAGGGTGAAAAGCGCTTCTAGCAAAATAACTTAAATCCCGGATTCCGGCAGTAGGTGGAAGGCAGCGGGTCGACCACGGCAATACGCAGAAACATACGGAAATACATGCTCGATCTTGCAATCGTTGGCGGCGGCCCTGGCGGCCTGATGAGCGCTTGGTACCTCAAAAGGAAACTGGGCGAGCTTTGCCGCATCACCATCTACGAGGCGTCCGACCGTGTCGGCGGCAAGATCCTCACGCGCAAGTTCGACTCGGCACCGGCGATGTACGAAGCAGGTGTCGCAGAGATTTACGATTACTCGATGACCGGTCCCGATCCGCTGCGCGAGTTGATACAGCATTTCGGCCTGCAGACCATTCCGATGGATGCCGAGCAGGTTCAGCTCGATGGCGAATTGCTGAACGATGTCCCGGGCATGCGTCGCAAATACGGCGCCAAGACCGCAGATGCGATCGAAGCGTTCCGCAAGCGCTGCACGGAAATGGTATCCCCGATCGAATATTATGAAGGCGTCGGCGCTCACGACAACGAGCATCCGTGGGCCTACATTAGCTGCGAGGAGTTGCTCGACAAGGAGGTGGACGATCCGACCGCCAAGCGTTTCCTCAAGGCGATGGCGCGGTCCGATCTTGCCACCGAAAGCCACAACACCAACGGGCTGAATGCGCTGAAGAACTTTGTGATGGATGTCGACGGCTATATCGGCCTGTATTCGATCCAGAACGGCAATGAGCAGTTGATTGACTGCCTGCAGTCAGAGGTCGATGCGGATATCCAGCTCAATCACCGGGTTCTCAAGGTCGGGAAGACCGAAACCGGGCGCTATCAGCTGAACATGATGAACGGCAAGGGACCCGAGACACGGGATTTCGACCTCGTGTTGATGTGTCTGCCGCACAGCTGGCTCGCGACCATGCGGTGGGACGGCGAACTATTGCGCAAGTCGATGGTCAAGCACGTCGCCTATTTCGATCGTCCCGCACATTATTTGCGGGTTTCGATCCTGTTCGACGCGCCGTTCTGGGGCGACAGGATTCCGGGCGCATGGTTCATGTCTGAAGCATTCGGCGGCTGCTGCGTCTACAATGAGGGCGCCCGTCACGATGTCGGCAAGCACGGCGTGCTGAATTGGCTCATCGCTGGCTCCGACGCGCTGGCTTTCGCCAACCTGAGCGATCAGGAACTGATCGATGCCGCGCTGAAGTCTCTGCCGGCATCGCTCGGCGACGCGCGGGCACATTTCATCGAGGGCAAGACCCATCGCTGGCTCTCATCGGTGAATGCGCTCCCCGGCGGCATGCCGGCGCGCGACGTCATGACCAATCACCGGCCCGATCCAAAACAGCATCCCGGCCTGGTTGTCGTCGGCGATTACCTGTTCGATTCCACACTCAACGGCCTGCTCGATTCTTCCGATGCCGCCACCGATATCGTCGTCACCGAGATGATGCGGCTGCGCCGCGCGCGCGGTGAGGGCAGCAAGTCCGCGTCTGACAAAATCGATCGGGATTATTTCGAGAATTACCGTGGGCTCGGTCCTTACAGTGAGGTCTGGAGCCGGTTTTCCGATCCGGCCTATCTGACGGATCTGATCAAAATCGTCTGGAACAGGGCCAGGGGTTACAAGCTCCTGGTGGCGGGATCCGCCAGCGGAGAGCTGGTTGGAGCGCTCCGTGAGCGCGGGGTAGATGCCTGGGGCATCGAAAACAACCGGGCGATCCATGCCAAAACGCCGAAGGCGCTAAAGAAGTATTGCAGGCTCGGATCGATCGTCGATATGCCGTTCAAGGACGATGAATTCGATTTCGTGTTCGAAACCAGTCTGTGCCATGTCGCGGAAAAACAGGTGCCGCGCGCCGTTCGCGAATTGAATCGGGTTGTGAAGTCCGGTCTTCTATTCGGATCGGTAACGTCGGATATGTCGGCGGCGCTGATCGATCAATATGACCTGCTGCGCGGGGTCAGGAAGCTTGGGACCTGGTGGGAATGGTCGGAGCTGTTTTTCAGCAACGGGTTCGATCTCTCGATGCACCGCCGCGACTGCACGGACGCGCTTTGGGAGGCGACCCTGGCCGCCAACAAGGGGCCCGGCCAGTGGTACGCGGACTCCGACAGCCTGCGTTACTCGTTCTTCGACAAGGTGACCTCGGACGACGACTGAGCACTTATCCTGCGGTCTGTTTAAACATCTCTGGGCTGTCACATTCACCACGTCTTCCGGCGTTCGCAAGGCGGCCCGTTGTCTTGGCGGTTGCTTTGCCGATCTCGTTCTGATCGCATAAGCTTGGCCCGGTGATTCAAGATCACCGGGTTCGATTTTGCGGTCATGCTGGCCGTGCAGCATCGGTTGGTTTTATGGCCCCCAAGCCTCCGTCATCGGATGATCAGATGCCCGTTGCTGCGGATGATCCCGTTGCGGCGGAACTCGATAACAAGCTCGCCGTGGCGGCCGATCGGGCCGTCCGCGACAAGGCGGCTGCATCGCCTGCTTCCATCGACGAAGATGATGATGGTGACGACGAGTTTGACGTCGAAGACGATGAGGAGGACGACGAGGACCTCGTCGTCTTTACCGCGAAGGAAGCCGCCGGCGCCCTTGCGACAATCTACGCGTTCGTCAAACCGTTTCTCAAGAACTACAAGAAAATACTGACATTCGTCGGCCTCGGCGTGGTGGTCGAGACGCTGTTCAACGTCATCATGCCGCTGAGCCTGAAATTCCTGATCGACGATGCGCTCGGCGAGGAGGATTTCGAAGCCCTGGTCGAGATTCTTTCCGTGCTGGCAGTGGCCGGGATAATCACCTCGATCGTCGCGGTCTGGTACGAGCGGTGGGACGCCAGGCTCGCTGCTTCAATAATCTCGGACGTGCGCGCACGCCTGTTCGAGCATGTCCAGAATCTGCCTTCGGCCTATTTTGCCCGGACCAGGCGCGGCGAGATTCTGTCGCGCTTCTCCATCGACCTGTCGGCTTTCGAAGGTTCGATCAAGAGTTTTGCCAACAGCGCCGCGTTGCCGTTCCTGGAATTGATCGCCGGCATCGTTCTGATGCTGTTCCTGAACTGGCAACTCGCCGCGGTGTCGCTGCTGGTGTTTCCGATCACCCTGATTGGCCCGCGAATTCTGACCCCGAAGGCGGTGCAGGCGAATTATGAGCAGAAGCTCAATGAATCAGCCCTTCTCGGCATGGTGCAGGAGAACGTTGCGGCGCAGGCGGTGGTCAAGGCTTTCAGCCTGCAGCGCCGAACGTTCGGCTGGTTTACGACGCGCAATACCGATGCGCGCAAGAAGATCGCATCGGCGATGTTCCTGTCGACCATGGTCGAGCGCACGGTCACGATCTCGGTATTGTTGCTGCATCTCGTGGTGCTCGCACTCGGCGCCTATCTCGCCACCAAGGGCCAAATCACCATCGGGACCTTCGTGACGTTCGAGAGTGCGTTCTGGGAGGTCTCCTACAATATCGCGCACCTGATGCATTTCATTCCGGTTTCGATCCAGTCGGCGGCGGCGGTGCGCCACATTCAGGAGTTGCTCGACGAACCGACTCGCGGCGCCGATCGTCCAGGCGCCCCCGATTTGCCGCGGATCACCAACGACATCACCTTCGACCGTGTCACGTTCCAGTATGAAGGCAGCCAGACGCCGGTTCTCGATAATCTCAGCCTCAAACTCAGCGTCGGCAAGAGCATCGCCATCGTCGGCCCGAGCGGCTCCGGCAAAAGCACGCTGCTCAATCTGATCCTTCGCCTTTACGTGCCGGATGAAGGGCGCGTGACCATCGACGGCGTCGATATCCGCAAGGTGACCCGCGAGTCGCTGCGCCGCAGCATGGCGGTGGTGTTCCAGGAAAACATGCTTTTCAACATGTCGATTCGGGAGAACATCCGGCTCGGCAAGGAGGGCGCGACCGACGAAGAGGTCGAGCAGGCGGCGCGCAAGGCCGAAATTCATCGCTACATTATGAGCCTTCCGCGGAAATACGATACTTCGGTCGGCGAGCGCGGCGATACGCTGTCCGGCGGCCAGCGTCAGCGCATTGCGATTGCCCGCGCGATCGTCCGCAATCCCTCGGTCCTGCTGCTCGACGAGGCCACCTCGGCGCTCGACCAGACCACGGAAGCCGCGATCAATCGCACGCTTCTCAAGGTCGCCAAGGGTCGAACCATGATCTTCTCGACCCATCGCCTGACTTCGGTGGTCGAAATGGATGAGATCATCGTCATCTCAGGTGGCAAGGCGATCGAGCGCGGCTCGCATGCCCAGCTGCTCGCAGCCAACGGCGTTTATCGAAGGCTTTGGGACGATCAGAGCCACAAGCCGCATGCAGGAGCCGGTCAGGCCGACGGCGATAGCGACGACGACGATGACGACGACTGAGCGGGAAATTTCAGCCACGGATTGATGCGCCCGCGTATCCGCCGCGACGTCCCTTCGCCGAGCCATGCCGCGAAACGCGCCCAGCGCTGGGCCTGCCAGTAAAGGCTGTTGTCGATCGACACCGAACGAAAAGTGTAGGCTTTCGCCATCGACCAGGCGTCGCAGGCCGTCTTCTCCGGATCGTCGTAGAACGCCGCGATCTTGTCTTCGGCCATGCCGTCGGTTGCGAGCCAATTCGGGATATGGACATTGCAAAGCCGCTCAACGTCCGTGAACACCTTGTCAGTGCCGGTTCCGCTAACCGGACAGGTCGTCTGGAAAGCGTCGCCGACCAGAACCATGCCCGGCCGGCGATAACCCTCGCTGACATAAAGGTCGGCCGGCCGGATTCTAACGTCGCCGGCGATCTCGAATTCGCCCGTTATCTTGCGAAGCCTCGGCAGCGACGTCGTTAACGTTGGCACTGGAGCGCGGCGCATTTGCTGGAGCCAGGGATCGTCGATCTCGCGGTAGGCAAACAGGTTGGCCCGCATCCCATTCCCGATTGGGAACAGCGTTAAATAAGCAATCCGGTCGCTCGATCGCTCCGAGAAGTAGGTGAGTGCCGGAAAACCGAAGCGGGCGCGACCGACCGGAGCGATGTCGAAACCGATCGAGATCGAATGGCAGCGCGCTGACGATTCGGCGCTTGATTCCAAGCTGGTGACGCAGCCCGACATTCAATCCGTTGGCGAGCACGACGAGGCGCGCGGAAACCTCCTCATCATTCGACAACACGACCCGTTGTCGTTCCGGGCCTACCGAGATGGCAACGACTTTGGTGAAGATCGATTCGACGCCATCGGGAATTTGGGCGCGAATTGCGTTGACCAGGGCGTCGTACGTGATGCCGTATTGCTGGCTGGGCGCCTTGTCGAGCAGGTAGCCGAAGCGCGCGATCCAGTTCTCGCCGTCGTGAGTCGCGGCCCGAAGCATGGCGTCGGCGATGCCGGTCTTGCGAAAGCGCTCCAGTTGCACGGGGCCGCTCAGCTTTTCGACGCGAAAGTCACGCGGATAGACCGGATGCGGGTCGATCAGAATCGCTGAAATACCTGCGCGGCCGAGCATTGCGGCCATTGTCGAGCCGGCAAGTCCGCCGCCGATGATCGCAATGTCAGTATACCGCATGCATCAACTCTCGGTTCTCAGGCTCATCATTGACGCCAGCAATGCAAATAAAGCCTTTAATTAGTGCTTCGGCTTTGCATCATCTTCTGCGGGTACCATGGCCATATAATACCCGGGTAATATTGCGATTCGATCCTCATGTTCCCAACCGAGTCGCACGGCGGCGGTCCCTGATCGCCGTCGCGGAGAGGCATTTCCGCAAGTGCCAGAAGCGTTTTTTCGGCTGTCGTTTCGCCTTGACTTGGCTATCCACCGCCGATAAAACCCGCGCACTTAACGACAGGCGGTGAGCGAAGCCAGAGTCGGAACGGACCACCCTTCATCAATCCCTTGGGAGATTTTTCCGCGGGATCGAGGCGGGCACCAACCTCGACGAATGCCGCTCAAACGCTGTCGATTATAGCTAGGCAATGCCAGGACGATCTTGGTTCTCCAGAGCAAGTTCTCTTGAGATTGATTTCGGATGCATGACCTCGGTGCCTGGACTGAGCGGCGTATGCCGGTCGGTTGCGACTGCGGTCCTCTGTGGCGTCGAAGCGCTTTCCGCTCAGCGATGAGCAGTTGGCGCGATTTCGCTTTGCGCGATTCGTTTCGCGCGATTCGACCGGATGGGGCCATTGGTCCCGAATGAATTTGCGGAGCCGTTTCCCGGTTTCGCGTGAACTAAAGGGTGAAGGCTGACATGCCGACGATCAACCAGCTGATCGCAAGTCCGCGCGTCGTTCAGAAGTCGCGCAAGAAGGTGCCGGCGCTGCAGCAATCGCCGCAGAAGCGTGGCGTTTGCACGCGCGTTTACACCACGACCCCGAAGAAGCCGAACTCGGCGCTTCGTAAGGTCGCCAAGGTACGTCTGACCAATGGCTTCGAAGTCATCGGCTACATTCCGGGTGAAGGCCATAACCTTCAAGAGCACTCGGTGGTCATGATCCGCGGCGGCCGCGTCAAGGATTTGCCCGGCGTGCGTTATCACATTCTCCGCGGCGTCCTCGATACCCAGGGCGTCAAGAATCGTAAGCAGCGCCGTTCGAAGTACGGCGCGAAGCGTCCGAAATAATCGGGAACCTGATCGATGTCTCGTCGCCATTCTGCAGAAAAGCGTGAAGTGAATCCGGATCCCAAATTCGGAAACATCATCATCACGAAGTTCATGAACTCGGTCATGTATGACGGCAAGAAGTCTGCCGCCGAGAGCATCGTCTATGGCGCGCTCGAGATGATCGAGGCCAAGACCAAGCAGGGTCCGCTGCCGGTTTTCGAGCAGGCTCTGGAAAATGTGATGCCGACGATCGAAGTGCGTTCGCGGCGTGTTGGCGGCGCCACCTATCAGGTGCCGGTGGAAGTGCGTTCGGTGCGCCGGCAAGCGCTCGGCATTCGCTGGATCATCACAGCGGCGCGCGATCGCAACGAAAAGACGATGACGGAGCGGCTCTCGGCCGAGTTGCTCGACGCGTCGAATGGCAGGGGAAACGCCGTCAAGAAGCGTGAAGACGTGCATCGGATGGCGGAAGCCAACCGCGCCTTCTCGCACTATCGCTGGTAACGGCGAAACGAACGGAACTTTAAGGAAAAACCCATGCCCCGCGTTCATGCCATAGAGGACTACCGCAACTTCGGTATCATGGCGCATATCGATGCCGGCAAGACCACGACCACCGAGCGCATCCTTTATTATACCGGCAAGAGCCACAAAATCGGCGAAGTGCACGAAGGTGCCGCGACGATGGACTGGATGGAGCAGGAGCAGGAGCGTGGCATTACGATCACCTCCGCCGCGACGACCGCATTCTGGAACGGCAAGCGCCTCAACATCATCGACACCCCGGGCCACGTCGATTTTACGATCGAAGTCGAGCGCTCATTGCGCGTGCTCGACGGCGCGGTATGCGTGCTGGATTCCAACCAGGGCGTTGAGCCGCAGACCGAGACGGTCTGGCGTCAGGGCGACAAGTACCGGGTTCCGCGCATCGTATTCGCCAACAAGATGGATAAGACCGGCGCCGATTTCTATAAATGCCTTGACGACATCGTCGATCGTCTCGGTGCCAAGCCGATCGCAATTCAGTTGCCGATCGGCTCCGAGAACAACTTCAAGGGTCTGATCGATCTTGTCCGCATGAAGGGTGTGGTCTGGGAAGACGAGGCGCTGGGCGCCAACTTCAAGGACATCGATATTCCCGAGGATATG
>CAVRYV010000013.1:0-21022 GCA_963725555.1 uncultured Pseudomonadota bacterium | reverse complement strand
CACCCAAGCTCGAATTGATGGAGTTGCAGCGCCGCCTCGGCATGACCTTCATCATCGTCACCCACGACCAGGAAGAGGCGATGACGGTGGCCGACCGGATCGGCGTGATGGATCAGCCGGCCGCCTCGAACAGGTCGCGACGCCCGCGCGAACTCTACGAGGCGCCCAGTTCGCGCTGGATCGCCGAGTTCGTCGGCGACGTCAACATGTTCGAGGGCCAGGTCGGCGCCGCGCGAGGCCGGCCGGCTGGCGATTGCGACGCGCGACGCCGGCACCATCATCGTCGCCGAGCCGCGCCAGCCGATCACCAAAACCGTCGTCTGCGTCGCGATCCGCCCCGAAAAGGTAAAGCTGTCGCGCCGCGGCCCGGCGTCCGATGCGGTCAACGCGCATGCGATCAACCGGCTGGAAGGCGTCGTGACCGATGTCAGCTATCTCGGCGGCCTCACCACCTACAAGGTCAAGCTCGACACCGGCGCGGTGTTGCGCTCGTCGATGGCCTACAGCGCGCGCCTCGATGCCGACGCCTACAGTACGAGCCAGCGCGTGGTGGCTTGGTTCGCGCCCGACGATTGCGTGGTGCTGGAGCAATGAGCGCACCGCGATATCTTCGCCCGCCCGGCGCGGATAGCCGCGGTCGCGCCGGCGATCTTGTGGACGGCGTTGCTGTTCCTGGTGCCATTCGGTTTGGTGCTCGAGAAGATCAGCCTGTTGCAAACCGCGATCGCGCAGCCGCCCTACCTGCCGGTGTTCGATCCTGACGAGGGTCTTCGCGGCGATCAAGGTGGCCTTCGCCCGCGCTCTCACTGGATAATTTCAGGCTGCGAGGTTTTTCCGACAGCCTTTATCTCCTTGTCTTACCTGCGTAGCCTCGTGGTCGCCGGGATTTCGACCGCGATATTGCTCCTGATCGGCTATCCCATTGCCTACGACATGGCTGGCGCGGGTCGCCACGACGCTGGCAAAGCGTGGCGATGATGCTGGTGATTGTTCCGTTCTGGACATCCTCGCTCCCGATCCGCATCTATGCCTGGATCAACATCCTGACAAGAAGCATGACGGCCTGCTCAGCAAAATCTTGCTCGGGCTGCACCTGATCTCTATGCCTTTCCCCGGCAACACCAGCTTTCCCACGACAGCGCGATGTACCTTCTGCATCCGTCTTGCATCTTGTATCCGCCGTTTGATGATCCTGCCGCTTGATGCGACGCTCGCCAAAATGGAGCCGGCGCTGCTGGAAGCGGCCGGCGATCTCGGTTGTTTGCCGCTGAGCTGCATTCTGGCCGGCGACCTTTCCGCTGTCGTTGCCGGGCGTCGGCGAGGGCACCTTGCTGTGCTTCATTCCCATCGTCGGCGAGTTTCGTGATCCGGACCTGCTGGCGGGGTCCAGCTCGATGATGATCGGCCAGACGCTGTGGCTGGAATTTTTCACCAACCGCGACTGGCCGGTGGCCTCCGCAGCCGCGGTGGTACTGCTGGCGCTGCTGCTGGCGCCGCTTCTGCCCTCGACGAGCGGCTGCAGCGCCGCCAGGCTCCAAGGCCGCCCGATGATGTGTTCGTCGATGAGTTTCGGTTTACTTCTCCCCATGGAGGAGAGGACGCGCTGAACTTGTGGCAATCGCCCAACGGGTTGACACGCCGATGAGCTCGTCGACGGGTTCTCTCCGCTTCAACCTCGTTGCCCTGGCGCTCGGCCTGGCGTTCCTGTATCTGCCGATCGTGATCCTGGTGATCTATTCGTTCAATGCCTCACGGCTGGTGACGGTGTGGGGCGGCTGGTCGCTGCGCTGGTACGGCGAATTCTTTGGCGACCGCGCCATGCTGGAGGCGGCCTGGATGACTTTCCGGGTGGCGGCGACTTCGGCGACGCTGGCGACGCTGCTCGGTACGCTCGCCGCGGTGGCGCTGTCGCGCGGCGAGCGCTTCAAAGGCCGCACGCTGTTTTCGGGCATGCTCTATGCGCCGCTGGTGATGCCGGAAGTCATCACCGGCCTTTCGCTGTTGTTGCTGTTCGGGGCTTGATCTCGAGCGCGGCCTCTGGACTGTGACCATGGCGCATACCACGCTGACCATGTGCTTCGTTGCCGTGGTGGTGCAGTCGTGGCTCGGTCCGCTCGACCGCAGCCTGGAAGAAGCGGCGATGGATCTCGGCTGCGATCCGGCACGCGCGTTTCTCCCCGTGACGCTGCCGCTGATCCTTCCCGCCATCGCCGCCGGCTGGATGCTGGCGTTCACGCTGTCGCTGGACGATCTGGTGATCGCGAGCTTCACCACCGGCCCCGGTCGGAAACGCCGCCGATCCGGATCTATTCCGAGGTGCGGCTCGGCGTGAAGCTGGAAATCGCCGCGTTCCGCCCGCGGTGATCGGCTTGATCGCTGTTATCATCGTGCTGGCCTCGTTCGCCTCGAAGCTGTCCATCACAGAGAGGCGAAAGCGCCACGCCGTTGTAATCTGTCGTTCCGGGGCGATGCGGAAGCGTCGAACCTCGACGTGCAATTGCGCATCGGGAATTCGGCAGCGCCTTTCAAATTTCAACAGCCCCGAGAAAAAATAAACCGTCTTTTTCGGGCGCGAGCGAAGCCAGCAGCGCCGCAATCCATACCCCCAGTGTTTCGTTTAGCACCGGAGCGCCTCAGGAGATGGATGCGGGCCTGCGCCAGGTGGCGCATCCCGGAATGACGAAAGTAGATTGAATTGGGGAATTGAACAAATCGACACGCCTCCGCATTCCCGCGACGCATGCGCCCGAGTTTTGCAAAGACCACTCGCCCCAAAAGGGCGTGGCGCTCCCCCAAGGAGGGAGCGGCGAATGCCGGCTCGAACGCAACCGCAGCCGCGCGTGGTGTGTAGAAGCATGCGCGTTAGTCACCACGGTTGCGCCGAGATCACCCGGCATTCCCGCACGCGAATGGTTTTAACGGTTTCCTTCGTACTCTCCCCGGTGATCGGGCTTGTTTGTCACCGTCATCGGTGAAATTTCTTTCTCACCAACTTGACGCCAGCGTCGAGGCGTCAGGACCATACGACTTCGCCGTCCGCATCAGCGCCGTTCGTCCGCGAAAAATATTTGCGCTACGGCGCATCCGCGTCCATCCCCGCCAACGTCCGTGACGATCGCGAAACGCCCCTTTCTCGTGCCGGGACGGCGAGGGATATGGAGGTGATTTGGGTCGCGCGGGAAGGGGGAATATTTTTGGGAAGAGGGCTGGACGACCCGAATCACGTTGATCCGGTTCGACAAATTCGCCGTTGGGCGCAAGGCGGAAAGGCGGTTAACCGATGCCAATGCGGGCTCGTAGCCCGCATGAGCGCAGCGATACGCGGGGGTCAACGGAAATAGGAAAGTCCCGGATGTCGCTTCGCTTATCCGGGCTACGCTTTTTCTGAATTCGTATTTCAACAGTTTGCGAATGATTATGATTGGGGCGAAGGGGCTATCGTGGATCGCGCGGATTCTCTATTCGAGCGCGCTCGCAGCGATATGGTCGTATCCACGGGAGAGCTGAGCGAGCCGGTAGCCCGCATGAGCGCAGCGATATGCGGGGAGAGGTCGAAAAAAAACAAACCCCGGATGTCGCTTCGCTCATCCGGGCTACGCTTAATGGCACCCTCAATTCGCCTTCGCATCCCCACCCACCGCCGGCGCCGGCGCCGGCGGCGCGGGCTTCGCTCCACCCCCGTAAACCGCTCCAGCGCCGATCGCACGGCGTCGCGGGTTTTGCGATCCTTGACGGCGTCGAGCAAGGGCGCGGAGGCGGGCGAGCGGCGGATCAGGCTTTCCGGATCGGGAAAGATCAACGGATCGTCCCACGGGCCCTGCACCACGAACGGCAGATCGAAATCGGCCGGCGCGTTCGGCGTCGAGATCAGACTGGCGACGCCTTTGAGGTCGTATTCGCGTGCCGGTACCGAGGCGGTGCCGGTCAGCGTCAGGCGCGAGCCGGTCCCTCGAGGCGGACGTCCTCGGCGGTGGCGATACCGTCGCTGAATTTCAGCGCGACGTTCAATGTGTCGTAGGGCGTCGAGCCGGAGCGGAAATTGCCGCCGCCGGATAGCGGCCGGCGCTGCAGCCGCTTCAGCAATTGCTCGACATTGAAGCCCGCGATCGCGCCGTCATGACCGATCAGAGAGGCGGTGCCGTCGAGCGACTGGGCAAGGCCGAACGGGCTGGTGCCCGAGGCATCAGCGAGACGTTGAGATTGCCGTGGCCGGACAGTTTGGTGACGCCGAACAAATCGCTGGCGCAGGCTTGCAGGTCGACATCGTTGAATTGGAACTGGGCCTTGACGTCGGCGACCTCATCGGCGCGCGTGACCGCGAACGAGCCCCGGCCGATGCCGCCATAGACCTGGGCCTCGGCAATGCTCAGCGCCAGCGCGCCGTCGCGCAGATTGGCGCCGAGCGCGGTGCGCCCCAGTTTCGACGAGCCGACCGTCACCTGGGCCGCCGACAGCCGCATGTCGACATCGGCCGACGACAGCGACTTGAGGTCGAACAGCTGCCGGTTCCAGTCGTGCGCGCCGCCGGCGAGCAGCCGGAAGGTGGAAACGTAGGGCGTGAAATCGAGCGCGCCGGCGGCGAGCGTCGCCTGCAGCGTCTGGCGGCCGTTATTGGTGTAGGTCATCACGCCTTCGGCGACATTGTTGTCGAGTTCGACATTGACGTTGGTCAGGCGATCGAGGCGCCGACCACATTGGCGCGCGCCTTCAGCGCGAACCGGCCGAACCCGCCGGTGCCCGGTGGCGCCTGGCCGGTCCAGCGCAGCGCGTTGCGCAACGAGGTCGAGTCGACCGTCAGCGTGCCTTCCATCATCATACTGGTGCGATCGGCGACGGTGCCGTCAAATGCGAGTTTCAGCGGCGCGCTGGAAATCCGCGCCTTGAGGCCGGAGCGGTCGCCGGAAAGGGCGGCCACGAAGTCGCTGACGCTGATGCTGCCGTCGACGCGCTCGCCGCGCCAGTCGAATTGCCCGGTCGCGGCAAAGGAGCGCGAGATCGAGGGCCACGCCAGCGAAAGGTCGATATCGCCAAGCGATTCGGTGACGTGGTTGCCGGTATCCTCATAGCTGAGCTCGCCGTCCTGGATCCTGATTTCCGAGAACGACACCTGGTTGTCGGCGCCGGGCTTCATGGTGCGGGCGATGGTCTGGATGAAGGGCGTCCAGTTGCTCTCGCCGCTGGCGTCGCGGACCACATGGATATGCGGCCGCAACATCATCACATCGGCGATCTCGAAGCGCTGCAGCAACAGCGGCAGCAATCGCAAATTCGCGGTCAGCACATCGACGCCGAGCGCGGGATCGGCGGTCGCGCCCCCCTTCAGCCCGACGTCATGAAAGGAGACATAGCTGCCGGGAAAAACCGAAACGTCGATGGCGCCGTTGACCACCAGATCAAGGCCGGTCACGGCACGGATTTGTGCCTCCACCGCCTCCCGCAAGGCGTCCCGGTTGAGGAACCAGGACATCGCGATCAGGCCGATCAGCGCCGCGCCAAGCAATGCCACAATCGGCATTCCCAGGCGCTTCATTCCTTGGGCCATCGTCAATGACATTTCCGAGTCTGGTTGGATCCAAATCTAGTTAGATCAGGTCTGGCTCGATCGAGGCTCGCTGGATCAAGTCTAGTTGAATCACGTCTGGTTAAATGCAGTCCGGTTAAACCAAAGTCGGGTCAGTGTCATCCGGTCAGTGTCATCCGGTCAGTGTCATCGGGCTGCTGCTGAAGAGCGCGGGGCGCGGGCATCCGCCCCCCAAGCTTATTTTGGGCTTACCCGAGTTCGGCCAAAAACGCCCTTCCGGGTCAGCGCCAGCCGGTCCGGATGGCGCCCCTGCCAAACCACAACTTGATCGGTTTTCTTGACGCTTTCAAGGCCATCGCCATGCTCCGAAACACGCCCGATGGCGAACGCCACCCCGTCATTGACGCACTGCGAAGAATTCGCCTAATAATCCTCATTGGTACCCGGCTTTCCGAACCACCACCCTGGCGCCGGCCGGCAGCGCTTCCCTCGGTCAGGTCGCAAGTCATGAAAAAGGTTTACCCCGACGCTAAATCGGCCCTCGACGGCATTCTCAAGGACGGCATGATGATCATGTCCGGCGGCTTTGGCCTGTGCGGCATCGCCGAGACCTTGTCGGACGCGCTGCGCGATTCCGGCGTCAAGAACCTCACCGTGATCTCCAACAATGCCGGCGTCGATGGCATCGGATTGAGCCGGCTGCTCGAGACCCGGCAGATCAAGAAGATGATCTCGTCCTATGTCGGCGAGAACAAGCTGTTCGCCCAGCAGTTCCTCGCCGGCGAGCTGGAACTCGAATTCAATCCGCAGGGCACGCTGGCCGAGCGCATCCGCGCCGGTGGCGCCGGTATTCCCGCCTTCTACACCAAGACCGGCGTCGGCACGCTGATCGCCGAGGGCAAGGAAGTGAAGGAGTTCGACGGCGAGAAATACATCATGGAGCGCGGGCTGTTCGCAGATCTGGCCATCGTGCACGCCTGGAAGGGCGATACCGCCGGTAACCTGATCTACCGCAAGACCGCGCGAAACTTCAATCCGATGATGGCGACCGCCGCCAAAATCACCGTGGCGGAGGTCGAGCACCTGGTGCCGGCCGGTGAGCTCGATCCCGATTGCATCCACACGCCCGGGATTTTCGTCAAGCGCATCATTGAAGTCGGCAATGCCAAAAAGCGCATCGAATTCCGCAACACCCGGCCACGCCCCGCGGCGTGAGCATGATCAAGATGAAGCGTCAACGAAGAGCATGATCCGGAAAAGTGGGAACCGGTTTTCCGACAAGATCATGCGTATAATGAGAAGTCTTTAGGAGATCATGATGGCCTGGACCCGCGAACAGATGGCCGCCCGCGCCGCCAAGGAATTGCGCGACGGTTATTACGTCAATCTCGGCATCGGCATTCCGACCCTGGTGTCGAACTATATCCCCGAGGGCATCGACGTGAACCTGCAGAGCGAGAACGGCATGCTCGGAATGGGGCCGTTCCCCTATGAGGGCGAGGAAGACGCTGACCTCATCAACGCCGGCAAGCAGACCGTCAGCGAATTGCCGAGCACCAGCTATTTCTCCAGCGCCAACTCATTCGGCATGGTGCGAGGCGGCCACATCGATCTGTCGATCCTCGGCGCGATGCAGGTGGCGCAGAACGGCGATCTCGCCAACTGGATGATCCCTGGCAAGATGGTCAAGGGCATGGGCGGAGCGATGGACCTGGTCGCGGGCGTCAAGCGCGTGGTCGTGGTGATGGAGCATTCCGCAAAGGACGGCGCCAAGCTGTTGAAGTCCTGCAATCTGCCGCTGACCGGCGAGAAAGTCGTCGACATGGTGGTAACGGATCTCGCGGTCTTCACCATCGACAAGCACGGCAAGGACGGCATGGCGCTGATCGAACTCGCCGACGGCGTCACGCTGGACGAAGTGAAGTCGAAGACCGAAGCCGATTTCCGGGTGGCGCTGAAGAACACGTGAGTTGAAATCATTTGAGCCGGCATTAAACTTCCATTCATCATAACCCGTAGACGGGCTTGAAAATTAAACCTTCCTGGGTGTGGCGTCGGCTTAAGTCGACCAAATTTCCTCAGGACGGGTGCCATGTCCGAGCAAAATCTTACCCCCGGCGGGCGCACATTTTTAGCCGGTAAAATCATCTCCAATTTCGGCCAGTCGTCGATCGATTGCATCATCCGCCGGCTTTCCGACGATGGCGCAACCATCGAAGTGGAGAGCATGTTTGGTGTGCCGGCGCATTTCCATCTGCTGATTCCCGATAAGGGGCCGCCGCGGCCTTGCCAGCGCAAATGGCAATCTGAAAAGCAGATCGGTGTGGCGTTCGAGACTGCCGAGATCGGCAAGGCAGAGATTCCAGTTCAGCCCGAATCTCTTCAACCGGCGTCTCTTCAACCTGAACCCCGGGGCGGCGGGCTGGTGCGCGGTCAGATGCTGGCGCTGCGGGCCGCGCTCGACGAAATCGAACTCGGCGTCGTGCTGCTCGACAGCGACATGCGCGCGCAATTCATCAATCGCGCGTTCCGCCGCATGTGGGCGCTGCCGGACGTGGTGGCCGACCGGCATCCGTCCTTCGTTGTGCTGATGTATCACGGCCGCGATACTCATGCCTATCAGACCCCGACCGACCAACTCGACGCCTATATCGCCGAACGCGTGCGACGGGTCAGGGCCGGTGACGCCGATCCGCTCGACCTGCGCCGGTCCAATGGCGAAATCGTCCGGATGCAGTGCGCCGTGCTTCCCGACGGCGGCCGCATGCTCAGCTATACCGACGTCACCGATATCGTCCGGCGCTCCGACGAACTCGAAAGGCTACGCCACGCCCTCGACAACGTGTCGGAAGGCGTCGCTCTGCTCGACGCCGATCTGAACGCTGAATTCCTGAACCGGAAGGTGCGAAAGTATTGGGGCGTGAGCGACGAACTGGCGGCGAGCCGCCCGTCTTACGCATCGCTGATGGCCAAAGCGCCGCATGCGCGCGATCGTGGCATGACGCCGGATCAACTCGATGCCTTCTTTGCCGAGCGCGTTGCCGCGCTGCGCGCCGGTAACGAACGGCAACGCGATCTGAAGACGACGGATGGCCGGAACATTCGCGCCCGTTGCGACGTGCTGCCGAACAACGGCCGCATGTTGACCTTCTTCGATGTGACCGATCTCATCCGCAACGCCGAGCAGCTTGAAAAGCTGGCGACCATCGACACCATGACGGGTCTTTGTAACCGCCGTCATTTTCTCGTTCTGGCCGACGCGGAGTGGAGCCGGTTCCAGCGCTATCAACGGCCGCTATCGATGCTGATGGTCGACATCGATCACTTCAAGCAAGTCAACGATCGGTACGGACACGCGGTCGGCGACGAGGCCATTATCGCGGTCGCGGATGCGTGCACCAACGGGAAGCGCCAGCCCGACATTGTGGGCCGATTGGGCGGTGAGGAATTCGCGATCCTGCTGCCGGAAACCGATCTGGCCCAGGCCACCATCGTAGCCGACCGCTTGTGCACGTCGATCGCCGAGCATGACCTGGTTGCCCACAAGGTTCACTTCAAGGTCACGGCCAGCATCGGCATCGCGCATCGGCCAGCATGTCCGGCCTCGACGTGCTGATGCGCGCGGCGGATCAGGCGCTCTACCAGGCCAAGGCTCAAGGGCGCAATTGCACGGTGCAATGGTCGCCGCCACCGGCGCCGAAGCTGGCGGCCGAGTAGCCGATATTACGCCTTGGCCAGTGCGTGCGAGAACACCACTTCGATCAGCGTGCCTGAATGCGGGCCGGTCTTGATCTGGAATCGGGCGCGGTTGGCTTCCACCAGCGCCTTGGTCAGTGACAGGCTGACGCCGGAACTGTCGGAGGCCTGATCCGACGGCGCCTGGGTCCGGAACGGCTCCATCGCGGCCGCGACCTCGTTGTCATTGAGCCCATGGCCGGTATCGCGGACCCGCAACACCACCTCGCCGAAATCGGACAACGCGGTCGAGACGATGACTTGGCCGCCGGCATTGGCAAGATGGATCGAATTGCCGATCAGATTCAGCGTGATCTGGCGCAACGCGCGGGCGTCGGCGACCACCGGCGGCAGCATATGTGCGAGCGAGGTGCGGATGATGATGCGTTCGCGGTTGGCCTGCGGCTGCATCACCCCGACGCATTGCTCGACGAGGTCGTTGAGATTTTGGTTGACGAAGGCGAGGTCGAGCTTGCCGGTTTCGATCCGGCTGAGATCGAGCAAATCGTTGATGATGGCGATCACGCGCTCGCCGGAAGCGCGGATGTCCTTCATGTATTCGACGTAGCGTTCGTTGCCGAGCGCGCCGAACCGCTCGCCGATCATCACCTCGGCGAAACCGATGATGGCGTTAAGGGGCGTGCGGACCTCGTGGCTGATCCGCGCCAGCATGTCGCTTTTGGCGTTGGCGGCGCGATCGGCCAGCCGCCGCGCCTGCGCCAGTTCGCTCTCGCTCTTCCGGGTTTGCGACAGATCGCGAAACACCGCGAAGAAATTCGGCCCGTCCGGCTGGGTCCGGCCCATCGTCATCGACAGCGGGATCAGGCCGCCGCCGCGCACATGCCCGAGCAGCTCGCGGCCGTGATCGAGCAGGCTGGCGACGCCTGAGCCCTTGAGGCCGTCGAGATAGTCCAGCACCGCGCCGTGGCTTTCCGGCGCGAACAGCTCTGTGAGCTTGCGTTGCACGAGCTCAGCCCCGTCATAGCCGAACAGCGCTTCCGCGCTGCGGTTGCACGAATTGATGTTGCCCTCGGCGTCGAACATCATGACGCCTTCGGCCGTGGTATCGAGGATGGCGCCGAGTTCCTCGGCATTGGCGTGGCCGACCGCCGACGGACCGGGAGCCGGGATCGTTGCGGCGGTAGGGATCGCCGAAGCGATTGCCGCGGCGACCGCGATGCTTTCCGCCCCGCCGCCGGTAAAGATCAAGGCCAGCGCGGAATCCTCATCCCAGGAAATCGTGTAAAGGCGGGCCTGCGCCGGTGACGATGGCGCCTCTTCGGAAACGGTTTGGGTCGCGGAAATCGCCACCGGCGTGCCGGTGTCGGAGGTGCTGCTGGCGGTCGAGACGCCGGGCTCGACATAGAGCGCATCAAGTCCGCCGGCTTCCTCGAGGGCGCGAAGGCTTGGATAGCCGATCCGTTCGAGAAAAGCGGGGTTGGCATAGAGCAGCCGGTCCAGCCGGTAAATCAGGATGCCGACCGGGAGCAGATCGAGCAGCGCCTTGTCGCGCCGGGTTTCGCCGCGCGCCGGCGCCGGCGGGTTGGCCAGCCATTCCGGTCGTTCGGCGGGCCCTGGCAATTTCCGGCACCGTCGGTTGATCGGCGACCGCATCCGATGTGACGGCATTGGAGACGTCGGGAGTTGGCGGCGTTGCCGGTGCACCGTACTCGCTGTCGAGCCGGGCCGACAATTGCCGGGCGAGCTCGTTGAAGGCGCTGTTCTCCACCGGCGTCAGGGTCGGCGATTTCGAATCGCCGATCGGCCGGAATGGCAGCACGTTTTTGAGGAGTTCCTTCGGCAATTCCTTGGGGGTTTCCACGGATGTTTCCAAATCGGTTTGTTGTGAATTCTCGAACGCAATTGACGCGGATGGGTCGGTGGTGTCGGACGCCGCCGCGCCCAACTCTGCGGGCAATTGTTCGGCAGGCAAATTCCCGGCGGGCAATTCCGCAGCTGTGCCTTTGGCAGGATCTGCCGGAACAATGCCGGCCGAAAGCGCCTGCGGTGCCGGCGGATCGCTGAAAATTTCATAGCGCCGCAACGCCGCAAGCCGCGCCAGGCCGTCGAGATCGCGGCAGACGCCGAAACCGCGATAGCCGGCAAAATTCCGCGCGCGATCGAAGATCGGCAATCCCGACAATTCCACCGGCAAACGGCCGCCGCCGTCGACCGGCCAGTTCAAGGTGATGCCGCTCCAGGTATCGTGCGTGGCGACCGCCTTGGTGACGCGACCTTGCGGATCGAGCCCGAACGCCTCGGCGATTTCGCTCCACAACCGGCCGAAGCCCGCAGCCGTGCGCGAGCCGATCAGGCGGGTGAATTCGTCGGAGCCAAGCGAGAAGCGGGCTTCGGCATCCATCTGCCACATGAAGCGCAGCGGGTGCCGGCGCGTATTCGGCGCGGGCTCGTCGAGCCATGATGGCGCTCGGGCAGGCTGCGGTGCGCTCGACACCGGACGCGCTTCGACCGCCGCTCTCGGCAGCCGGAGCGGTCGGTTCGTCGGCGACCGCTTCGACCTTGGCCGGAGGTTCGCCTGGATCAACCGGCGGTATCAGGGCTCGGCAAGGGTGCGAGGTTCGGCCGGCGCGGCCTCGGGCGCGGCCGGCGCCTCCGCAAACTCATCGATCAGTGCAAACTCGGCCGGCGCTTCGCCGGAGTTTGCGGGCTGTTCGTATTCAGGTGTCGGCGGGCCTGCGGGCTCGGACGGTGCCGTCTCATGCGCGGCAGGCGTCTCCGCGAACTCATTGATCAGTGCAAACTCAGCCGGCGCTTCGCCGGAATTCGCGAATGGCGCGTGATCAGGTATCGGTTGAACGGTCACCGGCGCGACCAGCTGCGGTGGCGGCTCGATCGCGCTCGCGGCGCGCGGATGCGCGGCCTCGGCTGCTGCTCCCGGCGCGATCAAGGCGACGAGGCCGATATCCGCGCCGGTGCCGACCCGTTGCAGCACCAGATGGCCGATGCCGATCGGCGTCTCGACGCGGCCCTGCTTCAGCGCGCCGTTGCGCGCCTCGTCCAGTCCGGCCTCGGTGAGACTGCGGAAAGCGAGCAACGATCGCGCGCCGTCGCTGGCGCCGACGAACATGCCGTCGCGCGCGAATGCTGCGATCGGGGTATCAATTCCTTCGACCAGCCGTTGCAGCCGTTCGATCAGCGGCATCGCGCGGCCGACCGGTTCGGCGGCCGCGACCAGAATGGCCATGGCTGCCATCGGCAAAATCAAGCCGCGCGCAGCCGCAGGTGATCAGCGTGCCGAGCGGCGCGCCGAAGCCGCGCAGCCGTTCCAGCCGGACCGCGCCGGTCGACGGCAGCCGGCCCGCCAGCTGCGCCATCTGGCGCCGGTGCGAATCCGCCGGCCCGAATGTCCTGCCGGCAAGTGCGGCGCCATTGGCGGCGCCGAACAATCTGGCGCCGACCGGATTGGCCCACAGGATCCGGGTGCCGTCGGTCGACCACAGCCATGCGGGGAGGGCGCTTGTTGCATGAACCGCCAGTCGCGGATCGCCGATACCTCGCAACTGAAATTCCGCATTATTCATCGCGCTGACATGACCGCATTCGTTGGTTGCTGCCCGGCAATGGCGGCAGAACTCGGCGGCCAAACGATGACAGCCTTAATCGATCGTTAGTATCGCCCGCGCGAGGCGACAGGTCCACGGCCAGACGGTCACCGGGCCATCCAAAGCCGGGATAACCTTAATTGGGCCGAATCTCGGGAATGTGTGCGAACCCGCGCGCCCGGTTTGGCGTTGGGACGTTGAAAAAGCCGCCCAGAAGTCCACGATGGCGTCCCCGCAGGAAGTCGCGTTATACCGGTGATGCAACCTGGGCGGCGGATGGCCCTTGATGACCAAAGAGGAGCAGAGCATGAGCGAAGATGGGCGTGACCGTTTCGAAATCCCCAAGGACATGCGATCGGTGGCTGAAGCGAGCTTCAATCAGGCCCGCCAGACATTCGAGAAGTTCCTCGCTGGCGCGCAGCAAACGGCGGGCGCGATCGAGGAGCGAGGCGCCACGGTTCGCGCCGGCGCCAAGGATGTCGGCGCCAAGGCGATGTCCTATGCCGAAGCGAACGTGCAGGCGTCGCTGGATTATGCGCAGGCGCTGCTGCATGCCAAGGATCTGGCCGAAGTGATGCGGCTGCACAGCGAATACGTCCAGAAGCAGATGCGCTCGCTCGCCGGGCAGGCCAGCGAAATGGGCCAGATCGTCAGCCGGGCGGCGATGGATGCCGCCAAACCCAAGAGCTAGTTTGGGTTCAAATAACAGCCGAACCGCTCGCTTTTTGGGTCCAGATTCGAGCCCAGAGGTTAAGCCTTTGGGCTGACTTGAAGCGTCTAAAAACCAGTCTTTGGACCGATGGGGCGAAAGTCTGGTTGGCTGGAAACCAGCTCCAGCCGCAAAATTGGCCGGATCCGGAGTCAAAAATGCGGCAATGCACATTAAATTTCGTTGCATTGCACAAAATTGACATGATATCCGTGTTTACTATCGGTTGCCCGATGAAGGGCGCTCCCGTGACCCGATCTGCGTAATCCAAGTCGACGCTGACAGCGGTTTTGGCTGTTCGGCGTTGGGGTCACACCCTCACCCCCCGTTTGCGAAAGATGCACGACATGGCAAATCCCACCGACCCGTTTTCGTCCTCCGTTATCCCGTTTGAAGTTCCCGAGCAGATGCGCGCATTCGCCGAAAAGGGCGTCTCGCAGGCCCGCGACAACTACGCCAAGTTCAAGGATGTCGCTGAAAGCCATAACGGCACCATGGAGGCCGTGTTCACGACCGCCAGCAAGGGCGCCAGCGAATTCTCCGCCAAGCTGATCGAAATGATGAAGGCCAACACCACCGCGAGCCTCGACTTCGCGCAATCCCTGTTCGGCGTGAAGTCGCCCTCGGAAGCGATGGAGCTGTGGACCGCCCACGCCCGCAAGCAGTTCGAGACCTTCACCGCCAATAGCAAGGAGCTCGCCGAATTGACCCAGCGGGTCGCGACCGAAACCGTCGAGCCCATCAAGGCCAACGCGACCAAGCTGTTCAAGCCGGCCGCCTGATCGAGCGGCGCGCCCGTTCCAAAAAAAGCCCGGGCCGCCCAGCCCGGGCTTTTTGCTTGCGAATCAACGCCGAGCCCGGAAGCGCATTAGATCAGGGCGTTTTGGTCCTTCGACCTCGCGGGATGATGCCGATGTTGCGCCCGCTTGGCCTTGCCAAAGCGCGGCGTTGCACCTAGTTTCCCGCCGGTTCGGGAGCCCCGTTTTTCGGGCCCGGCCAAGGATGCAGTTGTAGCTCAGTTGGTTAGAGCGCCTGTCTGTGGAACAGGAGGTCGGTGGTTCGAGCCCACCCAACTGTACCACACAAGATACTGAAATCATTGTTGTTTATCAGAGAGGCCAACGCGGTGATCCACATTGGCTTCTCAAAAGGTTCCACTAAGGTTCCAAAAGCGCCGCGTGTCGTTTCAGGAGGTAGCAAGCAACTTATCCTGTTTGGTTGTAGGTCGCGCCATGCGCCGGTTATCGGCGCGCAAACTGCCATTCGTCAGCGAGCGATCGCCGCGGGTGCAGTCATCGCGTGCCGATACGCCGCGTAGCTCGTGGCGAACGGACCAGCCGCCGGACCGTCTGGCGAGCACCCACGTCGCCGCGGCCACCAGAACCAACCAGCGCCGCACCTGCCGAACGTCTCCAGTGTGCGGTCCGCATAGAACACCTCGATGCTGACGCCGGTCTGCGGGTGGACGTCGAAGAGCGGCTCACGGCGTGCGCGTTGTGGGGCTTGCTGTACCATCACGCTGCCCTCTCCGTGGGCTCGGCAAGGGCCAAGCCGCGCAGGTAGTCAGCGGCCTTGGATGCCTGGCTGCAGGCCGTAAAGAATGCCCGCTTGTCGGCCTTCAGAAGCTCGATCCAGGAGGCGATATAGCCCGCGTTCCGGACGTCACCGTCAAAGCCAAATTCGGCGCAGAGGAAAGCGGCGCCCAACTCCGCTACCAGTTCCTCGGCCGCGTAACTCTGTGAGCCGAACCGGTTTTTCAAGTCCCGATCGAGGCGCGACTTGTGGCCCGACCAATGCGTCAGCTCGTGGAATGCCACGTTGTAGAAGTGATCCGCGCCCTTGAACCCGGCGAATGCCGGCATCGAGATAAAGTCTCGGCTCGGGACATACATCGCCTCGCCGTGGCCCTCGCGGATGTCCGCGCCGGTTGACCGCAAGAAGTCGTCGGCAAGCTCGTCGCGCGCGTCAGGATTGCGAACGCGCATTGGTTTCCCTGTGATGACACTATCGGGAAGGTTGTCGCACTGGTCGACGTTGAAAACCGTATATTCGCGCATCATCGGGATCAGGCGGGTTGAGGCGCTATCGTCCACGCCTTGGTCGCGGACCTGCAGTTGTTTGACGAAGTAGACCTTCGTGCCGCGCTCGCCCTTGCGGACGTTGCCGCCCAACTCCAAAGCCTGCTTGAACGTCAGAAAGCGCGGCGTGCGATAGCCGGCCGCCTGCGCCATCCACAACAGAACGACGTTGCAGCCGGAGTAGGGCCGGTTGCTCACAGCATTGCACGGGGTATTCGCGCCGGGCGTTGCCGACCATGGCTTTACCCAAGGCGCGGCGCCCCGCTTCCAATTCGGCGACAATGCGCGCCGATACCTCCGCGTAGAGATCGCGTTTCATAGCCTGCCTCGCTGTTATGGCTGATGCGACCACGATCGGCCGCGTTCCATAGCCGCGTTGGGCAAGGCTTCCAGGTTTGCTTCAGGCTGATGGGCGCAATTCTATCCCCCCGGGCGCATGGACAGGCCGCCCGCTTCGCGCGCGCCAAGAGGTGTGCCTCGCATATAGGCGTGGCCAAAAGTAAATCGTTAAAAATGTGTTAATGCGTGGGCTCAAGCGAAATCCTCGGTCATTCCAGGAATTTCGTCAGCGGTTTCTTCAGGAGATCAGCGTGGGATTTGCTCGCAGCAATTTCGATGGCGCTCATCAGAGCCTGCTGAAGGCAAGCAAGGCGCTATCGCCAAGGACAAGAGGCCTTATCTCTTCACTTCGCATTAATCGTATTTGGCAGCAGAAACATAACTATTAGACCTTAGGCTGCGAGAAGGGCTACATCAAACTAAAGATTTCGTCGGATAGCTCCATGGTCCGACGGACTACGGGCAAAAGCAGGCAAACCCAATGATACGTGCATTATTGTTCGTCTTCGTATTTTCGGCGCTTGTCGTTTTACCTAGCAGGCTGTTGAAGAACTCAGCCGCTTTCGCAAACGTAGCCTGATGCCCATTTCGACGATGCGCCAGCGGCCGGCAATGGGCTTGGCGAAGCCGGGCACCTTGGCCATCAGCCGGCCTCCGCGATCAGCTTGGGTAGTCGCACCAGATTGTAGGCGGCGGCAGCCAGGGTAAAAGCCCATCCGACGCGATCACGGCCACGGAACCTGGACTTCTCTTGCCCGGCGATTGTCTTGATCCAGCCGAATGCCTCTTCGATGCGCTTGCGGATGCGCTGGCTGGCGGCATAGCCGCCGTGCCGGGTCGTTCGCCCATCAATCGCAGAACTGCGGCCGCTGGTGTTCTGTGCAACATGCGGTGTTACGTTCATCGAGCGTAGTTCGTTGACGAAGTCTTCTGCATCGTAGGCTTTGTCGGCGCCAAGCGTGATCGCTCTCGGCCGGTCGGCACGAGGCTCGATCATATGCAGCGCGGCCACCCGTTCGGCGTGCCCGTCAGCCAGGGTCAGGCAGGCGTCGACCAGCAGGCTATGACGGTTTTCCATCAGCCCATGCCCGATGAAGCAAAGCTTCGTCTCCTTGCCTTTGCCCTTGCGGTAGAGCCTGGCATCGGGATCGGTGGTCGAAGCATGGCTATCGTTCGAGCGTTTCTGGCCATGGAAGTCCGCTTCGGCATTGCGCCCGCCGCCTTGTGCCGGCGGCTCGCCAGGGCCGTCCTTCGGTTTGACGCTCTTCATCGAGGCCCAGGCTTCGATCAGCGTACCATCGACCGAGAAGTGATCGCTCGACAGAAGCTTATTTACCTTGGGCTGCGCCAGCACCGCCGCGAGGAACTTGGCCGCGATGTCGCCTTCCAGCAGCCGGTCGCGGTTCTTCGAAAACACCGAATGGTCCGAGACCGCATCGTCGACGCCGATTCCGGCGAACCAGCGGAACAGCAGGTCGTATTCCAGCCGCTCCATCAGAAGCCGCTCCGAGCGGATCGAATAAAACGCCTGCAACAGCATTGCCCGCAGTAGTTTCTCAGGCGGGATCGACGGTCGCCCGATCGGCGCATAAAGCCCGGCGAACTCGCGCTCCAACCCCAAAAGCGCCTCGTTCACGATCGTCCGGATCGCTCGCAGCGGATGATCCCGCCGCACCCGCGCCTCCAAGTCAACGTAGCTGAACAATTTCCCCGTTCTATTGTCGTCGCCGCGCACGCGCCACCTCCGAATCTCCGTCGGAGCAAGTGAATCATCGACTTCGGTCTACGGCGAGGCCTTTTTCAACAGCCTGCTAGTTCTCTTTTCGCAGGCGACGCAAGTCTGCAGCATCTCCCGGACGTGATAGTAAAGCCAAAGTTCGGGGACACCAATCCGAAACACGAAACCTATCGCGGCTACTATAGTGATCTTTCGGCCATCGCTGATCGAAAGGACTTCTCGGAATTGGAAGATGGACTGCGGCATCAGATTGATATCGTGGAAAGCTCCGGGTTGAGTGCACATGTTCTTCAAGTCTTCCAAACAATGCCAATTGTGATCGACGATTTCGCGTGCGTGGGCAATATGACGACGCCGAGTTCGGGCGAGCCCAAACCGATAATGGCGGCCGGCTGCTACAGCAGGCAGGTTCCCGAGACCTTGCGAGACAAGCATCTCGGCGCGTCGGTTTGGGATAACGAAAAGGGGTGGTCGCACAATATGGACCCGTTAGCACGGGCCGAACTAAGCCATACGGGCGTTGCGATGTTTCGCCCATCCACGTTGGCAGGCCGAGACCGAGAGCACCCGGTGCTCCTACATGAACTACTTCACGCTTTTCATGACCATATCTTGCCGGACGGTTTCGCCAATCCGGCTGTTCAATCCTGGTTCAAACAAGCGTCCGACAAGAAGCTCTATCCTGCAGATCAATATCAGATGAACAATGAAAAGGAGTTCTTTGCTGTGACGGCGAGCGTGTTCCTGTTCGGCAGAGACAAAGAGTTGGTTCGCGCGACCATCAAGGAGAAGCAGCCAGACTATTACAAATATCTCGTGTGGCTGTTTGAATGTGATCCGGATCGTACATCGAGTGTTCCGGTTGCTTTTGCCAATTGACCAATGCCTTGGTTGTGCATCGGCAGCAACACCGAAATACCCTCGAACGCTATCGAGCAATCGAGATGTCGCCCGCGACCCCCAGAAGCATCGCGCCTTACCGCAATCGCATCTGCGGACCCTTGATGACTTTGTTGGTGCCCGGATATTTCACCCGCTGCTCGCCGACCAGCTTGTCCCGCTCGGCACATAGGTTGTCGACGGTGGCTTGCATGCGGGCCAGGAGAGCCTCCGCAGGCACCGTGCTGATGCCGTCGCGCTGCAGCGATCGAATGTCTTTCCGCTGCCGGGAAATCTGCTGTCGCATGCGCTCGATCTCGGCGCGGATATGCTCAAGGTTCATGTCCTGCCCCATCTTGCCTCTTTAGAACAAAAAGGGAACAAGATTGCAAGTTACAAGTTGGGCTGATGTTAATTGGAGCCCACGAATGTCCTACGACAAACTCCCCGATCGCCTCTCCGCCCCCATGAGCCGCGGACAAGCTGCTACCTTGCGCACCCTCTCGGTCGAGGCGTACCAGCCCAAACTGTTTGAGGAAGATTTGACCCGGGCAGAAGCTGATCGACGCATCGAGGCGCTGCGCCAGGAAATCGCGCTGGCCAACTCGTTTTAAAGCCGGCGGCCGCTCGAGCATTGCGCAATCGGCCGGGTCCGCGAATACCATCCTTTGTTCTCGTGGAACGAACAGGGGGCACAAATTCTCGATATTGAGATAGCTTAACGAAGTCTCTCTCAAATCGTGAATTTGATCCAATGCAGCTTGCCCCACTCACGTTCAAATCCATCAGGGCGCGAGCAGTAGTGCTCAAGCTGAAGCGTCCTGTGGTGGCGCGGATCGCTACCATCACCGACTGGCCGGTGATCTTGATCGACCTCTTCACCGAAGAAGGCATCGTCGGGCGGAGCTATCTTGAGCCCTACACCATCAAGACGATGCGGTATCTGATCCCGGCGCTGCAAGATTTCGGCGCGATGCTCAAGGGCCGGCGGGTCGCACCGGTCGAACTTTACGATCTTGCCCGCAAGTCGCTGCACTTCGTGGGCTATCAGGGGCTTTCCATGATCGCGGTGTCCGGGCTGGACATGGCGGCCTGGGATGCCCTGGCCAAGGCGAGGGGCGTGCCGCTTTGCGTTCTGTTGGGCGGTTCTGTCGGGCCGGTGAAGGCATACAACAGCAACGGGCTGTGGCTTCAGGCGCCGGAGGTAGTGGCAGCGGAGGCGATCGCTCTGCGCGACGAAGGAGGCTTCACTGCGCTGAAGCTGCGGCTTGGCCGTGATCGTCCGAGCGATGATCTGGCCGCCATTCATGCCATCAGGGCTGCTGTTGGCGATGACATGGAGCTGATGGCCGACTTCAACCAGGGCCTACATCTGGGAGAAGCCCTGCAGCGGTGTCACATGATTGATGGCGAGGGTCTCGCGTGGATCGAGGAGCCGATCGTTTACGACAATCTCGATGGTTACGCGCAGTTGACCGCCGAGCTAAAGACCCCGATCCAGATAGGCGAGAATTTCTACGGCCCCCGTGATCTATACACCGCGCTGCAGAGAAAGGCGTGCGACCTTGTCATGCCGGACTTCATGCGCATTGGCGGCGTGACCGGCTGGTTAAAGGCATCGGCCATTGCGGGTGCGGCGGGTATACCGATGTCCACTCACCTTTACCCTGAGGTGGCCGCGCACGTGATGCGCGTCACCGAAACCGCGCATTGGTTGGAATGGCAGGACTGGGAACAGAGAATGACCATCTTCGATGGTTTATATAGTCAGAACGCTTCGCAAGCCGCGACGCTCAGCTAAATTAATGGGATCTTTTCGCAGCCGGGCCGTAAGAGCGGGACGTCGGCATCTAGCAATTGCTGCAAATCTTCATTTGTTGTTTTAGCTTCGCGTCCGCGTCCTGATTAGCGTCTTGCTCCTGTACCCACGGTCGTGCGACTGGGATTTGGGGTCCACCTGCGCCGGCGCCTCATTGAGTGGCCCGACAATGATTTCCTTTTTCGGTCTGGAAGTTCGCTTCGGGGCGGGTGCGGTCTCGTCGTCTGTTGGGGCTAAACCCAAGTCATACCGGGCGATCGGCGTTCCTGGCAGCGGTGCATAGCAGCCGTTGCCTGATAAGCAGCAGCCAGCCAGCGCGGCAGCCGCGAAGAGAAAGGTAATGCATTTCAAAATCATCGCGGTGATCCGTTCGATGGCGGTGCAACCTACGACTTCGGGGGACTTCAGCTCAAGTGCAACACGTGACCACACCGCCCTAAAAATGCGCATCTGCTGGATCGCGAATTCCATTCTCTCTCGGCGCTCTACCACAGTCCGGGCGCAATTAAGACGTCTCACATGCTTGGCTGATTGCACGTTTGCGCGGGGAGGGCGTTCTACGGTTCTAAGCTGGCACAGCGCTAGACGTTCGTTGGCAGTTGTCGCTGTCAATGTATCGCCGACAACCTAGCCCTCTGGCA
>CAVRYV010000012.1:0-302985 GCA_963725555.1 uncultured Pseudomonadota bacterium | reverse complement strand
TCAACCCTGCCGCGTTGCTGGTGGTCGAGGAAGCCAAGGCGGCAGCGTTTGTGACGCCGGAAGGCTTCGAGGAGCTGGAGCGGCGCGCGTATGACGATACGGAGTTTGTTTTTTTGCGAGTGGTCGACCAATCGTAACCGCGTCATGCCGCGCGCGGCCTCACCGTCTTCCGAACAGCTTCTCGATGTCCGACAGCTTCAATTCCACGTAAGTCGGCCGGCCGTGGTTGCACTGGCCGGAGTTCGGCGTGTCTTCCATTTCGCGCAGCAGCGCGTTCATCTCCTCCGGCTTGAGGATGCGCCCGGCGCGTACCGAGCCGTGGCAGGCCATGGTGGCCGCGACATGCATCAACCGGCGTTCCAGCGGCAACGCCTCGTCCCATTCCGCCATGTGTTCGGCGAGATCGCGCAGCAACGAGGCGGCGTTGGTCTTGCCGAGCAGTGACGGCGTCTCGCGCACCGCGACCGCGCCGGGTCCGAAGGATTCGATCGCAAGCCCGAACGACGCCAGTTCCTCGGCCCGCGCGACCAGTCGCTCCACGGTTGCCTCGTCCAGTTCGACGATCTCCGGAATCAACAAAATCTGCCGCTGCACGCCGTTCCGCGCCAATGAGGCTTTCAGCTTCTCATAGACGATGCGCTCATGCGCGGCGTGCTGGTCCACCACGATCAGGCCGTCGCGGGTCTGCGACACGATATAGGTCTCGTGAATTTGCGTCCGCGCCGCCCCGAGCGGGCGGTCGAGCAGATCGGCCGATGGCGCCTGCTCGAAACGCACATCGGCGGTGGGCGTGCCGACGTCGAAGGCGGCCTGGCCCGGTTCGGCAAACGCCGCGCGGCGCCCTCGAAGGCAGGCCGCGGTCCAACCGGATAGGCCGGCGAGCGTCGCCAGTCCCAGTTGGCGCGCGGCGCGAACGAAGGGCGGAACGAGGCGATCGCCGCGCCGTCGCTGTTGGCGGCGGTGCGCTTGCCTTCGCGGGCGAGGCCATCCTTCAGCGCGTGCACGATCAGCGCGCGCACCAGGCCGGCATTGCGGAATCGCACCTCGGTCTTGGCGGGATGCACATTGGCATCGACCTCCTGCGGATCGAGCGTCACGAACAGCGCCACCACCGGATGGCGGTCGCGCGGCAGATAATCGGAATAGGCCGCCGCGCACCGCGCCGAGGATCAGCTTGTCGCGAACCGGCCGGCCATTGACGAACAGATATTGCCCGAGCGCATTGGCGCGGGTCAGCGACGGCGCGGCGGCAAAGCCTTCGACCACTACGCCTTCGCGCTCGGCGCGCACTTCGATGGCGCTGCCTGCGAAAATCCGCGCCCAGGATATCGCCGAGCCGCGTCAGCCGGCCGGCAGAGCCGGCAGTGCTGCGGCCCAGGTGACGGGCGCGCGTTCCTCGCCCGACCAGCGTGAAGGCGATATCGGGCCGCGCCATCGCGAGCCGGCGCACGACCTCGCGGATCGCTTCGGCCTCGGTGCGGTCGGTCTTGAGGAATTTCAGCCGCGCCGGCGTGGCATAAAACAGATCGCTGACCTCGACGCGGGTGCCTTGCGAAAGCGCCGCCGGCATGATCTCCGATTTCTCGCCGCCTTCGACCGACAGTGACCAGGCATGCGGCTCGCCGGCATGGCGCGTGGTGATCGCCAGCTTGGCGACCGCGCCGATCGAGGGCAGCGCCTCGCCGCGAAACCCCAGCGTGCGGATCCGCAGCAGGTCCTCGTCGTCGAGTTTGGAGGTGGCATGGCGATCCACCGCAAGCGCCAGATCGCCATGGGTCATGCCGCTGCCATCGTCGGTAATGCCGATCCGCCGCCGGCCGCCGCCATCGGTGAAAATGTCGATCCGGCTCGAGCCGGCGTCGATGGCATTTTCCACCAGTTCCTTGACCACGCTCGCCGGACGCTCGACCACCTCGCCGGCGGCGATGCGATTGACGACCTGTTCGGGGAGCTGGCGGACGGGCATCGGCTTCAGGCGACTCGCGGGAATGGAGGCGCTAATCTAGGAGCTTTCGTACCGTGACGGGAGGGCGGCGCCATCTCTCCCCGCTCTTCACGGCAGGGACGCCGTTTCCCGCGTGAGGCGTCCGACAGGCGCCTCAATCGTCGAAACCGCCCGAGCCGCGCTTGGCCTTGACGTCGCTGCGGCGCTTCTTGCCTTCGAGCCGGCGCTTTTTCGAGCCCAGCGTCGGCTTGGTCGGCCGCCGCGGGGTCGGGCGCACCGAGGCCTCGCGCAGCAGTTCGATCAGCCGGTCGATGGCGTCGGCGCGGTTGCGCTCCTGGGTGCGGAAACGCTGCGCATGAATCACGATCACGCCGTCCTTGGTCATGCGCTGGCCCGCGAGCCGGTCGAGCCGCGCCGCGACATCGGACGCCAGCACGATCCGGCGGGTATCGAACCGCAATTGCGCGGCGGTCGAGAGCTTGTTGACGTTTTGCCCGCCCGGGCCGGAGGCGCGCACGAAGCTGATCTCGATGTCGTTCTCGTCGATCGTGAGGTCGCGGGAAATCCGCAGCATGGCGTCACCGGAAGCCGGATGTCTTGAACGAGAATCGGACAATCGCACGATAGCGGTTTTGCGCGGTGTTTGCTTTGCGCGTACGCGCCTCGTTCCCTCCCCCTTGTGGGAGAGGGCCAGGGAGGGGGTGACCGCAACGGCGGCGCTTGTGGCTATCCCCTCTCCAACTCTCCCCCACAAGGGGGAGAGAGCAGCGGCGCGCGCGGTGCGGCGGCTCCTTGCGGAGCGTTGGCGTCGGCTGGAGCGTCTTAGTTCGCCGTGGGGGGCGGGGTCGCGGCCGCGGGCTGAGCGGCGGCTTGCGGGGCGCGGCCGACAATCACGGTGAGAAGGCCCTGTCCCCATAGGCGCTTGGCGGCGTTCTTGGCATCGTCGAGGGTCACGGCGTCGACGATGGCGTTGCGCTTCTCGATGTAGTCGATCGGGAGCTTGTCCAGCTGGTACTGCAGCAGCGCCGACGCCAGCTTTGAGGAGGTGTCCAGCGCCAGCATCTGCGAGCCCTTGAGATAGGACTTGGCCTCATCCAGTTCCTGCTGGGTCGGGCCGTCCTCGGCCATGCGGCGGACTTCCTTGTTGATGGCCTCGACCGTCTCGCCGGCGCGATCGGCGCGGGTTCCGGTATTTCCGATGAACAGCGCGGAGTGATCCATCCACAACAGCGATTCATAGACCGAATAGGCGAGACCGCGCTTCTCGCGGACCTCGTGATAGAGCCGCGACGACAGCGATCCGCCGCCGAGAATGTGGTTGACGACATAGCCGGCCATGAAATTCGGATCGTCGCGCTTGATGCCGGGGCCGCCGAAGGTCACCACGGTCTGCGGCACGTCGAGCGGAATGAACGCGCGCTGCGGCGGCTTGGCGGCTTCGACGTCGGCGACCGGCGTGAGGCTCGCTTTGGCCGGCAGTCCGCCGAAGGTCCGGTCGAGCAATTTGCCGAGCGTGGCGGCGTCGATATCGCCGACCACGGCGATCTTAAGCGTATCCTTGGCCAGCACGCGGCGGACGTAATCCTTCAGATCGGCGACATCGATCTTCGGAACGCTTTCCAGGGTGCCGTCGGCCGGCCGGCCATAGGGATGATTGCCAAAGGCGATTTCCAGGAACTTGCGGCCGGCCAGCGCGCTCGGATTGGAGGTGTCGCTGCGCAGGCCGGAGATGACCTGGGCGCGAATGCGCTCGACATCGGCGCTGTCGAAATGCGGCGATGTCAGCGACATCCGAAGCAGGTCGAAGGCCTCGTCGCGGGTATCCTTGAGCATGCGCAGCGAGCCGCGGAAATAATCCCGCGTCGAACTGAAGCTCAGCTCGATGGCGCGGCGCTCGAGCCGTTCATGGAAGGTCTTGGAATCCAGATCGCCCGAGCCCTCGTCGAGCAGATCGGCAACCAGATTGCCGACGCCGGGCTTGTCGGCCGGGTCCTGCGTCGCGCCGCCGCCGAAGGCATATTCCATCGCGATCAGCGGCACGGTGGCGTCCTGCACGAACCAGGCCTCGATGCCGCCGGGCGAAACCAGATGCTGGATCTTGGTCGCGGCATGCGACGGCGTCGACGCCGAGCGGCATCAGCACCAGGCCGGCAGCGAGGATCAATGCAAGACGCCGCGTGCAAGCCATGAGAGAGAGCCTAGGAGAGGTGTTTGGGATGCATCACGAACGCTTCTCCTCGCGTTTCGGCGCGGTGTCCTTGATCAGATAGCCGGTCACCGAACGCTTCTTGTCGAGCCATTTTTGCGCGGCGGCGCGGACCTGGTCGGCGGTGACGGCGCGAATGCGATCCGGCCAGCTTCGGATGTCGTCGATGCTCAAGCCGGTGGTGAGCGCGCCGCCATACCAGCGCGCCAGCGTCGCCTGGTTGTCCTGGGCGTAGATCGCCTCGGCGATCAGCTGGGTCTTGACGCGCTCGAGATCCTCGGCGCGAACCGGGTTTTGCTGCGATTTCCGCGATCACCTTGTCGATCACCTGCTCGATCTGCGCGAACTCGACGCCGGGTTTCGGCGAAGCCGAGATCATGAATTGGGTCGGATCAAGCGAAGTGCCCTGATATCCGGCGCTGGCGCTGACCGCGAGCGGCTGGTCGATCACCAGCGCGCGATAAAGATAGGAATTGCTGCCGCCGCCCATCAGCTGCGCCAGCACGTCGAGCGCCGGGCTTTCGCCGGCGGCGGCGGTGGTGGCGGACGGAACCAGATAATAGCGCCGCACAGCGGGTTGTTCGACGCGGGGATCGGCCAGCGTCACGGTGCGCGGCGCGACCGGCGTCGGCTCCTGCGGGCGAAGCCGCTGCGCCGGGTATCGCGGGCTGTGCCGGCGACGTCGCCGAAGGTCGCGCTCCGACCATCGGGCGAATATCCTTGGCATCGACGTCGCCGGCGATCACCAGCGTCGCGTTGTTCGGCGCATAGAAGCGCTTGTAGAACGCCAGCGCATCTTCGCGATCGAGCTTCTCGATTTCATGGTGCCAACCGATCACCGGGCGGCCGTAGGGATGATTGAGATACAGCGCCGCCATGATCTGCTCGGTCAGCCGCGCCTCGGGATTGTTGGCGACCCGCATGTTGTATTCTTCGAGCACGACGTCGCGCTCCGGCAGCACGTTCTCATCCTTCAGGATCAGGCCGGTCATGCGATCGGCCTCGAACTCCATCATCCTGGCCAGTTGTTCGCGCGGCACGCGCTGGAAATAGCCGGTATAGTCGGTCGATGTGAAGGCGTTCTCGTTGCCGCCGATCCGAAGCACGGTCTGGGAAAATTCACCGGCCGGATGTTTGCTGGTGCCCTTGAACATCAGATGTTCGAGAAAGTGCGCGAGGCCCGATTTGCCGGGCGTCTCGTCGGCGGAGCCGACCTTGTACCAGATCATCTGCGTGACGACCGGCGTGCGATTATCCGGGATCACGACGACCCTCAGCCCATTGCCGAGCGTAAACGTGGCGGGAGGTTCGGAGGTTACGGTGGTCTGCGCGAGAACACCATGTGCGGAGATCGCGAACGCCGCGAGCAGCGTGGCGAACGAGGAGGCGGCGAAGCGGTATGAGGGCATCATGACCTGTCTGGCGCGTAGTCGGGAAAATAGGCACCGGTTTTGCGAAAGAATGCGCGCGAACTTTCGGAAGGAGAGCGATCCGAACCAAAACGTTCGGGGTGAACCTGCGCCATTCTACACCGCGCGTCTGTCGCGGAGCGTCACGAAACCGAGAGACAATGCATTCAGAGGTAGACGCGTTCAAGACAAGTGCGTTCAAGACAAGTGCAATCAATCGTCACCGGTGCCGTATGCCGGCAACCGAATTATTGCTTGTTAGAAGTCTCTTTGTTGTCTTTGCCGTCCTTGTCTTGGCTGTCCTTCTTCAGCGGCTTGTTTACCCCGACGCCGTAGGCGTAATCCGGCGACGGGATCTGATATCCGGAGGGAGGCTGAGTCAGGTCTTCGCGCGGCGGCTCACCTGTGAACGGCGCCGCCTCCGGTTTGTTGCCGCCGAAAAAATTGCTGACCTTGTCAGTAAAGCTAAGCTTCCGTTCCGGGCGGGTGGATCTCCCGGCCGCCCCGCTGGTCGACCGCGGTAGGCGTCTGGGACGACAACGCCTTCTTCCTGGCTGCAATGGCGGCCTTGCGTTTTTTTTCATCCGGATCTTGCGGCCAGTTCGCCGTATTCGCTTCGGCTCCGGCCGACCGCGGGGGCGGTAGTTCGATCTTTGGCGGCACGACCAGCGGAGATCGCTCGCGATAGTCGATCCCTTTGGTGTCCATATTGGTGGTTTTGAATACCCCTTGACACCATCGACGAACTTCTCGCTGATGGACCTGTTATCCTCGTCATCGCCGCCGGCGCGCGCGGCACCCGTGGTCATCATCAGGCCGATGCTGAGAGCGACCCCGGCAAGCGGCAGATTGCGCTTCAGCGCCTTCGACAAATGTTGCACCAACAGGCCGGTGGCTTGGGTCTCGCGCATCGCGCTGTTCCTGTTCAAGGTTTCCGCGGGCCGCCGATTGGAGCAGCTCCGCTCCCCTATCCATCGTTCAGCTTTGGGGGTTCGTATCAGCCGGGATCAGGGCGCTTTTGCGGCGGCTACCCCCCGGAAGCTGTCATACAGCAGGGCCGCTACCCCGGCAACAATCGCCACATCGGCGAGGTTAAACACGTACCAATTGTAGGTTTTTCCCCCCAACCGGACGTGGAAAAGGGCGAAATCGACCACCGCGCCATAGCCGAAGCGGTCGATGGCGTTGCCAATGGCGCCGCCGATGATCAGGCCGAGCGCCACCGTGGCGATCAGGGTCCGCGACCACGCCATCCAGATCGCCAGCACAATCACCGCCACGGCCTTGATGCTCATCAGGATGATCTGGGCGAGCGGGCTGTCGTTCTGAAACCAGCCGAAGCTGATCCCGACATTCCAGGCCAGCACCAGATCGAGGAACGGCGTCAGCCTCACCGCGCCGCGATCGGCGATGTCGAACACATTGAGCAGCCAGAGCTTCGATGCCTGATCCAGCGCCAGCGCGATGATCGCGGCGATGATTCCGGGCCAGAGGCGAGGTTTCAAACCGTCACTCCCAGCGCCTTCCATTCCCGTAACGCCTGCGCGTCTCGCGGCGATACATCCGGATACTCGGCATCCTCGCCGACGCTGGGCAGGATCTTCCAGGATCGCGCGCATTTGGTGCCGACGGCCTTCTCAACCACGACGGCGACGCCGGGCACCTCGTTCAATCGGAAGGCATCGGCCGGCGCGTCCTCGTTGGTCGCCATCGCATTTGAGGTGATGCAGACCTCGGCCAGGTCGACATCGAACAGGATGTCGAAAATCTTCCTCTCCGAGATGTAGACCAGCGGCGAGGCTTCCAGCGACGAGCCGATCCGCTTGGCCGCGCGTTCGACTTCCAGCGCGCCGGTGACGACGCGGCGGACGTTACGGATGATCTCCCACTTCGCGGCCAGCGCATCGTCGCGGAATGTTTCAAGGCGTTCGGGAAACAGCGCCAGATGCACGGACGGCTCGGCATCCGGTCTGTAGAGCCGCCACGCCTCTTCTGCTGTGAACGACAGCACTGGCGCCAGCCATTTCAGGATCGCGTCGCAAATCATATCGATCGCGGTGAGTGCGGCCTTGCGTGCGACCGACGACGGCGGGTCGCAATACAAAGTGTCCTTGCGAATATCGAAATAAAACGCCGACAGTTCGGTGTTCATGAACGCCGACAGGCTGGCGACCACGGTCTTGTAGTCGAATTCCGTATAGGCCTTGCGCACGACGGCGGCCTGTTCGGCGAGCTGACGCAACATCAGCCGCTCCAGTTCGGGCATCTCGGCGACGGCGATCGCGTCGGCCGGCTTGAAATGGTGCAGCGTGCCCAGCATCCAGCGGATCGAGTTGCGAAGCTTGCGGTAAGTTTCGATGGTATTTTTGAGGATTTCCGGGCCAATACGCTGGTCATCCGCATAGTCGGTCGCGCAAACCCAGAGGCGAAGGATATCGGCGCCGGATTGCGCGATGATCTTTTGCGGTTCGACGGTATTGCCGACCGATTTCGACATTTTGCGGCCGTTCTCGTCGAGCGTGAAACCGTGGGTGAGCACGATATCGAACGGCGCCCGGCCGCGCGTGCCGCAGCTTTCCAGCAGCGACGACTGGAACCAGCCGCGGTGCTGGTCCGAGCCCTCGAGATACATCACGGTGTCCGCGCCGCCATCGACCTTGCGTTTGATGCCGGCAAGGCCCGGAAAATGCTCGGGGTCATCCAGCACAAAGGCGTGGGTCGAGCCGGAATCGAACCAGACGTCGCAGATGTCGTCGACCTTCTTCCAGGGCTCGTTGGCGTGTGACCCCAGAAAGCGCTCGCGCGCGCCGTCCATGTACCAGGCGTCGGCGCCTTCCAGCTCGAACGCGTCGGCGATGCGCTTGTTGACGGCATCGTCTTGCAGGATTTCGGCCGAGCCGTCGCCCTTCTCGCGCACGAACACCGCGATCGGCACGCCCCAGGCGCGCTGGCGCGAGATCACCCAGTCCGGCTTGCTCCTGATCATGCCGTTGATGCGATTTTCGCCGGACTGCGGCACCCATTGCGTCACCGCGATCGCATGCAGCGCGCGATTCCTCAACGTGCCCGCCCCGTCAATCGGTTTGTCCATCGCGATGAACCATTGCGGCGTATTGCGGAAGATCACCGGCTTCTTGGAACGCCAGGAATGCGGATATTGATGCTTGAGGCGGCCGCGCGCCAGCAACGTGCCCTGCTCGATCAGGGCCTTGATCACGGCCTCGTTGGCGTCGCCCTTTTCGCCCTTGTCGGTGATGACGCGCTTGCCGGCGAAGCCCGGCGCCTGATCGGTCAACGCGCCGTTTTCATCGACGGTGTACGGAATGATAGTGTTGATGCCGCGCGCTTCCAATTCCCGTGCATTTGCTGTCCAGACCTCGAAATCCTCGCGGCCGTGTCCGGGCGCGGTATGGACAAAGCCGGTGCCGGTATCGTCGGTGACGTGATCGCCCTCCAATAGCGGAACGCGGAATTCGTAATCGCCGGCGACGCCCTTCAGCGGATGCTCGCATTCCATGGCGGCGAGCGCGGTTGCCGGCACCGCGTCCACCCTCTCATAGCCGGTCACCCGCGCCTGCTTGAACACCGCATCCGCGAGCGTATCGGCCAAAATCAGGAGATCGCCGGTCCTCGCCCAATTGTCCGCGGGTGACTCGGTGACGCGATAAAGGCCGCAAGCAATCCTGGGCGAAAAGCTGATGGCGCGGTTACCGGGCAGGGTCCATGGCGTGGTGGTCCAGATCACGATGCTGGCGTCGCTTACCGCCTCAACGATCGCGGCCGAAACGTCCTTTCCGGACGCGAGCTCGACTTGCGCGACCGGAAACTTCACCCACACCGTATCTGACGTGTAATCCTCGTATTCGACCTCGGCTTCCGCCAGCGCGGTTTTTTCCACCACGCTCCACATCACCGGCTTGGAGCCGCGATACAGTGTACCGTTGGCGGCGAATTTCATCAGCTCGCGCGCGATCTGCGCCTCTGCGAAATAATCCATGGTGGCGTAGGGATGATCCCAGTCGCCGATAATGCCGAGCCGCTTGAATTCCTCGCGCTGCACGTTGAGCCAGTGGCCGGCATAGGCGCGGCATTCTTTCCGGAATGCCACCATCGCCGTGGAATCCCGGAAATCCGGTTTGGCTTTGCCCTTGGAGCGGTAGTTCTCTTCCTCGATCTTCCATTCGATCGGCAGGCCGTGGCAGTCCCAGCCCGGCACGTAGTTGGAATCGAAGCCGAGCATCTGCTGGCTCTTGGTCACCACGTCCTTGAGGATCTTGTTCAGCGAATGGCCGATATGGATGTTGCCGTTGGCATAGGGCGGCCCGTCATGCAGTACGAATTTCGTCCGGCCGGCCGCGGCTTCGCGCAAGCGTCCATAGAGACCGATCTCGTTCCAGCGCTTGAGGATTTCCGGCTCGCGCTGCGGCAGGCCGGCGCGCATCGGGAATTCCGTCTGCGGCAGGAACAGGGTTTTGGAATAGTCCGGTGCGTCGGACTTCTGGGGCTTTTCGGTCATGGCGGGGTGGATAGCGCGTTTTGGGAGGAGGGGAAACATGTCGTCCCCTCGCGCCCCTGCGGGCGAAGGGTTCTAGCAGGAAGGGGTGCAGCGCAGAGCCTCAAATAATCCCGAGTTTCGGGAAGGCATCGGGTGCTGCCGCCAGTGCCGCGCGGGCGCGTGCGCTGTCGTCGTCCATTTGGCGCACCAAGGCCTCGATGCTGTCGAACTTCAATTCCTCGCGGATAAAGCCGATGAAGGCGACATCGAGCGAAGATCCATAGAGATCGCCCTTGAAATCGAACAGAAATACTTCGAGCAGCGGCGCGCCATTGTCGAAGGTCGGGCGGCGGCCGAAGCTGGCGACCCCATCGAGGCGCACGGGGTCATCCCCGTGGCCGCGGCCGACCCGGACCGCGTAAATGCCGTGCTTGAGGCCGCAATTCTTGTCGAGCCGAATATTGGCGGTCGGATAGCCGAGATCTCGGCCGCGCTTCTCGCCATGGATCACTTCGCCGGCCACGAACCACGGGCCGCCAAGCATCGCGGTGGCGTCTTCGATCTGCCCCTCCGCCAACGCCATGCGAATGGCGCTGGAGGACACCGGCCGCTCGGCGATGTCGATGTGAGGCTGCACGTCGACCTCGATGCCAAGCCGGGGGGCCTCGCCGACCAGAAGGCTCGGCGATCCGACCCGGCCCTTGCCGAAATGAAAGTCATAGCCCACCGCGATGCCGCTGATTCCGAGCCGCCCGATCAGGTCATGGTGGATGAAATCCTGCGCCGTGGTCCCGGCTCGGGTTTTGTCGAATGTCAGTACTACGGCACCTGCGAGCCCGGTTCCGGCCAGCAGCCGCAGCTTGCCGGCCTCGTCCGTGAGCCGGAATTGGGGGGTGTTCGGGCTGAAAAAGCTGCGGGGGTGCGGCTCGAACGTTACCGCCAGCGCTGGCCGGCCATGAGCGTGTCCCATATCCAGCGCGGCTGCGATCACGGCGCGGTGACCGAGGTGGACGCCATCGAAATTACCCATCGCAACGACCGCTCCCTTGGGGATCGCAGCCGCCGGCGTGGTGTCGCGGATAATCGTAAAGCCTGCCGTCATTTTAGGGGTCTTTAACCGGGGTGGGGTGGGTGCACGCCGGACCGTGACTTGGCGGCCGCCGGTAAGTCAAGCAGGGCCCAAACAGCGCCACAACCTCTGTCCGTCCCGGGCGCCAAGTATATTTTTTTGATAGCAGCGGGTTAACGGGCTGTTTAACGGCAGATGGTAGTGCTGGGGACGGTCCGCCGGGGGCATTGGCCCTGGGCAGCCTGATGGATGGTTTGCGGCATTTGCGTTGCGTAGGGGAGCCAAGATGGCGGTTGATTTGTCGATGTCGGTTCTGGTGGTGGACGACTACAACACGATGATCCGCATCATCCGAAATCTTCTGAAGCAGCTTGGGTTCGAGAATATCGACGATGCCAGCGACGGATCGGCGGCGCTGAGCAAGATGCGCGGCAAGAAATACGGGCTGGTGATCTCGGACTGGAATATGGAGCCGATGACCGGCTATGACCTGCTCCGGGAAGTACGGGCCGACCCCAACCTTGCCACCACGCCGTTCATCATGATCACCGCTGAATCCAAGACCGAAAACGTGATCGCCGCCAAGAAGGCCGGCGTGAACAACTATATCGTCAAGCCGTTCAACGCCGCCACGCTGAAGACCAAGATCGAGGCGGTGTTTCCGGACCTCGCGACGGCGTAAGGTTCTCGCGGGCGCCTCGTGTCGCGGACGCGGCGCAGCGTTCTTGACGCTGCCCCGCAGAGCCGGGACCTACGTCTCCCAGCGAGCATCCACCCCCTACCACCGCAGCTCCCGCGTCAGCGCCCGCGGCGGGTGACCGAACAATTCTCTCACAGCGGCCGGATCCAGTTGATCGAGGCCTGCGAACTCCTCGGCGTGGATGCCGCGGGTGACGAACAGGCAATCGATTCCGAAGCCGTGCGCGCCCGCCAGATCCGTTCGCACAGAATCTCCGATCGCCAGAACGCGATTGAGCGGCGTGGCCTGGCCGCGGCGCTCGTCGGCGAGCGCCATGGCGCGCTGATAGATCGGCCGGTGCGGCTTGCCGTAGAAGATCACCTCGCCGCCGAGTTCGCGATAGAGCTCGGCGATCGCGCCGGCGCAATACACCAGGCGGTCGCCGCGCTCGACGATGATGTCGGGGTTGGCGCAGATCATGGTTAGGTTGCGCTCGCGCGCCTGGGTCATCATGGCGAGATAGTCTTCGGCGGTTTCGGTTTCATCATCGAACGGGCCGGTGCAGACAATGTAATCGGCCTGCGCCAGCGGCGCGAGCACAGGATCGAGTCCACGGTAAATCGAATTGTCGCGCTCCGGGCCGAGCCAGAATACTTTCTGGCCGGCGTGGTCGGCGACGTAATGCCGGGTCAGATCGCCCGAACTGACGATGGCGTCATGGATCTCGTCGGCGACGCCCAGCTTGCGCAGTTGCCGCTGCACCGAATCCGCCGGCCGTGGGGCATTGGTGATGAGGATTACCACGCCGCCTTGCTGTCGAAAGCGGTTCAAGGCTTCGCAGGCTTCGGGAAATGCAACGAGACCGTTGTGAACCACGCCCCAGATATCGCTGAGCACGACGTCCACGCCGCCAACGAGGTCGCGCAGCCGCTCCGCAAACCGCAAGGTAGTCATTGCGTCGCTCGCCGGTCAGGCCGGCCCGGTGGCGCGGCGCGCCAGCGCGGCATTGCCGATCGCCCGCGGCGACTCATTGGCGGGACGCTCGCCTGAAGCGGTATTGCCCGAGCCAGTTTTACCGGAATCATGTTGACCGGAGTCATGGGGTTCCTGCGCGTTGTTCGAAGACGCCCCGCCGGTAGCAGATGCCCCCTCGGGCCGCAACGGCCGGGGCTGTGCAAACAGAAATCCCTGCCCGAAGCGCACGTCATAGTCGAGCAGATCGACCACGGCGCGTTCGCCTTCGATCCGCTCGGCGATCAGGTCGATGCCGAAACGGCCGAGCAGATCGGAGATGTCGGAGGGGTGAATGTCGGACGCCGAGGTCTGCCGCGGATCGAGCAGCAATGCCGCAGGCACCTTGATGAAGCGGACTCCGCGATCGGCAAGTTCACGCGGCTCGAACCGCAGATCGGTGACATGATCGATGGAGAAACGATATCCGCGCTGCGCCAGTGCTGCGAGATTTTCGGTCTCGACCGGACCGAGATTGCGAAGCGTGGTCTGCTTGAATTCGAGCACGAAGGACGGCGCCAGCGCGCGGTTGGCTTCGAGGAAATCGAGGCATTGGGCAAAGATGGTTGGATTGCCCAGCGTCGCAGCGGCGACATTGCAGAATACCCCGACCTCTTTGTTGCGTACCATCAGCCGCCGCAGCACCTGCACGCATCGCACCATCACCATGTGATCGATTCGCCCCATCAGTCCGGCGGCTTCCGCGATCCCGATGAAATCGTCGGCGGTGAGAATCTGGTCCTTGTCATCGCGCAGCCGGGTCACGGCCTCGTAGAAGCGCACCTTGCGCTGCGGCAGGCTCACCAAGGGCTGCAGGTAGATATCGAGCCGATTTTCCTCGATGGCGTTTTTCACCGCGGTGAGGATTTGGGCGTGGCTGCGGGACGGTGCGGACTCGTTGACGGTCTTGGGCGGCGATATCGGTTTCGGGTCCGCAACCGGGGCATCTCTTTCGACGAACGGCAGTTCGTTCTGCGGTTCGTCGTCGGGCCTGCTCGCGAGCGCGGGGGCCGGCGGTGGCGGAGCGCCCGAAACGCCCGAGGACAGGATATCGTCATGGCCCGCGACCGACGCGGCGAGCTGCTTGACCAGCACCCCGAGTTCGTTGATCTCGCCGACGACGGCCTGGATGCGGTCTCCGTTTGCGGAATTTGCCGACGCCACCCGGCCCTCGACGGTCGCAAGTCTGCGTCCGAATTCGGCGACCTGACGCGCGAGGTCTGCGGTGCCGCGCGACAGATCGGCGATCTGCCCGCCGACATCGGTGCGATCGCGCAACCGCATCGACACGGCGTTGTAGAGAATCAGGAAGGTCAGCGCGGTGAGCGCGACGATCGCGGATTCCGATCCGCTGATGCCGGCCACGGAATACAGCACGAGACCAAGTGACGCTGCGACCAGCACCATGCAGATGGCGATGAAAATCGTCGAAATGCGGATCATCTAACGCAAACGTCCCCAGAGCCGGCATCCGTTTCGTGGAACACCGAATTTACCTCCGATCCTAGCACTATTGTTGATTCGGCGGACGAATCTTCTTGTTTTCCAACACCCGGGGGGAACTACGCCCCTGCCCGGGTGCGCTCCCTACCCCCGCAGGTGCGCGAGGTGCAGCAACTTCCCTCAGGCGACCGCGCGGATCACCTTGGCGACCTTCTCGACGATCTCGCCAATCTGATCCTCGCTGACGATCAGCGGCGGGGTCAATGCCAGGGTGTCGCCGGCGACCCGCAGCATCAGGTCGTTGTCGTGGAACGCGCTGTTCAGTCCGTCGAAGCCGCGCTTGCCGGGCAGGTCCGGACGAGGCGAAAGGTCGATGCCGGCCGTGAGCCCGATGGTGCGAATATCGACAACATTCGGCTCGCCTTTCAGCGTCATCACGGCGTCGGCGAATTTAGGCTCGAGAGTTTTGGCGCGTTCGAACAGTTTTTCGTCGCGGTAGATATCGAGGGTGGCCAGCGCGGCGGCGCAGGCCAGCGGATGCGCCGAATAGGTGTAGCCGTGAGCCAGTTCCACGGCATGTTCCGGGCCGCTCATGAAGGCGTCGTGGATGGTGTCACGAACCACCACGCCGCCCATCGGCGCGGCGCCATTGGTGATGCCTTTGGCAAAGGTGATCATGTCCGGCAGCACGCCGTAACGTTCGGCGGCAAAGGCGAAGCCGAGCCGTCCGTAGCCGGTGATGACCTCGTCGAAAATCAGGAGAATGCCATGCTTCTGGGTGATCTCGCGCAGCCGCTTGAGATATCCCTTCGGCGCCGGAAGCACCCCGGTCGATCCCGCCATCGGCTCGACTATCACGGCGGCAATGGTATTGGCGCCGTGCAGGTTGACCAGGCGTTCCAGCTCGTCGGCGAAATGGACGCCGTATTCCGGCTCGCCCCTGGTAAAGGCTTGTTTTTCGCGGTCATAGGTGTGGGGCAGATGGTCGACGCCGGTCAGCAGCGTTCCGAACATCTTGCGGTTGTTGACGATGCCGCCGACCGACGTTCCGCCGAAGCCGACGCCATGATAGCCGCGTTCGCGGCCGATCAGGCGGGAGCGGCTGCCCTGGCCGTTGATCTGATGGTAGGCGAGCGCGATCTTGAGCGCGGTGTCGGCAGCCTCCGATCCGGAATTGCAGAAGAAGACATGATCGAGCCCGGCCGGCGCCAGATCGGCGATGCGGCTTGCCAGTTCGAAGGCCTGCGGAATGCCGAATTGAAACGGCGGCGCGTAATCCAGGGTCTCCGCCTGCTTGGCAATCGCCGCCGAAATCTGGCTGCGGCCGTGACCCGCATTGGTGCACCACATGCCCGCCGCGGCGTCGATAATCTTGCGGCCGTCGACCGTAAAATAATGCATGTCCTTGGCGCCGGCGAGAAGTCGCGGCGCCTTTTTGAAAGCCCGGTTGGCGGTAAACGGCATCCAATGTGCGGCGAGGTCATTGGGCACATTGACGGCGGCGGGGTGGGGGCTCTTGTCCAACATGGGAGGCCTCTTCAAGTCTTGGGACGTGCTGCTTTTGGTGCGGGGCGTAGCGCAGGCTATCAGCTTCGCCGGATCGCGGAAACCAACAACCGCGACGGCTTTTTTCAGCTCAATAGGGCGGTTTGAGCGAGCCTAAAGCGAGCGCAAACCGACCGTATCGATCCAGAATACCTCGGCATCCGATGCCTCGGTGTCAAGCCACAGAAAGTCAGTCCGCGGATAGGCCGTTTCGAGCGCGGGACGGCAACGGCCGATCTCGCATAACAGACCGCCTTGTGCGGTCAGGTGCCGGCCGGCCTCTTTCAAGATGCGGCGTATGATGTCGAGCCCGTCGGAACCTCCGTCAAAGGCGAGTTGCGGCTCGGCCCGGCACTCGCGCGGCAGCTCCGCCATGCCCTCTGCGTCGACATAGGGCGGATTGGTGATGATCAGGTCGTAGCGCTTGCTGCCGAGCGGCTTGAACAGGTCGCCCCGATGCAACGTCACCCGATCGCCGAGACCGTATTCGGCAATATTCCGGGCGGCGACATCGAGGGCATCGCCGGAAATGTCCACAGCGTCGATTTGTGCATTTGGGAAACTGCGGCTGGCGAGAACCGCAAGACAGCCCGAGCCGGTGCAGAGGTCGAGCACATGCCTCACCGACGCCGGATCGTCGATCAGCGCGCCGCCATCTTCGGCCTCCTGGTGACCGAAGTGAGAGTCTAGCAACTCGCCGATGAAGGAGCGCGGCACGATCGTGCGCTCATCGACATAGAAGGACAATCCGCGCATGTAGATCTTGTTGACCAGATAGGCCGCGGGCTTTCGCGTCGCGACGCGGCGCGCAATGACGTCGAGAATCCGTTTGGCCTCGGCGGCGGTGACCCGCGCGGTCGCGAACGTCTCGAACTGATCGGGATCCAGATGCAGTGTGGCGCAGACAAGGAACGCGGCTTCGGCTACGGGATCGGTGGTGCCGTGCGCGAACACCAGCTTGGCCTCGATGAAACGGCTCACCGCGTAGCGGACGAAATCAAGCAGCGTCAGCAATTCGACGGCTGCCGCGTTCAGGGATTTCGATGCCGGGCGGCGGCTTTTCACCGCCGGTTTCGCGCGCTTCGCCATCAGGATTCGGGCCATCAGGATTTGGTCCAGCGCGCGGCGGCCGCATCGTCATGCTGGCGCGCGTCGACCCAGCTGGTTCCGGTCGGTCTTTCCTCGCGCTTCCACAACGGCGCATTGGCCTTCAGGTAATCCATCAAGAACTCCGCCGCCTGGAACGCCGCCTGCCGATGCTGCGACGCCGTCAGCACCAGCACGATGTTTTCGCCGGGAACGATCCGGCCGACGCGGTGAATGATGGTGAGCCCGGTCAACGGCCAGCGCGACATCGCGGTCTCGGCATGTCGCGCGATTTCGGCTTCCGCCATGCCGGGATAGTGTTCGAGCGTCAGCGCGGCAATCGCGCCGTCGTCCTCACTGTCCCGGCAAATGCCGGAAAAACTCACCACAGCGCCGATATCGGTGCGCCCTTGCGTCAGCGCGGCGATCTCGCCCGCGACGTCGAAATCGGCTTCCTGAATGCGGATGGTCACAACAGCGGTCATCGGATGGTCGCAATGCCCTTGGATGGACTAACCGCCGGTCATCGGCGGGAAAAAGGCAATCTCGCGCGCGCCGGCAATCATCGTCTCGGGCTTGACGTGCGCGTGGTCGATCGCGGCGCGGATCACCCGCGGCGTCTCAAACGCATGGGCGTAGGCCTCGCCGCGCTTCGCCAGCCAACGCATCAGGTCGTCAACGGTGCGCACGCTCGGCGGCGGCTCGACCGTTTCCTCGGCCATTCCGACCCGTTCGCGCACCCAGGCGAAATATTTGACTTTCATGCCCCATCCTCTTCGATGAGGTGATGAATGCCGGCGCGGAAATAGTCCCACCCGGTATAGATGGTGAAAATCGCCGAGATCCACAGCAGCAACAGTCCGGTCTGGGTGGTAAACGGAATGATCTCGTCGCCGGCCTCCCCGGCCAGCAGAAACCCGATCGCCACCAGTTGCACCGTGGTCTTCCATTTGGCGAGCTTGGTCACGGGCACGCTAACGCGCAACGCGGCGAGATATTCCCGCAACCCCGATACCAGAATTTCGCGACACAGGATCACGATGGCGGCCCACAGCGTCCAGCCGTGAATGATTCCGTCCGCCGCCAGCATCAGCAGGCAGGACGCCACCAGGAGCTTGTCGGCGATCGGATCGAGCATCCGGCCGAACGCCGAATGCTGGTCCAGGATTCGCGCATAATAGCCATCCAGATAGTCGGTAATCCCGGCGGCGATGAACACGGCCAGCGCGACCCAACGCAGCCACAGCGGCCCATCCATGATGGCCTGCGCAAAGATGCAACCGACTACCACCGGGATGGCGGCAATCCGGGCGTAGGTCAGGATATTGGGGAGGGACAGCGAGCTCTTTGCCGTCCCTTTTGTCGTCGCGATGTTCATCCGCTTTACCAATACCGCCGCAGCATGAAGGTCAACCGTGCGGGCTACATGATCTCTGGAGACGGCGCAAATATAAGCTTCTAGCCCGGCTGGGAGTGGAAAAATTCGAAAATTTTGCGGGCGCTTTCCGCACTGACCCCCGGAACCTTGCCGAGGTCGGCGATCGATGCCCGCTCGATTTCCTTCAACGTTCCGAAATGATGCAGCAAGGCACGTTTGCGTGACGGGCCGATGCCCGGAATTTCCTGCAACCCGGCTTCGCGAATGTCCTTTTTGCGCAGTTTGCGGTGTGAGCCGATCACGAAGCGATGCGCCTCGTCGCGCAGCCGCTGAATGAAATACAGCACCGGATCGCGCGGTTCGAGCTTGAGCGGCTCCCGGTTCGGCATGAACAGGGTTTCGCGACCGGCGTCGCGATCAGGACCCTTGGCGACCGCCATCAGCGATACCTGCGACAGCCCCAATTCGGCGAAAATCTCGCCGACAGCGTTGAGCTGGCCGCGGCCGCCGTCGATGATGACGAGGTCGGGCCATTGCGGAAATGAATTGTCATCGGGTCTGGCGCCGCCGTCCGTAGCGGGCGTCAACAACCGCTTGAAGCGCCGCTGCAGCACCTCGCGCATCATGGCGTAGTCGTCGCCCGGCGTCAGGCCTTCGGACCTGATGTTGAACTTGCGATATTGATTCTTGATGAAGCCGTCGGGTCCGGCCACGATCATGGCGCCGACCGCATTTGTGCCCTGGATGTGGCTGTTGTCGTAGACCTCGATCCGCCGCGGCGGATGCGGCAGCCCGAGCGTGGTGACGAGCCCTTGCAGCAGCCGGCCCTGGGTGGCGGTATCGGCCAGCTTGCGGCCGAGCGCCTCGCGGGCATTGGTCAGCGCGTGCGTGACCAGCTCTTTCTTTTCACCGCGCCGCGGCGTTGCGACTTCGACCTTGAATCCGGCCTTGATGGCGAGCGCGTTGGCCAGTAGCTCGCTTTCCTCGATTTCGTGCGACAGCAGCACCAGTCTCGGCGGCGGCTTGTCGTCGTAGAATTGCGCGAGGAAGGAGGCCAGCACCTCTTCCGGAGTGAACGACTTCTCCGCGCGCGGGAAATAGGCGCGGTTGCCCCAATTCTGTCCGGTACGAAAGAAGAATACCTCGACGCAGGAGTAGCCGCCCTCCTGATGGATGGCGAACACGTCGGCTTCCTCCACGGTCCGCGGATTGATGCCCTGCTGCGACTGGATCGCCGACAGCGCGGCGAGGCGGTCGCGGTAAAGTGCCGCTGTTTCGAACGCGAGTTCGGCCGAGGCCTTTTCCATTTCGCCGGCGAGCTCCTGCTTGACGAGGCGGCTGCGGCCGGAAAGGAATTCCTGCGCCTCACGCACCAGCTCGGTATAGCCGGGAAAATCGATCTCGCCGGTGCAAGGGCCCGAACAGCGCCGGATTTGATAGAGCAGGCAAGGCCGCGTGCGGCTTTCAAAAAACGCATCGGTGCAGGAACGCACCAGAAAGGCGCGTTGCAGCGCCGTAATGGTGCGATTGACTGCGCCGGCCGAGGCGAACGGTCCGAAATATCGCCCGGGTCGCGATTGCGCCCCGCGATGTTTGAGGATCTGCGGCGCCCAGTGATCCCCGGTGATCAAGATATAGGGAAACGACTTGTCGTCGCGCAGCTGGACATTGAAGCGCGGCCGCAACTGCTTGATCAGGTTGGCTTCGAGCAACAACGCCTCGGTTTCGGTCGAGGTGGAGACGATCTCGACAGTCACGGTGGCTGCGACCATCCGCATGATGCGGGCGGGCTGAACCGCGGTGATCCTGGCGTAGGAAGCGAGCCGCTTGCGGACATTTTTCGCCTTGCCGACATAGAGCACGTCGTTGGCCGCGTTGAGCATGCGATAGACGCCGGGCGAGGTCGGAGCATGGCGCACCGCGTGCTCGATCGCGGCATGGCCGATCGCCAGCGGGCCTTCCGGCACCGCGTCCCCGGTCTCCTCGGGGAGTTCCGGCAAACGCTGCTCTTCGTCCTCCTCGGCGACGGCGATCGAGGGGTCGATGTCCGCAGCGGCGGGGTCTTGAGCCAGATTTTGGGCTAAATCCGGTCCTACCAAAGCCAGTCCAGAACCGGTTCGCGCCATCGGCGGGCCGGGTTTGCTGGGATTATCGGTCGAGTTGCTGTCCATAGGTCTAAACTAGGCGCTGACGTCAGGCATCGCCAGCGTCGGAACCGGGTGCGATTTGGTTTTCGCCGGCGGCGCGCCGGTAACGCTTTCTTAAGAATGCGAAGCGGCAGAAGGCAGGGCTTAACAAGCCTTTAACTTAAAAGTCTCGATAAATCTTATCGATAAAGGATGCAAATCCGTAACCATGGGTTCGCATCAAGTGGTGGTGGATTTCGGCATGTAGAGCCGGCGGTTAGTTGCGTTGCGTTGAGTTGAGGAGAGTAAGATGAACCGGATCGTTTTGGGCGCAGCGGCCTTGATTGCCGCGGGTTGGACGGCTTCGGCACAGGCGGCCGACATGTCCTACGGATCGCCCGCTCCCTACACGGTCAATCAACCGCTCAATTACTATAGCTGGGCCGGTCCCTACCTCGGCGCCAATCTCGGCTATGCCTGGGGCTCGGTGGACAACAATCCGACCAATCCGGCCGGCTTCGTCGGCGGCGCACAGGCCGGCTATAACTGGCAGTCGGGTGCCATGGTGTTCGGCCTCGAGGGCGACATTCAGGCAACCGGTTCCGACGATACGTTTGCGCCCTGGAAGTTCTCGAACCCCTGGTTCGGCACGGTGCGCGGCCGGGTCGGCTATTCGTTCAACAACATCCTGTTTTATGGCACCGGCGGTCTCGCCTTCGGCGAACTGCGCGGCGATACCTACGGCCTGTCAGAATCCCATACCAACGCGGGTTGGACCGCTGGCGTCGGCGCCGAATTCGGCTTCGCTCCGCACTGGACCGCCAAGGTCGAATATCTCTACGTCGATCTCTCGGACAGCCGTTTCACCATCACCGGCGCGCAGAACGGTTACCAGTTCGGACTGGTGCGTGCCGGCGTCAACTATCATTTCTGATAGCAAAAAAGAAAACGTCGTCTCCTAACCTCCCGGCCGTTTTGCGGCCGGGATTTTTTTGCGCCAGCGCGCTTCAGGGAGAAATCACCAGATTAACTGCCTTGGGGCCTTTGCCCTTCTTGTCCGGTTCGACCTCGAATGTAATGCGCTGCCCCTCCGTCAGGTCCTTCAATCCCGCCCGCTCCACGGCGGTGATGTGAACGAAGACATCGCGGCCGCCATCATCAGGCTTGATGAAGCCATAGCCACGTTCTCCGTTGAAGAACTTGACGATTCCAGTCATGGCCATCGGGAAACTCCTCCCCCGTCGTGCTTCGCCGCTACGCGTTGGCGTATCGGCCCCGACCGGACATTCGCTGCCGGAAAGCTTGGCCATCTGGGGGCGGCGACCTTGTCGATCCGCCTTGAAATTCCTGAGGCCTTGTCACTCCGCCGCTACCATTCGCGGAAGCGGAACGTAAAGCCAGTCCCATATCCGGAGCATAATACGGTTACCGGCAGAATGCCTATCGGACTTTTTACGCAGCTAAGAATTCCGGACGGGAAGCTTCGTAAGAAAAGCCTAAGGTTTGGGCGTCTCCAGCCGGAAGCGGCCGGCGCCGCCCTGGCCGAGCGGCTTTTCAAGTTCGGGAAGAATGGTCTTGAGTTCGCCCGCGAGTTTCCAGGGTGGATTGACGATCAGAAGACCCGCCGAGGTCAGACCAGTTTCGGCGACCTGCGGTGCGACGCTGAATTCCAGACGCAGGCATTTTCCAGGCTGCGCGCCAGCCGCCGCCGTCTCCGCGACATGCCGCGCCAGGGTGTCGGTGGCGCGCCGGCTTTTCACCGGATACCACAGCAGGTAACTGCCGGTCGGCCATTTAGCGAAGGCTTGCGCGAAACCCTCGGTCATCCGTTCGAACTCGTCCTTTTGTTCGTAAGGCGGATCGACCAGGACCAGGCCGCGCCGCTCGTTCGGCGGCACGAAGGCCGGCAACGCCGTCCAGCCGTCGAGATCCACCACCCGGGCCTGGGGATCGTGCCGCAGGGCATCGATCAGCCGCTTGCGCGCCTTGGGTTCGACCTCGCACGCCGTTAGCCGATCCTGCGGTCGCAGCAACGCCCGCGCGATCAGCGGCGATCCGGGATAGGTCGCAAGATCGCGCGGCGGATTGAAGGCCCTGACGATGTCGAGATAGGGCGCAACCAGCGGTGCGGCGGCGTCCGAAAAACGCGCCTGCATCAGCCGCGCGATGCCGGTCAGCCATTCGCCGCCGCGGCGCGCTTCATCCGATGTGAGGTCGTAGACGCCGGCGCCGGCATGGGTGTCGATGAGGCGGAACGCGGCCGGCTTTTCATGAAGATGGCTGAGAATGCGCACCAGCACGATGTGCTTGATGACATCGGCAAAGCCGCCGGCGTGAAAGGCGTGACGATAGTTCATGGCGACAGCAGTACGCCACGCGGCTTATTGAGCAAAGCTCTGCGTAACGTGTCCCGGACGTGGCGCAGCATCCCCGGAAAGACCCGCTGCTCAGCCGCCCCGCATCGGAGGCATCATCACCTGGTCGCGCCGGCAACCGTGGCGATCGATCTCATCGCAGGCGCGGAATTGCAGATCCTTGCTCATGCAGATCCGCACCTCGCTGAGCCGCGTCCGGTTGCAGATCACGGCCATCGATGCGGTGCTCAGCCCCGGATTGACCTTGATGAAGGCGTCCTCGATATCCGCGGGCGCAACGGTCTTCGGTTCGGACAGATTTAGATAATCGGGTGGAATTTTCACCGCGGCGCGGGCCTTGCGGACGGCTTCAAAATAGGGCCGCGGGCCCAGTCCGGCGCAGGTGCCGTGCTTTTTCCACTCGTTGAAAATCAAGCCGGGCGCCGGCATCAGATCCAGCATCGACCTCATGATATCGCGGTCCAGCCAGGAATCCCGGTCGCAATATTCGGGAAAGCCATGCTCATATTGCGGCCATAGCCCGTGCACCACGAAGGAAAACGGCCGCCCGCCGCATTGGGCCTGAGAGCGCTGCTCGCTGCCGCGCTCGGAAGCCTCCTCGCAATAGGACGGCGACCAGGACAGCGACAGCACGTAAAAATCGAACTGGCCAGGCTCGTTCTGCCGGCGATCCTGCGCCGACGCCGTGCCCGCCATGGCGAAGGCCGCCAGCCCCGCAAACACCATCAGGCCAAGCGAGATCAAAAACCGCGATATCCAAATCGATCGAACGTAAAACATGACTACTCCCCACTCAGACCGTCGGAAGCCTAAGCAGACAGCCGGAACATTTCAAGAACAAAAACAGTAGACTCTGAAAATCAGGGTCGGGCGGCCTTGCAACCCGGATTGTAGGCCCAGTTGCGATCGAGCCCGGTGACGCACCATTCGACGCCCTGGCCGACGCCGGAAAAACCGCCATCCTCGATGATCGAGTAATGCACGGTGCGCTGCTTGCCATCGCTCAGCATGACGTCGCCGCTGCAATAGCGGCGCGGAATGCTGTCGGATTGCCATGGCCGGAACGCGGTTTCATGGATCCGGCCAAAGGCCGTGATCTGCAGCGAGGAATTCCAGAAGGTGCTTTCCTTTTCCCGGAATTGCTCGGTTATCTTCGATAGCGCGGCTTCGCAATAGGACAACTGGCCGTCATAGCGTGGACCGGACAGCCAGAAATTCAGCTCCAGCGGATTGGCCGCCTCGGCGGCCGGTCCGAATGCAAAAAGGCCGAGCGCGACGCCGAGCGCTGCGCCAAGGCCGGGCTTCCTGATTGACGTGAAAAGGTCGCGCATAGGCAATCCGCCGGATGATCCGTGCTAACGGTGCCGCGAAGCCCGGTCGAGGTCAAGTGCAGCGCGGCAACACCTGTCGACAACTCCGCATCAAAGCGTCCGAGCGTTCTTTTCATGGCGGCGGATGCGAACTAGAGTTATGCGTATTCTGGTCGCAAAGGCGTTAGTCGCTTTTGCGCAATACGCCGGGGCCTCCCGGCGAATGGAGTTGGCGATGCGAATGTTCGGGGCCGCGAGCCTGATTGCCGTGTGTGGGATACTGGTATGCGCGCCGGCGCGGGCCGATCCCGTGCCGCCCGTCAAGGGCAACGACACGGGCGGCATCATCGCCTATTCGCTGACCGGCCTTACGGACATTCGTACGATCGCGATCGAGCATTGTGCGTATTATGGCAAGGTGGTGAAGTTCCTCTCGGTCGACGCCCATGACGGCGGCTACATTTCCTTTGCCTGCCGTTGGCTGCCATATGGCGCGGCGCAGCGACCGCTACGCACTTACTACTGAACCGGCCTAGTCCGTCGATCGGATCATTGCACAGGAGCGCGGCAGCATGACGCGACAGCTTCTTTCGTTTTGCCTTGCGGCCAGTCTTTTGGCGTTGGTGCCGGCGCTCAATGCGCGCGCGGAGGAAATGCCGCTTCGCAAGGCCGGCCTGTGGGAAATGAAGATGGCCAAGACCGGCTCGGTGCTGCCGGAGATGACCATGCAGCACTGCACCGACGAGACCACCGACAAGGAGATGAGCACGGCGTTCTCGCCGATGGCGAAGGAAGCTTGTTCCAAGCGCGACATCGCCAAGACCGCGACCGGTTATGTTTCGGATTCGGTGTGCAGTGTCGGCGGCGTGACGATGATCTCGCATTCGGACGTCACCGGCGATTTCAATTCCGCCTATACCGTTAAGTTTACATCGCACAGCGACAAGGGTCCGGCCGGCTTGCCGCACGATGTCACCACCACGATCGAGGCGAAGTGGCTCGGCGCCTGCAAGCCCGATCAGAAGCCCGGCGATATCGTGATGCCCGGCGGCTTCAAGATGAACATCAAGGACGCTGAAAAGCTCAAGGGTTTGCTGCCCAAGTCGAATTAAAGAAGCCGAATTAAAGAACGTCGAATTATTCAGGCTTATCGGCATGCGTCCGGGCGTCGCGCGGCCGCCGATCTACTTTTCCCGCCTTTCCTGTCTCGTCACTCTCGGCACCGCACCCGGTCAAGAAAGTATCGTTTAAACACTTGAATTGAAGTGGCGCCCGCATCGGCTAACCGGCTAGCGTTCTAGCAGGAGGAAGCCATATGAGTTGGGATTTGTCTGGAAGCGTCGCGGCGCTCACCGGAGCGGCGTCGGGGATCGGTCTGGAATGCGCCAAGCATCTCATCGGCGCCGGCGTCCGCGTCGTGCTGATAGATCGCGCCGAGGACGCGTTGAGGAGCGTGTGCGCGGAACTGGGTCCCCAGGCGATCCCGTTGGTGGTCGATCTGACCGATCGCGCCAGCGTCGCGGCGATGGTGCCACAGATCCTGGAAAAGACCGGCCGGCTTGACATCTTCCACGCCAACGCCGGCGCGTATATCGGCGGAAATGTCTACGAGGGCGATCCGGACGCCTGGGACCGCATGCTCAACCTGAACATCAACGCCACGTTTCGCACGGTACGGGCGGTATTGCCGCACATGATCGAGCGCCGCACCGGCGATATCATCATGACCAGTTCGATTGCCGGCCTCGTGCCGGTGGTCTGGGAGCCGATCTACACGGCGTCGAAACACGCCGTCCAGGCCTTTGTCCACACGGTCCGGCGACAGGTCGCACAATTCGGCATACGCGTTGGCGCCGTCGCGCCAGGTCCGGTCGTCACCGCGCTGCTCAGCGATTGGCCGAAGGAAAAGCTCGATGCGGAAATCGCCGCCGGGGGCTTGATGCAGCCTTCGGAAGTCGCGGAGGCCGTGATGTTCATGCTCACGCGGCCGAGAAACGTCACCATACGCGATCTGGTGATGCTGCCGCAAAGCAACGATCTCTGAGCGTGAGCAGCCGAGGCTAAACCGGGATCCGGACCGCGGCGCGAAGGCCGCCCATCGGGCTGTCGCCGAGCGTGATGTCGCCGCCATGCGAGCGCGCGATGTCACGGGCGATGGCGAGGCCGAGCCCGGTGCCGCCCTCGTCCTGGTTGCGGGCGTCGTCCAGCCGCAGAAATGGCTTGAACACTTCCTCGCGCATGTCTCTGGGAATGCCGGATCCATCATCGTCGACCGTCACGGTCAGATAGCGGTGATCGCGGTGGCCGGTGATCGCGATCGCATTGGCGTGCCGCGCTGCGTTCGACACCAGATTGCCGAGGCAGCGTTTGAACGACGCCGGCTTCACCGTCACGACAGGCAGTCCGTGGAACGTCACCGTCGCAGTGTGGCCGTCGCGCTCGGCGTCGCTACGCAACTCCTCCAGCGCCTGCGCCATGTCGGTGGGCTGCGCCTGCTCGCCGCTGTCGCCGCGCGCAAAGGCGAGATAGGCCTCCAGCATGCCGGACATCTCGTCGACATCCTTGCGCATGCCGTCGACTTCCGGACTGTCGCCGATCAGCTCCAGTTCGAGTTTGAAGCGGGTCAGGATGGTACGCAGATCATGCGAGACACCGGCCAGCATCGCGGTGCGCTGCTCGATACTGCGCTCGATGCGCGATTTCATCTCCAGGAAAGCGTGCGCGGCGCGGCGCACTTCGCGGGCGCCGCGGGGACGGAAGTTCGGCGCTTCGCGGCCCTTGCCGAAGCTTTCGGCGGCATCGGCGAGGCGCAGGATCGGCTTGATCTGGTTGCGCAGGAACAACACCGAGACGATCAGCAGGATCGATGATGTGCCGACCATCCAGAACAGGAAGATCTCCGAATTCGAGGCATAGGCAGCACTGCGCTGGGCGAAAATCCGCATCACCGCGTTGTCAAGCTGAATGCGGATCTCCACCAGGTTGGAGCGGCCGACGGTATCGATCCAGAACGGCCTGCCGATCTGCCGGCCAAGCTGCAACGAGAGCGACTGGTCGAGCAGCGAGAAAAACGGCTTCGGGCCCGGCGGCGGCATATCGCCGACGGGGAGGAAATCCACCACCAGCCCCAGCCGTTGCTGGGCAATGCGCCGCAACTGCGCGCGGTCCTTGTCCTGCGGATAGCCAGTATAGACGTCGATCAGAGCCGCGACGTCCTGCACCACCGCGGCCGACAGACGCCGCGTCACCGTGTTCCAGTGCCGCTCCATGAATACGAACGCCACCACCGACTGCAGCACCACCATCGGCACGATCATGATCAAGAGCGCGCGGGCGTAGAGGCCGGTCGGCATCCAGCCTTTGAACGCGTTGCCCATCCAGCCGTTAGCGGCTGAGACGCGGCCAGCGGCGGTGCGGATCAGCGTCAGGCCGGAGTCGAGCGTGCTCATGGCGCGGGAATCACAACACGGAATCTGCGGAAGCGAGCTTCATGGAAAGACGCTCACGGCGATGCGACCAGGCGGTAGCCGACGCCGCGCACCGCCTGCAGGAACAATGGATTCGCAGGATCGCGCTCGATCTTGCGCCGCAGCCGGTTGATCTGCACGTCCACCGCGCGTTCATTGACGGTGCCGTCGCCGGTGAGAGCGCTGCGCGGAACGGTTTCGCCGGGCGCCACCGCGAGAATGCGCAGCATCTCGCGCTCGCGATCGGTGAGATGAATGACCTCCTCGCCCTGACGCAGTTCGCCGCGGTCCAGCCGATAGACATAGGGTCCGAACGCGACCTGCTCCAGCGTCTCCACCGGAGGCGGCGCCGTACGCTTGAGAATATTGCCGATTCGGAGCACCAGCTCGCGCGGCTCAAACGGCTTGGCGACATAATCGTCGGCGCCGATTTGCAGGCCCTCGATCCGGCTTTCCGGCTCGTGACGCGCCGTCAGCATTACAATCGGCACCGACGACGAGGTGCGGATGAAGCGGGCAAGATCGAAGCCGGTTTCGCCCGGCATCATCACGTCGAGGATCAGCAGATCGAAATGCAGGCCGAGCAGCTTGGCGCGGGCGTCGCTGGCGCTCATCGCCGTGGTGACGCGGTAGCCTTCGCCGCACAGAAAGCGCGATAGCAGATCGCGGATGCGGCGGTCGTCGTCGACCAGCAGCAGATGGGGAGCGTCGTCGGCCGGTTTCGGCGGCGTTCGGGCGAGGGTTGCAGCCTGGGCCAATTTTATTCCTTTGCATTGCCGGTTGACTGTCAGCACCGAGGATCGTTTCCAGCACCTTGTCGGGATCGTCGTGATCGATCATCGCGCGCAGGAACTGCCGGACCGTATCCGCGCCTGCCGGCCCGATATCCCGCAACGCGTGGTTGATCCGATCTGTCTGCAGGCCGGCAAGCTTGGCGACCAGCGCCTCGCCCTTTGCGGTGGCGAAAAGAAGACGTTGCCGCCGGTCGTTATTGCCGGTTCGCTGCACGATATACCCTTCGTCGAGCAGTTGCTTGAGAACCCGTCCGAGGGATTGTTTGGTGATGCGCAGCACGTCGAGCAGGTCGGCCACCTTGAGGCCGGGATAGCGGTGGACGAAATGGATGACCCGGTGATGCGCCCGCCCGAAACCGAAGACCTCCAGCTCATCGTCGGCGTCGCCGACAAAGTCCCGATAGGCAAAGAACAACAGCTCGATGATATCCCAGCGCAACTCGCCGGCCCGTGGCGGCGGGGGATCGGCCGGCTCCCTTCGAATTCGGGATCACGCGATGCACCGGAAAAATTTATGTCAGTCATATTGACATATCTTGGGTTCAATGTTACAAAACTACCCACCACGACGAAATATTAGATCGTTTCGGGCGCGGGGGCGGTTCAAGCGGCCGAACAAACCAAAGGCTGCGGCCGTCAATTTCACTACCGTGCGATTGTCGAGCGGCATTTCGGCAAACATACTGGACTTCGCGCATTCCGCCAAAGCGGAAACCGGCCTAATGGATCGGCGTGGGCGAGGATCAGGCGTCAAACCACGTAGAATGTCCGAAATCGGGACAACAGGCCCGAAGAGACCGGCCGGCGTCAAAAATTGCCCCGGTTCCAACAACGGGAAGCAAGGGCGGGAAGCAAGAAAATGAGTTTGAAATTTGAAATCCAGCCCACGGCGAAACCGACCCCGGACCAGGATCGCGCCGCCAGGCTGGTCGACCCCGGTTTCGGCCGGGTGTTCACCGATCACATGGCCATCGTCCGCTACGATCAGGCGAACGGCTGGCACGGCGCGCGCATCGAATCCCGCGCGAATTTCCCGCTCGATCCGGCCGCAGCCGTCCTGCATTACGCGCAGGAAATTTTCGAAGGCCTCAAGGCCTACAAGCGCGACGACGGCGGCGTGAACCTGTTCCGCCCCGACGCCAATGCCCGGCGCTTCCACAATTCGGCCGAGCGCATGGCGATGGCGCCGGTGCCGGAACCGGTGTTCATCGAAGCGGTCGAGCAGCTCGTGCGCATCGACAGCGCCTGGATCCCGGGCGGCGAGGGCAGTCTCTATCTGCGCCCCTTCATGATCGCGAGCGAGGTCTTCCTCGGCGTGAAGCCTTCCGCGGGATACATCTTCTCAGTGATCGCCTCGCCGGTCGGCTCCTATTTCAAGGGCGGACCCGCACCGGTATCGATCTGGGTGTCGGAGAACTACACCCGCGCCGCGATCGGCGGCACCGGCGCGGTCAAATGCGGCGGCAATTACGCCGCCAGCCTGCGCGCGCAGGCCGAGGCGATCGATCGCGGCTGCGATCAGGTGGTCTTCCTCGATGCGGTCGAACGCCGATACATCGAGGAACTCGGCGGCATGAACATCTTCTTCGTGTTCGACGACGGTTCGCTGCTGACGCCGCCGCTCGGCACCATCCTGCCCGGCATCACCCGCGATTCGATCATCGCGCTCTCGAAGGATGCCGGCATCCGCGTGCGCGAGGAGCCCTACACCATCGACCAGTGGCGCTCCGATGCCGCCAACGGCAAGCTGAAAGAGGCCTTTGCCTGCGGCACCGCGGCCGTGATCTCGCCGATCGGCAAGGTGTGTTCCGCGAGCGGCGATTTTCTCGTCAGCGGCGGCGCGGCTGGCCCCGTCGCCATGGGGCTGCGCAAAAAGCTGGTCGACATCCAGTACGGTCGCGTGGCCGACCCGCACCGCTGGATCAGAAAGGTGCTGTGAGCGGGGTGCTCCGCAGAGCCGGGACCGGCACTTGCCTTCCGCAAGCCATGGACCCCGGATCAGCCGCGCACCACGCCGCAAAGCGCGGCGCGTTGCGCGGCGTCCGGGAACAGCTGAAGCGCAAGGGTGGCGCTTGCCGCCTCGGACATGCGCTGGTACCAACGCCGCCGATGGCCGACAAACCCAAAAAACCGCAAAAACTCAGAGCCCGGCTGCCGCGCGGGCTCGCCGATCGCGGACCTGCCGAGATCGCGGCGACGCGCGCGATGGTCGAGAAAATCCGCGAGGTCTATGAGCGCTACGGCTTCGAGCCGGTGGAAACGCCGGCGATGGAATTCACCGACGCGCTCGGCAAATTCCTGCCCGATCAGGACCGGCCCAATGAGGGCGTGTTCTCGTTCCAGGACGACGACGAGCAGTGGATCTAGCTTGCGCTACGACCTGACCGCGCCGTTAGCGCGCTATGTAGCGGAGAATTTTGACGCGCTGCCAAAGCCCTATCGCAGCTACCGCGCCGGCTACGTCTATCGCAACGAGAAGCCGGGCCCGGGACGTTTCCGCCAGTTCATGCAGTTCGATGCCGACACGGTAGGCTCAGCCTCGCCCGCCGCCGACGCCGAGATGTGCATGATGGCGGCGGACACGATGGAGGCGCTGGGCATTCCGCGCGGCAGCTATGTGGTGAAGGTGAACAACCGCAAGGTGCTCGATGGGGTGATGGAAGCATCGGCCTCGGTGGCGAGGAGAATGCGGGCCGCAGGCTGACGGTGCTTCGGGCGATCGATAAGCTGGATCGACTTCGGCGTTGAGCGGCGTTCGAGAATTGCTTGGCGAAGGTCGGAAGAGACGAGAGCGGAGATTTTACCAAGGGCGCTGGACTGACGCACCAAAGATAGATCGAGTTGTTCGGCGGATCAGCACCGACCTCTCGGGTGACATCAGCGGCCAAGCTGCCGGCGTTATGATTGTCGGTTGCACGCAGAAAATAGCGATCTCGCCTGCTGGGCAGAGTATCGAATTGCTCGGCCTGTCAGGAGCTTGTCTGAAATTCAGAAGCTCGTGCGCAGCGCTGGCTACGGACCTGATCGCATTCGTCATCGATCCCTCCGTCGTCCGCGGCCTCGAATATTACACCGGCCCGGTCTACGAAGTAGAACTCACGCTCGAGACCAAAGACGAAAAAGGCCGCCCGGTCCGCTTCGGCTCGGTCGGCGGCGGCGGACGCTATGACGGGCTGGTCTCGCGGTTTCGTGGCGAGCCAGTGCCGGCGACGGGATTCTCCATCGGCGTGTCGCGGCTGCAGGCCGCACTCACCATGCTCGGCAAGCTCGACACCACGCCCGGAATTCGGCCCCGTGGTCGTCACCGTGTTCGACCGCGACCGCGTCGCCGACTACCAGAAGATGGTCGCGACGTTGCGTAACGCGAACATTCGCGCCGAGCTCTATCTCGGCAATCCCAAAACATGGGCAACCAGCTCAAATACGCCGACCGGCGCAACTCCCTTGCGTGATCATTCAGGGGTCGGACGAGAAAGATCGCGGGGCGAGGTCCTGATCAAGGATCTGCATCCGAGGGCGCGAATGCAACGCGGCGATTGCGATCCGCGAGGAATATGCGCAGACGCAAACCAAGGCGCAGTATCCGGTGCCGGAGGACAAGCTGTCGCGAAGGTGCGCGAAGTGCTGACGCGGCATAAGGTGAAGTGGAGTTAGCGATCTCATGGCGAGGAGACGCTCTTGCGCCATCTCGAACCATCGAGACAATGGCCATCCGTTCGAAACGCAGCCAAGACGGCCGCTCGTCAGGATGAGGTTAGTGTTCGCGGCAAGGGTTTGCAAGAAGAAAGGGAGTGATAAAAATGCCCGAGATCACCGTCAACATGGCCGCCGGCCGCACCGATGAACAGAAGGCCGGCATGATGCGCGACATCACGCAGGCGCTGGTGAAGAACCTCGGCGTCGATGCCGACGCCGTCGTGATCCAGATCAACGAAGCGCCGCTGGCCCACAAGATGAAGGGCGGCAAGACGTTTGTGGAACGCGCCGCCGCGGCGAAGAAGTAACCTCATCACTGCTCGTCGTCCCGGGACTCGCGCTCGCGATGTCTCGCTTGGCCTCAGGATCGACGACAGCGTGGATGGGTCCCGCTCGCCGGGAGACAATTCAGGACCAGCCATGGATGCACGCGACATCATCAAAGTCGGCATGAGCGCCGAGCGCACGCTGGTGGTGCCGGCCGAGCGCACCGTCGGGCATTTTGTTCCGCACATGCCGATGGTCTATGCGACGCCGATGATGATCCTGGAAATGGAGATGACGTCGGGCGACGCCATCAAGAAATGTCTCGTACCGGGTTGGGTCACTGTCGGCACCGAGGTCGATATCCGCCACCTCGCCGCCACGCCGGTGGGCGCGACCGTGCGGACCACGGCGCGGGTGATCGCGGTGGAGCGCCGGGTGATCCGGTTCGAGGTCGAGGCTTTCAATAGCGAGCGCCGCATCGGCGAGGGCCGCCACGCCCGCGGGCTTGTCAATGTCGAGAGTTTCAACAAGCGCTTCGGGGCGACGCAGTCCTCATCCTGAGGAGCGGCCTTTCGAAGGATGGCGGCATGCACGTGGTCCATGCTTCGAGACGCGCGCAAATGCGCGCTCTTCAGGATGAGGGCAAGAGATTTACTTCGCCAGTTCCTTCGAACGCCGGGTCGCCGCGGCGACCGCGCGCGTCAGCAGCGATTGCATGCCGTCTGTTCCCATCAGCACTTCGAGTGCGGCGGCGGTGGTGCCGCCGGGTGAGGTGACGTTCTGGCGCAGCGTGGCGGAGGCAAGCTCGGAGCGATGCAGCAATTCGCCGGAGCCCGCGACGGTTTCACGCGCCAGCTTCGTTGCAAGTTCGGGCGGCAGCCCGGCTTCGACGCCGGCGCGGGCCAGTTCTTCGGCCAGCAGGAAAATATAGGCCGGCCCCGAGCCGGAGACGGCGGTCACCGCGTCCATCAAACTCTCGTCGTCGATCCACTCCACCGATCCGGTGGCGCGCAACAGCGCATCGGCGACCGCGCGCTGCGCCGGCGCTGACATGGTTCGCCGCCACCGCCACCGTGATGCCGCGGCCGATCGCGGCCGGTGTGTTGGGCATGGCGCGAACCACCATGCCGCCGCAGACCTGTTCGATCGACGCGATGGTGGCGCCTGCCATGATCGACACCACCAGCGTGGAGGGGCCGGCAAAGGACTTCAGCATGGCGCCGGCTTCACGGAACATCTGCGGCTTCAACGCCACCACCAATGTCGCGGCGGCGCCGATGTCCTTCGGCGCGGGATTGAGGCGAATGCCTTGCGCGGCCAGCGCGCTGATATCGTCGGATGGATGCGGCTCGATCACGCTGACGCGCTGTGGCATCCAACCCCCGCGCCAGCCAGCCCGACAGCATCGCGCCGCCCATCTTCCCCGCGCCGGCGAGGACGATGGGGCCGGAGAGAGCCTTGCAAGGCGTTAGCGGAAGATGTCACTCGACCAAACCTCGCGTCGTCCCTGCGAATGCAGGGACCCATAACCTCTGGCGTTTCTATGTCATCGAGACATGGCAACAAGCGCCGTGCAGAACATCAACGACACGGCGTATGGATCCCGGCTCGCGCTCGCGAGGCTCGCTCGGCCGGGACGACGCTGAATGTGTTATCAAGCGTATTCGCGGCGCAGACCGAAGCCTAGGCCTCGCCCTCGGTGTCGAACATCGCCGCACTCATGGCTTCCGCGGCGCGTCTTGCCGGCCCAGACCACGAACTGGAACGCCGGATAATAGCGCTCGCAGGCGTGGATGGCGCCGACCAGCATGCTCTCGCATTGCGCGGTCGAGGCGGTGAGGCCGCCCGGCAGCACCAGCGCCTGCCGGTACATGATCATGCCGGTATGGGTCCAGATGTCGAAATGCCCGACCCACAATTGCTCGTTGATCGCCGCGATCAGCCGCTGCACCTCGGCGCGGCGCGGCGCCGGAATTTTCATGTCGAAGGCGCAGGCCAGATGCAGCGCCTCGATCTCGGTCATCCAGGTGAAGGACAGCTGGTAATCGGTCCACTCGCCCCTGGAGACGATCGTCACTTCATCTTCGCCGGAGCGTTCGAACGACCAGTTGTGATCGGCGGCGATATCTTCGACCACCGCAAGCGGGTTGTTCCGGGAATTGATAATGCCTTCGAGCAGGGACATGCCGTCTCGACCTTGCCTTTGCAAATTTCAGATACGGGGTTGGTACGCACGCAGCAGGTCGATACGGCCGGGGACAGACGTGTCGCTGCCGACTGCAATCCCCTATCGCGCTCGGGGCCTTGCGAGGATCAAGTGATGTGATTTGCGGAATCGGCGCAACCGCACCCGGAGTCCGTCCACAGGCAAAGCGGCGCTCGTCCACAGCTGATCTGCTGCCATACTTATTAATTTGAGAACAAACCGGAATCGGTTTCGCTCAATACGAGTCCGATCCGGCGAATTCGCCCCGGGCCGGGCCCGAAAATCGTTAATTTCGCCGTCGACTCCACCCGGAGTTTCGCTCTGGCGGCATGGGGACATGCGGATTCCCGATGGTGAAGGTGCTTGCTGGCATCCCGGCGATTGGTCATAGTTCCGCTCAGGCCGCTCATACCGGGCGGCCGCGCATATATTCAAGATGTTCTCAGGGCGGGGTGAAAGTCCCCACCGGCGGTAAAGGCGAAGCAGCCCAAGCCCGCGAGCGCCTTCTTCCTCTGACCTTGGGAGAAGGGTCAGCAGATTCGGTGTGATTCCGAAGCCGACGGTTAAAGTCCGGATGAAAGAGAACGGTCGCGACAGCCGCATTTTTCGCGCGGCACGTCGTTCCGTATGCCCTGATTCTGGTCCTGAAAGAGGAAAGCCATGAATCAGATGTTGCAAGATCCTACCGATGTAAAAGACGCTTCCGAAGTCAAAGACTCGCCCGAAACAGATCGGGCATCCGGCGTTACCACCGATCGTCCTCCAGTTCCCGCGCATCCGCGATTCGCCAAACCGCAGCGGGTCGCCTTCGTGCAGTCCTCCTGGCATCGCGAGGTGGTCGAGGAATGCCGCATCGCCTTCCTGGAGGAGATCGAGGCGCGCGGCATCGATCGCGCGCGCGTCGATCTGTTCGAGGTGCCGGGTTCGTTCGAAATCCCGCTGCATGCGCAACTGCTCGCCAAGACCCGCCGCTACACCGCGATCGTCGCGGCGGGGCTGGTGGTCGATGGCGGCATCTACCGCCATGAATTCGTCGCCGACACCGTGATCAAGGCGCTGATGGACGTGCAGTTGCGAACCGAAGTGCCGGTGTTCTCGGCGGTGCTGACGCCGCAGCAGTTCCACGAGAGCGCGGCGCATTTCGATTTCTTCCGCAAGCATTTTGCCACCAAGGGCATCGAGGTCGCGGAAGCCTGCGCCAACACGCTGCTCAGCCTGGAACGGCTGCGCGGCCAGGTCGCGGCCGGGATCGTGTAGACGAGGTAAAGCCGAGGACGGCTTCGATAGGCCTTAAGGCGCTCGATTGTCATTTCCACCGCCGCGCCTATAAGCTCGCGCGGCGGGAGGAGGCACGCCCGTGGAGACGGGCGGCCGAGAAGATCATGTTCGAAGGACACGATCCCTATCTCGTCGCGCTCTCGGTGGTGATCGCGATCCTGGGTGGCTATACCGGCTTCGGCCTCGCGGCACGCATCCGCGCGACGCCGGGCGTGAGCCGTCGTGTGTTGCTGGCGGGCGCGGCCGGGTTCCTCGCGATCGGCATCTGGACCATGCATTTCATCGGCATGCTGGCCGCGCCGATCCCGGCCGGATACCGTCTATCTCGTGCTTCCCACCATTATCTCGTTCCTGATCTGCGCGCTGGTGGTCGGCATATCGCTGTTTTTCGTCAGCATCGGCGAGCCGTCGCTGCGGCGCGTGGTGTCCTCGGCGGTGCTGCTCGGGGCCGGCATCGCCAGCATGCATTATGTCGGCATGCACGGCCTCGCCGGCAATTTTGCCATGCAGCACGACGTCTCGATGGTGTTGCTGTCGGTGCTGGTGGCGATCGTCGCGGCCTATGGCGGCTTGCGCGCGTTCCTTGCCCGGCAGGGCGGCATCCGGTTGATCGTGAGTTCGATCGCGTTCGGCGTCGCGGTATCGGGCATGCATTACACCGCCATGTACGGCGTGCATTTCGTCCCGGTGTCGGTCGGATCGCACCATCATGGCGGAGGGCTTGCCGCGTCGCAGCAGGTTCTATCGCTGGTGGTGGCGCTGTTCTGTTTTGTGATCGCGGCCGGCTTCCTGCTGTCGCTGGTGCCCGATCCGCGCCGGCGCGCGGTGCCGCGACATGCCGGACGCGGAAGCCGTGCTGCGGCGTGCCGACGCCTTTCGCTCCGGAATTGGCATCGGCCGCGGCCGCGGGCCAGCGGCTGATTTCGGCCCCGCTCGGCGGACTTGGGCCAGCCGCCCCGCGCCGCGCCGGTCGCGCGCCTGCCGGTCGAGGGCGCCGACGGCACTCATTTCATCGACACAGCCGATGTCCGCAGCGTCAGGGCCGACGCCCATTACACCCGGGTTCATGACGGCACCCGCGAGCGGATGTGTCCGTGGTCGATCTCGGAGGCCGAAGCGCAGCTCGATCCCGGCCTGTTCGTCCGGGTGCATCGCAGCCATATCGTGGCGATCCCCCATGTCAGCCTTCGTCCGCAAGGAGGGCGACGGCGCCGTGATCGAGCTTGATGGCCCATCGCCGCATCGGGTTCCCGTGAGTCGCGCCAAGATCGCCGAGGTCAAGGCGCGGCTTGGGCTCGCAAAGCGCCAAGCTGTGAATGCTCGATCCGAGCCGATTAGGTCGGCAAGGCCTGACGCATTTCGTGCGCGGAAGACGCATTTCGTGCGAATTCTACTCCGTGACCTTGTGACTGGCCCGCGATTGCGCGCAAAAATCTGAAGAGAGACCGTGCCCCCAGCGTCCGCGCCTGTAAGGGCGCACAGAGGACGGATGGAGGAGACGATGATCCCTGGCTCATTCAGCTATCACCGGCCCGCGACCGTGGCCGATGCGGTCAAATTACTGTCGACGCTGGGCGAGGAGGCACGTCCGCTGGCCGGCGGCCACAGCCTGGTCCCGATGATGAAGCTTCGGCTCGCCACCCCCGAACATCTGGTCGACCTGCATGGCATCGCCGGGCTGAAGGGCGTCCGCCGCGACGGCAACCGCATCGTGATCGGCGCCATGACCACCCAGCACGAGCTGCTGGCGTCGGACGAAATCGCCAAATCGCTGCCGATCCTGCATGAAACGGCGCTTTTGATCGCCGATCCGCAGGTGCGCTACATGGGCACGATCGGCGGCAATGTCGCCAATGGCGATCCCGGCAACGACATGCCGGCGCTGATGATGACGCTCGGCGCGAGCTACCGGCTCGAAGGCGCGACCGGCGTCCGCGACATTGCCGGCTTCCGAATTCTATCAGGGCGCCTATTTCACAGCCTTGGAGCCCGGCGAAATCCTGACCGCGATTTCGATTCCCGCCGCCAGCCGCCGGTCACGGCTACGCCTACGAAAAACTGAAACGCAAGATCGGCGACTACGCCACCGCCGCCGCCGCGGTCGTCCTTACCATGGCAGGCGGCAAGGTCGCCAGTTGCGCGATCGGCCTCACCAATCTGCACGAAACCCCGCTGCTGGCGGCCGACGCGGCCAAGGCCGTGATCGGGACCAGCCTCGACGCCGCAACGCTCAAGAAAGCCGCGGCGGCGGCGGTAGCGATCATGTCACCGGCCGCAGATGCCCGCGGGCCGATCGAATACCGCAAACATGTCGGCGGCATCATGGTGACGCGGGCGCTGCAACGCGCCGCGGCTCGCGCAAGCTAGGGAGGGATAAAGAATGGCAAAGACCCATGTGACCATGAAGGTGAACGGCGCCGAGGTCGAAGGCCTCGTCGAACCGCGCACGTTGCTGGTGCATTTCATCCGCGAGAATCTGTTGCTCACCGGCACCCATATCGGCTGCGAGACCACGCATTGCGGGGCCTGCACTGTCGATCTCGACGGCATGTCGGTGAAAAGCTGCACCGTGTTCGCGGTGCAGGCTCAAGGTTCCGAGATCACCACGATCGAGGGCGTCGCCAATGCCGATGGCTCGTTGTCGGCGTTGCAGGAAGGCTTTCGGATGATGCACGGCCTGCAATGCGGCTTCTGCACGCCGGGCATGATCCTGCGCGCGCAGCGGTTGCTGCAGGAGAATCCTTCGCCGAGCGAGGCAGAAATCCGGATGGGCATTTCCGGCAACATCTGCCGCTGCACGGGCTACCAGAACATCGTCAGGGCGATCCAGTACGCCGCCGACAAGATCAATGGCGTCGAATTCAAGGAGGCTGCGGAATGAACGACATGACTCCCACGCGGGAACAACGCACCGCTGCCCTCGAAGGCATGGGCTGCAAACGCAAGCGCGTCGAGGACGCCCGCTTCACCCAAGGCAAGGGCAATTATGTCGACGACGTCAAGCTGCCGGGCATGCTGCACGGCGATTTCGTCCGCTCGCCACACGCCCACGCGCGCGTCAAATCGATCAACTCGGAAGAGGCGCTCAAGGTGCCGGGCGTGCTGGCGGTCATCACCGCCGAGACGCTGAAGACCGTCAACCTCGCCTGGATGCCGACATTAGCCGGCGACGTCCAGATGGTGCTGGCCGACGGCAAGGTGCTGTTCCAGAATCAGGAAGTTGCCTTCGTGGTCGCCACCGACCGCTATTCCGCCGATGATGGCATCAACAAGGTCGTGGTCGAATATGAACCGCTGCCGGTGGTGATCGATCCGTTCAAGGCGATGGACGCCGACGCCCCGGTGCTTCGCGAAGACCTCGCCGGCAAAACGTCGGGCGCGCATGGACCGCGCAAACACCACAACCACATCTTCGAGTGGACGGTCGGCGACAAGGATCTCACCGATGCTGCCTTCCGCAAGGCGGAGGTGACGATCAAGGAAATGATTTCCTATCATCGCACCCATCCGTCGCCGCTGGAGACCTGTCAGTGCGTATGCTCGTTCGACAAGATCGGAGGCGAACTGACGATCTGGGGCACCTTCCAGGCGCCGCATGTGATCCGTACTGTGGTGGCGCTGATCGCCAAGATCCCGGAACAGAAGATTCATGTGATCTCGCCCGATGTCGGCGGCGGTTTTGGCAACAAGGTGGGTGCCTATCCCGGCTACATTTGTGCCGCCGTCGCCTCGATCGTCACCGGCAAACCCGTAAAATGGGTCGAGGACCGTATCGAAAACCTGACCGCGACCTCCTTTGCGCGCGACTACCATATGACCACCGAGATCGCCGCGACCAAGGAAGGGAGGGTCACGGGCCTTCGCGTGCATGTGCTCGCTGATCACGGCGCGTTCGACGCCTGCGCCGACCCATCGAAATGGCCGGCTGGCTTCTTCAACATAGTCACCGGCTCCTACGACTTTCCGGTCGCGCACCTGTCGGTGGATGGCATCTACACCAACAAGGCGCCGGGAGGCGTCGCCTATCGCTGCTCGTTCCGCGTTACAGAGGCGGCCTATTGCATCGAGCGCGGGATGGATATTCTGGCCCAGAAGCTCGGGATGGATCCGGCGGAATTACGGCTGAAGAACTTCATCAAGCCGGAGCAATTCCCGTATCACTCCGCGCTCGGGTGGGAATACGATTCCGGCGATTATCACACCGCGATGCGCAAGATGATGGAAACGGTCGATTATGCCGGCCTGCGCAAGGAGCAGACGGCCCAGCGCGCCGCGTTCAAGCGCGGTGAGACCCGCGAGATCATGGGCCTCGGTGTTTCGTTCTTCACCGAGATCGTCGGCGCCGGCCCGTCGAAGAATTGCGACATCCTGGGAATAGCGATGTTCGATTCCTGCGAAATTCGCTTGCATCCCACTGGCGCCGGCATTGCCCGCGTCGGTTCAAAAAGCACCGGCCAGGGTCATGAGACCACCTGGGCGCAGATCATCGCGACGGAGATCGGCATTCCCGCAGACAACATCATGATCGAGGAAGGCAACACCGATACCGCGCCCTATGGGCTCGGCACCTACGGTTCGCGTTCGACGCCTGTAGCGGGAGCCGCGATCGCCATGGCGGCGCGCAAGATCAAGGCCAAGGCGCAGATGATCGCCGCCTACAAGCTCGAAGTCCATGAAGGCGACCTAGAATGGGACATCGACGGGTTCCGTGTAAAAGGTCTGCCCGAGAAATCCATGTCGATGAAGGACATCTGCTGGGCGGCCTACAATTCGGTGGCGCCGGGTATGGAGCCGGGCCTGGAGGCGGTGAGCTATTACGATCCGCCCAACATGACCTATCCATTCGGCGCCTACATCTGCGTGATGAACATCGACGTCGACACAGGCGTCTACAAGATCCGCCGCTTCTACGCGCTCGACGATTGCGGCACCCGGATCAACCCGATGATCATCGAGGGCCAGGTGCATGGTGGATTGACCGAAGCCTTTGCGATCGCGATGGGCCAGGAGATCCGCTACGACGACGAGGGCAATGTGGTAACCGGTTCGTTCATGGATTTCTTCATGCCGACCGCGGTCGAGACCCCGCATTGGGAGACCGACTTCACCGTGACGCCGTCGCCGCATCATCCGATTGGCGCCAAGGGCGTCGGCGAAAGCCCGAATGTCGGCGGTGTGCCGGCGTTTTCCAATGCCGTCAACGACGCCTTCTCGTTCCTCGGCTCGACCCATATCCAGATGCCGCACGACTACTGGCGCAACTGGCGGGCGGCCAAGAATCTGGGAGTGTTCGCGTAACGATGCAAAATCGTGAAGAGATCGCGCAAGCGCTGCATCCAGCGGCTACATCGCCGATGGCGAGCTTGCGACTGCGATCTCGCTGATGGAATTGCTCAAGCGCCCGCTGCTGCTCGAAGGCGAGGCGGGCGTCGGCAAGACCGAGGTCGCAAAGGCGCTCGCCGCCGTGCACGCGACCGAACTGATACGGTTGCAATGCTACGAGGGCCTCGATCAATCGGCGGCTCTCTATGAATGGAACTACCAACGACAATTGCTGGCGATCCAGGCCCATCGTGGCGATAAGGACGATAGCATCGAGGATCAAATCTTCTCGGAAAAATACCTGTTGGAACGGCCGTTGCTATCAGCCATCCGCCGCGACAAGTCGCCGGTGCTGCTGATCGACGAGATTGATCGCGCCGACGATGAGTTTGAGGCGTTCCTGCTCGAACTGCTGTCCGACTTTCAGGTTTCGATCCCCGAATGGGGCACGATTTCCGCCACCACGATCCCGCATGTGATCCTGACATCGAACGGCACGCGCGAGCTGTCTGACGCGCTGCGCCGCCGCTGTCTCTATCATTACGTCGATTATCCCGATGTCGATCGCGAGGCGCGCATCATCATGGCGCGGATTGCAGGTACTGGCGCGTCGCTGTCGCTGCAGATCGCGCGGCTGGTCGAAAGCATCCGGAAGGAAGAACTTCGCAAGGTCCCTGGCGTCGCCGAGACGCTGGATTGGGCGGCGGCGTTGGTCGGGCTTAATGTGCGCGATCTGCACGAGTCCCCTGAGATCGTTCACGAGACCCTGATGTGCCTGCTCAAGACGCATGAGGACAAGTCGCGCGTCACGCGCGAGGTGACCGAACGATTGCTGGGGAAGGTGGCATGAGCTGCTGCGGCGCCAGTCCGGACTTTGAGGAGATCGATGAGGTCTCGCGCCTTGTCTCGGGAAAACTCGCTGCCTTCCTCAAGACGCTGCGCGACAATGCCTTCGTGGTCGGCCTGCATGAAGGTCGCGACGCCGCCGCCCTGATGGCGGCCGGCTATGCCGAAAAGCCCGGCCTGTTACGCGTCGCGTTCAAGCATCTGTTCTCGGCACGGAAATCCGACTGGGACCGCTTTGACGGGCTGTTCGACGCATTCTGGCTCGGCCGCCGCGTTAAATCGCGATCGATCACCAAGGGGTCGGCGAAACCGATCAATAACCCATCGCTGAAGAATCTGCGGGATCCTCAATCCGAACGCGCAGGAAGCGAAACGGCGACGGACCAGGTTCCGTCGGTCGACGAGGCGGCTGGGGATCACACCGGCGAGGGGCGCATGGAAGGCGCGTCGCGCGCTGACAATCTGGCCGATGTCGATTTCCGTAAGCTGGCCGACCCCGACCAGATCGAACAAGCCCACATCGCCGCGGCGCGGCTGGCGAAGATCATGCGTACCAGGCTGACCCGCCGTGATCTGGCGCGGCGACGCGGTTACCGGCTCGACCTGCGAAGGACAATCCACAGCAACATCAGCCATGGCGGCGTGCCGATCACCCTTGTCAAGCGCCGGCGCAAGGAGAAGCCGTTACGGCTGATCATGCTGCTCGACGCCTCGGGCTCCATGAGCATGTACACTGGCGTGTTCCTGCGCTTCATCCATGGCGTGCTGGATGAGTTTCGACAGGCCGAGGCGTTCCTGTTTCACACCCGTCTTGCCTACGTGTCCGACGCGATGAAGGAAAAAGATCCGGCGCGCGCGCTCGATCGCCTGTCGATCATGGCGCAAGGCGCCGGCGGCGGTACCCGCATCGGTGAAAGCCTGCAGACCTTCAACCGCTGGCACGCTGCACGGGTGATTCATTCGCGCAGTTGCGTGATGATCGTGTCCGACGGTTACGAGACCGGCGATGCGGCGCTGCTTGGCCGCGAAATGGCGGCGCTGGCCAGGCGCTGCCGCCGCATCGTCTGGCTCAACCCGATGATGGCGTGGAAGGGGTATGCGCCGGAGGCCGCGGGCATCAAGGCCGCGTTGCCGCATGTCGATCTCTACGCGCCCGCCAATACGCTCCAAAGCCTGGCCGAGCTTGAGCCCTATCTGGCTAAGCTGTGAGCGAGGCGCCCAAGGAGACGTCGATGACCAGGCATGTCGAAGTGATGGAGCTAGTGGCTCAACTGAAGGCCGCCGAGCAGGCCTTTGTTCTGGCCACCGTGGTGCGCACGGTGTCGGTGACCGCAGCCAAGGCCGGCGCTAAGGCCGTTATCCGTCCCGACGGGACTATCGTGGCAGGGTGGATCGGTGGCGGCTGCGCCCGCGGCGCCGTGCTGAAGGCCGCGCGCGAGGCACTCGCCGACGGTGAGCCGCGCATGGTTTCGGTGCAGCCGGAAAATTTGCTCTCCGAACTCGGCGTCAAGCCCGGCGAGAACCGTGACGGCGTTCGCTTTGCGCAGAACATGTGCCCGAGCAAGGGCACCATGGATATCTTCGTCGAACCGGTATTGCCGCATCCCTCGCTGGTTATTCTCGGCGTCAGTCCGGTGGCGCTGTCGCTCGCCGGCCAGGCCCGGCAGCTTGGCTATCACGTCACGGTGGCAGCACCCGCCGCTGACCGGTCGGAAATGCCCGACGCGGATGTGCTGATCGACGGCTTTGCGCTCGGCCGGCTGCACGAGGCGCGGCGTTTCGTCGTGGTCTCGACGCAAGGCAAGGGCGATGAGGCGGCGCTGCGGGCCGCGGTTTCGGTCGATGCGGCCTATCACGCCTTCGTCGGCAGCCGCCGCAAGATGACGGCACTTCGCGACAAGCTAATCGGCGAAGGCATCGTCGCCTCGGCACTCGATCACATCAAGGCGCCGGCAGGTCTCGACCTCGGCGCTATCACGCCCGAAGAAATCGCGATGTCGATATTGGCGGAGATCACCACCCTGCGCCGGCGAGGGCAGCGCATCCCACTTACGTCGCAAACCCCTTAAGGAATTCAATCATGCAGATGAACGACAGCCAGCGCATTCCCGCGCCCAAAGACAAGGTGTGGGCCGCGCTCAACGATCCGCAGGTGCTGAAGCAATGCATCCCCGGATGTCAGAATCTCGAGATGTCCTCACCGACCGAGATGACCGCGACGGTGGTGTTCCGGGTCGGGCCAGTGAAGGCAACATTCAGCGGAAAGGTCACGCTGTCGGATCTCGATCCACCGAACAGCTATCGCATCTCAGGCGAGGGGTCCGGCGGCGTCGCAGGATTTGCGAAAGGTGGCGCCGCCGTTCGTTTGGAATCGGAAAGCCCTGATGTCACGATCCTGCGTTACGAAGTCGACGCACAGATCGGCGGCAAGCTGGCGCAGCTTGGGCAGCGGTTGATAAATTCCACGGCCAGGAAACTCGCCGGCGAATTCTTTGCATCTTTCGGCAATGTGGTTGGCGGAGAAGCGGACACGCCCGTGGAAGTAGAGAGCGGCGCCGGCTAGAGCGTTTCACGGTTTGATTGAAGCGTATCCTCTTTGCGAAGTCGTTGCTGCATTCATGGGCTTCGATTGTGCTAATAAGGCTTCCGATGTGGCGCCAGAGGTCTTCGACGGTGCGTTTTTGGGCTGCTCGCATCCAGTGTTTGATTTTGGCGAAGGCCTGCTCGATCGGATTGAGGTCGGGTGAGTAAGGCGGCAGATACCAGAGCCTTGCGCCGACGGTCTTGATCATGCGCCGCACCTCGGCGGACTTATGACTGCCGAGATTGTCCATGATGACGATGTCTCCCGGCTTCAGCGATGGCAAAAGCACTTGCGCAACATAGGCGCGGAAGCACTCGCCATTGATCGGTCCGTCGAACACGCAAGGTGCCGTGAAGTTGTCGCATCGCAGCGCGCCGAGGAACGTCATCGTGCGCCAGCGGCCGTGCAGCGCCAAGCCGCGCAGACGCTCGCCTTTTGGCGCCCATCCCCGCAACGGTGCCATATTGGTCTTGATCCAGGTCTCGTCGATGAAGACCAGGCGTTGCGGATCCAGGCTGGCCTGCCACGATCGCCAGCACCGCGCAGGCCCGACTTGCGAATCGGGAAGTTGGAGAGGGGGCAGCCACATAGCGCCGCCGCTGCGGCTACCCCGCTTCCTGGAGCGGGGAGGCAACGCGGCCTCGATGTCGGGAAGTGGCGGCTAATTATTCGCCTACTTCCCCGCCTTCGTCATCTTCTCGATCCGGCGCGCCAGCACCGACCAATAGGTTGCGGGCCGAAAACGCTGCAGCAGATCCATCATGCGGGCGTCGCCGCCAATCAGGATGCGCGGCTGGTTTTTCTCGATGCCGCGGATGATGCGCAACGCGGCGTCCTTTGGTGTGGTCTTGGCCACCGTGTCGAAACGTTCGATCGATTGGGCGCGGCGCGCGTTGTCGGTCATCCCGGTGCCGGTGCGGGAATTGCGCGCGATGTTGGTGGCGATCCCGCCGGGATGCACCACGGAGAGCCGAACCGGGCTGCCCGCCATCTGCAGCTCGTGCCGCAAGGCTTCCGAGAAGCCGCGTACCGCGAATTTCGCCGCGGCATAGGCCGTTTGCCCCGGCGGCGCGACGATGCCGAAGATGCTCGAGACGTTGACGATGTGGGCCTCGCGCCGGGTGGCGAGATGCGGCAGGAACGCACGCGTCCCGTGCACCACACCCCAAAAATTGATGTTCATGAGCCAGTCCATCTGGGCCTGGTCGATTTCATCGAACGTGCCCATCAGCGCAACGCCGGCATTGTTGACGACGATGTTGAGCCCGGGATGGCCTGCGATCACGGCTTGCGCGAAGTCTTCGATCTGTTTGGGTTCGCCGACGTCGACCCGATAAATCGTGACCTTTTGCGAAGAGTTACGGCTGATCTCGGTGGCCAGCGCCGCCAGCCCCGCGTCGTCGCGATCCGCCAGCGCCAGGTCGCAGCCGCGCGCGGCAAGCTCGAGCGCCAGCGCCCGGCCGATGCCACTGGCCGCTCCGGTTACGGCTGCGGCGGCTCCAGCAATTACGGTCATCGGGTATCGGCTCCATTTCGGGAAGAAGAACAGATCATACAGCATCGCGGCGAAATGGATCATCCGCGCTGACCGTGCCGGAATCAAAAAGCGGGCCTGAGGCCCGCCGTTTCGATGAAGCCGTTGCGCTTGCGAGCTCGTTGCACTTAAGTTCGTTGCGCCCGGCGCCGGGTGCCCGGGCGGAGCGAGGCTCCACCCGGGCTTGAAGTCACTTCTTGGACTTCTTGGCCTTCTTTGCCTTCTTCGCCTTTTTAGCCTTCTTCGCTTTCTTAGCCATAGCATCCTCATTTGGGTTAATGGGTGGAAACGCGACACGAGGCATGCTCGGCGGAGGGCCAGCCTCGCAACATCCTCGAACACGATCCCAACAAATTCGCGGGGCGCTGCCCCGCGTCGTCACAGCGGTGTCATCGCGTTATCCACAGTTGTTATGCGGTTTTGGCATGCGGGAGGCGTGTTGGCGTATCGTTAACCCTGACAGGCGGCGCGCGCAGCCGGGTCGGAGGCCGCTTTCGGCCGGTCGCGCGCAGACGTTCATTAAATCAAAACCAAAGCGCAGATTGCGACTGTCGCGGTGAGATTCCGTTAAGCGGCGGGGCTGCATCCTGCCTGCAAGAATTGGCATCTGGGCGGCCAGTTCAAGAACAAGAGGGCAGGGCGATGCGTTCACGGGGCTTACGACGATGAGCGTTCCCACACTGTGGACAGTGTTCGTCGTCAATTTTCTCGCGGTTGGCCTGATCTGGGCCTACGTCCTGCGCAGCTACCCCGCCTTCGAGGCCGCGCGGTTCTGGACGGCTTCGGCGTTCATGGGCGCCGGTGGTGCTGCGCTGGCAATGCTGCGCTTCGCTGTGGATTCACTGGTGCCGCTGCTGTTCGGTGGCACTGTGCTGATTTTCGCCGCCTGTCTCGCCGCGATGGGCATCAGGCGGTTTTACGGCCAGCCGGTATTGTGGCGTAGTTCCGCAGTGATCACCGGATTGAGTTTCGCCGGCATGGCGTTCTTCCTCGTCGGCTATGACAGCCTGCCGATGCGGATCCTGGTCTATTCGGTGGGTCAGTCGGCGCCGCTGGCGCTGACGCTGAAGCTGCTGCTGTCGCGACAGGACGGTCGCGAAAACCCTGGCGCCCGGCTCGCGGGCATTGTCGCCATTTTCATTATCAGCCTCTATGCCGCCCGGACCGCGGCGACCCTGCTGCATCCTGGCGGCGATTTCTCGATCTTCCAGTCCAATCCGGTGCAGTGGGTGCTGGTGTTGATGCTGATCTTCCTGTCGATGTCGTTGAATTTCGGCTTCCTGCTGATGGCGATCGACCGGCTGCGCAACGAAGTCGCCGATCTGGCGCTGCTGGACGATCTTACCGGCGTCGGCAACCGTCGACGTCTGTTGCAGCGCCTGACCGAGGAATGTGCCATATCGGAACGCTGCGGCGAGCCATTTGCGCTATTGGTGATTGATCTCGATGGCTTCAAGGCGATCAACGACACCCACGGCCACGCCGCTGGCGACGCCTGCTTGCAGCATTTCACCTTGATGACGCAGACGCGTTTGCGGGCCGGCGACATGCTGGCGCGCACCGGTGGCGACGAGTTCTGCGTCGTGCTGCCGGCCAGCACGCTGCGCGAAGGCGCGATGATCGCGCGCCGGATCATCGAGATCTGTCGCAAGGACGCCGAAGGATGCGTGGGCACCGATATCCCGATCGCGGTTTCGATCGGGGTCGCGCAATGGACCCGGGACATGGGCGCATTTCCGGACCGGCTGATCGCCGCCGCCGACCACGCGCTCTATGTCGCCAAGAATGAGGGCAAGAACCGGCATGCGGTTTACGACCCTTCGCCGCCGCTGGCGCCCGCGATCGACGCCATGGCGATGCCGGACCGGCCCCTGCGCAAGCAGGCGTGAGCGTGCTAGTAATTTAGGTTCACGGGATCCCGACCATGAGCTTCCGCCTGTTTGCGATGGTGCTTGGCATCGTTGCGATATTTGCTCCGGCATCCGCGCAAACCCCCGATCTTGCGACGCTGGCGCTGATGTCGGGCACGCCCGAAATTCCCGGCCTCAAAATGGTTTGGCTGGCGCCGTGGGGCGAGGTGTCAAAGGCTCATCCCTGGCGCAATATCATCGTACATCAGACCGAAGGTCCTGCCGGCTCGGCTCGCGGCGGGGCGCAGGAGCAAGCGAAAAATCCGACGCGACGCGGTGTCACCGTTTGGGTGGAAACCGACGGCACGGTCTATTGGGCGGTGCCGGAAAACCTGGTTCCGACCCATACCGACGGCGCCGATCGCAACGACAACAAATACATCGACAACGGTCCGACCTTTCATCAGGTCAACGCCAATACCTCGATCGGGGTGGAATTCGCCGGCAATTATCCGGACGTGACCCGTGGCGCCACCGAGGCGCAAATCGCGGCCTGGCGGATTCTGGTGCGCGTGCTGCGGGCGCGCTACGGCATTCCGCTGGAGCGCGTCTACGCGCATAATTGGATCGACTATAAGGACGCGCGTTATTGCGAAGGCTGCGCGCTGGCGACGCTGGCGCGGCAGTGGGGCGAATAAAAACTTGCAGAACTTCAAATCGGCTCTGCCATCCAGCGGAAGACGCGGCTAATCAGGCCCGGGCGCCGCGCGATGCGTTGCTCGGCCGGTGCGAATTCGTCCTCCGCGATGCAGCGCTGGTAGAAATAATCCAGGAACCTGATGTCGTTCGGCTCGGTGACGGTGAAGTTCTCTTCGCCGATGAACACCGTGTAGTCGTAGAAAAACGGCCGGAGGAAAGGCAACGGCACCGCGGCCTGGGTGGCCCAGTCCTTTGAGATCACGAATTGCGATGGCTCCAGCCCATGCGCGACCATGGCCTGCTCAAGGTCAGGAAGCTGACGCATGAATTCGGGGGAGAAACCGCCCACGGTCGATTGCAATGTGATGGCCATCGATCACCCAAACATAAGCCTCGCTCGTTTGGTCGGGCGGCAGGGCCGGCAGGTTCAAGAATGCCCGTGACTGAATGGGCCAGACGATGCGCCAACAAAAAAGCCGGCGTCGCCGCCGGCTTTCGTCTCTTGCGCAGATGCCGCGTAACTTAATGCGCGGCGTGGAGCGTGGCTTCTTCCTGCCGGGCGATGGTGCCCTTGACCGCGGACTGCACCTTCTCGAAGGCGCGGACCTCGATCTGCCGCACGCGTTCGCGCGACACGCCGAACTCGCTTGCGAGATCCTCCAGGGTCATCGGATCTTCCGCCAGACGCCGCGCCTCGAAGATGCGGCGTTCCCGGGGGTTGAGCACGCCGATGGCGCCGTTCAGCGCCTCGCGGCGATGATCGAACTCCTCGTGCTCGGCCATGATGGCTTCCTGGTTGGGCGAATTATCGACCAGCCAGTCCTGCCATTCGCCGGCTTCGCCGTCGTCGCGGATCGGCGCGTTGAGCGACGCATCGCCGCCGAGACGGCGGTTCATGTCGACCACGTCCTGGTCCGTGACGCCGAGGCGCTTGGCAATCAGCTTCACCTGGTCGGGGTGAAGATCACCCTCGTCCAGCGCGGAGATCTTGCTCTTCGCCTTGCGCAGGTTGAAGAACAGCTTCTTCTGATTCGCGGTGGTGCCCATCTTCACGAGCGACCACGAACGCAGAATGTACTCTTGAATCGACGCCTTGATCCACCACATGGCGTAGGTAGCGAGTCGGAACCCCTTCTCGGGTTCGAACCGCTTCACCGCCTGCATCAGGCCGACATTGCCTTCCGAGACGACCTCGGAGATTGGCAAGCCGTAGCCGCGATAGCCCATGGCGATCTTGGCCACGAGCCGGAGATGGCTGGTGACAAGGTGATGTGCCGCGTCGCGATCGTCATGCTCACGCCAGCGTTTGGCGAGCATGTATTCCTGCTGGGGTTCCAGCATCGGAAATTTGCGGATCTCGGCGAGGTATCTTGAAAGGCCGGATTCTCCATTGAGAATCGGCAAGGTAGCTGTACGGGCCATTTTAGCGCCCTCCAGTGGTTCAGGCCCCCGATAGCGGCGGGCCAGGCAGACGGCCGCTTGTGTTAAAGCCAGTCGCGCTGCGATGTTCCGCGTTGGATATTCAACGCAGGTGCAACATACACCAAATCGAATGGCTTTTGGAAGGAGATCGGGGGTCACGTCCCCGTGTGGCTGCCATAACCTGTTGGCATAGCGAGACTTTTCTTCGAACCCTGCGTCATTGCGTCGCTCGCAGCCGATCCCTCAGCCGGGCGAGATCGCCGGGTAAATCCGAAATCCACTCCAAAATAGCCCCGGTTCGGGGGTGTTCCAGCGCCAGAAGGTATGCGTGTAGCGCTTGGCGTCCGAGGTCGGCCAGGGCGGCCCGGCTTTCGGGGCCGAGATGGCTGGCCTTGGTCTTGAAGTGCGGACCATAGACAGCGTCGCCCAATAGCGGATGACCGATATGGGCCAGATGGACCCGGATCTGATGGGTGCGGCCGGTCTCGAGCTGACAGGCCAGCAGCGCGGCGATCGGCTTGCCGTCGCGCCCGTGGAAAAATTCCTGGGTTTCCCAATGGGTGATGGCCTCGCGGCCGCTTTCGCGCACCGCCATTTTCTCCCGCGCATGCGGATGCCGATCGATCGGCGCATCCACGGTGCCGCGCTGGCGATGGGGCACGTCCCAGGCGAACGCCATGTAGCCGCGCCGCATCGCGCCGGTGCGGCCGTGATCGGCGAATTGCTCGGTCAGCGATTTGTGCGCCCGGTCGTTCTTCGCCGCCACCATCAGCCCGGTGGTGTCCTTGTCGAGCCGATGCACGATGCCCGGTCGCTTGACGCCGCCGATCCCGGAAAGGCTCGCGCCGCAATGGGCGATCAGCGCATTGACCAGCGTGCCGGTTTCATGCCCGGCGGCGGGATGCACGACAAGTCCCTTGGGCTTGTCGATGACGATGATGTCGTCATCCTCATAGACGATATCGAGCGCGATATCCTCAGCCAACGGCTCGGCCGCGACCGCCTCCGGCACGTCGATTGTGATCGTATCGCCGGCAGCGACATGATAAGCGGGATCGCGGATCGGGGTGCTCTCAATCGTGACCTGGCCGGCGAGGATCAGCGCCTTGAGCCGTGATCGCGACAGCTCCGGGCGGCGCACCGCGAGCACGCGGTCGAGCCGGGGTGATGCCTCGTCGCCGGCCACGGTGACGACAAGCCTTTGACCACTATTTGACGATGAAAGCTGTTCCAAGAATGAGCCTTGTTCCAACGGGTATTCCGCAAAACCCGTTCCGAGAAAAAGTGAATACTGGTTTTGTGAATAGAATACCCGCAAATTAAAGCAGAGCGTTGCATGACCGAAATCGTTGCACCCGAGCCGACACCGGAGCAGGCCGCGCTGTTTGCGCGGGTGCGACGGCTGATGCTGGTTGCCGGCCTTACCACGGCGCTGGCGGTAGCGGCCGTCCTGATCGCCATCGGCTATCGTCTTTTCCGCACCGAGGGAAGTGTGGTGGCCACCGATACCACCGCAACCTTGCCGAAAGGCGCCCGCATCGTCGCAACCGGCGTCGCCCGCGACCGGCTGATGGTGACGCTGGATATTGGCGGTGTGACCGAAATCCGCACCTTCGACGCGCGCACGCTGAAGCCCACCGGCAGGCTGAAATTCGTCAGCGAACCCTGACCCAGCCCATCTTGCGGCCGGCGGATTTCAAGGCTATTCCCTGAGGCGTCCGCTCCCTTCGTCTAGCGGTTAGGACGTCGCCCTCTCACGGCGAAAACAGGGGTTCGATTCCCCTAGGGAGCGCCAGATTGCACGGCAATGAATGGCAGCTTGGCTTTGCGAAGAGCCAAACGTGAAATGTTCGGCATCATCTGTTTCTGCGGGCCGCCAAATCGGTTTGAGGGCAAGTCGGACCCAGCTATTCGTCGAAGCCGGGCGTTACGTCATCTTCAGTATCAGATGCCGTCGGCGGCAACCTTCTGTGCGCCGGATCGATTGCGCTTGCCGTACTAAACGCCGAGACTGTGGCTTCAAAGATCGTATTTTGAGGCCCGATCCCTATCATGGCTGATTTCCACGGCGTCTTTCCCTATCTGGTTTCTCCCGTCGACGCCTCCGGGCAAATCCGCAGCGATGTGCTCGGCCGGCTCTGCGAGGATCTCATCGCATCCGGCGTGCATGGGCTGACGCCGCTCGGCTCGACCGGCGAGTTCGCCTATCTCGACAACACGCAGCGCGCGGCGGTGGTGCGGACCACGATCGAGGCCGCGAACGGACGCGTGCCGGTCGTCGCCGGCGTCGCCTCGACCTCGACGTCGGATGCGGTGGCGCAGGCGAAAGCCTGTCAGCAGCTCGGCGCCGACGGCATCCTCGCCATTCTGGAAGCGTATTTCCCGCTGTCCGATGCCCAGATCGAATCTTACTTTCGCGCCATTGCGGATTCGGTCGACATTCCCGTGGTGATCTACACCAATCCGCAATTCCAGCGTTCGGACCTGACACTCGATGTCATCGCGCGGCTCGCCGCGCATCCGCGCATCGGATACATCAAGGATGCCTCGACCAATACCGGGCGGTTGTTGTCGATCATGAACCGCTGCGGCGACGGCATCAAAGTGTTCTCGGCATCCGCTCACATCCCCGCCGCGGTGATGCTGATCGGCGGGGTGGGATGGATGGCGGGGCCGGCCTGCCTGATCCCGCGCCAGAGTGTCGAACTTTATAACCTTTGCAAGGCGGCGCGCTGGGACGAGGCGCTGGTCCTGCAGCGCCGGCTGTGGCGCCTGAACGAAGCGTTCGCACGCTACAATCTGGCGGCCTGCATCAAGGCCGGGCTTGCAATTAGGGGTTATGAGGTTGGCGATCCCGTTGCGCCTCAGGCGCCCTTGACGGCGGAGGAGCGCAAGACGATCGAGGCGTTGCTGCGGGATATCGGCTAGTCGAATTTACTATATGAAATTATTTTTTTGCCAGCGGCGTGCCCTTCGCCGCGCTTCGAGGCCAACCGGCGCGGGATCCCGCATCCTTATTATGAAACTACAGAAGCATGTTTTGAGTATTGAAACAGAAGTCGAGCATGACACCGGGCTCGACGCATCCCGAATTTACGACGCACTTCGTATAACTAATATTTACTTCGTGCCTCTACCAAAGTTCACATCGATGGAGCATGATTGCAAGATTCGCGAGTTGGTCTTTATCGGGTGACTGCGGAGCTGATTTCTAACGGCGCCGGCGCGGAAGAAGAATACGACGCAGTGACAAATGCGTCTCGCGTGATCTCGTGCAGCCCGGCTAAGGCGCCAATAGTACTCAACCGCTGTCGTCCAACTTGTCGGCCTCAATCAGACGCCGCTGAGACGAACGCGGCTGGCCGGATAAAACGTTCCTCAGATACGAGTGCGCTTCCGTTAGCAAGAGTTCAGTGGGATGACGAAATTACCCTCGATCGAAGACAAGGCACTGGCCGCGGTCAACGGCGAATGGCGTACTGCGCGCGAGATCTTCGCGATCATCGATGAGGGCGCCTTCATTTCAACAAGGACTGCGCTCGCTCGGCTGGCGAACGCCGGGCTGATCGACCGGCGCAAGGAACCCCGTCAGCACTGGGAAATCGCGCGATATCGCATTGGCGCGGCTCCCGCCGCTCACCACACCGGGTCGCGCGCTTGAACGACAAAATCGGGCAGCAAAGGACGAACATGCGTCACTTTGGTCGAACGCTTCTACTTGGAACGGCCGTCGCAGCGACCACTCTCGGCATGTTCGGCCTTGCAAGCACAAGCCTTGGCTCGGTCGTTGTCGGAGCAACGCGGCGTATCGCCCTCGACCAGAAGGCGCCATCCAGCGTCGATGCGATGAAGGCGCAATACCGGCGACCCGCATCGATTCCTTTTCCTGCGGATAACCCCTACACGCCGCAAAAAATGGCGCTGGGCAAGAAGCTCTATTTTGACACGCGTGTCTCGGTAACCTCGGCGCAATCCTGCGCAAGCTGCCATAATCCGGGTTTTGGCTGGGCCGATGGATTGTCGGTCGGCGTCGGTCACGGCATGGCCAAGCTCGGCCGCCACTCGCCGACCATCATCAATGCCGCATGGGGCGCGGTTTTCATGTGGGACGGCCGGCTTGCCACCCTCGAGGACCAGGCGCTCGGTCCGATCCAGTCCCCCGGGGAAATGAACATGCCAATCGAGCAACTCATGGGCCGGCTCGCAACCATTGCCGAATACAAGCCGCTGTTCGCAACGGCCTTTCCCGACGAAAGCATCAGCCCCAAGACCCTCGCGAAGGCCATCGCGACCTTTGAGCGCACAGTGGTTTCCGCGCGCGCGCCTTTCGACGACTGGATCGACGGCAACGAGCAGGCGATCTCGGAGGAAGCCAAACGCGGCTTTGTCGTCTTCAACACCAAGGGCCAATGCTCAGCATGTCATGAAGGCTGGAACTTCACCAATGACGGCTTTCAGGACATCGGGCTGCCGAGCAACGATGTCGGGCGCGGCAAGTTTCTGCCTGAGGTTCTCAAAATGCAGCACGCGTTCAAGACGCCGGGCCTGCGCGAAATCACCCGGCGAAGTCCCTACATGCACGACGGGTCCATCGCCACGCTCGAGCAGGTGGTCGAACATTATGACGAAGGCGGCGTTGAGCGGCAAAGCCGCTCCGACCTGATGAAGCCGCTCGGTCTCTCCTCCCAGGATAAATCCGACCTGGTTGCCTTTCTGAAGACACTGACAAGCAATCTCGATCCGACCGCCGTACCGGTTTTGCCTCGTTGAACCCTCAGCACAAGCCCAAGGAATATCCGATGCGCAAGCTGGTTCCACTCATTCCGGTCGTTCTCGTCGGTCTGTCGGTTGGCGCTTTGGCGGCCAACATGACGATCAGCCAGAAGGGTCGCATGTTCTCATCCGAGAGCGTCGCCATCAAGAAGGGCGACACGCTGACTTTTCTGAACGACGACAGTGTTCCCCACAACATCCTGTCGACCAGCAAAGGCAATGAGTTCAACCTGGGGTCACAGCCACCCGGAGCATCGACGGACGTGACCTTCAAGGAGGCGGGCGATGTACTGGTCATTTGCGCCATCCATCCGCGGATGAAGATCATGGTGAAAGTTACCGAATAATTTTTGGGTGCCTGCCGGAGATTGTTGATGTCGATTCGCTACAAGCTTTTCGGGATTGTCTGCATTGTCATCAGCCTGGCCTGCGCGCTCGCATTTTTCGGCATTCGCGGTATCTCCACGTCGGGCGACCTCGTTGTGCGACTTTACGATGGTCCGTTGATGGGCATCAACTTCGCACGTTCAGCGCATGCCGCCCTGAACGAGGCCCGCCTCCTGGTGCAAGGCAGCCAAGGTGAGGATGGGTCGAAGGAAACCGCCGTCAAATTCGAAAAGCTGATCGCGGGCGCCGCGGACGATTTGAAAATCGTGCGTGAGCGTGTCGTCAGCCAGGATGTCGCTGCCGCGCTGGATCGTGCGGAAGGCCGTCTTCGCCAGTGGTCGGAAGCCGAATTGAAGTTTCTCAAGCCGCGGGCCGGCGGACTGACTGAACTTCCCGCGGCCTTCTCGCTGGTAAAAGCCGGCGATGAGGCTGTCGCCGCGCTTGATGATCTTGTGGAGATGGTTGCCGCTTATGGCTTCAACTACCGAACGGAAGCGGAGGCTGCCGTCGCAGAGGCGCGTAGCACTATGCTCGTGCTGGCGATCGGGACGGCATTGGTTGGTCTGATACTTGCTGTCGCTTTTGCTTATTCGATGAGCAAGCCGATCTTCGCCGCGATGCGGATCGCCGAGCGCGTGGCTGCGGGTATCTTCACCGACCAGATCGTGGTTCGCCGGCGCGATGAACTCGGCCGGCTTCTGAAATCGCTTGCCGTCATGCAGGACAATCTGAAGGTTCGCGCGGACGAGGACATCGCGCTGATGTCCTCGAAGGACCGGATGAACCTGGAACAGATCACTCGACGGCAGAGCATCGAAGCCGAAGTCGAGGTCTTCCGTTCCGCCATCGCGTCCGCGCTCACCAATACCGATGCCATGACGGCCAAATTGACCGAGACGGCGCAAACCCTGTCATCGATCGCCTACGCCGCCGGTCAACAGTCGACCGAGATGGCATCTACCGCCGGCGAGACATCCACCAACGTACGGACCGTCGCGGCTGCCGCCGACCAGCTTGGAGAATTGGTGCAGACCATCACGGCGCAACTCAACGACGCCACCGGCGTTGTCCAGCGCGCCTCGGTCATGGCCAGTGAAGCAAACGAGACGATCGGAGTCCTCGCCAGTGCCGCCCAGCGTATTGACGAGGTTGTTGGATTTATCCGAAACATCGCCGGTCAGACCAACCTGCTGGCCCTCAATGCCACCATCGAAGCGGCCCGTGCCGGAGAAGCCGGCCGCGGCTTCGCGGTGGTCGCATCAGAAGTGAAGGCGCTCGCGACCCAGACCGCGAAGGCCACCGAGGAAATCTCGTCCCAGATCGCCGAAGTGCAGGTGGCGACAAAACGGGCTGTGGACAATGTCGGCGCGATCACCGTCGTGATGGCGGATATCGACAGCTTTACCGCGACGATCGCGCAGGCCATGAGGCAGCAGAACATGGCGGCGATCGAAATATCGGAAAATATTCGTCGGGCTGCAAATGGAACAGCAAGTGTCGCGGAGCGCATTGCAGGAACAGCCGCATCGACCGAAAATACCAACCGCTCGGCAGATCTGGTGCTCACCACGGCGCAGGGACTATCGAGTCAGGCTGCGGTCCTGCGCTCGTCGATCGATCATTTCCTGAGCAATGTCGCGGCTTGAAGCGAACGCCGATATCATCAGCTCGGGTGTTTCGCGTTACCGAATAGAGTGACGAGTACGCCGGCCGGCTGAGCTATGGCCGCATGGTCGCGGGCGCGCGCACGCTGTCGCGGCCTCCATGAACCCGGAATCCCTGGTTCGCATCATCCTTGCACCCCGGAATGACAGGATTGATAAGGGTTGGCCTGCTCCTTGCTCATCCGCTAGAACCAGTCCCATCCAATCAGCGACTTGAAGGACAAATCGATGAATATTCTTCCCGGCAACATGCGTTTCGGTGCCGGTCAGCCGGTCAAGCGTCTTGAAGACCAGCGATTGCTCACCGGCAAGGGGCAATTCATCGACGACAAACCCGAAGATGGCGCTTTGTGGTTGCATGTGCTGCGCTCACCGCACGCTCATGCGAAGATTGCGTCGATCGACACCAGCGCCGCGGCCGGCATGCCGGGCGTCGAGGCCGTCTATACCGGTGCGGATCTGATCGCTGACGACATCGGCACGCTGCCGACATTGTTGGTGTTTCCGCGCCCCGACGGCTCGCCGATGACGGCGCCGCCGCGCCGGCTATTGGCGCATGAACTCGTGCGTTTCGCTGGCGAACCGGTAGCCGCTGTTGTGGCGACCTCGCGGGACGCGGCGCAGGCCGCGGCCGAGGCGATCTCGATTGACTATGACGTGCTGCCGTCGGTGGTCGATCCGGCGCTGGCGATCAAACCCGGCGCCCCCGTGGTGTGGGCGGGGGCACCCGACAACATTGCGGCCGTCATGAGCTATGGCGACGCCGCTGCGGTCGAAGCGGCTTTCGCTGGGGCTGCCCATGTGGTCTCGCTCGATCTCGTCAGCCAGCGGCTGATCCCCTCGGCAATGGAGCCGCGCAGCACCATCGCCGAGGTCGACCAGAAATCCGGTCGCCTGATGCTGTATGTGCAGTCGCAGACGCCGGGCTCGACCCGCGATTTGCTCGCCGAAGCCGTGCTGAAGCGGCCAAAGGAAAGCGTTCGGGTGCTGGTCGGCGATATCGGCGGCGGCTTCGGCCAGAAGACCAGCCTCTATCCGGAAGACGGCATCGTGGCCTATGCCGCCGTGAAGCTCGGGCGCAAGGTGCGCTGGCGTGGCGACCGCACCGACGAATTCCTCGGCGGCACCCATGGCCGCGACCTGACATCGACCGGCGAATTCGCGCTCGACGCGAAAGGCCGGGTGCTGGCCTATCGGGTGCGCTCGCTCGGCGGCACCGGCGCCTATCTCACCGGCACCGGCGCCATCATTCCCCTCGTGCTCGGTCCCTTCGTCCAGTCCGGCGTCTATGACCTTCCGCTGGTTCATTACGAGATCAAGGCTGTGATGACCAACACCGCGCCGGTCGGCGCCTATCGTGGCGCGGGCCGGCCGGAAGGCGTCTTCATTGTCGAGCGGTTGATGGACGCCGCGGCGCGCCAGATCGGGATGGATCCGCGCGCGATCCGAAAAGTAAATTACATCAAGCCCGCGCAATTGCCTTACACCAACGCGGTAGGTCAGGTTTACGACAGCGGCGCGTTTGAGCACATGCTGGAGCGCGCCTCCAAACTGGCCGATTGGGATGGCTTTGCCGCGCGGAAAAAGGCGGCCGGGAAAAAAGGCCTGCTCTACGGTCGCGGCCTGACCAGCTACATCGAATGGACCGGCGGCCGGGCGCATACCGAAAAAGTTAGTCTGCATGCGACCGCGGAGGGGCGCGTCATCCTGCATTCGGGCACCCAGGCGATGGGGCAGGGGTTGCAAACCACCTATTCGCAGATGGTGGCAGCGTCGCTCGGGCTTGGCATCGACAAGATCGATGTGGTCCAGGGCGACACTGATCTCGCCACCGGATTCGGCAGCGTTGGTTCGCGCTCGCTGTTTGTCGGGGGCACCGCGGTCGCGGTTTCCACCAACGACCTGATCACGAAAGCGCGTGAGAAGGCGTCGAACGTGCTCGAGGCCGCGATCGAGGATATCGAATATCGCGACGGCTGGCTCACGGTAGTCGGTACCGACAAGCGGATCGGCCTGTTCGATATCGCAAGGAAAGAGAGCGGCGCGCGGCTGAGCGTGGACAGCCAGGGTGAAGTCGACGGGCCGAGCTGGCCCAACGGCACCCATATCTGTGAGGTCGAAATCGATCCGGAGACCGGTGTGTGCAAGGTGGTGCGCTACACTACAGTCGATGACGTTGGCGTTGCCGTCAATCCGATGCTGGTGACGGGGCAGGTCCACGGCGGCGTCGCGCAAGGCATCGGCCAGGCGTTGTATGAAGGCGTGTCCTATGACGCCGAAGGCCAATTGCTGACCGCGAGCTATCAGGATTACTGCGTTCCGCGCGCCGACGATATTCCGCCGATCGAAGTCACGCTGGACGATTCCGCGCCCTGTCGCACCAATCCGCTGGGCGCCAAGGGCTGCGGCGAATCCGGCGCGATCGGCGGTCCGCCCTGCATCGCCAATGGCGTGATGGATGCGCTCAGCGAGCTCGGCATCAAGTCACTCAACACGCCGCTGTCGCCATTGAAGGTCTGGCAGGCGATTCGGGAAGCGAAAGCGGCGCGGGTGTAAAACGCGTTGGCTCATCCAGGCTACGGTAATCTGGCTCGCTCGCTTCGCACGCCCCGGAATGACTTCAGAGCCCGAGCACCATCTTGGCGACGATGTCGCGCTGGATCTCCGACGAGCCGCCGAAGATCGTATAGGCGCGGCTGTTGAGAAATTCCGGCACCACCGGCAACATCTGTTCCGGTATCCCCGGCGCCTCGTTCAGCTTGTAGAGCGGTCGTATCGGCTCGACATACAGGCCGTCATTGCCGATCACCTCGACGCCGAGCCGGGTCACGGCCTGACGGATCTCGCTGACGCGTAACTTCAAAAGCGATGACACCGCGCCGGGATTCTGTCCGGTCTGCAGCGCCGACAATACCCGCAGTTCGGTCATCTCCAGAGTATCGATGTCGACCTCGATCTCGGACATCCGCAACGAGATATCGGGATCGTCGATGGCGCGGCCGGTGGCGTCGGATTCGGCGAGATCTGAAACTGTCTTGAGCGCGTCGCGCAATTTGGCTGACGCGATGCCGGAGCCGCGCTCAAACTCAAGCAGGTATTTGCCGTAGGTCCAGCCCTTGCCTTCCTCGCCGACGCGGTTGGCGACGGGCACCCGCACATCGTCGAAGAACACCTGATTGACTTCGTGGTCGCCGCCGATGGTCAGGATCGGCCTTGTCGTGATGCCGGGGCTCTTCATGTCGATCAGGATGAAGCTGATGCCGTCCTGTTGGCGCTCGGTGTCGTTGGTGCGCACCAGCGCGAACATCCGGTTGGCGTGGTGGGCATGCGTGGTCCAGATCTTGGTGCCGTTGATGATGTAGTCGTCGCCGTCGCGGACCGCGCGGGTCTTCAGCGAGGCGAGGTCGGAGCCCGAACCCGGCTCGGAATAGCCCTGGCACCAATAATCGTCGCCGGAAAGAATCCGTGGCAGATAGAAATTCTTCTGCTCCGGCGAACCAAAGCCGATGATGACGGGGCCGACCATCTTGACGCCCATGACGTTGACGTTCGGCACGCCGCCGCGGGCGCATTCGGCCTCGAAAATCCAGCGCTGCGCCGATGTCCAGTCGGGTCCGCCATATTCCACCGGCCACCCCGGCGCGCCCCAGCCTTTTTTATGCAGCGATTTCTGCCAGGCGATGCCGATGTCCGGGTCGGAAAACACCGAAGGCGTCAACGACTGCGCGTGCTTCATCTTCGCCGACAGGTTTGTGGCGATGAAGTCGCGGACTTCTTTCTCGAAAGCGCGCTCTTCGGCATTGAAGGTAAGGTCCATGTTGCGCTCCGCTCAGGTTTGAACTGGCCGGCCGCCCAGCGTGGCGTGACGGCGATAATGATGGGCGCTGCCGCCGAATAAAGTATCGAAGGCCAGCAGCCGTTTGAAGTAGGAGCCGACGTCGAGTTCCTCGGTGACGCCCATGGCGCCATGAAGCTGGACCGATTGCTCGGCGACGAAACGCGCGCATTTGCCGATCTTGGCCTTGGCGCCGGAGGCGGCGCGCCCGCGCTCGACCGGTTCGGCGTCGGCCATCAATGCCGCGCGCAGCGCCATCGAGCGCGCCTCGTCGCATTGCGACGCCATGTCCGCGAGCCGATGGCGAATGACCTGGTTGGCGGCCAGCGGCCGGCCGAATTGCTTGCGGATCTTGGTATATTCGAGGGTCATATCAAACATGATCTGCATGATGCCGACGGCTTCGGCCCCGAGCGCTGCCAGCGCCCGGTCGACCACGCTTTCGATGTTCGGTAACGCGTCGCCACCGTCGCCGAGCACAGCGTCGGCGGCAAGCTGAACGCCGGCAAGATCGAGGTTACAGGCGCGGCCGCCGCCGAGCCGGGCGTAATCGCGCAGACTGAGACCGGCGATGCCTGCCGGGACCAGAAACAGACGCAGTTGACCCGGCGAGCCGTCGCCGGCGGCGATGCGGGCCGAAACAATGGTCTGGTTGGCGGCGTTGCCGTCAAGCACCGCGGTTTTGTGGCCATCGATGCGCCAGCCGCCGGGCGTTCGCGTTGCCGTGGTGTCGACCTTGGAAAGATCGAAACGCGCGGCGCGTTCCGAATGCGCAAACGCCAGATGCAACGAGCCGTCGGCGATTTTGGGAAGGATCGCCGCCTTCTGCGCGTTGTTTGCGCATTCCGATATCAGTCCGGCGCCGATCACGACGGTCGACAGATATGGCTCGCTGACCAGCCCGCGCCCGAATGCTTCCATCAGGATGCCGGTCTCGATCGCGCCTGCGCCTAACCCGCCATAGGCTTCATCGATCGGCAGCGCCAGCCAGCCTAGATCGGCGAATTTTTTCCAGATCTCGGGACTGAAGCCGAGCGGATCGGCCGCCGTGCGGCGGCGATGATCGGCGTCATAGGTCTCGGCAATGAAGCGGTCGACGCTTTCGCGCAGCAAGCGCTGCTCGTCGTTCAGGTTGAGGTCCATCGATTATTTCACTACGGCTGTTTTTTTGACGGAGGGATGAAGACCGGCAGGATCGACGATCATGCCGAATTCCTGCAGGTTATGCGCGTGACATAGTTGATGCAGTCCGAACGCCTGATCGATCGCCGCCGGCTGGCCCATGATATCGACCGACCGGTTGACGGCCTCCTTGCTCATCTTCAACGCGAAGGATGGTTTTGCCGCGATCTTTTGCGCCAGCGCCATCACGAAGGAAGAGAGCTCGGCTCGCGGGACGACATGATTGACCATGCCGAGCCGATGCGCTTCGTCGGCACTCCAGACGTCCGCGGTGAACAGGAATTCCTTGGCTTTGCGCGGGCCGACTTCCCAGGGATGCACGAACCATTCGACGCCGCAGACGCCCATGGTGACCACGGGATCGCAGAATTCAGCGTCGCTGCTGGCGACGATCAAATCGCAGGCCCAGGCCAGCATCAAGCCGCCGGCGATGCATTTGCCATGGATTTCAGCGATGGTCGGTTTGGCAAGATTGCGCCAGCGCCGGGTGATCTGCAGATAAATCTCCTGCTCGCGCGCAAAGCGGCCATGGGCGTTGGCCTCCGCGAAGCCGCCCCAGTTTCCAATCGGGGGAAAATCGACGCCGGCAGCATTTTTGCCGGCCGGTCGCAGATCGTGCCCGGCCGAGAAGTGCGGACCATTGCCCGCAAGGATGATGACCTTGACGGCGTCGTCCTGCACCGCGTCGTCGAACGCTGCGTTGAGGTCGTAGGTCATCTGCAGGTTCTGCGCGTTTCGCGCCTCGGGCCGGTTCATCACGATCCGCGCGATGCGCGGGTCCGGCCGTTCCACGACGATGGTTTCAAATGCGGTCATTGGTCCTCGCATGATCGGGGTGGTCATGTTGACTATTTCAGCGAAAGATAGGCAAGACCAATCGGTGGCAAAATAACCGCCCAAGCGACGTTTCGCCTGCTTACCGGGCGGGATCGTTCTGATACCTTGCCGACACCTTGCTGAAAGTCGTAACGGGAGATTTCGATGCGCAGACTATGGACCGTGCTGGCGGCGCTGGCGACCCTGAGCCTGACCAATTGCGGCTACAACACGATCCAGACCAACGACGAGCAGGTCAAGTCGAGCTGGTCCGAGGTCTTGAACCAATATCAGCGCCGCGCCGATCTCGTGCCCAACCTCGTCAATTCGGTGAAGGGCTTCGCGCAGCAGGAAAAGGATGTGCTACTGGGTGTGACCAACGCCCGCGCCAAGGTCGGCAGCATCCAGGCGACGCCGGAACTCGTTAACGATCCCGGGGCATTCGCGAAATTCCAGGCCGCGCAAGGCGAACTCACCAGCGCGCTGTCCAAACTGCTGGTGGTGACCGAGAACTATCCGCAGCTCAAATCCGACGCGCTGTTTCGCGATCTGATGTCGCAACTGGAGGGCACTGAAAATCGCATCACGGTGGCACGCAACCGCTATATCAAAACGGTGCAGGACTACAATGTGACGATACGTTCGTTCCCGACCAACCTGACGGCGATGGCGTTCGGGTACAAGCAGAAGGCGAACTTCTCGGTCGAGAACGAAAAGGAAATCTCCACCGCGCCGAAGGTGGATTTCACTCCGACTCCGGCCGCCCCCGCAAAGTAGCTCGACGGCCGGATCGCATCAGAGGTGCCGATAATGTCTGCGAGCTTCGGAACCGCGGCGCTGGTTTGGCCCCGATGAAGGCTGCCAGGGCTTCGCTTCTCGCGCTGCTTTTGTGCTGGGCTTTTTCGGCCTGGGCAGACGTCGCGGTGCCGCCGCTGACCGGGCGGGTGGTCGATCAGACCGGGACGCTCAGCGCGGATGATATCGCCACCCTGACGCAAACCCTCCGGGGTCTCGAACTCAGGAAGGGCAGCCAGATCGCGGTGCTGATCGTGCCGACGACCGAGCCCGAAACCATCGAGCAATATTCGATCCGGGTTGCGGAGGCCTGGAAGATCGGGCGCAAAAAGGTCGACGACGGCGCGCTTCTCGTCGTCGCCAAGAACGACCGCAAGCTTCGCATCGAGGTCGGCTACGGTCTTGAAGGGGCGCTCACCGATGTCACTGCCCGGCGCATCATCGACGAGATCATCACGCCGAAATTCAAGAGCGGGGATTTTGCCGGCGGGATTTCCGCGGGCGTCGATCGGATCATCGGCGTTGTCGATGGCGAGCCGCTGCCTGCGCCGGAGCCGCAGCAGAGTTTCGGCGGTTCAGACCGCTTCGATTTGATGTTCAATCCCCTGATCATCTTCGGCATCTTTGTCGGCGGCGCGATCCTGCGGACGGTGCTTGGCAGGCTGATCGGCTCGGTTGCTGCCGGCGGCGCGGTCGGCGTGTTGGCCTGGTTCCTGATGGGATCCCTGGTATTCTCCGTGATCTCGGCGCTCGTTGCCTTCGCCTTCACGATGTTTGCCGAGAGCACCGCGTCATCGAACGGTCGAAGCGGCGGTTGGTCCGGCGGTGGTTCGTCCTGGGGCGGATCCTCCGGGGGCAGTTCGAGCGACAGCGGCGGGTTTAGCGGTGGCGGCGGCAGTTTTGGCGGCGGCGGCGCCTCGGGAAGCTGGTAGGATCTATGGGCATCAAGCGCATCGGCAAGCATCTTCTCGAGCATCGCTGGCGGGTGCGGCGCATTTTCACGCCCGCCGTGCTGGCCGCGATCGAACGGGCGATCAAGGCCGGCGAGGCCACCCATTCCGGACAGGTCCGCTTCGTGGTCGAAGGCGCGCTGGACGGCGCGCCGTTGTTCCGCGATCAATCGGCGCGTCAGCGCGCGCTGGATATTTTTTCGCAGCTGCGCATTTGGGACACCGCCCACAATAACGGCGTGCTGATCTATCTGTTGTTCGTCGACCACAATGTCGAGATCGTCGCCGATCGCGGTATCGACGCCAAGGTCGGTTCCGCCGGCTGGGAAAAAATCTGCGCCGACATGGAAGCCGAATTCAAACGCTCGAATTTCGAAGGCGGCGTGATCGGTGGAATCGCGGCGGTCTCGCGACAACTGGCCCGATATTTTCCCGCTGATGTCGCCGGGCCGAATGAGCTGCCGGATGCGCCGGTGGTGATTTAATTACGCGCCGGCTCTCGTTCCCCGGATGCAGCGCAGCACGGTGCGGTGCTGGTTCGGGGTCTAACTTAACTCGTTCGCGCCGAGTGGGCTCCGCGGTGCACCGCGTCCGGGACACGAGGTCAATTTACGCCTGCACCGATGGCCGCTCGCCGACGCGGGCGAACCAGGCGGCGATGGTGGTGTTGGCCGGGTCCAGCGGCTGCCCGACCTGGCCGCCGAAATCGATCCAGCAATACAGCAGCATATCGGCGAGCGTGAAGCGCTTTCCGCACAAATATTCCTTGCCCGCCATCTGCCCGTCGAGCCATTGCAGACGATTCGCCGCGATCATTTTGAGGCCCGGAGAAGCTTCCGGCGCGCAGGCGATCCGCTTCTGGAAGAATTTCAGGGCTTCGCCGAAGCGATACCCGTTCGCCAGCGGCTCGCAGATGTTGAGGTCGACGCGGCGGGTCCACATCCGGCACTCCGCCCGCTGCTCCGGCGTCGATCCGATCATCGGCGGATTCGGAGTTTTCTCTTCGAGGTATTCGCAGATCGCGGTGATCTCCGACAAATAGCTGCCGTCATCCAATTCGAGCGTCGGCATCTGACCATGCGGATTACGCTTCAAATGCTCGGCCTGCCGATTTTCGCCGCCGCGCAGGTCGACGGTCTGCGTGGGAATCGAGATGTCTTTTTCCGACATGAACATGCGGACGATGCGCGGATTGGGCCCGACCGAGTTGTAGAGTTTCATCGCTGGTTCTCTTCCCTTTTTTATTTCGATCTCGTTCTTGGAACCTTTGAATAGGCCCCGGGTCGATCTGTCAAACCGGCGAGAGAAGCTCAGGCATCGTCGAGCTTGTTGAGGTCGCGCACCGATTGCATGATCGGCTCGAAGTTCGATCGGGCATCAAGCGCGTCGAACAGCTGGGCCGTATCCGACAACAGCCCGTGCGATCGCGCAATCGCGATCCGGACATCTTCCTGTGGCGTGTCGGACAAGCGACCATGTCCGGACAGCAATATCTTGGAATCGAGGCCCTTCAGGCGCTCCAGCGACTGAATGTAATCGCTGATGCTGCCCGATCCGAACACGCCGCCCATTACCCCGCCGGGCATCAAGGTGTCGGCGGCGAACAGCAATCCCTTGTCTTGATCGAACAGGCTGATGCACGCCGAGGTGTGGCCCGGTGTGTGCATCACGTTGAGGCGAAAATTGCCGAGGTCGATCAGATTGCCTTCTTCCAGCCAGATATCGACATTGATCGGCACGTCCGGCTCGTTGAACATCTTGCGCAGCATCGAGAAGTCGTCGCGCAGCATGATCTTGTTGGCGGCGAGGCGATGAGCGGCGGTGATGGTGCGGCCGCCGAAATGATAGGCCGCGCCAATGTGGTCGAGATGCTCGTGACTGAGGATTACCATGTCGATCTTGTCGGGCGGGCAGCCGAGGTGTTCGAGGCATTCCAACAAATGCGGAAAGTTGGAAGACAGCCCGACGTCGATCATGATGGTTCGGGATTTTCCGCGCACCAGATAGGCATTGGCGGCGCGGTTCTTGAAGCGGATCTGGTAGACGTCCTCGGCCGCCTGGATCAGCGAGCAGACGTCATTGTTCAGGAGGATCGGAAACGGACTCGATTTGCGGTCGCTCATGGGGCGGGCGCCCTGAAGGTGACCGCATTGGATGCCCGTAGCCGCTTGCTCAATGCATCCATGATCATCAGTGCGAATGCCGGCTGCTGACTGACCAGATAGACGAAGCGGGCATGATTGATCCGCATTACGCGGGTGTTCGGCGCGGCGGCGATCGCGGTTGCGGAGCGGGACGAGCCGTCGATCACCGCCATCTCGCCGAAGAACTCCCCCTTGCCCAGCGTGACGATCACGGTCTTGCTGGCGCCGTTGATCTTGGCGATGTCGATCTTGCCTTCCAGCACCACGAACAGCTCGCGTCCGGTCGAGCCTTCCTCGAAAATGACGTCGCCGACATCAAATTCGTTGATGCATTTTTCGATGGCCATGGAACCCCCTGCCTTCTGGCCGGTCCGCGTTGCCATGTTAGTCGGGAAATCCCGCAACGCAAACGACACATCGGGGACGTCAGCCCTACCGCAGGGCAGCATGGCCCGGGTCAGAACCGCCGTCGCGGTACGGGTGACGGGCTGAACGCGGGCCCGATGACTTCCTAAAATTTTCGTAAGCCCGCGGCCGGTAACGATTTCGCAAGCAATGAAAGTTACCAAATGGTCAACCTTTAGTGGAGAATTTAACGTGAGCGAACAAAACGCCGAGCAGACCAGCGGTGAACCCGGTTCCGTCGTCGTCGGGCCGGCCGCTCCAAATTCATCCGATGCGCCGGGCGAAGTCATAACCGCTTCGACGCAGGAACCGATGCATGAACCGACGGCCGAACCGGCCGAGGTCGTTTCTCCCAAGCTGGCGCCCGAGCAGGCCGGTTACGGTGAAATGCCCAAGACGGAACTTGCGAAAGCCGATTCTCGCAAGGCTGATGCCGACAAGGCTGACGGTCCCAAGGTCTCCGGAAGCGGACGCGCCGCGCGTGCCAGGCAGGATCATGATTATGTCCGGCGAACGGCCCTGGCTCGACAACGACGCCGGCCCGGCGCCGCAATCCGAACCGAATTCTGCAATGTTCGGCAAGCGCCGGCTCGGCGCACTTGCCGCAGTGGTCGCGCTGGCAGCGTTGGCCGGCGCGCTTGGCGGCGCCGCGGCGACCGCGAGCTTCGGGCATTCTGGCGGCGACGACACGGCTGATATCGCCAACCACGCGCTCGAAGCGTCGGTGGCGCGGCTCGATGCCGACATCCAGGCTCTGAAGACCGGCGCCGAGCACGCCACCAAGCTCGGCATGGCCCAGTTCAACAAGACCAGCGAACGCCTCGACAAGGTCGAGAAGGCGCAAGCCGAGCCCGCCGCCAAACTTGCCAAGCTCAGCGAGGCCGTGGAAAAGCTCCACGCCGCGCCGCCGGCTGCTTCAGCAGCTCCGGCCGCCGCCACGAAGGAAGTCACCGGCTCGATTTCGCCCCCGGCCTCAGCGCAGGCAGCTGCACCCAAGGTCGAAGTGGCGAGGCTCCCGACGGTAGAAGGTTGGTCGCTGCGCGATGTTGCCAATGGTGGCGCCTTGATCGAAGGGCGCCAGGGCATGTTCGAGGTCTATGCCGGCGATCCGGTGCCGGGTCTCGGTCGGATCGATGCGATCAGGCGCCAGGACGGCCGCTGGGTGGTCGTGACCAGCAAGGGTCTGATCGTCTCGCGCTGAGGGTGGGCTAACTTCACTGCGACGTGAAGCAGCGGTTCGACTGTCGTCCGATTGCGGCGAGACAGTCGATCCGCTTTTCGGCTACTTTCCAGTCCGAAAGTCGCGGACCGCGGGATGCCTTGAAGGGTGTTTTCCGCGCGCGGCATCGGTCGGGACATTAGCCGCGCGTGCGATTTCTGGTCACCATCCTTGTTTTGTTCTGCAGCGTTGTGCCGCTTTGCCAGGCGCGAAGCGCTGCGACGCTGGAGCGCGGCACCGCGATTACCGACCCGCTCGCCTTGCGCGAGCTCGATCGCGGAAGGTTTGGCCTCGGCCGCGTTCTCTTGCCGACCAGATCGGTTGACGGGCCGATCACCAATGCTCAGCTGTTTGCACTGCCGTCGATGATTCCCATTCGCAAGGCGCTCGACGACGAGTTCGAGCGGTACATCGCAAGGCACAAGGCGGATCAACCCGGCAAAACCATCGGCGTTGGAAGTTCTTACGACATTCAATTGTTCGACCCTGCGCTGCTTCATTCCCGCGATTTACGCTTTGTGCTGGCCGGCATCGTCAACCGGATGGACCGCGCCTATCTTTCTGAAGCGAATTGCGGTGAGATCAGGCTGATCTATCGCCTGACGCAGACTGATGCGCCCGAAGCCGCCGATGGCGCGACGTCGCCGCGGCTGCCGATGACGCTCAACATCGTGCTGAAGGCCAAAGGCGATCAGGCGATCGACAGCAACGGGGTGACGATCACATGTTCGGAGATCGCGCGTCGCTGGCTCGCCGCTGGCGATTCGCCGCTCGCCGGCGCGGCGCTGGCAGAACAATTGCTGTCGAAGGATGGCCCGCTCGATTTGATAGGGTCTGAGAATATCGATCTGATCGAAACCAACCTTCAGGTCGCGCACACGCCGAAATCGGCGACCCGGGATTTTCGCACCGACTATCTCTTGAAGGTCTTTCGCTACGATGCGCCGATGCTGGCGTTCGTGCAGGTGCCGCTTGAGAACCAGATCGATCGCGATCGGATTATGGCGGATGAAAATCTCAAGCGCGACTTCCGGGCCTGGCTGCTCGCTCCGCAACATATCGGTGAGCTGGACCGCGGCACGATTTTGATTCCTGAGAAGTTTCTCGCCACGGGCGCGATTGCCGCGACACCGGCGGGATTCACGCCGTCGGGACTGCAACCGGCCTTCGGCCTAATAGAGGGCGACGACACCGGCGCCGACGCGGTATTCAAGCAAAGTGACGTGGTCGCGGCCTTGAAGACGGCGGCTGAGCGCGGCGCCAGGCTGCAAAATATCCGTTCGCTGGCAGGCTTTGCGCGCCGGCTTAACGACATCACCTGCGCCGGTTGCCATCAAACCCGCAGCATTGGCGGTTTTCATTTTCCGGGCGTCGACTGGATGGCGGCCAAACCCTCCAATTCGACGGCCGTGCCGGCGTCGCCGCATTTCTTCGGCGACCAGATCAGGCGCCGCGATATCCTCACTTCGTTGCGCGATGGCCGGCCGCCGGATTACTCACGCGGGTTTTCCAGCCGCCCGCAATTGCGTGGCAGCACCGAACTCGCGGGAACCGAATATGACGACGGTTGGGGCGCACATTGCTATCGACAAAAGCCCAGTGCCGCCGACAATGACATGAGTTTTCGGTCGTGGACCTGCGCCGAGGGGCTCGCGTGCCAAGTCATCGGTACTGCCTCGCGAATGGGAATGTGTTTCGTCAAGGGCCGCTAGCAGGCTTCGCGTTGAGTCAACACACCTGCATCGTGCCCGGCTCGGCGGAGCAGCGCGTCCGGGACACGATCCATCGACGGCAGCCGTCGCCTGAGCTAGGTTACCGGTCGGAGCAGCTAGGGTGGGAGGGCCGGCGGTGGGCGATACAGACAAAGAAAACAAGATGCGAAACCGCGAGATCGCCGAGAATGAAAGCACCCGACAGACCATCGGCGATATCCGCGTCAGCGCATGGGCGGTCGCAGCGGCGGTCGTCATCGGTCTCGCCGCGGTCGGCTGGGTTTTGCTTCACAATAATTAGCCAGAGCGTGATGATTTGAGGTTGAGGCGGGCTACTGCCTCGCCCGCGCTTGCGGGGAGAGGTGAACTAAAACATCCACATCGATTCAATTCAAAGCCATCATGATCGGGACCCTGCGCGACCCGTTCACGCCACCGCGCCCGAGGTTCGCAACTGCCGGATCGCTGCCTCGTCATATCCTGCCTCGCGCAACACCTCATCGCTGTGTTCGCCGACGCCCGGCGGATGTCGCGGCTGGGTCTTTTTGCTGCCGTCGATCCAGATCGGGCTGTTGATGGTCAGCATGGTGTCGCCCTCGAAGGGCAGCAGCACCTCGTTCTCGATCATCTGCCGGTCGTGGGGAATGTCGTCGAGGATTCCGATCACGCCGAACACCAGGCCGTTGCCATCGAGTATCTTGCGCCATTCGGCGAGATCCTTGCCGGCAAAAATCTCGTCGAAGGTCTTGATCAATTCCAACGAGCGGGCGTGTCGGTCGGGCGTGGTGGCGAAGCGGGCATCGGTGATCAGATCTTCCCGTCCGAGACAGCGGGCCAGTGTCGGCCATTGCCGGTCTTCGTTGAGCAGCGAGAGGATCAGCCAGCGCCCGTCGCGGCACTGGTAGTGATTGGTCACCGCGTTCAGCGCGCGCTCGCGGGGACGCCGTTCGCCGAATTTCGCGCCGCATAATTTGGCCTGGGCGAGCACGCCGTTGGCCCAGATGCCGTTGGCCATCAGGTTCGAGCTCACATGAGAGCCTTTGCCGGTGCGCTCGCGTTTGTAGAGCGCGGTGACGATCGCACCATACAGCGCCATGGCGCAGGGATGGTCGCCCATGCCGGCGACCGAGCGTGCCGGTGCGATGTTGGTATCGGCGCGCACCAGATCCATCAGGCCCGAGCGCGCCCAATAGGCATTGCTGTCGAAGCCGGGCTTGTTGGCTTCCTCGCCTTTTTCGCCGTAGCCGGTGAAGGACGCATAGATCAGGCGTTCGTTGAGCGGGGCAAGCGTGGCGTAAGTCAGCCCGAGCCGGGCACGCACGGCCGGCGGAAAATTCGTGATAAAGACGTCGGCCTCGGCGGCGAGACGATGCAATACCGCCTGGCCTTCCGGCTTGCTGAGATCGAGCGCGAGACTCCTCTTGTTGCGGGACTCCAGCAGCCAGGCGAAATTGTGCGCACAGGCGGGATAGCCCGGCAAATTCGGCAGGTTGCGATAGGGATCGCCGGATCCGGGCGGTTCGATCTTGATCACTTGGGCGCCGAAATCCGACAGCACGGTCGCGGCCGCGGGCGCTGCGATGAAACTCGCGCAGTCCAGGACTTTGAGGCCTTCGAAGATGCCATCTTCCATGATGAGGTCGCTCCCGTGATTATTGTTGGTTTTGCGTATGACGGAATTATCGCTGCGAACGATCAAGCTCCGATGCCATTTGACCTATGTTAGCAGCGGACGCAACGGGTGAAGTGAGCATCACGGCGACGCGCCATCATTCCAAATCGGTCAGCAGCGCCGCGTTGCCGCCGGCGGCCGATGTGTTGACGGTTACGGTCTGTTCCGTCGCAAAGCGGGCCAGGTAATTCGGGCCGCCGGCCTTGGGACCTGTGCCCGATAATCCATGCCCCCCGAACGGCTGCACGCCGACCACGGCGCCGATCATGTTGCGGTTGACATAGACGTTGCCGACGGAAAGCCGGTCGATCACATGCTGGACGGTGTCGTCGATCCGCGATTGGATGCCGAGCGTCAGTCCGTAACCGGAGCGTTCAATCGATTGCAGCACGCGGTCAAGCCGGTCGGCGGGGTAGCGCACCACGTGCAGGATGGGTCCGAATATTTCCTCGGTCAGCTGATCGGCATCCGACAGTTCGAAGATATGTGGAGCCACGTAATTGCCTTCGGGCGGCGTGCCGGCATATTGCACGCGGGATTGCACCTTCATGCGCGCGATATGCGCGTCCAGCCGCTGCTTGGCCTCAGCATCGATCACCGGTCCGATCTGAACCGCGGGGTCGCTGACATCGCCGATCCGCAATTCGCGGGCCGCGCCGGCGATCATCTCGATCATGCGGTCGGCGACGTCGTCCTGAATGAACAGCAGGCGCAGCGCCGAGCAGCGCTGGCCGGCCGAGCGGAACGCCGATGTCACGACGTCGTCGGCGACCTGCTCGGGCAACGCGGTCGCATCGACGATCATCGCATTGATGCCGCCGGTTTCCGCGATCAGCGGCACGATCGGGCCGTCCTTGGCGGCCAGCGTGCGATTGATCGACCGGGCGACCTCGGTCGATCCGGTGAAGACGACACCGGCAACTTGGGGCTGCGCGACCAGCGCCGCGCCGATACTTCCGTCGCCCTGCACCAGATGCAACGCGGAAGCGGGGACGCCGGCCTCATGCAACAAGCGAACGGCCGCCGCCGCAATTCGCGGGGTTTGTTCGGCGGGCTTGGCCACGACCGCATTGCCGGCCATCAGGGCTGCCGTGACCTGGCCGAGGAAGATCGCCAGCGGGAAATTCCACGGCGATATTGCGATAAACACGCCGCGACCGCGCAGCGCAAGCACGTTGCTCTCGCCGGTCGGCCCCGGCATGATTTGGTCCGCGCCGAAGCGTTCGCGGCCCGACGCGGCATAATAGCGGCAGAAATCAACCGCCTCACGGACTTCCGAAAGCGCGTCGTCGAGCGTCTTGCCGGCCTCGCGTTGCAACAGCGCGATGAAAGACGCGCTGCGTTGCTCCAGCAGGGTAGCGGCCTTCTCCAGAATTTCCGCGCGGGTCTGCGCCCGCATTCGGCTCCACGAGCTGAACCCTGCGCCGGCCGCCGCCACCGCGTCGCTCGCAATTTGTGCATCAGCTTGAATGACGTCTCCGGCATCCGGGCTACTCGCCGCGATAGCCGAAACCAGATCGCTCAACGCCGCGCGGTCGCCGAACTCGATGCCACGCGAATTCAGCCGCTGCGGCAGATAGAGATCGCGCGGCAAGCGGATGTTCGGGTGTCGCGCATTGGCGACGGCGCCGATGATTGCGGCCGGGCGTCGCAGCAGCGTGGCAACCGGCACCGCGTCGTCGGCGGCGAGCGCCACGAAGGACGAATTGGCGCCGTTCTCCAGCAGGCGTCGCACCAGATAGGCCAGGAGATCGCGATGGCTGCCGACCGGCGCATAGGTCCGATGGGCCAGGTTCGGACGATCCGCGTTCAATTGGGCGTAGAGCGCCTCGCCCATGCCGTGCAGGCGCTGAAACTCAAACCCAGTTTCGTTGCCCGCGAGCTCGAGAACGGTTGCGACCGTCAGCGCATTGTGGGTGGCGAATTGCGGAAAGATGCGCGGCCGGAGCGTCAGCAGTTTTTGCGCGCAGGCGAGGTAGTTCAGGTCGGTCATCGCCTTGCGGGTGAATAACGGATAATCGTCGAGGCCGCGCTCCTGCGCGCGTTTGATTTCGGTGTCCCAATAAGCACCCTTGACCAGCCGCACCATCAGCCGCCGGTCCAGTCTTTGGGCAAGCTCATTGGCATAGTCGATCACGGGCTCGGCGCGTTTCTGGTAGGCCTGGATCGCAAGACCGAAGCCCTCCCAGCCCGCAAGCGAGGCGTCGGCGAGTGCTGTTGCGATTACGTCGAGCGATAGTTCCAGCCGGTCCGCTTCTTCTGCGTCCACCGTGAAATTCAGCTCGAATGCCTTGGCCCGCCGCGCCAGATCGACGAGCCGCGGAACCAGTTCCGTCATCACCCGCTGCCGGCTCAACGCCTCGAAACGCGGATGCAGCGCCGAGAGTTTGACTGAAATGCCGGGACGATCCGGCAGCGGCCGATCGTCGGCGGTGCGGCCGATGGCTTCGATCGCGGCGGCATAGGAGTTGAAGTAGCGCTCGGCGTCGGCGGCGGTGCGCGCGCCTTCGCCGAGCATGTCGAACGAATAGCGCGACGCGGCGGTCGAATGCGGCCGCGCCCGCGCCAGCGCGGATTTAATGGTCTCGCCGAGGACGAAGTGGCTGCCCATCAGCCGCATGGCTTGCCTTGTGGCGGCCCGCACCGCTGGAACGCCGAGCCGCTTCGCAAGCCGCCCGATGGTTCCCTGCGGGGTTTCGCCAGGCTGAATCACCCGCGCCGACATCCCCAGCGCCCAAGCCGAGGCGTTGACCAGAAACGCGCTGGATTTGGTCTCATGGTGCACAAAGTCGCCGTGGCCGAGCTTGTCCTCGATGAACTGGTCGGCGGTGCGGGCATCCGGGACCCGCAGCAGGGCCTCCGCGAGCACCATCAGCGCGAGGCCTTCCTTGGTCGTAAGCGCAAACTCGCGAAGCATGTCCTCGACGCCGCCGAGCCTGTCGTCGGTGGCGCGGATGGCGTCGATCAGGCGGGTCGCGCTGCGGTCGATCCGCTCGTCCTGTGCAGCGCTCAGGTTGGCGGTTCCGAGAAGCCGGGCCGCCATGACGCTATCGTCCGGTGCATAGGCCGCCTGGAAAGGGGGTAAGGCTGAGGGCTCGGACGTCATGGCGTTTCTTGGAGTGCAGGCTATTGGGGCGGCAGGTCCGTGGGGCGCCATCCTCCATCATGCAGCCGTCATTGCTACCACAAAACCGCGGCGGCAGCTTCGCGTGATTTTTGACTTGGGGTGCGACGATGCAAGAATCGCGGAACGGTACGGCGCGCTTTCCGAAAGCCGCAACGTCATGACGATGGACATATAGGAGGGGAAGACCGGCGCGTCGAACCAGCGCATTCTGCGCCGTTTCGAAAGCGTGCAGAAGCGGTGCTCACACCTGCCTGATGCACTCTATTTTTTCGAGATCTTTTGGGGATCTTCTGGAAGCCCCACTCCCGGATTGGGTCCGAGAGTGCGCTGTTGCGGACCGCGTCTTCGGCGCTAAACCTTGAGGTTCTCGGCCGAGGTCTTGCCGCGATTGGCAACCTCTTCATATTCAACCGTCTGTCCTTCGTTGAGCGAGGAAAGACCAGCTTTCTCGACCGCCGAAATATGAACGAAAACGTCCTTTCCGCCACTAGAAGGTTGAATAAATCCAAAACCCTTGGTCGCGTTGAACCACTTCACAGTGCCTTTAGCCATCACGTCGTCTCCGCGGGATCAAAATCCAGAACGAACTGCCGGTCCCCGCAAACCGGCATGTCCGACGGGCGCACGATACGCGGTATAGGCGAAGCTTGATAGCTTAAACGACAGCGGGATATCGGCTGAAAACGACATTATCGCTACCCATTCGCGCTTTTTGCTCGTTTGGCGTTCATTTAGCGCGATAAACCACCGCATTCTGTCACCTGTCCAATTTTTTTGAAAAATGAATCCGTGATGCTGCTTTGGTCGGAAGCGAGTCAAAAAGAAAATCGAATCTGTCGCGGTCTGACCGCAGCGCAAATGCTAGGCGGCGGCAACGTTCACATCGTCAACCAGCGCCGACAAGGTTCTCGCGTCGACGACCGGGTGAACCATCATCAATTCGGCGCGGCCGCGGATCGCTACCTCCTGCTCGGGCAAACCATCCGATGGCAGGCCAGCGCTGATGCGAACCTCTTCCGAAACGATCGCTTCGCATCCGAGGCTTTTGGTCATGTCCTGCAGCCGTGCCGCGACATTGACGGCGTCGCCGAGTGCCGTGAACACCATGTGATCGCGGTAGCCGATATTGCCGATGATCACTTCGCCGCCATGAATGCCGATGCCGAACCGGATGGGCTCTTGCAGATCATGGCCCAGAAACTTGTTTAGTTCGTCGATATTGGCCGCGATCGCGGTCGCCGCTTTGAGCGCCTGGCGGCAGGCAATCGTCGGGCTGGTAGCGAGCCCGAACAGCGCCAATTGTCCGTCGCCGACGAATTGGTTGGGTTGACCGCCGCAGGCGATCACCGCCTGCGACACCGCGGTCAGGAAACGGTTGACGATGAAAACCGTATCGAACGGCAATTGCTTTTCCGCAAGCTGGGTCGATCCGCGCATATCCACGAACATGCTGACCAGATAGCGCTCCTGGCCGATGCGGTGCGGGTGCGAAGCGTGCGCATTGGCCGACATCGCGTGTGGCAAAAACAGCTGGAAGAAAGACAGGTCGTCGATGGGGCGCAACTGGCAGGCGAGACGGATCGATGGATCGCCGGCTCCGACCCGGTCGAGCACGAACGCTTCGCGCTCGGATGGCGCCGGCAGCGATTCGCTATCTCCGATCACGCGAATCCGGCACGTGGAGCAGCGGGCGCGACCGCCGCAGACGCTGGCATGCGGGACATTATAGCGCAGGCTTGCCTCCAGCACGCTGAGGCCTTTCGGCACCCGGAGCGTCCGGCCATTGCCATAGGACAGAGTAATCATGCCGCCGCGACGTTCGTTTAAGGCGCGCGCGCCTCTGGCCAGCAAAACCGCTCCGAGCAGGCCGAGATAGCCGATCAGGAAATAATCCGCGATGTCTCCGAGCACGCGCTGTTCGGCCGCGGTGCCGATCTGGCGTTGCGACAGATTGTCAGCTTTCCATGTGGCGCTATCGCTGTCGCGGGTGACGGCACGTCCGCCCTGGTAGAGACCGAGCATAGCCAGCGTCGGGATCAGTACCGCGCCAGCGAGCAGAAAGGGCGCAGCAGTTTTGTAGAACGCCTTCATCCGAAGCCAGAAATAAAGCCCGATGCAGCCGTGAATCCAGGCGACCGTCAGCGTGGCGTACATCAGCCACATCTTGTGCGGCGATGCGATCCAGTCGGCGTAAAACACCTGCGGATAAAGTTTCTGATGTCCGAACAGCGCGTGGCCGAGCCGCACGCCGGCGATATGGGAAATGATCAGCGCCGGGACGCTCAAGCCAAGCACGAGCTGCAGCGGCTCGATGGCTTTCCAGTGGAATTGCCGTCGCTGGTAAAGCGTCCAGATTCCGAGACCGGCATGGACCAGCGCGGCAGCATAAAACACCAATGCGACGGGGAGAAATTGCCAGAACAGGGTGTGGTAATGGATGCCGATGGCCAGGGCATCCATCGAAATATTGCCGAGCGCGTGATTGAGGAAATGGCTGACCAGATAAGCAAACAACACCAGCCCACAGGCGAGGCGGATTTGCCGGATGCCGATGCCGCGGATCGATCTTGAGAGCCGGGCTCGGCCGAGTGCGATCGTGCGGTTCCGTCCCGGCAGACCAGGCTCCATGATCATTCGTCGCTGTCACGCTTGCGGAGCAGGTCGGTCGCCAAATCGCCGAGCGCGGGCCGTGGCAATGCCGTGAACGGCAACGGCCGCGTGACGTCGATCGCGGCGAGACCGAGCCGCGCGGTCAGCAATCCGTTGAGAATGCCTTCGCCGAGCCGCTGCGACAATTTCGCCGCGATGCCATGGCCGAGCACCTGCTGGATCAGGCTGTCGCTTGCCGCCATGCCGCCGGTGATGGCGACATGCGCGATGACGTGGCGCATCAGCCGGATCATTCCGAGTGCTCCCGGCCGTCCCCCGTATAGCCGCGCCAGTTGCCGGATCAGGCGCAAGGATGCCGCGAACACGAACAGCACGTCGATCACGGCGCGCGGGCTGACGGCGGTGACGATCGAGACGCGCTGTGCCGCCGAGGAGATCAGACGGCGCGCTTCCTGATCGAGCGGGCTCATCAATTCGCGCTCCGCCAGCCGGATCAGATCGGCGCCGTCGATGATGTCGTCGGTGTGGCCTTGCAGCGTGGCGCGCGCCCGCGCCAGTTGCGGATTCTGGTGCGCGAGCCTGAGAAGTTCGCGCACGATGCTTCTGCTTTCATCGCGATCATCGCTTAGCAAGGCCGCGGCGGCGCGCTGATGCAGCTTTTCGATGACCGCAAGGCGCGCCAGCCCGAAGGCTTCGCGCGCGACGACAACCGATAATGCCAGCGCCGCAACGAGAGCAAACGTCAGTCCGAGAAAGCCAAGGCTCTCGCTGCGCGCGAACAGATCCTCGATCAGGCTGGTAACGCCGAGCCCGACGCCGAGCAGGGTGAGTCCACCGACCGCGGTCCAGAACAGCGTGCCCCAGCGCAGACCGCGCTGAGGGCGAAGGACCGGCGCCTCGATCGGGACCGGCAGCAGCGCAGGGTCGGCTTCCGGCGTGATGTGCACCGTGCCGCGGGACGGGCGGCTGGAATCGTCGGGATCCATCACGATCACGCTGGGATCGTCGAGCTTGAAGGTCACCGGCCGTCGAGGATGAGGTCGCTCGCTCATTGCAGCTTGTCTCCGATCAGGAACTGGAGGGCGCGGTCGAGGCGGATATGAGGCAGCACCGGGCCATCGGCCCCCTCTTTCTCGAGAAGCGGCGGCCGAAAACGAAGAAAGCGAAAATCGGTCTTTTCAGCCGGCGCGCTCGACAAGCCGCGAAACGCGCCTTCACCCCTGAAAAGCTGTTCCGGATCGGATGGCAGATCGCCGGGAAAGGTCGCAACTTCGGTTTCGCCGTCAAAGGCCTCATTGCCAGCCGTCGCGTTGGCGGCGGGCGTACCGAGGATCGAGGGCAGCTTTTCCCGGCCGCGCTGCACCTGGGCCTCGCGGGTGGCGCGCACGGCGGCCAGCGCAACGACGTCGATCTCGGCGCCGGCGTATTCGGCGCGGGCCGCGGCCCTCGCCACGGTTCGCCGCAACACCGCTTCGAGACGATCGTGGCTCGAATGGTGCAAATGGTCCGCCTTGGTCGCGGCGAACAGGATGCGGTCGATCCGCGGCCGAAACAAATTGCTGAACAGCGTGCTGCGCCCGATCCTGAAACAATCCAGGATTCCGGCCAGCGCCGCCTCGAGATCCTGCAGCGCTTCAGGCCCCGCGTTGAACGCCGCCAGCGCATCGACCAGAACCACCTGACGATCGAGCCGCGAGAAATGATCGCGAAAGAACGGCCGAACCACCACGTCCTTATAGGCCTCGTAACGCCTGCGCATCATCGCCCACAACGACCCGTCGGGCGCCGCGCCGTCGGTTGGCAGCTCAAGCGGCGCGAATGTCAGCGCCGGCGAACCTGCAAGGTTACCCGGCATCAGGAAGCGGCCCGGCGGTAGCAGGCTCATGGCGAAGCGTTCGTCGCGGCAGGCCCGCAAGTAATCGGTGAACAGCCGCGCGGCGGTCAGGGCGGCCTGTTCGTTTTCGCGATTCCCGGCGTTCAGGGTTGCGAGATACGCGTGCCACTCGGTCGCGAGCGGTGCGCGCAGCCGCTCCCGCGACAGCGCAAGGCTTTCACCCGACCATTGCTCGTAACTTTTGTTCAGCAGTGGCAGGTCGAGCAGCCATTCGCCGGGATAGTCGACGATGTCGAGCGTCAAGGTGCGGTCCGCGCCATTTTGCCGCTGGTAGTCGATGACCAGCCGCAGCTCGCTGATATCGACGGTCGAATTCGGCCAGCGCCGTTCCTCGATCAGCGTGCGGACATGGTTTTCATAGTCGAAGCGCGGCACCGCATCGTCGGGCTGCGGCTCAAGCCGGGCTTGCGCGATCCGCCCGGTGGCAAACGGCTCAAAGATCGGGAAACGTCCGCCGCGGGTGAGGCCGTGAATCAACGCCGTAATAAAGACAGTCTTGCCGGCGCGAGACAGGCCTGTGACGCCGAGCCGCACCGTCGGATTGAAAAAATGCTCGCCATAGTCCAGCATAGCCCGTGCCGACAGCCGCGCTTCCTCGACGATATCGGAAAAACTGAGGGCCATGCGGGCGGGAGAGCTCGGTTTGATAGAGGGCTATGGGACGGAAAACTATCAGGAAAGTGGCGATGGGCCGGCGGAAATCAAGCTTCATATTTAGGACGCGATTTGAGCCGAGGAGTCCCCCTGCCGGGGTTCGTTAACCTCGACGAGGCATGATTTATTGCTTCGCCATTCAGTTTGCCGGGCCGACATGACCATCTTCAGACTGAAGCAACTCGCCTCGACGTCAGCCCACGCGGCGGCCGGCGCCATGCGCTGGAATTACGATCGTGCCGAGCTGATCGCCGACGGCGTCGTCCATGGGATCGGCGTGTTCTGTGGCTTGGTCGCGGTCACCGTGCTGATCGTGCTGGCTGGCGTATTCGCGTCCGCCTATGAAATTGTGTCGGTCTCGGTCTACGCTGCGGGCCTGTTGGCGATGCTTGGATTTTCAGCCGCCTATAATCTCTGGCCGGTGTCGCGACGAAAATGGCTGCTGCGCCGCTTCGATCATTCCGCGATCTACATTCTGATCGCCGCGACCTATACGCCGGTCTTTGCCCAACTGCAGGACCGCGTGTTTGCAATGTCGTTGCTGACAGGTGTTTGGAGCGTGGCCGTCGTCGGAATCGTGTTGAAGCTTTTTTTCCCGGGACGCTTTGACAGGGTATCGGTGGGTCTTTATCTGGCGATGGGTTGGAGCGGGTTGATTGCCTTCGATGCGGGCCTGTCGTCGCTGCCGCGGCTGGCGCTGTGGTTCATTGTCGCCGGGGGTTTGCTCTATAGTTTCGGGGTTATCTTCCACGCCTGGCGGCGCTTAAGATTTCAGAATGCGATCTGGCATGGCTTTGTGCTGCTGGGCGCCGCCTGCCATTATACCGCCGTGCTGGATCTCGTTCTGGCCTGAGATTTCAGAGCGTTTTCCGTCGAAGTGGATACCGGTTCGCGTAAGGAAAACGCGTTAAAATAACAAATAGAGCCTCCGTTCCGATTCCATCGGAACGGAAAGGGCTCTGGCAAACGGAGTGTCATGATGCAGGTCGCCGGCAAGGTCGTGGTTGTCACCGGAGGCGCCAACGGCATCGGCCGCGCCCTTTGCGAAGCCTTTCATCGGGCTGGTGCCGGCAAGGTCGTGGTGGCGGATATCGATCTGGCGGGCGCGGAAGCCGTCGCCGCCGCGGTCGATGGCGCAGCGTTCAAATGCGATGTCGGCCAGGAAAAAGACATTCGCCACGTCATCGAGGAAACCGAGCGGCGGTTCGGCCCGATCGCGCTGTTCTGCTCCAATGCCGGCATCGGCGGCGGTTTCGATCCGCTGTCGGAGAATGCCGGCGGCAGTTCCGATGAGCCCTGGGCTAAAAGCTGGGCCGTTAATGTCATGGCCCATGTCTACGCCGCGCGGCATTTGATTCCGCGCATGAAGTCGCGCGGGGGCGGGTACTTTCTTAACACGATTTCCGCCGCCGGTCTGCTGTCGCAGGTCGGAAGCCCGGCCTATTCGACCACCAAGCACGCCGCGGTCGGCTTCGCGGAGAATTTGGCGATCTCGCACAAGGCCCATGGCATCCGGGTTTCGATTCTGTGTCCGCAGGGCGTCGATACCAATATGCTGCGGTCGATCCCGAAAGGCCCGCAATCCGGCGACGGCGATCTGACGCCGGAGCAGGTGGCCAAGGATGTCTTGCTTGGGCTGGAGCAGGAGACATTCGTGATCCTGCCGCATCCGCAGGTCGCAGGCTACATGCGCAAGAAGACCGAGAACTACGATCGCTGGATCGCCGGCATGGCCAAGATTTAAGCCAAGATGCGCGAAGCCTACGGGAAAGTCTGACTAAGCATTGTAGCCCGGATGAGCTCCGCGAGATCCGGGGTTGACGTCCGTTCCCGGATGTCGCTGCGCTCATCCGGGCTACACATGATGCGTTTCCGCTAACGCTTCTGCGCATAGAGCAGCGGCACCGCTGAATCGACCATCACTTCGATCAGGCTGACGCCGTGATCTGCGAGGCCGCGTGTCAGCGCGGGCACAAGTTCGGCCGCTTTGCTGATGCGCACCGCATCGCAGCCGAGCCCCTGCGCGATCTGGACAAAGTCGATTCCGGGCAGATCGAGGCCGGGCACGTTGCGCACCTGCATCACCTGGCTGAACGAGCGCATCGCGCCGTAGCCGCCGTTGTTGATCACTACGACCGTCAGCGGCAGCTTGCGCTGCGCCGCCGTCCACAGCGCCTGGATCGAATACATCGCCGAGCCGTCGCCGATCAGGCAAACCGTCCGGCGCTCGGGGCAGCCGAGTGCGATGCCGACCGACGCCGGCAGGCCGTAACCGAGACCCCCGCTCGCCATGGTATAAAAACTGTCCTGCCCGCGCATCGGCATGAACTTCTGCATCGCCGGACGATGCGATGGGGCTTCCTCTACCAGCATGGCGTCATCCGGCATCGCGACCGAGAGCGCGTGCAGCAGATATTCGACCGGGATCGGATCGGCCGCGACCGGCGCTGATGGCAGGACCCGGCCCGCCGGCAACGCGCGTTGGGTCTCCGGCAACAAGTCGATCAGCATCGCCAGCGCGGGCTTCAAAGTTGCGATGATGCTGGCGCCGAGCGGCGATACTGAGGCTGCGGTCGCATCGTCGGTGATCTGGAAAATGGTGGTCGCGCCATCGAAGATCGAGGCGTGGCCTTCGACATGAAAGGTGAAGACCGGTGCGCCGATCACGACCACCAGATCATGATCGCGCAAGGCATCCGAGAGCTGCGCCGGCGAGGCATGCAGGAAGCCCGCGAATTGTGGATGCCGTTCCGGGAAACCACAGCGCGCCGAGAACGGGCTGACCCATACCGCGGCTTTGGCTTTCTCCGCCAGGCGCACCATCAGATCGACGGCCCTGGCGCGATCGATGCCGGGACCGACGACCAGGGCCGGGCGCTTGCTTGCCGAAAGGGCAGCGACGAGGGCCATCATCGCATCAGGGTCCGGGCCAAGCTCGCGGCTGATATTGCGGGCTGCCACGGGGTGGGCCTGATGGGCCCAGTCGTCGATCGGCACCGAGACGAAGGCCGGTCCGCAGGGCGGCTGCATCGCCACGTAATAAGCGCGCGCGATCGCCGCCGGCACATCTTCGGGCCGCGCAGGTTCGACGCTGAACTTGACATAGGGCCGCGGAAATTCCGAAGCGCGTTCGGCATACAGAAAGGCCTGCAGCGGCAGGATGCTGCGTGCCTGCTGGCCCGCGGTAATCACCAGCGGGGTCTGATTGCGGTGCGCGGTATAGATGTTGCCAAGCGCATTGCCGACGCCGGCCGCGGAATGAAGATTGACAAAGCCGGCGTTGCGGGTGGCCTGGGCGTAACCATCGGCCATGCCGATCACAGACGCTTCCTGTAGTCCCAGCACGTAGTCGATATCGTCGGGCCAGTCGCTCAGGAACGGCAATTCGGTCGAGCCGGGATTGCCGAACACCTTTCGGATTCCGAACGCCCGCAACAGATCGAGCGTTGCGTCCTTGACGCTGACCGAAGTGCCGAGAGCGTTGGCGGGTTTACGAGACAATACGTGTAACCTCTAAAGGACTCAAATATGGCGCTCGTCGTTGCGAGGAGCGCAGCGACGAAGCCATCCAGCAATTGCAGCTAGTCATTCAAGTTCTGGATTGCTTCGCTGCGTCCGCAATGACGGTAATTTCACCACGTCGCGGTGCCCCGCATCGTGGGCTGCCCCGCCGAATTGGCGGTCCACAGGTCGAGGCCTTCCGAAACGTCGGCGGCATTGACGCTGAATTCGCTGCCGTCGAATAGCGGCTGCAGCCCGCGATACACAAACGCCGCCGGCGCCTTGCCGCCATGGAGTTTCGCCGCCAGTTCAATCAGCAGCGCCGCCTGCAGCGGGCCGTGGACGATCAGGCCGGGATAACCTTCCACCTTGGTGACGTAGTCGCGATCGTAATGGATACGGTGCCCGTTGAAGGTCAGCGCCGAATAGCGAAACAGCAACACCGGATCGGCGAGATGCCGTTCGGAATGCCGCGCCGCAGGAGGTGCTGCCGGCGGCTTGGCGGGTGTGGCGTTCTGTCCGTCCGCGGGCATCTCGCGATAGACGATGTCGTGGCGCTCGCGGGTCGCGACGCCGCGGGGCGAAGAGATCACATGGTCGACCGAGACGAAACACAGCGTGCCGGTGCTGCCGGTCTTCAGCGACAGATCCTTGATCGTCGATGTGCGCGTCACGACATCGCCGACGCGCAGCGGCTCGATGAAGTTGATCTCACCGCCGGCCCACATCCGGCGCGGCAATGGCACCGGCGGCAGGAAGCCGCCACGATTGGGATGGCCATCGGCGCTTACTTCCGACAGCGGAACCACCGGAAGCGTCAGGCACCAATGCGCGGTGAACGGCGCCGCGTCGCCCTCCTTCGGCTTGCCGACATCAAGAAACAACGTAGAACGCAATCCCGCCACCAGATACGCGGTCACGATATCGGTTTTCTCTTCGGTGCGGCCGATCCATTGCCTGAGATGATCGAGATCGATGGCTTCTGTCATGACTGGCTCGCTGCCTTGTGGGAATGCTCGGCGGTCTCGGAGGGGCGCTCGCCGATGGCGGGCACCGCGCCATAATGGCGCGGCTCACCGACAAAGATCGTGGCGGGCGCCGCGTAGGTCACCTTGCCGTTTGGCGTATCGACCTCGATGCGGCGCAGATGCGGATGCACCGCGAGATCAACCATGGTGTTAACCTCGGCGAACGCGATATCGGCATCGGCCAGGCGCTTCAGGAGGTCGCCTCGGGTCATGGTCGCAAAGCTGTCGCCGACGATCTTGTCGGTGAGTTGGCGGTTGCGCACGCGCTCGACCATATTGGAAAATCGCGGATCGCCGGGAAGCGCCGGTTGTCCCAGAACATCGGCGCACAATTTCTTCCATTCGCGCTCGCTCTGGATCGAGATCAGGATTCCCTTGCCGTCCTTTGAGCTAAAAACGCCGTAAGGCGCGATCGAGGGATGGGCCAGCGCCATGCGCTTGGGCGGATTGCCGGCTTCGGCGTTGAGCAGCGGCACCGACAGCCAGTCAGCCATGACGTCGAACATCGAGATCCGGATGTCGGCGCCCTTGCCGGTACGTGTCCGGGCGATCAGCGCCTCCAGAATGGCGGACTGCGCGGTGGCACCGGTGGCGATATCGACGACAGAAATGCCGACCCGCGAAGGGCCATCCGGGCCGCCGGTGATCGAGGCCAACCCGCTCTCTGCCTGAATCAGGAGATCATAGGCCTTGCGATCCGCATAGGGGCCGTCATCGCCGTAACCCGAGATGGTGCAGCAGATCAGCGCGGGATAATCCTTTCGCAGACGCTCAAGCGAGAAACCGAGCTTGTCCATCGAGCCCGGTTTGAGGTTCTGGAGCAGCACGTCGGCGCCGGCGAGCATTTGTTCGAGGCCTTCGCGTCCGTCTCTGGTCGCAAGGTCGATGACCACGGAGTCCTTGCCGCGGTTGAGCCAGACGAAGTAGCTGCTTTGTCCCTTTGCCGCGGCATCGTAGCCGCGCGCAAAATCGCCCTCGGGCCGCTCCACTTTGATGACATGCGCGCCGGCATCGGCCAGCCGCGAACTGCAGAAGGGCGCTGCGACCGCTTGTTCGACGGCGATGACGGTTATCCCTTCCAGCGGCAGCATCTGATCCTCTCAGTAGGAGCGCGGCATGCCCAGCACATGCTCGGCCAGGAATGACAGGATGAGGTTGGTCGAGATCGGCGCGACCTGATAAAGCCTTGTCTCGCGGAATTTGCGTTCGACATCGTATTCTTCGGCGAAGCCGAAACCGCCATGGGTTTGCACGCAGGCATTGGCGGCTTCCCAGGAGGCGTCGGCTGCGATCATCTTGGCCATATTGGCCTCGGCGCCGCAATCCAGCCCGGCTTCGTATTTGCGGGTGGCCTCTCGAACCATCAGTTCGGCGGCGCGCATCGCAGCATAGGCTTTGGCGATCGGAAACTGGATGCCTTGATTCTGGCCGATCGGACGGCCGAACACCGCGCGCTCCTTGGCGTAACTGGATGCCTTGGCGATAAACCATTTGGCGTCACCGATGCATTCCGCCGCGATCAGGATGCGCTCGGCATTCATGCCGGAAAGGATGTAGCGAAAGCCCTTGCCTTCCTCGCCGATCAGATTTTCCGCAGGCACCCGAAGATCGGTAAAGAAAACCTCGGTGGTCGAGTGGTTCATCATGGTGCGGATCGGGCTGATCGAGAGCCCGTTATTCTTGGCCGCTTTCATGTCGACGATGAACACCGACAGGCCATCGGTGCGCTTTTTGGATTGCTCCTTCGGCGTGGTGCGCGCCAACAGGATCATCAGGTCGGAATATTCGGCGCGGCTGGTCCAGATTTTCTGACCGTTGACGATGTAGCCGTCATTGCCGTCACGCTTGGCAAAAGTCTTCAGCGACGAGGTGTCGGTGCCGCTGGTCGGCTCGGTCACCCCGAACGCCTGCAGCCGCAATTCGCCGCTGGCGACCTTCGGCAGCCATTTCGATTTCTGCGCATCGCTGCCATGCCGCAGCAGCGTGCCCATGGTGTACATCTGGGCGTGGCAACCGCCGCCGTTGCATCCGGCGCGCTGGATTTCTTCCAGAATTGCAGCCGCGGCGGATAATTTCAGGCCCGCGCCGCCATATTCCTCGGGGATCAATACCGACAGATATCCGGCTGTGGTCAGCGCATCGACGAACGCACTGGGGTAGGCCATCTCGCGGTCGAGCTTGCGCCAGTATTCGCCGGGGAACTGCGCGCACAATTTGGCGACGGCTTCGCGGATCTCGGAATGATCGTCTTGTTCTGTTGCGGTCATTGGTGCTCGGCTGGCAGATCGAGGGCGCGCAGGGTGGCGGTGCAGAAGGCGCAAAGGCGCTCGGAAGTTTCGTCTTTGGTAAAGATTTCGACGGTGGCGACACCGATCGATCCCGACATTTTCAGGATCTTGGCGCGGGCCACAAGTTCCTTGCCGTCCGCCGGGCTGAGAAAATTGACGTTGATATCGACGGTGACCCCGATCCGCCCCTTTGGCAATCCCGAGGTCACAGCAATACCGGCCGCCTGGTCGGCCAGCGCGGTAATGACGCCACCGTGAAAATGACCAAAGAACTGCAGCAGGTCCGGCCGGCGCGCCAATGAGAGTTCGGCGCTCCCGGGTTGAGCCGAGACAACGCAAAAACCGGCGGCATGGGTAAAACCCTTCGCCGTAATGGCCGCGGCGAGGCTCGGCGGATTCAGGCTGCTGTTCAAGACACTATTCTGCTTACGCTTTTATTATGCTGGAATGCGCACCGGCAGGGTTTCGTAACCTTTGATGAAGCTCGAATACACACGCTTGGGTTCGCCTACAACTTCAATATTGTCGAAGCGTTTGAGCATTTCCTGCCAAACGATCTTGAGCTGCAGCTCGGCAAGCCGCATGCCGAGGCAGCGGTGGATGCCGAAACCGAACGACAGATGCGTGCGGGGCCGGGCGCGGTCGATTATGAAGTCGTTGGGATTCTCGATGGCTTCTTCGTCGCGATTGCCGGAGACGTACCACATCACGACGCGATCGCCCTTCTTGATGGTCTTGCCGCCGAGTTCGGTATCCATCAGCGCGGTGCGCCGCATATGCGCCAGCGGCGTCTGCCAGCGAATGACTTCCGGCACCATGGAATCGATCAGCGCGGGATTGTCGCGCAGTTTTTGATACTGGTCGGGATTTTCGTTCAATGCCAGCACCGAACCACTCATGGTGTTGCGGGTGGTGTCGTTGCCGCCGACGATCAGCAAAAGAATGTTGCCCAGCAGGGTTTCCAAATCCATGTGCCGCGTGGCGTCGCTATGCGCCATCATCGAGACCAGGTCGTTGCGCGGTTCGGCATTGACGCGTTCATTCCAGAGCTTGCCGAAATAGGCCGCGCACTCGTCCATCTCGGCGCGGCGCTGTTCGGCCAATTCAACGATCATGCTCTTGGGCAATGCGGTCGCGACATCGGACCAGCGCGTCAGCTTGCGGCGTTCCTCCCACGGAAAGTCGAACAGCGTCGCCAGCATTTGCGTGGTCAACTCGATCGACACCCGATCGACGAAGTTGAAGGTTTCGTTGCGCGGAAGCGCATCGAGCACCTTGCCGGCGCGTTCGCGGATCAGGATGGCGAGTTGGTCCAGATGCGTCGGCGTGAACATCGGCGACACGGTCTTGCGCTGGGCGCTGTGCCGGGGTTGATCCATCGCAATGAAGCTCGGCATGTCATAGCCCTGCGGCGCGTCGCGGATCGAGATGCCGCCGAGGGTGGCGTCCGAGGAAAACACGCCATGGTTGGTGTCGACATGCATGATGTCGTTGTACCGGACGACCGACCAATAAGGCTCGATCGGTGCATTGGTGCAATAATGCACCGGTTCTTCCTTGCGCAGCCGCTCGAACCAGGGCCACAGCGTATTGTTCTGGAACAGCCGTGGTGCTCCGGGATGAAAATCCTTCAGCGGCGTGGAATAGGCCTCTTCGCGCGCGGCGCGCTGAATCTCGGCGTGGTCGGCTCTGATGGAGGTCCGGATGTTCATCGTTCGATCCCAAATAGTGGTCGTCGGCTGTATCTCAGCCGACGATCCGCACCGGCAGGGTTTCGTAGCCCTTGACGAAGCTTGAATACACCCGCTTCGGCTCCCCGACCACCTCAATGTGGTCGAAACGCTTCATGATTTCTTCCCAAATGATCTTCAATTGCAGCTCGGCTAGCCTTATTCCCACGCAGCGATGAATGCCAAAGCCAAAGGAGACGTGGGTGCGCGGTCGCGCCCGGTCGATGATAAACTCATAAGGACGATCGATCACCGTTTCGTCGCGGTTGCCCGAAACGTACCACATCACGACCTTGTCGCCCTTCTTGAACTGATTGCCGCGAAACTCGATGTCCTCGAGCGCGGTCCGCCGCATATGCGCCAGCGGCGTCTGCCAGCGGATCACCTCCGGCACAAAACTGTCGATCAGCGCCGGATTCTCGCGCAGCTTCCTGTATTGATCCGGATTTTTGCTCAACGCATAGATGCTGCCCGACAGCGTGTTGCGGGTGGTATCGTTGCCGCCGACGATCAGCAGGATGAGGTTGCCAAGGAAATTCTTCGGATCCATGTCGCGGGTGGCCTCGCCGTGCGCCATCATCGACAACAGGTCGCTCTTCGGCGGCTGGTCGATGCGCTCTTTCCAGAGCTTCGCGAAATAGGTTGCGCATTCCATCAGTTCGGCCTGCCGTTCGTCTTCCGTCGCGACCAGGCCGCCCGAACCCGGAAGCGTCGTTGCGATGTCGGACCAGCGCGTCAGCTTGCGGCGATCCTCCCAGGGAAAGTCGAACAGCACCGCGAGCATTTGCGTCGTCAGTTCGATCGACACCCGATCGACCCAGTCGAACACGTCGTGCTTCGGCAGATTGTCGAGGCATTCAGCCGAGCGCTTGCGGATGTTGATCGCAAGCTGGTCGAGATGCGTCGGTGTGAACATCGGCGCCACGGTCTTGCGCTGCGCGCTGTGACGCGGCTGATCCATGGCGATGAAGCTTTCGCGGCGCAGGTCGGTCGGCACGTCGCGGATGGTGATGCCGCCAAGCGAGGCCGCCGACGAGAACACCGCGTGGTTGGTTTCGATGTCCATGATGTCGTTGTATTTGGTGATCGACCAATACGGTCCGAAGATGCTGTCCTTGCAGTAGTGCACCGGCGCTTCCTGCCGCAGCCGGTCGAAATAGGGCCAGAACGTATCGGTGCGAAACAACTCGGGATCGCCGGGATCGAACTGCTCGATCGGCAGGGAATAAGCTCGCACCCGCGCCGCTTCCTGATCGGAATTCTGAACGAGATCGATGGTCCCGTGCATCGGTTGGCTCTCCCTGATGGTCCCCCTCGGTGGTTGCTTCCGGGGGCACTGATTTGGACGAATTACATCCCGTTGCGTGCGGCAGGGCAAGGGAAGTTTGGGGCATTCCGCGTCACGGCAGGCGCCGGCGGCGGCCGATTCGGCGGAACCCTCTTCTCAGTCCCTTCGGCCCGTGACAAGCTTATTTCCAACGCATAAGGCTGTGCGCGAAAAGCCGCACGATTTGCCCGGAGGCCGCCCAACCATGATTCCCAACGCGCATCGGATGTTCAATTTCGATCTCGGCGAAACCGCGGATGCGATTCGCGAGACCGTTCATAACTTTTCGGCCCATGAGATCGCGCCGCGCGCCGCGGAGATCGACAAGAGCAACCAGTTCCCGCGCGACCTGTGGCCGAAAATCGGCGCGCTCGGCCTGCATGGGATTACCGTCGAGGAGGAATATGGCGGCTCGGGGCTGGGCTATCTCGAGCACTGCATTGCGGTCGAGGAGATTTCGCGCGCGTCGGCGTCGGTGGGTCTTTCCTACGGCGCGCACTCCAATCTTTGCGTCAATCAGCTTCGGCGCAACGGCAACGAGGCCCAGAAGCGGAAATATCTGCCGAAGCTGATTTCCGGAGAGCATGTCGGCTCGCTGGCGATGTCCGAGCCGGGCGCCGGCTCCGACGTGGTCTCGATGTCGACCCGCGCCGAGAAAAAGGGCGATCGCTACGTCATCAATGGCAGCAAGATGTGGATCACCAACGGGCCGATCGCGGAAACGCTGGTGGTGTACGCCAAGACCGATCCGGCCGCCGGTCCGCGCGGCATCACGGCCTTCATCATTGAAAAGGGCATGAAGGGATTTTCGACTGCGCAAAAACTCGACAAGCTCGGCATGCGTGGCTCCGACACCGGCGAACTGGTGTTCGAGAATTGCGAGGTGCCGGAAGAAAACGTGCTCGGCGAGGTCGGCCGCGGCGTCAACATTTTGATGTCGGGTCTCGATTACGAGCGCGCGGTCTTGTCGGCTGGACCGATCGGGATCATGCAGGCCTGCCTCGACGTGGTGATGCCCTATGTGCATGAGCGCAAGCAATTCGGGCAGCCGATCGGAAGCTTCCAGCTGGTGCAAGGCAAGATTGCCGACATGTACACCACCATGAACGCGTCCCGCGCCTATGTTTACGCGGTGGCGAAAGCCTGCGATCGCGGCGAGACCACGCGCGAGGATGCGGCGGGCGCCATTCTCTATGCTTCCGAGAAGGCGACGCAATGCGCGCTCGACGCGATCCAGCTGCTCGGCGGCAACGGCTATATCAATGATTATCCAACCGGCCGGCTGTTGCGCGACGCCAAGCTCTACGAGATCGGCGCCGGCACCAGCGAAATCCGCCGCATGCTGATCGGGCGCGAGCTGTTCGAGAAATCGGCTTAGCCTGCGTCGTCCCTGCGAAAGCAGGGACCCGTCATCCCTGGCCTTAATATTGAAGGAGGTTTCCGCGTCCTTACCAAAACGAGACCACACGCGGTATGGGTCCCTGCTTCCGCAGGGACGACTAAACACTACTCCGTCAAACCATTGACCTTCCTCACCCACACCCGCACATCCGCGAGCACGTCGGGCAGCGCGGCCCTAACCTCTTCGACGGTCATGCCGGCTTTGATCCGGGGGTCGTACAGCACATTCAGGATGTACTGATCGTAGACGTCGAAAAATCCCATCGAGACCTTGTCGTTGAACATGGTCCACGGCACCGAACTGGTGTCGTTGATCGGCCCCAGCGCCTGCAGCAGTTCCTCATAAGCGCAGTCGAGGAAGGTGAAATCGCTGCTGTCGAAGGTCAGGATCACATCGGAATGCTGAATCTCAAACCGCTCGTTCTTGCGAAAGCCGGACAGGCATTGCGGATCGAGCGAGGAACGAATCTCGCGCGCCCGCTCGCTGCCGTAAAATGTCGTGATGGTGCGCGACAGATCGCGGTCGCGCACCAGATTGACCACAACATTGGCGGCGTCGCGGTTGTCGGTCATGGCGATGTCGAGATGCGCAACCCGCCGCGCGATGTCGGCGACCACTTTGGCGAGTTGCGCCTTTCGATCCGGGCGGTTGCTGCCGCCTTCGGCGAAAACCCGCACCGGCATATCGTATTTTCGGATGCGGTCGACCCGGCCGGCGAGATGATATTCGGCGCCGAACGCGGTCTTGAAAAATCCCTCGGTGATCTCGACGTCGGTGAACGTCTTTTTCTCGGCGCGCTGCCGCGACGCGATCGCTGCAATTTCAGCGGAGTGGGATGGCGGGGAGGCGACGGCGTTGCATAGGATGCTGGCGAGGACGACCGCGAGCGTCCGCAATAGAAGCGAGGGCCGGCGAGGTGCGCTCATCGTTTCAACGCTGCCGCAAATGCCATGCTCGCGCAAGGCGGAGCGCCGCGAGACGTCTGCTCCTCGTGGAACGGATTCTAATTCCCGACCACGACCGTGGTGCCGACCGAGACGCGATTATAGAGATCGGTGACGTCCTCGTTGGTCATGCGAATGCAGCCGGACGACACCGCATGGCCGATCGTTTCCGGCTCGTTCGAGCCGTGAATGCGATACAGCGTCGAGCCCAGATACAGGGCGCGGGCGCCGAGCGGATTTTCGATCCCGCCGGCGAGGAAACGCGGCAGGTCGGGCCGGCGCGCCAGCATCTCCGCGGGCGGCGTCCAGCTTGGCCATTCCTTCTTGGCAGTGATGCGATGGGTGCCGTGCCAGCCAAAACCCTCGCGGCCGACGCCGATGCCGTATTTGAGCGCCTGGCCGTTGGGGAGAACCAGATAAAGCCGTCGCTCGGTGGTGCTGATGACGATGGTGCCGGGCGAATAGCGGCCGGGGAAGCTCACGAGTTCTCGCGGAATTGGGCTTGAGCTACCGAAGAAATTGCCAAACAGGCCCTGGGCTCGGGCAGGGCTGACGGCCAACAACGTCATCGCCGCTAACAGCAAAGCAAAGACCCGGGACATTTTCTTCCTCGCGAAAAAAATCGACTTGAACTCAAGACAGGCCATAATTCATGCAATTTCGCAACCCACGGCCGCGTGAGGGTCGCTGATTTTCAGGCGCTGCGGTTAAAAAACCACCCCGTCGCGCGGCGATGGCAGCAATGCCCCCGGAACCTTTGACGAAAAGCGCCGGGAGTGATTGATCTGCATAAGGTTTCGAGCGCGCGTCCGGTTTTGCCTCCGATCGCGGCCCGAACTATTAAATGGCTGTCGCGAACGGGAGTGGAACGATGAACGGTGCGGAAAGTCTGGTGCGGACCCTGGTCGCGGGCGGCGTTGATGTCTGCTTCGCCAATCCCGGTACCTCGGAGATGCATTTTGTCGCGGCGCTGGATCGGGTCGAGGGCATGCGCTGTGTGCTTGGCCTGTTCGAGGGCGTGGTGACGGGCGCGGCCGACGGTTATTTCCGCATGAAGGGCACGCCGGCATCGACCTTGCTGCACCTTGGGCCGGGCCTCGCCAATGGCCTCGCCAACCTGCACAACGCCAAGAAGGCCCATTCCGGCATCGTCAACATCGTCGGGCAGCACGCGACCTATCACATCGGGCTCAATGCGCCGCTGACCTCCGATATCGAAGGCCTGGCGCGGCCGATGTCGGCCTGGGTGCGGACCTCGCCCGACGCGAAATCGGTCGCGGCCGACGGCGCGGCGGCGATCGCCGCGGCCAAGAGTTCGCCGCCAGAGATCGCGACCCTGATCCTGCCCGCGGATACCGCCTGGAACGAAGCCAGCGGCATTGCCGCGGTGCCGGCGCCAAGCCAGCGCGCCGGCTATTCCACGGAGGCGGTCGAGACCGCGGCGAAGCTGCTGCATGGCGGCGGTTCCCGGAATCTGCTGCTGATCACCGGCAGCGCGCTGACCGAGAAGGCGCTGGCGCTGGCGCAGCAGATCGCCGGCAAGACCGGCTGCAAGGTGATGGGCCAGACCTATCATCCACGCATGGCGCGCGGCCGCGGCCGGTTCTCGATCGACCGCATTCCTTATGTGATCGAGTTGGCACTGCCGCTGCTGAAGGGCTTCAAGAACATCATTCTGGTCGAGGCCAACGATCCCGTCGCGTTCTTTGCCTATCCGAACAAGCCGAGCATGCTCAAGCCTGACGGATGCGAGGTGCACCGGATGACGGCGTGGGGCGAAAATTCCGTTGCCGCGCTGGAGGCATTGTCGGAAGCGCTCGGCGCCAGGCCGCAGGACGTCAAGCCGCAGCAGCTGGCTGAGCTCACCAAGCCGACCGGCGCGCTGAACCACGCCTCGATCGCGCAGGCGATCGCGTGCGCGATCCCCGAAAATGCCATCATGGTCGATGAGTCCATCACCACCGGACGGGGCTTCTTTCCGCCGACCGCGGCCGCGGCCCCGCATGACTGGCTGCAGAACATGGGCGGCTCGATCGGATTTTCGACTCCGATCGCGACCGGCGCCGCGGTGGCATGCCCGGATCGCAAAGTGATCTGCATGGTCGGCGACGGCAGCGCGATGTACACGCTGCAATCGCTGTGGACCCAGGCCCGCGAAGGCCTCAACGTTCTGACGATCGTGTTCGCCAACCGCATCTATCAGATCCTGCGCGGCGAATTCGATGGCGTCGGCGCCGGCGAGCCGGGCAAGCGCGCGCTCGATATGCTGAAAATCGATCGCCCGACGCTTGACTTCGTTGCGCTCGCCAAGGGCATGGGTGTGCCGGGCCGCGCGGTGACCACTGCCGACGATTTCAACAAGGCATTGGCGGAAGGCGTTGCCGAAAAGGGACCGCGTCTGATCGAAGTGCAGATGTAAGGGTGAGCGGCAAGCACGGCATGGTCGCCGAGCCCGGTGTTCCAGGCGATGAAAAAAGCGCCGCCCGTTCTATGGGTTGCATTTCCGGTCAGGCTCTAGGATGCTTTTGACGGAGGCGTCATGCAATCCGAGATGCAGGCCGAGCTAAACAAAGTCGTCAGCGCGCTCAGGGATTTCTATGCGCGCGAGAGCCAGTTGTTCGAGAAGGACCTTGGCGAGCGCACATTCGCTCATCGGCTGGCGGTGCATGTCGAAAAATACTTTCCGGAATGGGACGTCGACTGCGATTATTCCCGTCTCGGAGAGCGGACGCTGCGGCTTCCGAGGGCAACCATTATCTCGACCGACGATCGCGCTGGAAGATCGGTTTATCCCGATATTGTCGTGCACCACAGGGCCATTCCGGAAAACCTGCTCGCGATCGAAGTCAGGAAGGCGACCAACCATCAGGCGCTGGAACACGACCAGCACAAGCTGCGCGGCCTGACCGATCCGCATCTGTGGTTCGCCTATGAGATCGGCGTGCTGGTGACGCTGGCGAAAGAAACCGTCGCGTCGGAAGTGTATTTCGGCGGCGCCATCGACCCGGCGCTATCGGGCTTTCTGTCCCGACGGCTGAGGGATGCGGGGTTGGGCTGATCTTGAATGGTGGACGCACGAGGGATCGGAGCTTGCACGCCGCGGGCTTTTTAACGCCCTTCAAGATGCTTTCCGCTTGAACACCTTGCGCAAGGTCTCATCGATCCGCGATTGCGACACCAGCTTTTTGTCGGTGCCTTGTTTGGCCCCGCCGTCCTAAGACTTAGCGGGTTCCTCCAAAGGCAATTGCATGCCGTTCTTCCGGCCCGCCCCGGCGGCGTTTTCTTCCGTTTTCGTGGTGAACCCGTCGTCTCTTTTGCCGACATACTTATCGAGCGAACCGCGCTCAGGTTGCTGCCGCTTGGCAGCGGCGATGTCCCTGTTGAGACCGCCTTCTCGCTATCCGATGGTTTGCGCAGATGCAGAAAATGGAGGACTCCATGACAGATCTTACCCATGACATGACCGACATGATCCCCCGCCGAGGTTTCTTCGGCCGCTTCGCCGGCGCGATGGTACTCGGGCTCGCGGGGTCCGCGATGACGACGGTGCGCGCGCAGGCTGCGACAGCGCCATCCGACACTCCGGACTGGCCGGGAGCGCTGAAGGGACGTCATCGCCAGGTGGTGGACGCCTACGATGCCAACGCCGGCTTCCCGCTTGCGTTCGCGTACACGTTCCTGGCGACGCATGAACCGCCGAGCGCGGGCTCGTCTGCCGCGACGGCGGTCGTTGTGCTGCGCCACGGTGCGTTCCCGATCGCGCTCGGCGACGAGATGTGGCGAAAATACAAAATCGGGGAGTTGCTCAAGATCATCGATCCCGAAACCAAGGAGCCGGCGGTCAAGAATCCGTTCCTGCATCCGAAGCCTGGCGTGCTTTTGGTCGACGATATGGCGCTCGACCGGTTGCTCGCGAACGGCACCGTGATCGGTGCGTGCGGCGTCGCGCTGCGGGTGCAGAGCAAGATGCTTGCCGGCAATGCCGGCGTGAGCGCCGACGAAGCCGCCAAGGAATGGGCCGAAAATGTAGTCCCCGGCGTCACCGTCATTCCATCCGGAACATGGGGGGTGAACCGCGCGCAGGAAGGCGGCTGCACCTACTGCGCGGGCGGCTGAATTCAACGGGATCGTGTGGGCCCTCAAGATCGCCGCGCGCGTGGAATGCTGGCGGTGGGGCGCGATCCACCTTGAACGCCTTGGCGGGGGAGGCGTTTAATGATCTGCTCAAGAAATACGGGAGCGTCAGTCGGTAGAGAGAACGCGCTGCTTGGTTGATCGTGTGGAATCAGACGATGAGAACACGCGTCAGAAAGTTCGCCCACGTTCTTGAGCGCATCGGGCTTGCCATGGCCGGCGCGGCAAGCGGCCTGTTTGTCGGCGTCCACGTCGGATCGAGTATCCCGGCGCTGACGTCCCAAGGGTTCCTGTTGATGATGATGGTGGGCGGCGTTATCGGCTTTTATCTTGGTATCGACACGCCGCAAGCCCCGTTTCACCCGCATGATGATGCAGAAGGTACGATCTCAAAAGTCGATTCCGCGGAATTTCTGAGCGCTGTCGGCACCTTTCTTGCGGCGCTGTCGGCTTTTTCATCCGTCGGAATCATCGTGCTGCGCCAGGAGATACACATTTTCTGGACAATAATCATTCTGCTGGGCTGGACCGTGGGCGTGTTGATGCAGATTGTTGCCGGCGCTATCGCACGCCTTCGGAAGTAAACAAGGATTCCGCGTTATCTTGAAGCGGTCGGCCGAGCTCCAGATATCAGCCGGCCTCGTGCTGCAAACGGTAAGTCGGCATGCGGCGTGCTGGTCATCGTTACGTGCCGGTCTGACGATGTCCGTTTCGCGGGCGGCCTGTTTTTGAACTGTGACGGAGATCACAGCGCACCGCGCCGCGTACTCCTGCGACCACCAATTGAGAGGGGATGGCCCCTTCCTAAACAACGCAGGAGATGGACATGAAAAACGACATTCACGAACTGAATACCAACGAACTCGGTTAGCGGCGGAAGGCTCAACCTCGCGGATCTCCCGGGATTTCACCCCACCTACAGGACTCCCGGCAGCAATCCCTCCAGCCCGCTGTTCGGGAATGGCTCCTATCACGACACGATCGACAACGTCGACGGACTGCCGTCGCGCAACCGACCAGACAAAAGATCTCTTCCTGCGAGAGGCCGCCCTGGTGGGCGGCCTCTTTCATTCTGGTGCGAAGATAGCGATTTCATCAGTTGGAAATCCGAATGTGGTTCGCCGTGAAAAAGACTTCGAAACGATTATCATTGCGCAGCGTCAGAAGTAGAACGTTGCGTGTGTCGCCTTCGCTCTCATCCAAAAGATAGGCGCGCTTCTCTTCGACCAGAGGGGCTTGCCCCTGGCGACGGAGTTGGGGATCGACTCCGATTGACACGTCAAAGTATTCTGCTCCCGTGGATCGCGGTCCCCACCAGAAGGTGAACTGCTGGCTCGAAGACGGTCCGATGGTGTAGACTGCGGATTTATATTCGACGTTAGCCATGATGTTGCCTTTCATCTGAGGTGAGTGCGCGTCCGGGGATGGACGTTACTACTCGCCGCGTCAGGCCGCGATCCATGTTGCCGTGTCCGCTAAGTGCTACGCTTGACGGGAGTGGTGGACGTGATGCGCTTTGTGATGAACGTCACGATTGTGGTGACTTAGATGGGCATGGTGCTCATAGCATCCGCGCGGGTCCCATGGGCTGCGAGCTTGTGCTGAAGAAAGTGAAGCGGCGAGTGGACCCGAGTTTATCCTCATGAGCCCAATCGGCCAGTACTTCAAAATGCCTTCCGCTTTACCACCTTGCGCAAGGTCTCATCGATCCGCGATTGCCAGCCGTCACCCGTCGCCTTGAAATGTTCGATCACCTCGGGGCTGAGGCGCAGCGACACCAGCTTTTTTGTCGGCGCCTTGTTTGGGCCACGCCCTTTTCGGATCGAGGCGGCGAGATCGGGGAAGACTTCCACGAATGGCTTGGCCCTGGCGAAGTCCGCTTTCGTCAGCTCGGGACTGTCGCTGACGTCGCGCAGATCCTTTTGGCTGTAGCCAGCCCTTTTCTTAGCGCTCGGCATATCGGTTCCTTTCATCTTTGCTCGCGGGTCTAATGCGTTGCCTAGCCTACAGAAATTACCAAAAAGGCTTGAGCCTTTGGGGCCGTTCGAACAGTAACGATACCCGCAGCTACAGTTATCCGGGCGACCAACCCGTCTTGAATCCAAGCGCTCTCGACATTTCAAACGTGTTGCAACATTGAACGCCCATCGTACGACAGACATCCGGAATGCGTCTGTTCTGCCTCATCTTTCGAGATGCCGACACTTCCGTTGTTACGACACATCGATCGTTCGGAGAGGCCAGAGCGTATGCGATCAAAAACGGGTCGCGGCCAATTTGTACAATTTCGTCGTCGGTAAGGTCCGGCGCGTACCCTTCGTTGATCACTCGCGCGACGAGTTCTACGTCTGCTTCTTCATCGAACAAGATAGCGGATTTGGTCTCTTCCCCACTGATCCAGGCGAAAAGCAGATCCTGTTCTTCGTCGGTGCTGCCATCTTTGACCTCTTCATAGTTCTCGATTGGCATTTTCAGGTCGGACGTCCTGCCTTTATGCGCCAACCACGCCCAGAATTCAGGAACGCTATCTAGCGGGTAGTACAGGTGGTGTGCGGTGATAAGGACGTTTGCATCCAACAAGTACAGCATGGGCTACGCAGCTCGACCACCGGACGTTTTTACCGGGCTCAGTAGCGGCGCGACGCTACGCGGCTTCACGCCGAGCACCCTCCCAGCTTTTGTGGGGGTTAGCGCGCCTTCGCTCATATTGCGCGAAACGAAATGAAGAAGCGCTGCACCTAAGCGGTGCCTGCGGACCACATAATAGTTTGGGCCGTTCCCGTCTCGTTGCTTTTCTCGTTGGGCGTCACGACCTTGCCGCCACTGCGCCCGAAAGAGAGCCGCCAGGGCCAACCATGCTTCTTCGGCAATTAGCCCTGCGCTCGCAAGGTTATAAGCGACCATGGATCGGCTGAGATGGCGTTCTTGAGCGAACACGCCGATCTTTTGTGCGATAGCTTGGATATCTGCGCCGCGTTCGATCTGGACGGAGGCGATTTCGGGACGAGGCAAGAGGAAAGCCGCGGCAACGTCGTTACAAAATCTCTCAATTTGGACATCAGCGGACCCGCCGCTCACCCCCGTTGTGCCGAGCCATAAATGCGCCAGTTCGTGTATCAGCGTGAAAGACCAAGCGGAACGGTGGTCCTGATCATTAATCACGATGAAAGGAGCAATGGTATCGGCTAGCGCGAATCCTCGGAAAGCTTCAACATCTATCGCTGTATGGTGACTTCCAAGATTCCCAATCAACAGAACGAACACGCCTGCGGCTTCGGCTCTTGAACGAAGCAGTGCGAATGCTAGTTCCGGAGACTTTTGAGCGCGAAATTCTGCGAGATCGACCGCTAGCGTACGTCGAATCAAGTTCCACAACAGTCTCGACGCCGTCCGCCATCGTCATTGAGCCGATAAACGGAAGCGGCCTCGTCTCTTCTTCGTCCATCAGGACGTCGCGAACCGTACTTTGCCGCGCACGAATATCTCGAACCAGCGCGTCGATGAGCGTTTCGGCGCCAGACTGCCGATCAGGAATATTTCGAAAATCTTGCCCCCGATCCCCTTTTTGAGGCACGGCGCTCATATAGAACGCGACCAATGGGCGCCGGTACTGCTGAGCCATCTTCAACAGAAGCGGTCGGCTCGGCTCGACTGCACCTTGCTCAATCGCGGCCAGGCGATCGGAGGCGATAACACCTCTAGCGTCGTTGATGCCGAGCTTGTCGACGGCTTGGTCGACCGTAAGTCCGGCAGTCTCGCGCGCCCATCGCATTATATCGTGGTTTACTTTCGGCATGAGCAAATCATTGCACGCAACGATGTAGCGGGGCGAGAGATTTTAGCGTGAAAGATCGCGACATCTTGAACCCCGGCGGAGCCTAACTATGGGCGCTTTGCTCTATGGGACCCTATGGTGGGAAAAAGCCGGTAGGGCTCGGAATCCCCTTAAAAAAATGGTGGACGCACAAGGGATCGAACCTTGGACCTCTCCCGTGTGAAGGGAACGCTCTCCCGCTGAGCTATGCGTCCGGGATTTTCGTGCGCCGGTCAAAGGCAGCAAATCAGCGTTTGGCCGGGCGATACACGCCGTCAGAGCGAGCGATTTACGAATGCGGGCCACCGGTGTCAAGGTTGCCAGCTCAATCGGACGCAGATGGGATGACGAGTGCTCGGCCTACGGACCGGAGTTTTTCGCAAAACGCTGTTTTATTGAAGCGGATCAATGTGATTTCGGCCGTCCAGTCTCAATTCCAGAAATATTCCCGTTCCCATCTGACCCAAATCACCTCTACATCCCCAGCCGTCCCGTCCCATCCACAAGGGGCGTTTCGCGATCGTCACGGACGTGGGTGCGGGATGCGGTGGACGCAAGCAGCGCATTGACGAAGGCGCTTGGCTTTGCGGACGGCGAAGTCGTGTGGTCTTGACGCCCCGACGCTGGCGTCAAGTTGTTGGAGGCAACTCCAGCGATGACGGTGACAACAAAGCCCGGTCACCGGAGAGAGCACGAAGGAAACCGTTAAAACCATTGCGCGGGGAATGCCGGGTGATCCCGGTGTGACCGTGGTTTCTAACTCGTGTGCTTTCTACCTTTGCACACGAGGCCGCGGACGCTTCGGGCGTCCGGCATTCCCTGCCCCCTTCTCGGGGTAGCACGGCGCCTTCTGATCGAGGAGGGCGGAACGTCAGAGCAAAACTCGCGCGAAACGCGCGGCGAGATCGCGAAGTTGTGGCTACACTCGAATTTAGGCGTGCATGACAGAAGCACTGCTGGATTGCTTCGCTAACGCTCGCAATGACGGCTTGCTTTCGTCGTCCCTGCGAAAGCAGGGACCCATAAGCCCCGGCGCATGTGCATGTAAGCAGCGGTGCAACAAGGATGTCGACATCACCGAGAACATCGGCGGCACAGAGTATCGGTCCCTGCTTTCGCAGGGACGACCAAACGTAAGCTGCTTTAAAATTGAAATCTCGAAGGCAGTGTGGTTCGGATGCCGCCAGCCGTGCAACGCGACGTTCATATCCCGGATGTCGGTTCGCTTATCCGGGCTACGAAACGCTGGCTCAACCCTGGTGCAAACGCGCGCGGGAGGCGTGGGATTGCAGGGCGCGGATGCGGTCGGCGAGGGTGCCGCCGCCTTCGGAGATACCGGCATTGGCGGTGGCGCCGTTGGCGCGCGGGGCCTTGGCCGGAATCACCGGTTCGGCGGCCAGCATCGCCTCGATCGGCGAATTCGGCCCTTCGAGCTGCATCGCAAGTTTGGCGACCTCAGCGGCGATATCGTTGATGCGTTCGCGCAGCAGCGCATTTTCCATGCGCTCGGTCGCCCACGAACTCTCGGTCTGCTGCTGAATCGTATTGATGTCGCGCTGCAATTTGGCGCGTTCGTCGCGCACGATGCGGAGCTGCTCCTCAGCCGCCGCTTTCTCGGCCTTCAGCTTTTCCAGCGCCGGCGATTTGCCGCTCCTGGTGGCGGTGATTTCATCGCGCGCTTCCTTGGCGGCGCGCTGGGCGGCCTCGTATTGCTGGCGCAGCTGGTTGTTTTCATAGTCGCGTTCGGCGAGCAGCTTGCCCTGCGTGGCCAGACGCGTTTCCAGATCGTTGACGCGGCTGCCGAGCATTTCGGCTTCCTTGACCTGGGCGATCAGCTGGCGATCGAGATCGGTCACGCGCTGGCTCAGATTCTCGACGCGCCCGCGCGCCGCGGTGAGTTCGCGCGTCGCGACGTCGGATTCGCCGCGCTGCTGCTCAAGCCGGGTCTGGGTGGCGGCAAATTCCTTTTCGGCGTCGCCAACGCGGTTCTGCAGCGCATCGATCTGGGCGCGCACCGCCACCAATTCGACCTGGCGGCTCTCGGCCATCAGCGAGCGGTCCGCCAAGGCGGCATTGATCTTGGCAAGCTCGCTTTGCTTGTCGGCCAGCGCCAGTTCGGCGGATCGCAGCGCGTCGGTCTTGGTGACGAATTCCTCTTCGGTGGCCCGCATCTGCTCCTTGACCGCCTTTTCGCGGGCTTCGAGCGAAAAGATCGTGGCGTTCTTCTCGCCAAGTTCAATCTTCATGCGATTGATCGCGTCGGATTTCTTGCCGAGTTCGGCGAGCTGGCTGGTGGTCTTGCTCTTGAGCTGGTCGACGCTCATCTCCAGCCGTCGCGCCGACATGGCGAATTCCGCGCGCAGCTGATCCTTGTCGGCCTGAATTTCGGCCATCGACAGCGGCGTCGCCGCCTCCATGCGTCGCGTTGTCAACCGCACCGCGCGGTTATGCACCAGCGGCACGATCATCAGCCCGAACAGCATCGAGACCAGAAAACCGATCGCCAGATACATGATCGGTTCGATCATGAACGAAACTCCCAACTCCAACTAAAGAGCGTTTCCCGGCGAAAGCCAGCCCGGACCTGGTCCGGGTGCACACAGGTTTGCGCGAAGAAACGTTTCGTTAATCACAATGCCATGGCGGGCGGGGGAAACGCCAGCCCAATGCCGCGTTAACGTGAATCCCTTACCAGAGCGGGTTCCGAAACGGATCAGAACGGGTTCCAGGTCGGCCGTGGGGTGTATTTGAGATAGCCGATATTGGCGCCGAGCCGCAGGCCGATGCCGGACCGGATCGGCACCAGCACGATGTTGTTGGCCGTCAGCGCCGTCATCCCGAAGCCGCCGATAATGTAGGCAGAGCCATCGATGCCGGCGAAGCGCTGGTAGATCGCGCTGGTGGAGGGAAGGTTGTAAACCAGCGTCATGGTGCGGGCGCCATCGCCGCCCCAGTCGAAGCCGACCGAGGGGCCTTGCCAGTAGACCCGCAGGTCGCCGGCATTCTTGGTGTAGAGCGTGCCTTCGCCGTATCTCAGGCCGGCGACGAAAGCGCCGCTGCCTTCTTCGCCGAGCACGTAGCCGTTCGGCAGGCCCCATTGGCTGACCGCGCGCTCGATCACCGAGGCGAGGCCACGCGAAACGTTGCCGAAAAACCGGTGTCCGGCGTTGGTCAATTCGTCCGGTTCATAGGTGGTCGAACCAGGTACGCGTGGCGGTGGCGGCTGCTCCTGGTCCTGCTGCGCGAAAGCCGGCAACGTCCAGCACATCATCGCGGCGAGCGTCACCGCGGCAAGGCGTGAGGCGAAAATCATCAAAGAACCCCTGGGTATCGAAATCATGGACGCCGCCTTAACCCGTTGCCAACCTTCACGGCCCTAGGTTGCGTCCATTGTCCCCCGACTCGGATGTTATCGGCAGCAACTATGACGGCACAACGGCAGGAAAGAAACGGAAGTTGTTCGACCGGCGTCTTTCGCCCCGGAATAGCCTTGATCGTCTCCTGGGCAAGCCTTGTCGGGGCGACCCTCGTTTGGACCAGTGCTGGCGGCCTGGCCTGCCTGTCATCCGCGGCGCGGGCCACGACGACCGAACGCGTGGTCGTCAATCGGTTTACCGGCCTTGCCATCGAAGGTTTCGACCCGGTCGCCTATTTTACCGACGCCCGTCCCGAGCTCGGTCTGGAGGATTTCGAAGCCTCGCAAGCCGGCGCGATCTGGCGTTTCCGTAACGAGGGCGACCGCGCATCGTTTGTCGCCCATCCCGATATTTACGGTCCGCAATATGGCGGCTACGACCCGATCGACCTCGCGCGCGGCGTTACCGTTGCGGGCAATCCGCGGTTCTGGCTGGTCTCGGGCGAGCGGCTTTATCTGTTCGGCCGCGAACAGACCCGAAACGCCTTTGCCGCCGATCCCGCGCCGGTTTTGCGCAACGCGGACCAGCGCTGGCCTGAGCTGGAAGAGACGCTGGCCCAATAGCGGGTGGTCTCGCTCATCGCGCCGCGGCAGGATCGCCCCAGGCGATGAATTCCGGCACGATAAAGTCTTTGCGTCCTCGACCGAAATGCACGTCGGATCCGTGCGCATCCGTGACCTTGCCTCCCGCCGCCGTCACGATCGCATGTCCGGCCGCGATGTCCCATTCGCTGGTGGGGGCGAGCCGCGGATAGATATCGGCGCCGCCTTCCGCGACACGGCCGAATTTGACGGCCGAGCCGAGCATCTGGCGGACGGCGCCGGGCCTGTTTTCGATGAAGGCTTCGGTCCGGCTATCGCCGTGCGAGCGGCTGACGGCGACGACCCAAGGGTCGCCGCGCTGCGGCATGCGACGGGTACGGATCGGTTCAGCCAGCCGCGCGGCGCCATCGCTTATCGTCAGCCGCTCCGCGCCGCGACCGAGCAGGCCTCGCCATATCAGTCCGAGCGCCGGCGCGCCGATGATGCCGAGCAGCGGCGTGCCGTTGGTGACCAGCGCGAGGTTCACCGTAAATTCGTTGCGCCCGGCGACGAATTCCTTGGTGCCGTCCAAAGGATCGATCAGGAAGAAGCTGCCGTCACCCGGCGGCTGCTCCAGCGGGACGCATTCCTCCGATAGCATCGGGACCTGTGGGATCAACCGCGCCAGACCTTCGCTGATGATCCGGTCGGCCGCCAGATCCGCCTCCGTCACCGGCGATCCATCGATCTTGCCGTCGATCTTCATGGCCAGCCGGTTGACGGCCAGAATGGCGGCGCCGGCCAGGACCACGAGATCGGTCAGCGGCTCCATGAGCGCGGCCGCGGCATCGCGGTCGATCAAGGATCCTGACAAACGTGCTTCATTCATGGGCCGGCCTCATTCACAGTACGGCTTTACCTACATGTTTAGGCATAGCAAGCACGCACCAATCTCGGCAATCCACGCAAAACCGGGCTGCCGTCGAATTGGCGCGTGTTGGCAGCACGAGCGTCCTCAGTGTATCAAGCCAACGAGCATGCGTGATTTGCCGTCTCCGCGCTGTGCGGATTTCCAGGAACATCTTATGTCTGGTACCTCGTCTTCCGGCCCCGCTCCCGATGCCCTCGAACTTGCGGCGCTGTTGTGTTCGCGGGTTTGCCACGATCTCATCAGTCCGGTGGGCGCCATCGTCAACGGGCTCGAGGTCCTCGACGACGACCCCAAGCCGGAAGATCGCGAATTTGCGCTGGATTTGATCCGCAAGAGCGCCAAGACCGCGTCGGCGCGATTGCAATTCTGCCGTCTGGCGTTCGGCGCGGCAGGCTCGTCAGGCGCACAGATCGACCTCGGCGACGCGCAGGCCATGGCGCGCGGTCATCTCGAGGACGGAAAGACCACGATCGCATGGAACCTGCCGCGCGTGCTGCTTCCGAAAAACAAGGTCAAGTTGCTGCTTAATATGTTGGTGATCGCGCAGCAGACCATTCCGCGCGGCGGAGTGATTACGGTCGATTCCGTCGGCGAAGGCGACCCGGCCGGCTTTCGCGTCGCGGCCAAAGGGCTGAACGCCCGCATGCCGCAAAATATCGCCGATCTCCTGAGTTCGACCCACGCCGCGGGGGTCGATGCGCATGCGGTGCAGCCCTATTACACGAGGCTGCTGGCGCAGGCCTGTGGGCTTAATGTGGTGCTGGCGCCCGAAGGCGATGCGGTGGTCGTGACCGCATCCTGAGCTGGCAGCTGCCGAAACATGGTTAACCAAAGGTTCACCGCCCGAGCCTCCCATTATCTCTTTGTTCAGCGCGTTCTTTTCCGTTTACTCAACTAATAATAAACGCTTTGCATAGAAGCTGGCCCCGTTCCGAAAGGCGTGACGAAGTCGTGCGCCGGTGCGTTCGAAGGCCTGTTTCATGGATGATTTGTTGCGGGAGTTCTTGACCGAAACCGGCGAAAGCCTGGACACGGTCGACAATCAACTGGTGCGGTTCGAACAGGATCCGAACAACGCCAAGATCCTGGATAACATCTTCCGCCTTGTCCACACCATCAAGGGCACCTGCGGCTTTCTGGGCTTGCCGCGTCTCGAAGCGCTGGCGCATGCCGCCGAGACCCTGATGGGCAAATTCCGTGACGGCATGCCGGTCACGGCCGGAGCGGTGACGCTGATCCTGAGCAGCATCGACCGCATCAAGGAAATTCTCGCCGGGCTGGAAGCAACCGAGGCGGAGCCGGAAGGCACCGATCAGGATCTGATCGTCCAGCTTCATCAGATGGTCGAGCGGGGGATGCAGGCGATGTCAGCCCCGGCGTCCCCGGTCGCGGCAGCTCGGCTGTGCCAGTCGCGGCGCGCCGCAAGTCGCGGCCCGGTCGCGCCCGCAATCGAGCAGGGTACGTTGTCGTATCAGGTTCTGGAGCGCCCCTTACGCCCCGGCGAAGTGTCGCTCGATGATCTTGAACGCGCCTTCCGCGAGACCGCAACCGAGATGGCGCCAGCGCCATCACCCCCGCCTGCGCCACTCGCAGCCGCACCGAAAGAGACTAGGCCGGCCGCGAAGAAAGTCTTTGCCGAGCCGGAAACATCCGATGGCGACCGCGTCGCCAACCAGTCGATCCGTGTCAATGTGGATGCGCTGGAACATCTGATGACGATGGTGTCGGAGCTTGTTCTAACGCGCAATCAGCTGCTGGAGATCAGCCGGCGCAACGACGACACCGAGTTCAAGGTGCCGCTGCAGCGGCTGTCCAACGTCACCGCCGAGCTGCAGGAAGGCGTCATGAAGACGCGGATGCAGCCGATCGGCAATGCCTGGCAAAAGCTGCCGCGGATCGTGCGCGACCTTTCCGGCGAACTCGGCAAGCTGATCGAACTGGAGATGCTCGGCGCCGACACCGAACTCGATCGCCAGGTGCTCGACCTGATCAAGGATCCCTTGACCCACATGGTGCGCAACTCGGCCGATCACGGGCTGGAGACGCCGGCCGAGCGTGTGGCCGCGGGCAAGTCGGAGCAGGGCACGATCCGGCTATCGGCCTATCACGAAGGCGGTCACATCATCATCTGCATCGCCGACAACGGCCGCGGGCTGAACACCGCGCGGATCAAGGCCAAGGCTGCCGCCAACGGCCTCGTCAGCGAGGCGGACCTCGAGAAGATGACGGAAGCGCAGATCCACAAATTCATCTTCGCCCCCGGCTTCTCTACCGCTGCGGCGGTCACCAGCGTGTCCGGCCGCGGCGTCGGCATGGATGTCGTGCGCACCAACATCGACCAGATCGGCGGCACCATCGACGTCAAATCGGTGGCCGGCCAAGGCTCCAGCATCACCGTCAAGATTCCGCTGACGCTGGCGATCGTCTCGGCGCTGATCGTGGAAGCGGCCGGCGACCGCTTTGCGATTCCGCAGCTTGCGGTGGTCGAACTGGTGCGGGCGCGGGCCAATTCCGAGCACCGCATCGAACGGATCAAGGACACCGCGGTATTGCGGTTGCGCAACAAGCTGCTGCCGCTGATGCATCTGAAGAAACTGCTGAAGATCGACGACGGTACTTCCAGCGATCCGGAAAACGGCTTCATCGTCGTGACCCAGGTCGGCAGCCAGACCTTCGGCATCGTGGTTGACGGGGTGTTTCACACCGAGGAAATCGTGGTCAAGCCGATGTCGACCAAGCTGCGTCACATCGAGATGTTCTCTGGTAACACCATTCTGGGCGATGGCGCCGTGATCATGATCATCGATCCCAACGGCATCGCCAAGGCGCTGGGGACCTCGGTGGAAGCCAGCCACGAAATCGCAGACGAGAACGCGGCAATGAGCGGTGGCTCTGCCGAACAATTGACCTCGCTGCTGGTGTTCCGCGCCGGTTCGGCGCAGCCGAAAGCGGTGCCGCTTGCCCTGGTGACCCGGCTGGAGGAAATCGCCGCCGACAAGCTCGAACTCTCGAACGGCCGCCACATGGTGCAATACCGCGATCAATTGATGCCGCTGGTGCAGATGACCGGTGTCAGCGTCGCCACCTCAGGGGTCCAGCCGATTTTGGTGTTCGCCGACGATGATCGCTCGATGGGTCTCGTGGTCGACGAGATCGTCGACATCGTGGAGGAGCGGCTTCACATCGAGGTCGCCGGCGGCGGCGAGGGTATTCTCGGCTCCGCCGTGATCAAGGGGCAGGCCACCGAAGTGATCGACGTCGGCCACTTCCTTCCGATGGCGTTTTCCGACTGGTTCAGCCGCAAGGAGATGCGTCCGTCGTCGGCCGCGCAATCGGTGCTGCTGGTCGACGACAGCGCTTTCTTCCGCAACATGCTGGCGCCGGTGCTGAAGGCGGCGGGCTATCGGGTGCGAGTTGCCCCCAATGCGCAGGAGGGGCTGCTAGCGCTGCGCTCGGGCCACGCGTTCGATGTGGTGCTGACCGACATTGAAATGCCCGAGATGAACGGCTTCGAATTCGCCGAGACGATCCGCGCCGATCAGCACTTGAGCGGCATGCCGATCATCGCGCTGTCCTCGATGGTATCGCCGGCGGCGATCGAACGCGGACGCCTCGCCGGCTTCCACGATTATGTCGCCAAGTTCGATCGCCCCGGCCTGATCGCGGCGCTGAAGGAACAAACCGCCGAGACGAGCAGGGCAGCATGAAGCACGTTCAGCCGGGCGGCATGAAGGAGGTCAGCGTGAGCAGCAAGACTCCGGGCATCGAGGGCGCGGTCGCCGAATACGTCACCGCCTTGATTGGCGGGCAGCTGTTCGGGTTGCCGATCTCGCGGGTTCAGGACGTGTTTATGCCGGAACGGCTGACCCGGGTGCCGTTGTCGTCCGGCGAGATCGCCGGCGTTCTCAATTTACGGGGCCGCATTGTTACGGTCGTGGATATGCGCGCCCGCCTTGGTCTGCCCAGGAATGACGACGGCAGGCCGCCAATGGCGGTGGGTGTCGATCTGCGCGGCGAATCCTACGGACTCCTGATCGATCAGATCGGCGAGGTGCTCAAGCTCGCTGACGACGATCGCGAGGAAAATCCCGTCAATCTCGATCCCCGGATGGCAAAGCTCGCCGGCGGTGTTCATCGTCTCGACGGACAGCTGATGGTCGTCCTCGATGTCGATCGCGTTCTCGAAATCGTGCCTGACATGCTGGCGGCATGAGGTCAGGGACTGCCGGCGTAAATGTGTCGTAACAGAAACGTCCCTTTCGGGATTCCAGAGAAGCAGAGGCTAAAATGAAAACATGTCTGGTGGTCGATGACTTAAGCGTCATTCGAAAGGTCGCAAGGCGAATCCTGGAAGGATTGGATTTCCAGATCGTCGAAGCCGAAGACGGCGAGAAGGCGCTGGAAGTTTGCAAGCGCGGATTGCCCGAGGCAATCCTGCTCGACTGGAACATGCCGATCATGGACGGCTATGAGTTCCTCGGCAATCTGCGCCGGATGCCCGGCGGAGATCAGCCCAAGGTGGTGTTCTGTACGACGGAAAACGATGTCGCCCATATTGCGCGTGCGCTTCATGCCGGCGCCAACGAATACATCATGAAGCCGTTCGACAGGGAGATCGTTACGGCCAAATTCCAGGAAGTTGGCCTGATCTGATCCAGCGTCTGCGGATCCGGTGGCCGAACGGCCACCGGCGCGGTGATTATTTCAGTAATGCTTTTTGCGTTGTGCCTGGTGATTAATGAGCGTTGCGTTGGCAAGTTCCTCGACCTCGACCTCGACCCGACAAGAGCCGCTGCGGGTGATGGTGGTCGATGACTTCGTCGTCATCAGAGGGTTGATCTCGCGCTGGATCGAAGCCGAACCGGATATGGTTGTCGCGGCATCGCTGCGCACCGGCCTCGATGCCGTCAGGCAGATTGAGCGCGTCGATCCGGATGTTGCGGTGCTCGATATCGAAATGCCGGAACTGGACGGCATTTCCGCGCTGCCACTGCTGCTGGCAAAAAAGCGCAACCTGATCATCATCATGGCCTCGACGCTGACCCGCCGCAATGCGGAGATCAGCTTCAAGGCGCTCTCGCTCGGCGCCTCGGACTACATTCCGAAGCCGGAAAGCACCCGCGAACCAACCGCCGCCGAAACCTTTCGTCACGACCTCATTCAGAAGATTCGGCATCTCGGCGCCAAGGTCCGTCGCGCCACCCCGGCTTCAACGAGCCCGCCACTGGCTCCGGTTCTCGATCGGCCGCGTGAGGCACCGCCGCGGCCGCTGCCTGCGCATCCGCAGCCGTCGTGCCGCGCCTTCGGCGCCCAGGCGCCGCGCGTGCTCCTGATCGGTTCATCGACCGGCGGTCCGCAGGCGCTGATGACCCTGGTCGGCGAGATCGGCTCGGTGATCGATCGCTTCCCCGTTCTGATCACGCAACATATGCCGCCCACCTTTACCACGATCCTGGCAGAGCATCTGGCGCGCTCGAGTCATCGGCCGGCGCACGAAGCCATCGACGGAGAGATCGTCAAGGCCGGCCATATCTATGTGGCGCCGGGTGGCCGCCATATGCGCGTCGCGCGCCACGGCACCGACGCGGTGATCGCGCTCGACGACGGGCCGCAGGTCAATTTCTGCAAGCCGGCGGTCGATCCATTGTTCACCTCCGCGATCGATGTCTGGCAGGGCGGCATTCTGGCCGTCGTGCTGACCGGCATGGGCTCGGACGGCACCCGCGGCGGCAAGGAGATTGTCGCGGCCGGCGGAAGCGTGATCGCGCAGGACGAAGCTTCGAGTGTGGTGTGGGGAATGCCGGGCGCAGCCGCGAATGCGGGCATTTGCGCGGCGATTCTGCCGCTGAGTCAGATCGCGCCAAAACTGGTTCGATTGTTTTCGGGAGATCGTGCGTGATGCTGCTGGACTACGAGTTCTTGCGTAAATGTCTGAAGGAGCGTTCGGGTCTCGACCTTTCCGCGGACAAGCAATATTTGGTTGAAAGCAGATTGATCCCGCTGGCGCGAAAGGCAGGTCTGCCCGGCATCCCCGAACTCATTCAGAAAATGAAGGCCGGATCCGACGCGCTGATCGCGGAGGTGGTCGAGGCGATGACCACAAACGAGACGTTCTTTTTCCGCGACAAGATTCCGTTCGACCATCTGCGGGAGACGATCATCCCGGCGCTGCTGCAGGCGCGCGCAAGCCGCCGCTCCTTGCGCATCTGGTGTGCGGCATCTTCCACCGGGCAGGAGCCCTATTCGGTCGCAATGTGCCTGAGGGAGATCAGCGCGCTGGCGGGATGGCGGATCGAAATTCTCGCAACCGATTTGTCGCAAGGCGTTCTCGAGAAATCCAGAGCCGGCATCTTCAGCCAGTTCGAGGTCCAGCGCGGGTTGCCGATTCAGATGCTGGTCAAGCATTTCACCCAGGCCGGAGAGCTGTGGCACCTCAACGCCGATATCCGCGCCATGGTCATGCACCGGCAATTGAACCTGCTGCAGGATTTTTCCCATCTCGGGTCCTTCGACGTGATCTTCTGCCGCAACGTCCTGATCTACTTCGATGCGGACACCAAAGGTGAGATCTTCAGCCGCCTGGCACAGGCGATCGAACCTGATGGCGTGTTGTTGCTGGGCGCAGCCGAATCCGTGGTCGGGATATCCGATGCGTTCAAGCCCTATCCCGAGCGGCGCGGGCTCTATCGCTCAAATGCTACCCGGACAGTTCGCGCCGGGTCGCCAGCGATGACGTCCCAGGCGCCGAAGTCGATTGCCGCCGTGGCGCGCTGATCAGGGTTATGGGCGGGTTCACAGGATCGCGTGCGGCAGGAACCGCGAGGTATTGCCGGTGACGGGATTCTGGTCTTCGCGGATCGATAGCCCGCACGGGACGTGGTCGATCAGCCAGCTGCCGAGCACCGGGTATTGACCCGAGAAATTCGGCAGCGGCGCAAACGCCTGACGAATAAAACCTTCGGCGCCATACGGTCCTTGTTGCTCGACAAGCGCGACGCCTTCGTTGATCAGCGCGACATTGGCTCCCTCACGGGAATAAAGCGGTTTGCGCACAAAGCAGGCGCCGAGCCTTGCCGCGTCAGGATCATCCTCGAAATAGGCCGGCAAAAGATTGGGGTGACCGGGAAACATCTCCCACAGCAATGGAAGGATGCCCTTGTTGGAAAGGATGGCCTTCCAGGGCGGCTCGATCCAGCGCGTCGCGGCTTCTGCCAGCCACCTGCCAAACGCGTCGTGAAACATCCATTCCCAGGGATAGAGTTTGAAGGCGAGCTTGATTTCGTGATTGTCGAGATCGACGAAGCTGCCGTCATCGCGCCATCCGATCGCTTCGATATCGAGCAAGGTGGTTTCGAGGCCGGCCTGTCTTGCGGTGTCCTCCAGATACGCCAGCGTGCCGGCATCCTCGGCGTTCGCGATCGCTCCTGCGAGATGCAGGTGGCGTCCGGCGCCGGCCTTCTTCCACGCTTCGATCAGACTTTCATGGATCGAATTGAATTGGTCGGCATGTCTCGGAATGATCTGCCGCTCGACCGCCTGCTCCAGCCACGTCCATTGAAAGACCGCCGCCTCGAAAATCGAGGTCGGCGTATCGGCGTTATATTCCAGCAATTTCGCCGGACCCCGCCCGTTGAAGCTCAGGTCGAGCCTGCCGTAGAGGCTGGCGTCATCGCGGCGCCAGCTTTCACGGATCAGTGGCCAGAATGCTTCCGGTAGCTTCAGCTGGCGCAGCATGCGTTCGTCACCCACCGCGCGGCCGACGAGTTCGAGGCACATCGCATCGATTTCGCCCGTGGGGGTCTCGATCTGGCGTTCGATTTCATCAAGCGTGAAGGCGTAATAAGCGCGTTCGTCCCAATAGCGTTCGCCGTCAAGGGTATGAAAATCAAACCCGGTCGCCTCGGCAGTGATGCGCCAATCGTCGCGTTCAAAGCAGGTGATGCGTTGCACGGGACGATTTCAGCCGCCGCCGGAGAAATGCGCCGCGAATCCCCGTGCAAAGGATCCGAAGCCGCCACGCGTCACACTGCCGGACTCGGAAGAAGTGCTCGACGATGAACTACTCGATGATGAATCGCCGCCAAAGAAACCGCGGCGCGACCATGCTCCGCCCGACCCGCCGCCATGACCGCCACCGGATGAATATCCGCGCGAGGAGCATTCGGTGCCGGTTTGCGGCGTCGAGGGCGCCGCCATTCCCGGTGATTTCGGTTCGCAGTTCTCGCTCGGCATCAGCGCGTAGGCGCTTCCGCCGATCGCAAAGGTGCCCATCAGCAGGAGGGCGACATGGCGAGAGCGTTTGACCGGCGGCGCAGCCTCCGTCGCAACCGGCCTGCGTTTGCCGAACTCGCTGTTGGGTCGCTCCGCCATGATCAATAGATCATCGAGGCGGCGTTGAGCGCTCCTGCGGAGAGCGAAGCGAGCCCAAGCCAGATCGCGGCGGCGAGTTCACCTGCCGCGATCTTCGCCGACAGGTTCGGTACCGGTATCTTGACGATGAAAAACACCGCGATCTGGACGATCAGGGCGATCGCGCTCCAGATCAGGCAATCCAGGATATTGGCGGAATGGGCGATGGCGCTGACCACCGGCAACACGAAGCCGACCAGGCTGAGGCCGAGCGCGATGGCGGCGGCTGGATCATTGTCGCGGATCAACTGGAATTCGTCGTGCGGCGTGACGCGTGTGTAAACGTACAAATAGGCGACGACGACAAAGATCGACGTACAGAAATAGAGCAAAAAAGCCGGCAATCCGGCCAATGATTGAAGGATCATCGAGGGCCCCCAGAGTCGTGGCGCGGCCGAGAGTCGCACACCCCGTTGGTCGGCGCACGCAAGTCGCTCGTTCAATCCCCAAACAAAAACCCCGCCATTTGCGGCGGGGTCCAGTCGGGAGGAGTGAGCCGGGACAGGCTCGCACTAAACAAGCGATCAGGCGGGAATGCGCTCTTCGACTTCATGCGGCTCGCGCAGCACGTAGCCGCGGCCCCAGACGGTCTCGATAAAGTTGCGGCCCTCGGAGGCGTTGGCGAGTTTCTTGCGCAGCTTGCAGATGAAGACGTCGATGATCTTCAATTCCGGCTCGTCCATGCCGCCATAGAGATGATTGAGGAACATTTCCTTGGTGAGGGTGGTGCCCTTGCGGAGCGAGAGCAGCTCCAGCATCTGGTATTCCTTGCCCGTCAGATGCACGCGCTGGCCGCCGACCTCTACCGTCTTGGTGTCGAGATTGACCACAAGATCGCCGGTCTGGATCACCGATTGGGCGTGGCCCTTGGAACGGCGCACGATCGCATGAATGCGCGCAACCAGTTCGTCCTTGTGGAAGGGTTTGGTCATGTAGTCGTCGGCGCCGACGCCGAGACCTTTGACCTTGTCCTCGATACCGGCGAGGCCGGACAGGATCAGAATGGGTGTCTTGATCTTCGAAACCCGAAGCTGCTTGAGCACGTCGTAGCCCGACATGTCAGGCAAGTTGAGGTCGAGCAGGATAATATCGTAATCGTACAGTTTGCCGAGATCGACGCCTTCCTCTCCGAGGTCCGTCGTATAGACGTTAAAACTCTCGGACTTGAGCATCAGCTCGATCGACTGCGCTACGGCGCTGTCATCTTCTATCAACAATACGCGCATGCCAGTCCCCCATCATCGCCGCTCCGGGCGTCAGGTCGGCCGCACTTGCGGCACTCAAAACGCCTTTGAACAACTGATTCGGATCCTGACAACATATGGTTAACAAAATCTGATTCGGGTTCGCAAGCTCTATCCGTGCAATTTTCGTCGAATCGCCCTAAGATATTGCGTCGAAGCAGTTTTCTGTATCCGCTCTCGTTCAAGTTCCACGTTAAGAGGCGGGCCTAACCAACTCTCGCAACTCGACCTTCTTTCTGACGGTCGAGCGCATTCAGTCACCAAAGACAGTGACGTAATGATTAACGATGCGGGTAAACACGAGGTTAAGGGCGGCGCTTCAAAGCGCGGAAACTTAAGGTTTTCGCAATGAAAGCGCTCGCCGAGCAGATCACCGACATCGACGGCGTAAACATTTATGGCCGCGTGGTCGGTGTCCGCGGCCTGATGGTCGAGATCGCCGGGCCCATTCACGCGATGTCGGTCGGCGCCCGGATCGTGATCGAGACCGGCGGCAATCGCTTTATCCCTTCCGAAGTCATCGGCTTCACCGGCAACAACGCCGTGGTGATGCCGTTCGCCGGCCTCGAGGGAGTGAGGCGCGGCTGCCGCGCGGTGATCGCCAATGCCGCAAGCCAGGTGCGGCCTTCGCCGTTGTGGCTCGGTCGCGTCCTCAATGCGATGGGCGAGCCGATCGACGGTAAGGGTCCTTTGCCACTCGGACCGTCGCCGATGCCGTTTCGCAACTTGCCGCCGCCGGCGCATTCGCGCAAACGCGTCGGTGCGCCGCTGGATCTCGGCGTCCGCGCGCTCAACACGTTCTTGACCTGCTGCCGCGGCCAGCGGCTCGGCATCTTCGCCGGCTCCGGCGTCGGCAAGTCGGTGTTGCTGTCGATGCTGGCGCGCAACGTTGATGCGGACATCACGGTCATCGGCCTCGTCGGCGAACGCGGGCGCGAGGTTCAGGAGTTTTTGCAGGACGACCTCGGCGACGAGGGATTGGCGCGCTCGGTGGTGGTGGTGGCGACGTCGGACGAGCCCGCCTTGATGCGACGCCAGGCGGCTTATCTGACTTTGGCGATCGCCGAATATTTCCGCGACGAGCACAAGGACGTGTTGTGCCTGATGGATTCGGTGACCCGCTTTGCGATGGCGCAGCGTGAAATCGGCCTCTCGGCGGGCGAGCCGCCGACCGCCAAGGGCTATACGCCGACGGTGTTCACCGAATTGCCGAAGCTATTGGAGCGCGCCGGTCCTGGGGTCGGTGCCGGCACCATCACCGGCATCTTCACCGTGCTGGTGGACGGCGACGACCACAACGAACCGATCGCGGATGCGGTCCGGGGCATCCTGGACGGCCACGTCGTGATGGAGCGGGCGATCGCCGAGCGCGGACGTTTTCCTGCCATCAACGTTCTCAAATCGGTATCCCGCACCATGCCGAAATCAGCCGATCCGGCCTTTCTGCCGACCATCATGCGGGGGCGTCAGGTCATGGCCACCTACGCCGATATGGAGGAATTGATCCGCCTCGGGGCGTACCGCGGCGGCTCGAGCGCCGAGGTCGACGAGGCGATCCGGCTGCATGAGCCGCTGGAGGGCTTTCTGCGTCAGGCCAAGGACGAAGTCACCGGCCTGAAAGACGGTTATCGGCAACTTGAGCAAATCCTCCGGAGTTTGGAAACGGAACGCTAACTTTGTCGGGCCATCATCCGGTCACACCAATTGAGATGCCGGTTGGGCCCCCAGGGGGATACCGGTTCCGTCCCGTGCTCAAATAGGGACTTCTGGGGAGTATGAGTCGATGAAGTCACGTGAAACGCTGATCCGCCTGAAGAAGTTTCAGGTCGATGAAAAGCGCCGAAGGGTCGCCCAGATTGAGGGCATGATCGCCGATTTCCAGCGTATGTCGGTCGATCTGGAGCGCGAAATCCAAACCGAGCAAGAGCGCGCCGGGATCAACGATCCCACGCACTTTGCCTATCCGACCTATGCCAAGGCCGCGATCCAGCGGCGCGAAAACCTGACCCGGTCCGCCGACGAACTGCGCATTCAGCTTGAAGACGCCAAAAGCATGCTGACCGAGGCATTCGAGGAACTCAAGAAAGTCGAACTGCTGGACGAGCGCGATCAGGCACGCGAGCGCGCTGAGGAAAGCGCCCGCGAGCAGGCCGATCTCGACAGTATCGGGCTGATGCGTGCTCGCATCGGCGCGGTCGCCTAGACGCTCCCGCCGCTTTCCGAACCGCCGAACCCGGACCGCGAGGTCCGGGTTTTTTCTTGTTGATGTCCACAGGCCGGCCAGCAGTGACTTGGTGGACTGGTTCGGCGCAAGATATGATACGACAGGCTTGGCCTGCTGCTCCCGGCGTACGAAGCGATCGGGACATCGCGATTTTGGGGACGCCGAATGTTGACGCCAGCTGAGTTGGTCTGGCTGATCGCCGCCGTAGCGAAGGGGGATGAGGCCGCTTTTGAACGCCTTTATGCCGCCACGCGGGCGAAACTCTTCGGCGTCGTGTTCCGTATCTTGCGGCGACAGGATCTCGCGGAGGAGGTCATTCAAGAGGCTTACGTCAAGATCTGGAACAGCGCCGGTCAATTCAATCCCGGTCTGTCGTCGCCGATCACCTGGATGGCGTCTATTGCGCGAAACCGTGCCATCGACGTCGTGCGCAAGCGGACCGAGACCTCGATCGAAGAGGAGCCGGCGGCGATGGAAGTCGCTGCCGACAGCCCGGATCCACTTGCGCGCCGGGAGATGACTGAAGAGTTGAAGCGGTTGCTTGAGTGCGTTGGGCGCCTGGAGCCGGATCGGCAAAAGCTCGTATTGCTGGCCTACTACAATGGCTGGAGCCGCGAGCAGTTGGCGGCCAAGTTCGAGACGCCGGTGAACACCATTAAGACCTGGCTGCGCCGCAGCATGATGGATATCCGGGAGTGCCTTGGAATCGGATGATGGCCTACAGCGAAGACCATATCGCGCTCGCCGCGGAATATGCACTCGGCACCCTCGATGCCGACGAGCGGGCGCAGGTCGAGGCCATGATGTCCGCGGACAAGGACTTCACGGCTATGGTCGGCGCCTGGGAGCAAAAACTTGGTGCCCTGAACCAGATGGTCGGGTCGGTCGAGCCACGGCCTGAGGTCTGGGAGAAGATCAGGACCGCGGTGGGACTTTCCGCACCGCAGGTGCCGCTGGTGCTCCCGGAGGCGTCGCCGCCGCGGCCGGTCGCGTCGCAGATCAACGAAACCGCCGCGCCGGTCGATGCGTCCAATGTCATCCAGTTGTCCGCAAAGGTGCGGCGCTGGCGCAATGTCGCGGCGCTGACGACGGCGATCGCCGCGGCTCTGGTCGCCATGATCGCGGTCCAGGCCTTTCAGCCGGATTTACTTCCCGACGGCCTTCGCCCGAAGTCGCGAACGCAAGTGGCCGAGATCAAGATCCCGCCTGCTCCGACGGCCTCAGCCCAGTATGTCGCCGTTTTGCAGAAAGAGAGCGGCTCGCCCGCGTTCATTCTCACGGTTGACGCGGCGACCAAGAACTTCACGGTTCGCAAGGTCGGTGCTGTCGCCGAACCCGGCAAAAGCTTCGAGCTTTGGCTGATCTCGGACAAACTGCAGCGGCCGCGCTCGCTGGGCGTGATCGGGGGCAGCGACTTCACCGCGCGTCCGGTACTGGCGTCCTACGACACCGACACCATCAACGCGGCAACCTATGCGGTAACGGTCGAGCAGGCGGGTGGCTCGCCGGACGGCAAGCCGACCTCAGCACCGGTTTATGCCGGCAAGCTGATCGAGAGCGTGCCGCCCGCTGCGGCGGCGCCCTCGCCAGCCCGCTGACGTAGAGCGTTTTCCAGCAAAGTGGATACCGGTTCGTGCTTGGAAAACGCGTCAAATAAAGAAATAGAAGCCCCGCGCGAATTCCGCACCCGGTAGCAACCGGCTTGAGTGTGCTCGCGGCAATCCGGATTGCGTCGCGGACAACGCCATGCACAAAAAGAAAACGCCCGTGGGGAGCGGGCGTTTTCCGGTAGAACCAACTTGGGGGTAGTTGGGGTCTTCCATATACTCACGTGGCGACTTTGGGGGGCTGGTAAAGAGCCGCGTGAATTCGAGAAACTGATTAGCGCACCATCGACGTGTTTGAGCTCGTGATGGCGACAGGCTTGCCGGCCTTGATGACCCGCGCAGTCTGGGTGTAGCCGTCTGAATTGGTACGAGCCGAGATGCTGAAGCCAGCCACCAAAATACCCGCAACGAGCGCGACGACCACAATCTTCAGATGGGTCATGCGATCTGCGCTGTAGATCGAGTGGTTCATGGAAAGCCTCCTGCCGACTTACTGCCTTTTGCGGATTGGTCTCGTCGGCTCGTCACTAGGTTCAACGTCGCAGTCCAACAAACGTGGGGATTTGGCTTTCGGTTCCTAAGAGGCGATCACAAGGCAGTGAAAAGACTTGAACGCCCGCGAGCGCCGAACCGCCAACTAAGAAGATAATTTAGTAATTACAGCACGTTGCTGTTTTGATGCATTTCGCGCTGCAACACCGCGCCGATTTACGCCAGGCTGACAAATCATTTGCCTGTGGCGGAAAAGCCCTGCTCCGGCAAACCCATGCCGCGGCGCAAGCCAGGCAATCGCCCCAAAAGGGCGTCCGTTCCCATTCAATTGGAACTGGGGATCTAGACGCTTCCGACCGTCTTCAGCCGCGCCCTGGGGTGGATTTCGGCCTGCGACAGCACGGTCGTCTGCGATCTGAAACGCTCCACCAGCGAGCGCACGAACGGCCGGATCGCCGCCGAGGTGACCAGCACCGGCGCCTCGCCCTCGCGGGCAGCCTGTTCGAACCGCTCCCGCACCACGGTCATGAATTCGGACAGCTTGGAAGGCTGCATGGCCAGATTGCGTTCCTCGCCCTGGCCGACCAGCGACTCGGCGAAAGCCTGCTCCCATTTTGCCGACAGGGCGATCAGCGGCAGGTAGCCATTGCCAGAGGTATTCTGCGCGCAAATCTGCCGTGCCAGCCGGGCGCGAACATGTTCGACCATCGTCGCCGGGTTGCGCGAGAACGCCAGCGCGTCGGCGATGCCTTCGAGAATGGTCGACAGGTCGCGAATCGAGATCCGCTCCGCAAGCAAAAGCTGCAGCACGCGCTGAATGCCGGAAATGGTGACCAGGCTCGGCACGATATCCTTGAGCAGTTCGCCTTGCTCCTTTGGCAGATCCTTCAGGAGTTTTTGCACCTCGCCATAGGACAACAGGTCCGACATGTTGTTCTTGAGGAGCTCGGTGAGGTGGGTCGAAAGCACGGTGGCGGCATCGACCACGGTGTAGCCTTTCAGCGAGGCTTCCTCCTTCAAGCTGGCATCGACCCAGGTCGCCGGCAGCCCGAACGTCGGCTCGATGGTGTGAATGCCCGGCACGCCTACCTGATTTCCGCCGGGGTCCATGACCATGAACTGGTTCGGCCAGATCCGGCCCGTGCCGGCATCAACCTCCTTGATCTTGATGACATAGGTGTTCGCTTCGAGCTGCACATTGTCGAGAATGCGCACCGCGGGCATCACAAAGCCCATCTCGACCGCGAGCGAGCGACGCAGCGCCTTGATCTGCTCGGTCAGGCGGTCGGTGCCGTCAGGTCCGTTCACCAGCGGTAGCAGCGCATAGCCAAGTTCGATCTTGAGGTCGTCGATCTTCAGCGCGGTCGCGATCGGCTCTTCCGCCGCGGCACTTGCCGCAGCGGCGGCAGCCGGTGCCGCGGCGGCGGCGGCTTCGGCCGCCCTGGTCACGCGCTTGCGCTGGCGTGCCGACACCGCCAGCGCGGCCGCGCCGCCGCCCAGCAAAAGGAACGGAATCATCGGAATGCCCGGCAGCATCGCCAGCACCAGCATCACGCCGGCCGACATGCCGAGCGCCTGTGGATAGCCGGAAAGCTGCTTCATCAGCGCCTTGTCGGCGGCGCCGCTGACGCCCGCTTTCGACACCAGCAAACCCGCCGCCGTGGAGACGATCAGCGCGGGGACCTGGGTGACCAGACCGTCGCCGACCGTCAGCAGCGTGTAGGTGCGCGCGGCTTCGCCGAAGCCGAGGCCCTGCTGGGCGACGCCGATAATGATTTCGCCGATGATGTTGATGAAAACAACCAGCAGGCCGGCGACCGCGTCGCCACGCACGAATTTCGAGGCGCCGTCCATCGCGCCGAAGAAGCCGCTTTCGTCCTCCAGCGCCTTGCGGCGTTCTTTCGCGACCTTCTCGTCGATCAGTCCGGCCGAAAGATCGGCGTCGATCGCCATCTGTTTGCCCGGCATGGCGTCGAGGTGGAACCGCGCCGCGACTTCGGCGATGCGGCCCGAGCCTTTGGTGATAACGACGAAGTTCACGATCACGAGAATTGCGAAAACGATAATTCCGATCACGAAATTACCGCCCATCACGAAATTGCCGAACGCCTGGATGACGTGGCCGGCGGCGTCGGGGCCTTCATGGCCGCGCGACAGGATCAGCCGCGTCGAAGCTAGGTTGAGCGACAGCCGCAGCATCGTCGAAATCAACAGGATGGTCGGGAACGACGAGAATTCCAGCGGCGCCTGAATGAACAGCGACGTCATCAGGATCAGGATCGACAGCGTGATCGAGATCGCCAGAAAGAGATCGAGGACGATCGAGGGCAGCGGCAGAATCAGCACCACCAGAATGGTGAGGATGCCGAATGCCAACGCGAGATCGCCGCGTTTGAGGATTTGGCCGATTTCACTGAGACTGGGAAGTCCGGTTCCAGGTACCGCTGCACCCGAACCTGCGGTGACATCGACCATACTTGCTGCTTCCCCCCGCGTATGCCGGTCGCGGGCGCCAAACGTCTGCGCGGCGGCCGAAGGACCACCGTTTCGAAATTGAGGCACCGCACTGGCGTCCACGGGTACTCCCCCGCTCTACGCGATCGACGACACTCGACTTCACTGGGCAATTTTTGCCCGGTTTATGGTTAGGAAAGCGTTAACAGGCGCTTTCTGCTTGAGGAGCAAAGGGAACTCGACTGTTTTCCCTTTCCCTGGGCGCGGGATGGGCTGAAACAAAGCGTTTCTGTTGCACTGCATCTGCATGCCCAATATCGCGCCATGTTGCTTGACCCGCGGAGACAACGGCGTCGAAGTTGCGGCGGTGCTCGCTCCCTCCGATTCAACGACGGATACGCTGCTCTTCACCCCGGACTCGCGTCAGGCGTGGGTAAGGCTGGCGCTTGCGCTGGTGATGGGCTCGATCGGCAGCGTCGGCATGTGGTCGGTGGTGGTCGTGCTCCCGGTGGTCCAGGCCGAATTCGGCGCGACCCGCGGCGATGTATCGCTGGCCTTCACGCTCCTGATGTTCGGCTTTGGTCTCGGCGGTGTCGGGGTCGGCAAAATCGCCGATCGCTTCGGGATCATCATGGCGATCGGGCTGAGCACCGCGATCCTCGGGCTGAGCTATGTCGGCGCCGGCCTTTCGACCACGCTGTGGCAATTCATCCTGATCCATTTTCTGATCGGTCTCGGGACCTCGGCGACGTTTGCGCCGCTGATGGCGGAAGCCTCGCACTGGTTCGACCGCTACCGCGGCTTGGCGGTGACCATTGCCGCCAGCGGCAATTATGTCGGCGGCACGATCTGGCCGCCGCTGGTCAATTGGGGCACTCAGACCTCCGGCTGGCGCACGAGCTATATCGCCATCGGTATCTTCTGCGGGGTAGCGATGACAGCCATGTTGCTGCTGCTTCGCGCCCGGATCGGCGCGGCCACGCGGCGGAGCCACGTAGACGCGCCGCCGCCCCGGATCGATCTGCGGCTGCCGATCAATACTCTGACGGCGGTGCTCTGCGTCGCCAGCATTGCCTGCTGCGTGGCGATGGCGATGCCGCAGGTCCATATCGTCGCTTATTGCGGCGATCTCGGCTACGGCGTGGCGCGCGGCGCCGAAATGCTGTCACTGATGCTGGCGTTCGGTATTGTCAGCCGGATCGGGTCGGGATTTCTGGCCGACCGGATTGGCGGCATCCGCACGCTACTGATCGGATCGGTGGCGCAGGGTTCGGCCCTGGTGTTCTACCTGTTCTTCGACAGCCTCTCGTCGCTCTATGTCATCTCCGCGATGTTCGGGCTGTTTCAGGGCGGCATCGTGCCGAGCTACGCGATCATCGTCCGTGAATCTATGCCGGCCAGCCAAGCGGCGACCCGCGTCGGCATCGTGATTCTGGCCTCTGTGGTCGGGATGTCATTCGGCGGCTGGGTGTCCGGCGTGATCTTCGACGCCACTGGTTCTTACGCCGCGGCGTTCCTGAACGGACTGGTGTGGAATGCACTCAACGTCACCATCATGGTGGCGCTATTGATCCGGGCGCGGTCGCGATGGGCAATGGCGTGACGCGCTTTACACCGCCTGGCCTGCCTTGAGCAGAACACAGCCGGTGATCTTGACGCTGCCGTCAGGCTGCTGCTCCAGCGTGTACAGCGCCTCCCAGGCCTCGCCATCGGCGTCGATGATGTGAACGCGCTGGGCGATCTTGCCTTCCGACACCTGCGCTTCGCCAAATTCGAAACTCTTGTGGCGATAGACCGGGGCATATCTTTGCTGGACCATTCCGAGGAAGATATCGGCTTGCGGGAAGATGCTCCGGATCGCGGGAGCAGCATAGGAATAGGCCGTTGCGGCATCGTCGCGGCCGAACGCGTCGACCTGGGCACGGATGATGGTCTGGGCGGTGGCAACATCGTCGGCGGCGCCGGCCGGTGCGACGAAGCTCATCAGGAATGCGAGCGTCAGGATCAAGGCGCGCATGGAGATGCTCCGTTGGGTCACTGTGCTGTTACGCTTCACGGGGTCGAATGGTTTCAAGGCCAGCCGCGCGGGCCGCAGGCATGTGCACGCACTGAAATTACCGTCGCATCCCCTTCAGATTCTGCTTTGCCTCGGGATTTCCCAGCGCCGCCGCCTTCTCGAACCATTGGCGGGCGATCTTGGTATTGCGGGCAACACCGTCGCCGTCATTGTAGATCGCTCCGAGCCCGTTCATGGCGGAAGCCTCGCCCAATGCGGCGCCCTGTTCGAACAGCTGCCGCGCTTGCGCATAATCGCGCGTAACGCCTTTGCCGTACATATAGAGCAGGCCGAGATTGTTCATGCCCGCCGGTACGCCGGCCTTGGCCGCGGCCTCGTATAACCGGCGCGCTTGCGCATAATCCCTGGGCACGCCGTGCCCGGTTTCATACAGCCAGCCCAGATCGATCATGGCGATCGGTTCGCCGGCTGCCGCGGCCTTGCCGTACCAGCGCGCGGCCTCGGCATAATTCAGGGGCGCGCCCTCGCCACCTTCATAGGTGCCGCCGACATTGTTCATCGCCATGGCGTAGCCGCCCGCGGCGGCCTGCTCGTAGAGACGCCGCGCCTCGGCATAATCTTTCCGCGCGGTCGCCACGCGTCCGGCTTCGAATACAAACCTCATTACACCGGGATATTGCGCCATCGCGTCATTGCAGGCGACTGCCGCCGCGGCGACGTTGATCTTGTCAGGCTCCACGCCCGGCAGACTTGGCGAATGCCCGGTGTCGTAAGGCATCGCGGCCAGCCGATCGCAATCGGTGATGAGATCGTGGTGCAACGGATCGTCGGCGGGCGACAGCCTCGCCTCCTGAACCAGCGGCGCCGGCGCAACCGGTGCAACGCTTGCCGCTTCCGTCACAGGCTTGCCGGCGAAATAGAAATTACCCGAGATCGGTGACGAGGACACCCAAGGTATTTGCTGGCCCTGGGTCGCCTTCGCAACCGCAAGCCCGACTTCGTTAAAGGTCTTGAACAGTCCGGAGCCGGGCCGCTGCATCGCATCGGCGAGCGCTCTTGTGTAGGGACTGTGACCGTCAACGCCGTCCAGCGAGACGCTGCGCGGCTGGGTCGCAAACGAAATCAGCGTCCCGACCGGTGCGGGCATTTGCGCCAGACCGCCGGAGGTCGAATGCGCGCCGTGGCCGCTGAACGGATTGTCGCGGCAGGCGTCGAGCAATACCAGGTTGATGCGAGTGCCGGATTTTTCCAGCTGGTCGAGAATGCCCGCGATGCCGATCATTTGGGTGAAGATGTCCGCTTCGTCGACCGGATGGGCGTCGACCGGCGCCAGGTAATTGAGGCCGTGGGTCTCTACGCCGTGGCCGGCGTAATAGAACAGCGCCACATCGGCTCCGGTCAGTTCGGTGCTGAACTCGCGCAGGGCGTCGTCGAAACCGGCCTTGTCGAGGTCAAGCTGGGCGCTGCCGCCGACGACGAAGAAACCGAGCGATAGCAGCGTGTCCGACATCAGCTTGGCGTCGGCGGCGGGGTTTGGCAGCGTCGGCACGGCGCGATAGGCCGAATTGCCGATCACCAGCGCCACCCGTTTTTCGGCGTGAGCCTCCGAATACATGGCGGTGGACAGCAAGAAGGCCGCGAAAATCAATCGCGACACGATGCCGATCCGACACGCCATGACGACGCTCCCACCCGGCGGGGCCAATTCCCGCTGCCTGTTGGTGTCGCTTGGCTATCAACAGGTTCGATGCCGCCAGCCGCGCTAACCGCTGGAATTTATTGCATTTTGCGAGTATGCCGATTCCGGCACGAACATTGCTTCAATGAATTGGCCGGCAAACTCAGGAGTGCGACATGAAGCGCATCGTCCTCTGTCTGGCGTTCAGTTGCGTGATGAGCGTTGTACAGGCCCGCGATCTCGGACAATGGAGCGGGGGCGATCCTGCGATCCGTGAATGGTATCAGGCGCTCATGCAGCCCGACGAGCCGCGGCTGTCATGTTGCGGCGAGGCCGATGCTTACTTCGCGGACGAGGTTCACGTCAGGAACGGAAAAACCTATGCCATCATCACAGATGACAGGCCAGACGCGCCGCGTATGCGCCCGCATATCGACATCGGTACCGAAATAGAAATACCGAACAACAAGCTCAAATGGGACAAATCGAATCCGACCGGGCACGGAATCATATTTCTGAGCCGCGCCGGTTACGTGTTCTGCTATGTCCAGCCGGGCGGCGTCTAAAATTTGTTCGTCCGCCGGCCCGCGCTGTCGTGGCGGCGGTTTAAATTGGGGCATGATCCGGAAAAGTGGGTAACGGTTTTCCGAAACGACGTCATGCTCGAACAAATAAGGCGAGGCGCTGGGGCGTTAGATCGCAAACACCCAGACGGTGACGATTGCGCCCAGCATCGCGAGCCCCGAGATGGTCCAGCCGGCCGCATAGCCGGTATCATGATCGCTTTCGGGCCTATCCACCATGGTATCATGCCAGCTGGTCATCATTGCCTCCTGAAAGTCTTCCAAAGATAATCGCGGCACCGGCGATGAGTTCCATCAGTCCGGCGGGCATATGGATCTTTGTATCGCGCGCCAGCAAAAGGTTCAGTTGGCAGGCAGCGGCGATCCGGCGGTGCGAACCAGCCTGTCGGCTTTCTGAAGAACGTAATGGTTCTCCGGCTGCTCTCTCGCAAAAAAGCTGACGGCGACAAACAGGGCGCAAAACATCAGGCCCACCAGCATGACTTTCCGGTGCGTGCGCTTGTCGGCGTTATGAAATGTCGAGGACATACTTTAGCCATACAATCTATGGCTCGGCGCGCAATCACGCTCCAGATTTAACCTAACTTTTGAAGGTTATTGAACGCGCTTAATTGAAACAAATTGAATTGATCGCCTCCTTCGACCGTGACAAGCCAAGGGCAATTTCGCGTTGCAACACGCCGACCGGCATCGCTGCTGCGGCTGATGCGGAGGTTTGCCGACGCGGCGAAGGATGATCCCGGTGGTCGATACCTGGATAGCGTCGATTTGGCGTGGCGCGCCAGGAGTGGCACATTGCGGGCGACCCAGATATCCGCCGAGGAGAGAACATGACCAGTGTAAAACAAAGCAGGGACGGCGCCGTCGGCTTGTTGACGCTTAACGACCCGGCGAGCCTGAACGCCATGACACCCGAACTGCTCGGCGGGCTCGCAGCCGCCATCGGCGAGATGACCAGCGATGACGGCGTACGGGCGCTGGTGCTCACCGGCGAGGGGCGCGGATTTTGTTCCGGCCAGAACCTCAAGGCATCGCAGTCGCTCGGGACCGACATTGTCGCCGGCGTGATGCGTCATTACTGGCCGGCGTTTCAGGCGCTGCGCGAGTGTCGCGTGCCCGTCATCGTCGCGGTCAACGGAGTTGCTGCCGGCGGCGGATTTAGCCTGGCGATGGCCGGCGACATCATCGTCGCGGCGCGTTCGGCGAAATTTATCCAGGTCTTCAGCCGGATCGGCCTGGTGCCCGATCTCGGTTCGACCTGGCTGTTGCCGCGCCTGATCGGCCGCCAACGTGCGCTCGAGCTGATGCTTCTGAACGAGCCGCTCTCGGCCGAGCATGCGCTGGAATGGGGATTGGTGCGACAGGTCGTGGATGACGATCGCTTGCTCGGTGAGGCGACGAAGCTTGCCCATCGTCTCGCCGAAGGACCGACGCGCGCGCTGGTCGCTACGCGCCGGTTGCTGGAGGAAAGCGAGCATTCCAGCTACGGCGCCCAGTTCCGTCGCGAGATCGAGGTTCAGGCCGACATTCGCCAGAGCGAGGATGCGCTGGAGGGGCGCAATGCGTTCGTGGAAAAGCGCGCGGCGCGATTTAGCGGACGCTAACCTTGCTGACGATGGTCGGCGCGTTTGAAGACCAGCTTGCGACCGGTGCTTCGGCGCGATGGCGCGGGAGGCGATCCGCGGACGAGTAGAAAACGCACAGCGCGAGGCTGGCCCAGACTGCCGCGCTGAAATAAAGCGACATCCAGGCAATCTCGCCCTTCCAGTCCGCGAGGTCGTGCGTCACGACCCAACGCGTGCTCACATCACGGAGACCTTCGAGAGGTCCGAGAAGCTTGCTGCCATCGGCCATTCCGGTCCGCCATCGGCCCAGATACATCGGGACGTCGACGGTCATCAGAAACGCCAGATAGGCGACGATCCCGACGATGGCGACGGCGAGGACCACACGAACCGGAGCATCGAACTCCGGCAGCAACCGGCAAAGGCCGATCCCCACCAAAAAGAAGGCGACGGCCCAGATCGAATTTTCGATGGCGTTGCCGAGATAGTTGGTGGTCAGCACCGCATACCATGAGAAGCATTCCGCGATCAGGATCAACGGCACGATCACCCAGGCGACGTTCAAGGTGGTGTCCGCTCCCGTCATCGTGCCAAGCTGATGCAGGATAAGCGCCCACTGCGCCGCAAAGCAGATCTCGGCCACGGTTGCCACCGACCGGCCGACGAAAACGCTCGACAGCCAGGTGTCGAACAGGCAGATCCGCTGCACATCCGCGCGCGGCAGGAACGACCGGAACGCGCAGCCGAAAACATAGGCTGCACAGAGCAGCAGCATGGATTCGATGCCGGACGTGTTGCCGATCCCGGCGGCCGGTTGTTCATGGAGCTGGCGGTACAGCAAGAACCAGACCGCGATATTTGCGCCGCTGACCAGCGTCAAACTGCTCCACCACCAGGCCAAAGGATTAGACCAGGCCAGGGAAGTTGACCGCGCCGTCCGCCATTCCAAACTCATCAACCGCTCCGCGTGTAACCGAATTGATATTGGATTGTAGTAATAGTGTCATGAATCGCGGCGGGTCACGACAAAAATAAGTGAGCGGAGGTGTCCATGGGGCGATGGTGAAGGGATCGCGAGCGCGTTTTCGTTCTGCGGCAACGGCGAGGCCGGCCCGGGACACGCCGACTTCGCGATCAACGCTCTCTCAATCTCAATTGGGTCGGCTTGAGGCCGCCTCGCTGGCGACCCGCTGGCGGGTTGATCCAGAGCCCGGGATTGAAATCTGCCGACCACGCTGACGTAACCGCCAGCCAGGATTTCGAGGTTGCGCCCGTTGGCAGCGCGTCATCGCATGATGCAAGACTGCCTCGTTGCCTCGATCAATCGTAGTTGACGTAGAGTGTATCGGAGAAGGCGCCGCGCTTATGTAATTTCCCCTTGGAGCCGCTGGCGCGGCGGAGATTTTTCCGCTTCAGAAGCGATTTCAACATCAGCGGCAGCAGCGCGTTGTTCATGTGGATACCGAAACACTGATGCAGCCCGTAGCCGAAATGGATGTATTCATGTGGCAATCGCCGCGGGTTAAATGTTTGGGGATCGATCAGCCGTCGTTCATCCATCATGGCTGAACTAAAAGCGATATACAGGTTGGCGCCATCCGGCACGTTGGTTGAACGTGAGGTCCCCTTGGCAATGATGGCGGGCTTGCTCGCCGTGCGGGGCATGACCGGGGCTAGCGGATCGAAGCGCATCGCTTCGAACACGTAGCCGGCGAGTAGGTCGTCATCGTCAGCGCGCGCGGCCTGTTGTGCGCCTTCCAGTGCATCCGGGCGGCGCAATAATTGCTCAAGCGCCTGAGGCACCACCATGGGCGGCTGTGGTGGGCCGCCCACGATGAAGCCCATCAGGGAACTTCGAATCTGGTCATCGGTAAAACCGGGGACGCCTTGCTTCTGCATGTCCAGGCAGCGGCCGAGGATGTCGTCCTGACTGAGCCCCGAAGTCCGTCGTGTCTCCATGAGATTTTGGATGTGGTCGCGCAACGCGGGCGCCATCTGATCGATTTCTGCCCGCAGCGAAGGATCGTTACCGGGATCGGCGAACTGAAACTCGAACAGCCGGGTGGCGAAAACACGCAGGTCGCCGCCGGGCGGATCGGTCACGCCGAAATAGGCGCTGTATAGTTCGAATGTAATGCGCCGGACCAGTTGATCGACAACTTCCAGGCTGCCATTCGCCTCGGCGACGATGGTTTCGCCGAGCCGCTCCACCTCGGGAATAAGACGCTGCGGAATGTCGGTGATCAGCACCACCTTTCGCATCGCGGCGGTATCCCTGCGATATTCCGGTGTATCGTCCATGCTCAGGAAAAACGGCTGGTGCCCCATGATGACATCGAGTTTCGCGGCGTAAGGGCACGCGGAACGCCGCATCGTTGAGGAATGTTTCGCGCACGTCGTCATAGCGGGTGACGACAAAGGTTTTCCCGAACCGCACAATGGGACGGACGGTGCGGAGGATCCGAAAAACAAGCGGTAACTGCTCCATGACCCAGGCTGCTATCGCCGCTTTCAGTCCGGTCGCTCCGGGACGCAGGACGTCTGGGGAGGCTGTCGTGCTCATAGCGTTGCCAGATAGTTGAGTGCCGGAATGCTCGGCAAAAAGAAATATTCGCCGCCGGCGCATTGGATATAGGTCTCGACGTTCACGATCTGCCGCAGGGGCTGTTCGTTGACAGTGAAAGGGCCTTTTGGCCCGATCAGCGGATCGGTTTCGTCAAACAGGGTCGAGAAGTTGCGATTGAGAAGCCATCGCTGCTGGATGAACTCAAACTGCCGGGCGATATCGGTGTTGAGGCACATGAAGAGCAGCCCACGCTCGCTACTGTCGTCCTGATCGCGTTGTTGAATTGTGGTGCCGTATTTGCGGCCGCGCCGGAGTATCCGGTGATTATTGGCCGCATCGAGCAAGGTCTGAACCGAAGCAAGATCTTTTGCCAGGCTGTCGCGCGGGTTGGCCCTGCGGACGTGCGAGCCGAGCGGACAGCCAAACCCGTCCGGATCGGTTGTCTTGAACAGAAAATTGTTTTGCGGACAATCGATACTGGTCTGGCGGCAAAAACGTACCGCCGGGACAAAGCAAATGACCATCGATGCTTCGGCCGATCACGTCGCTCAGCCAGCCATTGGTCGGAGACAGGCTTTACGGACGAAGCCTTGCAGTGAGATCTTTTCAGCCTCGGCTTTGAGTGATTTCCAGAACGCGGCGACGTTTTGTCGAAGTTCGCGAACCACCAGATAGCTGCCGTTCAGGCCGAAGTTCAGCAGCCCCGCCGGTGCCCCCTCGGCCTGAAGGCCCGCTGCGCGCCCCTTCCCGTCCGCGCTCGTCAGGTACCAGCGGTCCGGGAGTCTTCTCGTTATGCAGATCATTGTGACCGATCAGGATGTCGCCGAGCGGCGCGCCGTTCCAGTAGTCGTGAGGCGCGGGCTGGTTATCGACCAGAACCGTTGGGCCACCGGAGGTGATGTTTTCGTAAGGCAGCGGTTGGGAAATACCATCGACGAAACCGAAATGTTCGCGGCCGAAGCCGTTTTGATCGGGTCGGAGGTCAAGCTGCAATCGATGCACGATTTTGACGTTCGCGGGAGTCGAGCGCCTGCTCGACCGCGCCAGCCCACGCGGTGACAGCTGCTACATCGGTGTCGTACAGCAGCAATAGCGCGTGCACCGTAGTTGAGGTTGTCCGCCGCGCGTACGTTACTCTCGGGCGTGCCGCCGACATTGCCGAGCGGGCTTTCCTTGGGTTGCGTCTGTATCTTCCTTCGGCGCCGGAATGTTGGCGCTCCACAATGGGCCGCCGTCGATGACGGTCGCTTGCCAGGTGTCATTGATCTTGTCGCCGAGACGGCGCAACCGGTCTTCCTGATACATGCCCTCGCTAAAGGGAGCCGAGAAACTTGCCAGTGCGGCATCGGACAGACCGAGATTTTGCAGGCCGGTCCAGGTGAACGCAATGCATGCCGCGCCGGCTGTCGGCCCCATCCGCATCCGTGATCGGCGCCACGCCCATCAATGTCTGCAGCCAGGAACCGCCGGAGCCGGTTGCTTCGGGCCGAACTCAAGAAACAGCGCCATCGAGGATGGCAGAGCGTTGAAGCCGCTGACAACGATGCCCTGGGCCTGCTTGTCGTGCGGAGGCGCGAGCTTCCAGCTCGGCGCCTTGTTGCTCGATTTCGTCACAGATCCAGCGCCCATGCCGTTGCCTCTTGCGGTTTCAACGAGGTCTTCCGCAGGCCGTTCGCGATGCGGGTGTTGCGCTCGATCTGATCGACCGTGAGGTCCTTGTAGGCGCTGTACCAGAACCGGCTGACCGCCATGGAATGCCTCGCCCAGGCCTTGAACTGACGTCCATGGCTGGCGCCGTCTACCACCAGGAAGCGGGTGGCGGGAAAACCGACACCGCTGCCCCACGCGAGCGTCAGGCCGCCATGCGCCTTCTCGATAAAATCGTCGAGATAGCTGTCCCAGCTATGGTCGAAATTGCTGAAAAAAAGCAGACGGCTGGCATTGCCCAGGAACGCCCAGTGGGCAAAGTGGATCGTGCGCATGCTGCCGAGATAACCGTCAGTCGCTATCAGCCTGACGATCAGGCCCAAGCCCAGATGTCCCGCCCGAAATAGCGCCATACGCAGTATCCCGGGCTTGACGAGGACCACGCTTCCCATGTGATTTTGCGGAATCCAGTCCTCACGATGCGTCATCTTCCGCAACTCGCGCTGATCGATCGGTGGGGCGTCCTGAGACGAATCGCGCCGCTCCAGCAGGCGCAGCCAAAGGATGATCGCCATCACCGAGAAGATAGCACTGTAGAGACCATGTCGGACGACACCCATCGTCGGCCACCAGACCTCGGCGAGACGTTGGCCAGTAACCGGAACGGCAAACAGTGACAGCACGCAAGTTGCGATAAAAACATACAGCGTCAACATCGCCAGTATCCAAAAGATAAAGCCGGCCGGGTGGGCCGCCGATGTGAAGTTGTTCTTAGTCGAGAGTGTGAGCCCGCCCGATGGGGCTGGAGCGCCTTTGCCCGTCAACGGCTCTTTGATGCGCCAGAGCCAAATTCCTACGAACACGATCGCTGCCGCGAGCAGGCCATAAAAACGGGGGCGCGGCGTAATCGGGCCGAACGCCAAACCCGGAATCGAAAGGCAAAAAAGCACGACAAGAAAGAAGACAAATATGCGCAGCCAATCCATTATCCAATCGGCCCAGGAGATCCTTACCGGAGCGGGCATGTCGAGCCAGGGAAAGCGCGGCAGCATGGCCTGGCGCAGTTTCTGATGGATTTGTTGCGCCGGGACGCCGCGGTACGGATTGGCAGGCGCGGCGTCGGCTCTGGCAAACTCGTCCTGGGTCGCCAGGAACAGTTCGCCCTCTCGCAAAATCTGGTCTCGTCCCAGTCCCCGATTGCCTTGATGACTGGCGCTCGGGGTCACCGTCCGTTGTTCGAGGTAGGGGGCGATCGGATACCGCGATTGATCCGCGGTAATGGCGTCGTAGAGTGGGCCATCGCTGTCCCCGGGCCGCTTGCAGCAGCGCAGCATCGGCCGGAGATAGGGCTCCATTCTGGCTTCAAGTTGAGCCCAGAAAGGACCGGGCTCGCCATCGAAATTCGCCTCAAGCACAAAGATCGGATCAAAGTCAGCACTGAGAAATACCGACATCGACATGAAATGCAGCAAAGGTACGCTGGCCTTCAGCCCATCGTAGGACTGGGCCATGCCCTGGCCGGGATTCTCCTCACGTTGCTTCAGATCTTCAATGATGAGCGAAAGGGTTCCAGCACTTTCCGGGTTCACTTCCAGGACAACGGATAGGATGGTCTGCCGCATCGTTCGTCCCCCATCCCGATTTCAGGTCCGGTTCAGCGCCGCGGCATCGAAATTCGCGCGCAGTAGTCGCGGCGTCAATTCGCCTGGCAAAAGGTAACTTCAATATTTCCACCAACAGCCGACGCGGGGCTGACTTGGAATCTTCTGTAAGTTGTCGAAATCCAATTAGCTATTACTGGTATCAAATCGAATTTTGAGGAAACTAACAAGGGCTTGTCGGCGCCAAAGCGATTTTCTCTATATTCGTTTCCGGATTTTCCCTTCAGTGGCGTCAAGCGGGAGGAAAACCGCGTGTGTTTTCCATTTTCGGCATCTGTCCATCAGAGAACCCGACAACCGCTGTGCTTTCCGAAATGCGCATCAACAGAATCGCAAAGGAAACCGATCGTTCAAGGCCAGAAAATATTACGTACGATTGTAGAAAAATATTGCGTACAATTCTAAATAAGTCAGGAAAGGACGGATTTGAGAATGCCGACGAATGTCGGAAACTTGTCAGCGTTATTGACCCAGCTGAGCTAAGCGGGTTCGCAATTGAATCGCGAGATTTTTTTGCGTGTGAATTTTAAGGTTTTCAGCCCGCGGAATGATGTGTAGCATCTAACTCTGCTTTAGCCTTGGGGGAGCAAAACATGTTTCCACTTGTCGCCATAGCCACGTCGATCCTGCCCGATCTAATCAAGCTCATCGCCGGGGATAAGGCGGGGACCCTGGCGGGGGACGTCGCGAATGCAGTTCAGAAGACCACGGGGACGGCCGATCCGGCGGCCGCAAAGCAAAAAGTAGATACCGATCCGGCGGTATCCGCTAATCTCCAGATCCAGCTCGCTCAAATCGCGTTGTCCGCCACGCAAGCGCAAAATGACGAGCTAGATCAGCAACGCCAAAATGATCTGAACGATTTGAAGGAGCGGTTGGACGACGTTCAGTCTGCACGGACGAACGTCCTCGACCTCGCCAAGGATCAAAGTCCGATTGCCTGGGTTGCACCGGCGATTTCGTTTTTTGTGATGATCGGCTTCTATGTGCTCCTCGGGACGTTGATATTCGCCAACGAAGATCTTTCGAAGAATCAGCTCATCAATATCTGTATTGGCGCGCTGGTTGCGGCATTTTCCACGGTCGTGAATTTCTGGCTTGGCTCATCGAAAGGCTCGCAAGACAAGGAAAAGGTGCAAGCCGCGCAAACGAGTGAAATCCTGAAGCAACAGGCTCAACAGACGAGTGCTGCCCAAAGCACCGCTAGCGCGGCGATTGAAAAAGCGGCAACAGCGACAGCCGCGGCGTCGGCTTCCAAAGGCTCTGCTGTGCCCGCTGCTCCGGCGCCGCCGCAGACCGATGCTTCAACCAATTTCAGTCAATGCCTGGATCTCGTGTTCCGTGAGGAAGGCGGCTATACGAATGACCCGCAAGATCACGGAGGGCCGACAAACTTCGGAATAACAATCGCCGATCTGAAGGAGTGGCGTGGGCGTGATGTTACTCCCGAAGATGTAAAGAACATGACCAAGGCCGAGGCGCAGGAGATCTACCGGTCGAAATATTGGAACCCGATGCAGTGCGGCGAAATCCCAAATGGAATTGATCTTGAGCTATTCGATTTTGGAGTAAATGCCGGCATCAGAACAGCCATTAAGATGTTGCAGTCGGTCATTGGTGTCACCGCAGACGGATCGGTCGGACCGACAACTCTGAGTGCCGCCAAAGCGGCGAATCCGCACACCGTGGTACAGACTTTTTCTCAACGTCGCTTGGAGTACTATCGCTCCCTCGAAGGATGGGCGCATTTTGGTGCGGGCTGGACAAACCGAACGAACAGCGTTGAGCAAGCCGCGCTAAAAATGGTTGACCAGCCCGTCGTCGCGTGAGGTATGGCGTTAGATGAGTGCCTTCGTGCCGGGGAACCAGTACGGTTGGCCTTCGTGGGGAAATCGCCAGATTTTTGGTTGCGATCATGTCAATGACGCAACGAGTTCGGATTTTCTCATGTGCAGCGCTACGTTCACGAGATTTGCGGCGACCAACAAGACGACGTCCACTTGGCAGCAGCCGTGCGCCCTGAAGCTTCAGGGCGAGGCCGCCGTGTCGCTGCCTTTTTACGTTGTTTGACCTCAGCTGAAGGGCTAGGAACACTCGGCATTCGCCCCTGTGTCAGGGACGATTCCTAAGCGGCGAGGGGCGACTGCGTGCGACTATCACCGATGTTCATGTCGCAGCCAATACTGCGGCGTTGTCTGCTTGCTCTCAGCGCCTTCTATGCGCTCACCGCTGCGGCACACGCCCAGAATCTCGATCAGGGCAAATCGGCGACGCAGTTGTTTGCGGATAGTTGCGCGACATGCCATCGCAGCCCACACGGTCTTGGCAAAGGCCGTGGCCGTGCCAAGCTGTTCCAGTATCTGCAGGAGCACTATGCGAGCAATTCGACCACGGCCGGCGAGCTCGCCTCTTATCTGGCATCCGTCGACCGTCCGCAAAGCGGCCGATCGCGAGTTGCGGCCAGGAAACCGTCGCGTGGTGCTGCGACAACACCTCGCTCTCCGACACATCGGCCCAACCCGATGAAACCGGTTGGATCGAATTGAGATTAGAAGAGCTGACAGGGCCTCGCCGACAGGCAATCGTTATGGCCTGCCGTTGAGCTTGATCGTGAAGGTTGCTGGCAGCGCTCTTCAGAACAGGCGCATCAACTACGACTGCGAGGCCGGCCGCCGCGAGGCTACGGTGGTGGCGCTTAAGCTCGGCACCACGACGACGCGGGTGATTTCGCCGTCGGTGTAGGCCTTGAGGAATCGGTCGTAGTTCCTGATCGAGATGCAGCCGTTCGAATTGCCGCCGGGTCCGAGCATGAAAGTATGGGCGAGCAATCCCGAACGCCCAAATACGTCGCTGCCTTCGACTGGGAGCATGCGGAGCGCCTGAACGCCGTGAAACTCCTTTTCGCGTGGCTTCAAATCATAGGTGGCCGGCGGCGTCGCGCCCGCCATGCGTACTGAAACATGCTCCGGATCGTCCCTCAGGCTGCCCATTCCCGAATGCGCCTCGAGGACCAATCCGCTCGGCAAGTAAACCGCATGCGCGGTGACGTCATAAACCGCCGTCTGGCCGTCGTAACCGAGTGCGGCGAGGTCCGGTCCCCGCTGGTGAAATAACCCGCCATCCGGCTCGAGCGAGGCCAGCCGGATCCGTCCCGGCAGCAGGTCGGACAGCTTTTGCAACAACGTGCGATCATCTGACCGGGCGGCGCCGTCGGCTTGAGCCACAACCGGTGCCGGCCCGGCCGGCAAGGCCGCGGCGGCAGGACGGGATCTCGGCAGCGGAATAATGGTGGTGGCCGTTGGCTTGGCCTCATCGACCTTGGCGTCGTCCAGCCTGGCTTCGACAAAGCCGCCGCGCAAATCTGGCGACATCAACTTCGCGGCCAACAGGCTTTCGGCTGCTCGGACTTTCATTTCCACCGCGGCCAAGGCGGAACGGTCCAGCGGTTGCAAAGCAGTGTTGCGGACGGGCGCTGAGGGAATCGACGCAGGAAAGAAGCGATCCTCGAACGAAGAGATGCGATCCGTGGATTCCGGCAGCGCCGCCGATGCGAGCGTGGACAGATCGGAATCGGTAATCCAGGCCGCGGCGCCCAGCGACACAACGACCGCGGACAGGACAAGCGCCATTGTCCCGGATGTCCCGGACCAAGCCCCTCCGGCGGCGCCGCAACGGCGGCCCGTCAGCTATAGCTGCGTTGAAAGCCATTAAGCCCCCAATTACACCTCACCGCGGGACCAATCCCCAAGAGTTTGTCGAGCAGCCGCCGATAATGAAGCCTGAAGTACGGCATAATCGAGACAAGCGACCGTGTTGTCCCTGCTCCCGCCCGAAAAATCCCAATTCTATCCCCAGAGAGCGTTCCGGAGACCGAGCGTACGGTCTCGCCGACAACCGTAGATCGCCCCCCACCCTCATGAGAATACCCCGATTTGCGATTTTAGGCGATGCAAATTTTAGGAATCGCAGCAGCTTTGGTGGGCCCGGCAGGACTCGAACCTGCAACCAGACCGTTATGAGCGGCCGGCTCTAACCATTGAGCTACAGGCCCCGCCGGACTGCCGCTCGGGCGGCAGGCAACGGTGCCGACACCCCTTACAATGCGGTTGCCGATCCGGCAATGCTCCCCCAATGGAGAGGTTAAGCCGCACGATCGCTTCGCCTTTTGCGTTACTTCTTCAGCATCGGACACGCCGGGTCGGGAGGGCCGAACGCCTCCTCGCCGGGAATCCTGGCCAGGATCGTGTAGTAATCCCAGGGATATTTCGACTCTTCCGGTTTCTTGACCTGCACCAGCACGAGGTCGTGCACCATCAGATTGTCCTCACGCAGCCTGCCGTTGCGGGCAAAGAAATCCTCGACCGGCTTCTCGCGCATCTTGGCGGCGACCTTGAGCGGGTCGTCGGTGCCGGTCTCCTTGACGGCGTTGAGATAATACATCACCGACGAATAGACGCCGGCCTGCCACATCGTGGGCATCCGGTTCATCTTGGCGAAGTAGCGCTTCGACCATTCGCGGGTCTTGTCGTCCATGTCCCAGTAAAACGAGGTCGTCAGCAGCAGGCCCTGTGCCGCCGGCAGCCCGAGCGAATGAATGTCGGTGATCAAAGCGAGCAGCGCGGCCATCTGCTGGCCACCCTGGAAGACGCCGAACTCGGACCCGGTCTTGATTTCGTTCATGTTGTTGGGCGGGCCGCCGGCGATGCCGATGATCTTGGCCTTGGAGGCCTGCGCCTGCAGCACGAAGGATGACACGTCAGGCGTCGCCAGTGGAAGTCGCACCGAGCCCAGCACCTTGCCGCCAAGGCTGGTTATGACGGCCGAGGCGTCGCGCTCCAGCGAATGGCCGAAAGCATAATCGTCGGTGATGAAGAACCAGCTGTCACCGCCGCGCTTGACCACCGCCTGCGCGGTGCCGGCCGCCAGCGCGTGAGTATCGAACACCCATTGGATGGCATAGGGCGAGCAGTATTTTCCGTGGAAGTCCGCGGTACCGGTGGAGTGAACGATGAGCAGCTTCTTCTTTTCGTTGGCGACGTTCTGCACCGCCAATCCGACCGCCGATACCGGCACATCCACGATCAGGTCGACCTGTTCGGTGTCGTACCAGCGCCGGGCAATGCCGGCACCGATATCCGGCTTGAGCTGATGATCGCCGACGATCACCGCAATCGGCTTGCCCAGTACCTTGCCGCCGAAATCATCCACCGCCATTTGCGCCGCGGTTACCGAGCCCTGGCCGGTGGGTGTGGATGCCGGGCCGTTCATGTCAGTGAGAACGCCGATTTTGACCACGTCGTCCGAGACCTGGGCCAGCGCGGCCGAGGACGCCAAAGCAGCAGCCACGAGTGCCGCGAGCATGGATAGTCTTCTGGCAAACATCTCGTCCCCTCCGGTGGTCATTGGGCGCATTGGCCCTATTGCTGGACCGGGAGCGTCACTCGGCCGGCTCGCCTTTTTGCAATCATTCCATGGCCGGCGTCAACGCAGCCAAATGGCCGAGGGCCTTTGGCAGAAGAACGAGCCGCCAGACTAACCCCCGTCCAGCTCCGCCAATCTCTCCGCCTCGGCGATGTCATCCACGGTGTTGGCATTGAAGAAAGGGTCGAGCGGCTCCGCCGGCCATGTCACGGTGGCGAGCCGGTAGCGCGCGGTCCAGCGACTGGTCTTTCTGATATCTTCCACCACCAATGCGTGGCGCAGCTCCTCGCGCAAGCCGACGTTCCACAAGCCGATCACAGGATGCGATCGTCCGTCGGAGGCCGCGACCACAAGCTCGGCATTCTGTTCGGCGCGGGCAAGATGCAGACGCGCGACGAGATCGTGCGGCAGGAAGGGACAATCCGCGGCTGCGCTCAAAACCCAGGAGACCTCGGGCCGATTGACGGCAGTCCAGTCGAGGGCCGCGAGAATGCCCGCAAGCGGTCCCGGAAAATTCGCGACCGTGTCGGGAATGACGGGCAGGCCGAAGCTCGCGAACCGTAGCGGGTCGCCGTTGGCATTGAGCATGAGGCCGTCGCATTGCGGTTTCAGCCGCGCGACCACGCGCGCCAGGATGGTGCGGCCGCCGATCTGGCGCATCGGCTTGTCGCCACCACCCATTCGCCGCGCCAGCCCGCCGGCGAGCAGCACGCCCGGCGTAGGGCTCGGGGTCGCCGGCTCATTCAGGATTTCGGTCATGGCTCGGCTCGATAGCATGACATTCGCGGTTGGCCGATATAAAGCACGTTTCGATCAGGCATAGTCCTCCTGCGGAGGCTCGGAGAACATAATGAAAGTGATTGGCCTTGCGGGATGGAGCGGCGCCGGCAAGACCACGCTGCTGGCACGGCTGATCCCGCACTTCAATGCTGAAGGTCTACGCGTTTCCGTCGTCAAGCACGCCCATCATGATTTCGATGTCGACATTCCCGGCAAGGATTCCTGGGTGCACCGCAAGGCGGGGGCAGCCGAAGTGCTGGTGTCCTCCAGCCAGCGATGGGCCCTGATGCATGAATTGCGCGGCGGCGCCGCGCCGAGACTGCCGGAATTGCTGGCGAAGATGTCGCGGGTCGATCTTGTCGTGGTCGAAGGCTTCAGGTCCGAGCCGCATCGCAAGATCGAGGTGCATCGCCTCGCCAACGGCAAGGCGCTGCTGTTCCCTCACGATCCCGATATCGTCGGCCTTGCTACCGATGCTGCCGTTGAAACCGCATTGCCGCGCGCCCACCTCGATGACGTCCCGGCGATTGCCGTCATGATGCACCGGTTCGCGATCGGTATCGAGGACCTGCTGGCGCGAAGCGCGCTCGAGACCTGAGAAGCAGAATGGCGCAATTGATCAAGCTCGACCTTACGGGACTGAAGTGTCCGCTGCCGGCTCTGAAGACGCGCAAGGCGCTAAAGACCTTGGTGCCGGGCGATCTCCTGGAAGTTCAGTGCACCGATCCGCTGTCGGTCATCGACATCCCCAACCTGATCCGGGAAACCGGCGACAAGGTCGAGATCACCGAACGCGCGGAGCGCCGGATCGTATTCTTGATCGAAAAGACCAACGGTTTGTCGTCCGCCGCGCAATCCTAGGCGGTCAGGTATCAGTGCGGGGACCGCTACCTTTTTCCTATCGACACCGGGGGTGGCTTCTGCCCAATTCAACTTCGTCCGCGGGGGTTGGAAGCCGAGTCGTGCTTGCAGCTGTGGCGCATTTTAAAATTGTGCGGAGCAGCAAAAGTTGGGACCTGCGACGGAACGACTTAATTCAAAATGAAGCGGCTGTGATAAAAAAGCTCGCAGGTGGCAGACTTGCCCATCAAGGGCGGCTGTAGGGGAGGGGTCGATGACTACAATTGAGGGCACTGGAACTATGTCCGGCGCCGGCGCGGGCATTCTCGATCGCGAGCGTACCATCGCGACCGCGGGCTTCAATCGCTGGCTGGTACCGCCCGCAGCACTGTGCATCCACTTGTGCATCGGCATGGCCTACGGCTTCAGCGTGTTCTGGCTGCCACTGTCGCGCGCCATCGGGTTGACGGCGCCCAAGGCGTGCCCGGACATGTCGCTGATGCAGGAGCTTTTCACCACCGCCTGCGACTGGCGCGTGGCCAGCATGGGCTGGATGTTCACGCTGTTCTTTGTCGTGCTTGGCGTCTCGGCCGCGATCTGGGGCGGCTGGCTCGAACGCGTCGGTCCGCGCAAGGCGGGCTTTGTCGCCGCATTGTGCTGGGGCGGCGGCCTGTTGATCGGCGCCTTCGGCATTTACGTTCATCAGCTCTGGATCATGTGGCTCGGCGCCGGCGTGATCGGCGGCGTCGGTCTCGGGCTCGGTTACATTTCTCCGGTGTCGACGCTGATCAAATGGTTTCCCGACCATCGCGGGATGGCGACCGGCATGGCCATCATGGGTTTCGGCGGTGGCGCCATGATCGGCGCGCCGCTGGCGAACATCCTGATCAACTATTTCAAGACCCCGACCTCGGTCGGCGTCTGGCAGACGTTCGCTACCCTGGGCGTGATCTACTTCGTCTTCATGACGATCGGCGCTTTTGCCTATCGCGTGACGCCGGCGGGCTGGCGCCCGGATGGCTGGACGCCACCGGCCAAGAAGAACGATATGATCACCCAGAATAATGTGCATCTCGACGATGCGCACAAGACGCCGCAATTTTGGCTGATCTGGTGGGTGCTGACGCTGAACGTTTCCGCCGGGATCGGCGTGATCGGGATGGCGTCGCCGATGTTGCAGGAAATCTTCGCCGGCAAACTGATCGGATTGCCGGATGTGGGCTTCAACGCGCTGAGCGCCGCGCAAAAAGCCACCATCGCGGCGATCGCGGCCGGCTTTACCGGCCTATTGTCGCTATTCAACATCGGCGGCCGTTTCTTCTGGGCCTCGCTGTCCGACCGCATCGGCCGCAAGGCAACTTATTACTGCTTCTTTCTGCTCGGCATCGCGCTTTATGCGCTGGCGCCGACCTTCGCCGAGATGGGGTCCAAGCTGCTTTTCGTGCTGGGCTTCGGGATAATTCTTTCCATGTATGGCGGCGGCTTTGCCACCGTGCCGGCCTATCTTGCCGACATGTTCGGCACGCAGTTCGTCGGCGCGATCCACGGGCGGCTGCTAACCGCGTGGTCGACGGCCGGCATCATCGGTCCGGTGGTGGTCAACTATCTCAGAGAATTTCAGCTCGCCGCCGGCGTGCCGCGCGATCAGCTTTACAACACGACGATGTATATCTTGTGCGCGATGCTGATCGCCGGATTGATCTGCAACTATCTGATCAAGCCTGTCGATCCGAAATGGCACATGAGCGATGCGGATGTCGCCAAGCTGCAGGCAACGACTGCCGGCGCAAGTGCCGGGGTTTCAGGATCGTTCGGTATCGGTAGGGGCGGCCTGGACGCCAGAACGGCGCTGTTTTGGGCCTTCGTCGGTATTCCGCTGGCTTGGGGTGTCTGGATCACGTTGCAGAGCGCAGCCAAGATCCTGTGATCGTCATATGCTCGTGGGGCGGCAGCAAAATCTGAACCGGCCCGCGGCGCCCGCTGTCTATCCATTCAATTCAACGAACAAGATCGGTAATATTCCCATGTTTCGCACCAGTGTTTGCCTCGCCGCCATGCTCCTCGTCTTGGGCACGCTCGTGACGGCTTCGGCAGAGACCACGGCTCACGTTCACCAACCGAAGATGTCGAGGGTCAAATTGACCGTCGAACACCTCAAGGAGATGCGCGCAAAGTGGATCCAGAACAGGCCCAAGCTCAAGGCTTGTCGCAAAGAGGTGAAGTCGAAAGGGCTGGAGGGGGACGCCCGCTGGTTCTACATCGAAGATTGTATGGCCAGGATCTGAGACAGGACCTGATTGTTATCCGTACCGTGGCGGATTAGCCGTGCCGGCCCTTATGCGATGCCCGGCCCGGCGCTTATGCCGTGCCTATGACAGAGCGCCGTTGGCCCTCTCGAATTCCTATGGCCTTGTCTGCATCTTGCAACCTGATCCGGCGTCCCTGTTGCGCCGGAAGTTGGAAGATTCGGCATGACCGCATTTTGTTCGCATCAACACAGACTTCATGAGCTCGCCGCCGCGAACGGATCCTCGAACGTGTCTTCGTCGTGGATCTCTGCCAAGCGGCTGCGCGCGCTGGTGCGCCGGGTCGTCATCCGAATGGCCGCCGCGTTCAAGATCACTCAACAGGCGGTTCAAACCGCAAGGATACGACGGCTTGCGCAGGAGTTGACGCCTCGCCCCGGCGCCTGTGACGACCGGTCATTGGAATCGCACGCGTATCGAAATCGCAATCCCGACCGTGATGCGACCAAGTTCCCTCAGCGGCCATTAGTGCTGGGCGATAAGTGGGACTTCTAGCTATCTAACTAAGCGCAGATCAATGCTTGGCGGCCGTGTCCCGACGCAAGCCGTGCCAGCTTTCGCTCGGGCGGACCAAATCCTCGTCGCCGATCTCGGCGATGGCGCGCGCGACCTCGGCTTTCGCGGGCTCTGCCAGTTCAACGATCGGCAGGCGTGTGGCGGGGCGCATCAGGCCAAGCAGGCTCAAAGCATATTTCAGGGCGGCCGGGCTCTCTTTGGCGAGCGCTGCCGTCAGCGGCGCTGTTCGACGTTGCAGGTATCTCGCGGACTGCAGCCGTTCCTGCCTGCAGTTCGAGAAAATAGCCTGGCACAATCCCGGCGCCACATTCGAGATCGTCGATATGCAGCCGTCGCCACCGTTGGCAAGAAAGGCAAGCGCGGTGGCGTCGTCTCCGGACAACAGCCGAAACCCGGTCGGTAGCAGCGACCGCAAGCGCAACGGACGCGTGATATCACCGGTGGCATCCCTTACGCCGACGAACCGTCGCGACTCCGCAAGCCGCGCCAGGGTGTCGTCGGACAATTCGCGGATCGTCCGCGAAGGAATGTCGTGCAAGATAATGGGAAGGGCGGTCGAGCCGGCGATGGCCTGAAAGTGCGCCTGAATGCCGGTTTGCATCGGCTTGTTGTAGTAAGGCACGACTGAAAGTATCGCATCGGCGCCCGCGGCTTCGGCGCGCCGCGTCAGTTCGATGGCCTGGTGGGTCGAATTCGATCCCGCTCCTGCGATGATCCGAATCCGGCCGCGCGCGGTTTCGACGGCGGTGCGGACGACGCGGTCGTGCTCGATCGGCGTCAGGGTTGAAGCCTCGCCGGCGGTTTCGCCGACCACGATCGCCGAAACGCCCGCCTCAATCTGACGTTCGCAAAGTCTGGCAAATGCCGCCAGATCGATGCCGCCATTCTCATCGAACGGGGTGGGAAGATCGGGGACGTAACCCGTAAGCCAAATGGAGGGATTTGGAATTGCGGTCATCGGATTTTACGCGACACGTTCCATTTCGCCGAAGCCCTGTCGATAGGCGGAGAGCACAAAGCCCTGCCGGCACCTCACACCGGCCTCGATCCGAAAACCCATCTGCTCCAGCCTGGAGCGGACTTTCAGGCAGAAGCCGCTTTCGTGTGAATCGATCAGCACCGCGATCGCGGCGCTCGCGGACAGGAATGGCGCTACCTGGGCGAGCGCGGCGTCGATCGCCGGAAGCGTGCTTTGGGCCGTGATCAGGCCGACCGCGTGCTGCCGCCGCGGAATCCGGCAAGTCGCGGTGGTGGCGACGTGAAAGAATCCGCGCCGTCGAAGACATAGATACAGGTCCAGGCTATCGTTGCCGCCGACGATGGCGCGATGCAGCTGAGACAAGCGCGTGAGCTCGATCATGGTATCGACGACCTGCTCGCGGGTTGCAACGGGGTTAGGCTGAACCATCTTGCTCCCCTCGACGATGGCCGTCATGCGACGCGTCGCGACTGCGGGCTCGCAGCGGGCAGCCGACCGGTAGAGAGACGGTCGCCGCCCATGTCGAGTTCAATGGCGCGCTTGAGTTCGACGATGGTTTCGGGATGATGGCCGTTTTCGAACAGCGCGTAGCGGATGGCCTGCGCCCGGTTGACGAACAGGCCGCCATAAAGGCCGTTCTGTTCCTGGGCGACCCAGTTGCCGCGGTTATTGCGGCCGATAAAGACGATGGTGGATGCAGAGCTGCACGATGGAGGTTCGACAAGCTTCACGTTGGCATTCCTTCTGGTGACGAGTAAGGCGCGGTCCGGAAAGCGCGATACCTTCCGTCGCTCGGTTGTTCACAATGCGAATGTTGGGATGATCGTCGTTGCCGGGGAGAGCGCCTCACTCATACTCGCAATATCATCCCGGCCGGATATGAATTCGAGAGCGGCAACGCATCGATCTCATAGGAGCGGTATATAATCGGGCGATCTGCCGTCTCAGAATGGGGCGGCGTGATTGAATGCCGTGACCAGGCAACACAGCGCCGCGTAAGCCGCGGTTTCATCCCAGTGGTTGAGAGTCGTGCCGAAGAGCGGCTCGCGCCTCACGATGCCGACGATGGCGCTGAAGGCGCCGGTCATCCACAGCAGCGTCGTAAGACTTTTGCCGAAGCCAATGCCGCCGAAGGTCGCGAAAATAATCAGGATGATCATTCGCAAGCCAAAGCGAACGACGACCTGGGTGGATCTGATGTCTTGCGGTAGATCGGGAAATTGCGCCAAGGCGAGAGACTCCGACGCGGTTCGACGTTGGTTCGCGTTACGCGAAATTGTCGCAGCAGAAAGGCGTGTAGACGACGGCGTTCGCATCGCGCGGCACCGGGGGGACGCTGGTCCGGCGTGATAGTGCGCTGATGCGTCCGGCGTCGAGATACGCGCTCAAGATCGCCAGCGGCAAATCGGCGTGACGAGCCTCGATCGATTGATCGAGCCATTCGGGAAGTTCGCGGGTGCGTGACAGCGCGCAATGCCATTCGCCCTCGTCATAGGCGATCCGGCGAATTTGCCATTGCGGCAATTCCAGATCGATTAGCGCAAGTGCGGCATCGGTCCAGGCTCCAGATCCGATCAATCGTTCGATCCGCGCGGTCTTGCCGGATTGTCCGATCGACGGAAAGCGGCGGGACGTCGCCTCGATGACCTGCGACATCAGCTCTGCGGTGACAACATCGGCGTCGCGAAGCCGATCGCCGAGCGCACCGGGATCATGATGTTCTGACAGAAGCAGCATGGCGTGATCTCACATCAGGGCCGCGATCCGCGACCGCTTTCTGCAAGATGGTCAAAACCCCGTTTGAAAACGAGGTGAGGCAGCGCGCCGAAATATAGGGATTTCATAGGCGGACGCGGGCAGGGCGGCCGCCGATGCGGTCCCGGTGCGCCATCGGCGGCGAGTTCGGGGCGGTGCCGCCCGGCCGCTTCTTTATGAGATTCCTATAACGTTGGCGTAGTCCCCGTCTCGAAAACCTATGCGCCGGATGGCACTTCACCGTTCAACACGAGCGCAAAAGGCCACGAGTTTGGCTTTCGCAGATCGCACAGGAGCACCTCATGCTGGACGTCTTGATGCTGGCCCTCGGCTTTGGCTTTTTCGCGGCGGGGATAGGTTACGCCTATGCCTGCGAACGACTCTAGTTTTTGGACGCGTACTCGTCACGTGACCGGTATTCACCAAGATCAAGTCCGGGCACGCCTTCGCCCGGAAGCGCTTTGAGGAGAACGAAGATGATTTTCGACTATGCCCTGGCCGGTCTCGTGTCCGCGGGCCTGCTGTTTTACCTGACCTACGCCCTGCTGCGGCCCGAGCGGTTCTGATCGCATCCTTCGAACCCGTGCTGCGCAAATCCTGAAGGGACATCCCGATGACCGCCATTGGCTGGACTCAAATTATTCTGTACTGCGCGATCGTGGTCGCGCTGGTCAAACCGCTCGGCTGGTACATGACGCGCGTTTTCAATGGCGAGCGGACATTCCTGTCTCCGGTCTTGCGACCGGTCGAGGCCGGGATTTACTGGATTGGCGGCGTCGATGAGAAGCGCGAGCAGCATTGGCTGACCTATGCGGTCGCGATGCTGCTGTTCCATGTCGGCGGCTTTCTCATCATCTATGCTCTGATGCGGCTGCAGGCGATATTGCCGTTCAATCCGGCCGAACAATCGGCCGTCGCGGAGGATCTCTCCTTCAACACCGCGATCAGCTTCATCACCAACACCAACTGGCAGAATTACGGCGGCGAAAGCACGCTGTCCTATCTGGTGCAGATGCTTGGGCTGACGCACCAGAATTTTCTGTCGGCGGCCACCGGTATCGCGCTCGCGGTAGCGCTGATCCGCGGCTTTTCCCGTTCCTCGATGCGCACCATCGGCAATTTCTGGGTCGATGTGACGCGCTGCACGCTCTATGTGCTGCTGCCGCTCTGCATCGTCTACACGCTTTTCCTGGTCTGGCAGGGCATTCCGCAGACGCTCGGCGCCTATGTCGATGCCACCACGCTGGAAGGCGCCAAGCAGACCATCGCGGTTGGCCCGGTCGCGTCGCAGATCGCGATCAAGATGCTCGGCACCAACGGCGGCGGCTTCTTCAACGCCAATGCCGCGCATCCGTTCGAAAACCCGACGGCGTTGTCGAACTTCGTGCAGATGATCTCGATCTTCGCGCTCGGCGCAGCATTGACCAACGTGTTCGGCCGCATGGTCGGCAACCAGCGTCAGGGCTGGGCGATCCTCGCCGTGATGGGCGTCCTGTTCCTGTCGGGCGTCGCGGTCACCTATTGGGCCGAAGCCAATGGCACCAGCGCGCTGCAGGCGCTCGGGCTGACCGGCGGCAACATGGAAGGCAAGGAAGTCCGCTTCGGCATCGTCGCCTCGTCCTTGTTCGCGGTCGTTACCACGGCCGCCTCCTGCGGCGCCGTCAACGCCATGCATGACAGCTTCACCGCGCTCGGGGGCATGATTTCCTTGATCAATATGCAGCTCGGCGAAATCATCGTCGGCGGCGTCGGCGCCGGGCTATACGGCATGCTGCTGTTCGTGGTGCTGGCGATCTTTGTTGCCGGCCTGATGGTCGGCCGCACCCCGGAATATGTCGGCAAGAAGATCGAGGCGCGCGAGGTCAAGATGGCGATGCTCGCGATCCTGGTGCTGCCGTTGATGTATCTCGGCTGGACCGCCATCGCAGTGGTGTTGCCGTCGGCGGTGGCGTCAATGGCCAATGCCGGCCCGCACGGCTTCACCGAGGTGCTCTACGCCTACACCTCGGCGACCGGCAATAACGGCTCGGCCTTCGCCGGCCTCACCGGCAACACCTTCTTCTTCAACCTGACGCTGGCGTGCTCGATGTTCGTAGGCCGCTTCTTCATGATCGTGCCCGCGATGGCGCTGGCCGGCTCGCTCGCCGGCAAGAAGTCCATACCGCCATCCGCCGGCACGCTGCCGACCACTGGCGGCCTGTTCGTCGGCCTCGTCGTCGGCGTGATCCTGATCATCGGCGGTCTCACCTTCTTTCCGGCACTCGCGCTCGGACCGATCGTCGAGCACCTCGCGATGAATGCCAACACCCTGTTCTGATCGATCTTCTTTCGGAGTTACGTCCATGGAAACCATGAAACTGCAGAAGCGGGTGCCGGTCTCGGCGATGCTCGATCCGAAGATCGTACTTCCGGCGATCGGGTCGGCCTTCGTCAAGCTCGATCCACGGCTGATGATCAAGAACCCCGTGATGTTCGTGGTCGAAGTCGTCGCCGCGCTGACGACGGTGATTTTCCTGCGCGATCTGGTGACGGGCGGAGCCAGCCTCGGCTTCACCTTCCAGATCATCCTGTGGCTGTGGTTCACCGTGCTGTTCGCCAACTTCGCCGAAGCGGTCGCGGAAGGCCGCGGCAAGGCGCAGGCCGAATCGCTCAAGAAGACCCGCACCGAGAGTCAGGCCAAGCTGCTGACGGGATCCGACAAGAGCTATCGGCTGGTATCCGGCACCAGCCTCAAGGTCGGCGATGTCGTGCTGGTCGAAGCCGGCGATAACATTCCCTCCGATGGCGAAGTGATCGAAGGCGTCGCCTCGGTCAACGAGGCTGCCATCACCGGCGAGTCCGCGCCCGTGATCCGCGAATCCGGCGGCGACCGCTCGGCGGTAACCGGCGGCACGCAAGTATTGTCCGACTGGATTCGCGTCCGCATCACCGCGGCGCAAGGATCGACCTTCATCGACCGCATGATCAAGCTGGTCGAGGGCGCCGAGCGGCAGAAGACGCCGAACGAGATCGCGCTCAATATCCTGCTGGCGGGCCTCACCATCATCTTCGTGTTCGCCACCGTCACCATTCCGAGCTATGCGGCCTATGCGGGCGGCCAGATCTCGGTGGTGATCCTGGTGGCGCTGTTCGTGACCCTGATTCCGACCACCATCGGCGCGCTGCTGTCGGCGATCGGTATCGCCGGCATGGACCGGCTGGTGCGCTTCAACGTGCTGGCGATGTCGGGACGCGCGGTCGAGGCCGCCGGCGACGTCGATACCCTGCTGCTCGACAAAACCGGCACCATCACGCTCGGCAACCGGCAGGCGACGGCGTTTCGCCCCGTACGTGGCGTGACCGAGCAGGAGCTCGCGGATGCGGCGCAGCTGGCGTCACTGGCCGACGAAACTCCCGAGGGCCGTTCGATCGTGGTGCTGGCCAAGGAAAAATACCGCATCCGTGGCCGCGACATGGCCGAACTGGCCGCGACCTTCATCCCCTTCACGGCGCAAACCCGCATGAGCGGCGTCGATGCCGGCGGATCGTCGGTCCGTAAAGGCGCGGTCGAGGCGATCCTGAGCTATGTCGGCGGCGGCGGTGAAATGCGCGCCGTGGCGTCTGGAAATACGGTCCGCGCGGTGCAGTCGTCGATCAATTCCGATGTCGCCCGTGAGATCCAGGCGATTTCCGATGAAATCGCAAAATCGGGCGGCACGCCGCTCGCGGTCGCCAAGGACGGTCGTCTGCTCGGCGTCGTGCACCTCAAAGACATCGTCAAGGGCGGCATTCGCGAGCGTTTCGCCGAATTGCGCCGCATGGGTATCCGTACCGTAATGATCACCGGCGACAATCCGATGACGGCGGCGGCGATCGCGGCCGAAGCGGGCGTCGACGATTTTCTCGCGCAGGCCACCCCGGAAGACAAATTGAAACTCATTCGCGACGAGCAGGCCAAGGGCAAGCTGGTGGCGATGTGCGGCGACGGCACCAACGACGCGCCGGCGCTCGCGCAAGCCGATGTCGGGGTCGCCATGAACACCGGCACCCAGGCGGCGCGCGAAGCCGGCAACATGGTCGATCTCGACTCCAATCCGACCAAGCTGATCGAGGTGGTCGAAATCGGCAAGCAGCTTCTGATGACCCGCGGCGCGTTGACGACCTTCTCGATCGCCAACGACGTCGCGAAGTATTTCGCCATTATCCCGGCGATGTTCCTCGCTTTCTATCCGCAGCTTGCCGTGCTCAACGTGATGCATCTGGCCAGCCCGCGAAGCGCGATCCTGTCGGCGATCATCTTCAATGCGCTGATCATCATCGGGCTGATTCCGCTGGCGCTGAAGGGCGTGGCGTATCGGGCGATCGGGGCCGGCGCGCTGTTGCGCCGCAACCTGATGATCTACGGCCTTGGCGGCATCATCATTCCGTTTATCGGCATCAAGGCGATCGACCTCGTGGTCGCCGCCTTGCACCTGGCTTAACAACACCGTCATTGCGAGCGCGGCGAAGCAATCCATGAGCTACACAGGAAGACTGGATTGCTTCGTCGCTTCGCTCCTCGCAATGACGGATTGACTACATTCTGAGGAGACACACCATGTTGAGAGAAATTCGCCCCGCCATCATCGTGCTTGTCGTGCTGACGCTGATCACGGGTCTGGCCTATCCGCTCGCGATGACCGCCATTGCGGGCGTGATCTTCCCGAAGCAGGCGCAAGGAAGCCTGATCGAAAAGGACGGCAAGGTGGTGGGCTCGGCCCTGATCGGGCAGGAATTCAAGGACGACAAATATTTCCATGGCCGGCCCTCGGCTACCACCGCGCCGGATCCGGCCGATTCCACCAAGACCGTTCCAGCGCCCTATAACGCCGCTAATTCGGGCGGCTCCAATCTTGGCCCCACCAGCAAGGCGCTCAACGATCGGGTCAAGGAAGACGTCGACAAGCTGAAAGCTGAAAATTCCTCTACCGCGGTTCCCGTCGATCTTGTCACCACTTCCGGCAGCGGCCTTGATCCGGACATCTCGCCGGAGGGTGCGCTGTTCCAGGTGCCGCGCGTGGCGAAGGCGCGCCAGATGCCGCAAGATCGCGTCCGTCAGCTGGTCGCCGAGAACACCAAAGGCCGCCTCGCTGGATTGCTCGGCGAACCGCGCGTTAGCGTATTGGCGCTGAATCTGGCGCTGGACGCGGCCGCTTCGAAATAGCGGCGCTATGCTGCGGCGGGCGTCAGGATTATAACGCCTTATGGCAAATCAGCGCCGCGACCTTGAAAAAAGACCTTCGCCGGACGCGCTGCTGGAGGCGGCGCGACGGGAGAACGATCAGGCCGGCCGACTGAAGATCTTCGTCGGCGCCGCCCCCGGCGTCGGCAAGACCTATGAGATGCTGGAGAGCGCTCATGCCAAGCTGAAAGCCGGCATCGACGTCGTCGTGGGTGTCGTCGAAACCCACGGCCGGGCGGAGACGGAGGCGCTGCTGGAGGGACTTGAAGTTCTGCCGCGCAAGCGACTTGAGTACAAGGACCAGGTGCTCGGCGAGATGGATCTCGACGCCCTGATCGCCCGCCACCCGCAGATCGCGCTGGTCGATGAACTCGCCCACACCAACGTTCCCGGCAGTCGCCATCCGAAACGTTACCTCGACGTCGAGGAACTGCTGTCGCACGGCATCGACGTCTACACCGCGGTCAATATCCAGCACATCGAGAGCCTTAATGACGTGGTCGCGCAGATCACGCATGTGCGGGTGCGCGAGACCGTTCCGGATTCAGTGTTCGATCGCGCCGACGCGATCGAACTGATTGACCTCACGCCGGACGACCTCATTCAGCGGCTGAAAGAAGGCAAGGTCTACGTCCCCAAACAGGCCGAGCGCGCGCTGGAGCATTATTTCTCGCCGGGCAATCTGACCGCGCTGCGCGAACTGGCGCTGCGGCGTACCGCCGAGCGGGTCGACGAGCAGTTGTTGACTCATATGCAGGCCAACGCCATCGCCGGCCCTTGGGCCGCGGGCGAGCGCATTCTGGTCTGCCTCAGCGAGGATCCGCGCGCGGCCGGCCTTGTGCGTTACACCAGAAGGCTGGCGGATCGGCTCCATGCGCCCTGGACCGCCGTCAGTATCGAGACCCGGCGAAGCCTGCAACTGACCGACGAGCAACGCGACCGGCTTGCCGACACCTTGCGATTGGCCGAGGCGCTGGGCGGCGAAGCACTCACCATCCCCGGGGTCGGACGCCGCATCGCCGACGATATTATCAACTTCGCGCAGGCCAATAACGTCACCCAGATCATCATCGGCAAGGCGACGCGCTCATGGTGGTTCGAAATCATGCGCGGCTCGGTGGTGCACGATCTGGTGCGACGAGCCGGCAATATCAGCGTCAATGTGATCGCCGGTGACAAATTACCTGCGGGGCCGACCGCCAAGGTCGCGGTGCAAACCCGACCCGAGCCGTTCGACCCGAAGCCTTATCTGATGGCGCTGGTGATCGTCGCGATCGGCCTTGCCGCCGCTGAAGTGATCCAGCGCCCATTCGGCATCGAGAATGTCGATCTGGTGTTTCTCACGGCGGTGGTGAGCGTCGCGGTTCGCTACGGCCTGTGGCCGTCATTGATGGCCAGCGTCGCAGCGTCGCTGTGCTATAATTTCTTCTTTTTGCCGCCGGTCTACACCTTCACGATCACCGATCCGACCAACGTCGCGGCGTTCTTCTTCTTCATGCTGATCGCACTTCTGGTTTCCAACGTCGGCGCGCGGGTGCGGACCCAGGCGGTGTCGGCGATCGGCCGGGTGCGGACCACCGAATCGCTTTACGCCTTCAGCCGCAAGCTCGCGGGCACCGCGACGCTGGACGATGTGTTGTGGGCCACCGCCTACCAGACGGCGTTGATGCTGAAGGTGCGGGTGGTATTGCTGCTGCCCGAGGAGGGCGTCCTGACCGTCAAGGCCGGCTACCCGCCCGAGGATCAACTGGACAAGGCCGATCTTGCCGCCGCGAACTGGGCGTGGGGCAACGACCGCACCGCCGGGCGCGGCTCCGATACGCTGCCGGGCGCCAAGCGGTTGTTTCTGCCGATGCGAACCGGACGCGGACCGATCGGCGTCATCGGCATCGACGACGACAAAGCAGGTCCGCTGCTGACCCCGGACCAGCGCCGTCTGCTCGATGCTTTGGTGGACCAGGGGGCGCTGGCGATCGAACGGGTGCAACTGGTCGAGGACATGGATCGCGTCAAGCGCACCGTGGAATCGGACCGGTTGCGCGCGGCGCTCTTGACCTCGATCTCGCACGATCTCAAGACGCCGCTGTCCTCGGTCCTCGGCGCCGCCTCGACGCTGCGAGATCTCTCAAGCGGCCTGACCGACGCGGAAAAGGGCGATCTGCTCGCCACTGTGATCGAGGAGTCCGAGCGGCTCAACCGCTTCATAGCCAACCTGCTCGACATGACCAAGCTGGAATCCGGCGCCGTGATGCCGAATGCGATGCGACAGGATATCGGCGAGATCGTCGGCAGTGCGTTACGGCGCGCCGGCAAAATGCTCGCGGGACACAAGGTCTCGCTGGATCTCGCCGCTGATTTGCCGATGCTGGAGCTCGACGCGGTGTTGTTCGAGCAGGTGCTGTTCAACCTGTTGGACAATGCCGCGAAATATGCGCCCGCCGGCACCTCGATATCGATCAGGACCTTGCGGGACCGCGATTCGATTTTGCTGCAGATCATCGATGAAGGCCATGGCATTCCGCCGGCGGAGCTCGAGAGTATCTTCGACAAATTCTATCGCGCGCAGAAAGGCGATCACGTTCGCCCCGGCACCGGCCTCGGTCTGGCGATTTCCCGCGGCTTTGTCGAGGCGATGCACGGCACGATCTCGGCCGCCAACCGCAGTGATCGCAGCGGCGCCGTGCTGACCGTGCGCCTGCCGATTCCGACGGAGAACATCACGTTTTCGAGCGAATCGGAAACAGCGTCGGCTGAAGAAGGCGCCTCTGAACAGGAAACCAGAGCCTCGGTCCTGATGCCATCAGAACCGAACCGGCTCTAACGCGCTGGACACCCCATGAACGCCACGCCGATCAAGGTCCTGGTCATCGACGACGAACCGCCGATCCGAAAACTGCTGCGGATGGGCTTGAGCACGCAGGGCTACGAGATTCTGGAAGCCTCCAACGGCAAGATCGCGCTCGAATTGCTGGCCCAGGAGCCCGCCTTGATCATTCTCGATCTCGGCCTGCCCGATATTCAGGGCCATGAATTGCTGCGCATGATCCGCGGTCGCAACGACGGCGTGCCCATCGTGGTGCTCTCCAGCCGCGGCGATGAAGCCGGAAAAGTCCAGGCGCTCGATCTCGGCGCCGACGACTATCTGACCAAACCGTTCGGCATGGATGAGCTTCTGGCGCGGATGCGCGCGGCGCTGCGGCATCAATTGCAGGTCCATGGCGAGCGCCCGGTGTTTCGCTCCGGCGATTTATCGGTCGACCTGGTGCGGCGCATCGTCAAGGTCGGCGACAAGGATGTCAGGCTGTCACCTAAAGAATACGAATTGTTGCGGGTGCTGGTGCAGCACGCCGGCAAGGTGCTGACCCACCGGTTTCTCTTAAAGGAGCTGTGGGATGAACTGACCGACGCACAATATCTGCGGGTCTATGTGCGCCAGCTCCGGCAGAAGATCGAAACCGATCCGGAGCGCCCGCAATTCGTCCTGACCGAAACCGGAATCGGATATCGGCTCAGGGCAGCGGATTAGCGCTCCGCCGCGCCGCGGAACTTTCCCACGTTGCAAGGATTAATTTTCCCGTAACCGGGAGAAGGACCATGGCACGGAAATATTCGAAGAAGGCATCGGCCGACGTCGAGCGCGCGATGAAAAAGCGCAAGGCCGGCACACTGAAGAGTGGCCGATCCGGCGCGAAGGTCAAGAGCCGAAAACAGGCGATCGCCATCGGCCTATCCGAGGCTAGGGCCGAAGGCGCGAAGGTGCCGAAGAAGGCGAAGAAGGCGGCCAAGAAGCGCAAGGCGAAGAAGTAACGGCGGCACCTCCTTTCGTCATTCCGGGCTCATCGCTTCGCGATGCCCCGGAATGACAGCAGAGAAGAAATTCTGCTTTGCGTTCAATCTGATTCCACCGGTCCAGCCCCCGTTGCAAAAATATTTCCATTCCCGTTTGACCCAAATCACTTCTACATCCTCCGCCATCCCGGCCCACACAAAGGGGCGTTTCGCGATCGTCACGAACGTAGGGCAGGGGATGCGATGGACGCAGACGCGCTTTTGACGAACGGCGCTGACGCGGACGGCGAAGTCGTATGGTCCTGACGCCTCGACGCTGGCGTCAAGTTCTTGAGAAGCAAGCTTCTTGGGGGCGACGGTGACAACAAAGCCCGATCACCGGGGAGATTACGAAGGAAACCGTTAAAACCATTCGCGTGCGGGAATGCCGGGTGATCCCGGTGCGCTCGTGGTTACTAACTCGCGTGCTTTCTACCTTTCACGCGCGGCTACGGGTGCAACGGGCACCCGGCATTCCCCGCTCCCCCTTGGGGTAGCGCCAGCGCCCTCTTTGGGGCGAAGAATTCAGGCACAACTCGGGCGCATCGCGCGGCGGGAATGCGGAGGTGTGTGTGGCCTACTTTTCGTCGTCCCTGCGCATGCAGGGACCCATACGCCGTGTCCTCGATGTTTCGGGTGATATCAATATCCTTGTTAAATCGTGAGTTGCCGAATGACCGTCAGGGATTATGGGTCCCTGCTTTCGCGGGACGACCGTAAGGCACGGACTGCAAAAGAATCAGGACACTTTCAACCCGCCTTGCGGGCGCGCGCCGCGGAGCGATGGGCCTTCTTCACGGGACGATGCCTTGCCCGCCGCGTCGGAGAATGGGCGCGCCCTTTCCGGCATTGCCTTTCAGGCTTTGCTTCAACGCATCCATCAGGTTGATCACGTTGGAGGGCTTGTCCGCGCGCTCCTCGGCCTTCACGGGTTTGCCGGCGGCCTTGCGCTTTACCAAAGTTTTGAGCGCGTTCTCATATTCGTCCTTGAATTTCGATGGATCGAAATGCGCGGCCTTGGTGTCGAGGATGTGGCTGGCGAGTTCGATCATGTCCTTTGAAATCTTTGGATTCTTGATGTCGTCGAAATACTCGCCTTCGTCGCGCAGTTCGTACGGATATCGCAGCGTGGTGCCGAGCAGGCCCTTGCCGAGCGGTTCGATCGCGATGATATGCTCGCGGTTGGTCAGAACGATCCGCGCCAGCGCCACGCGATCCTGATCCTTCATGGCATCGCGGATCACGGCGAAAGCGTCGATGCCCGCCTTGCCGTCGGGGGCGATGTAATAGGGATGATTGAGGTAGCGCTTGTCGATCTCGTCCCTTGGCACAAAGCTGTCGATGTCGATGGTATGGTTGCTTTCGATCTGGACGGCTTCCAGCTCCTGTTTTTCGATTTCGACATATTCTCCCTTTTTCAACTCGTAGCCGCGGCCTTTCTGATCGCTTTCGACGACGTCACCGGTCTCGGAATCGACCATCTGCTGCTTCAGCCGGTTGCCGGTTTCCTTGTTGATCATATGAAAGCGGGTTTTGTCGACCGATGTCGAAGCCGGATAAAGCAACACCGGGCATGACACGAGGGAAAGCTTCAGGGAGCCTTTCCAATAGGCGCGAACGGCCATTACAATCTCCGGGTTGTTATGCGTTAAATGAATTCGGGAACTTCAACTGATATTGCGGGTTTTGGTTCCGGGTCGTTGCTGCCGCGCCTGGACCCCGCTTTCTTATTTAGTGGGATTGATCTGTGCCTCCAAAGAGCCTCGCCACCTATCGAAAGAAGCGGGATTTCGAAAAGACCGCGGAGCCCAGCGGCGAAGCGGCGGTGGCGCCTTCGAAGCGCCGGCGGTTCGTGATCCAGAAGCATGATGCGACACAGCTACATTACGATCTGCGGCTGGAATTCGACGGGGTCTTCAAATCCTGGGCGGTCGCGCGCGGCCCCTCGCTCGATCCCCACGACAAGCGGCTGGCGGTGGAAGTGGAGGATCACCCGCTCGATTACGGCGATTTCGAAGGCACGATTCCGAAGGGGCAGTATGGCGGCGGCACCGTGCAGCTCTGGGATCGCGGCTATTGGGACTGCGATAATCCGGAACGGGGATTTGAGAAGGGCGATCTGAAATTCACGCTGCACGGCGAAAAGCTCGGCGGCAGCTGGGTGCTGGTGCGGATGCGTCACGACCGCAACGGCGGCAAGCGAACCAATTGGCTGTTGATCAAGCATCGGGACGATTTTGCCAAAGAAGGCAAAGCCAATGATATTCTCGATGCTGATGCGTCCGTCGCATCGAGTCGAACCATGGATCAGATCGCCGCCGGCAAAGGCAAAGCGCCGAAACCGTTCATGATGGCGAAGTCGGGCCGAGCCAAGGCCGACGCGGTCTGGCATTCAAATCGCGGCGATGCCGCCGAGGCGCGCGCGGCCAACAAGACCGGCGCATCGCGGCCTGTGCCGGCCAAGGCCGGAAAGGCTGCGATGCCGGATTTCGTAGCACCCCAGCTTTGCATCTCGGTCGATCGGCCGCCCGGCGCGGAAGGCTGGTGCCATGAGATCAAGTTCGACGGCTACCGGGTCCAATTGCGGGTCGAGGACGGCGCGGCTGCGCTGAAAACCCGCAAAGGGCTCGACTGGACCGATAAATTTCCGGCCATCGCCAAACAGGGCAGCGGCCTGCCCGATGCCTTGATCGACGGCGAGATCGTCGCCCTCAACCCCGAGGGCGCGCCGGACTTCTCGACGCTGCAGGCCGCCATTGCCGACGGCAAGACCAGCCATCTCATCTTCTTTGCGTTCGACCTGTTGTTCGCCGGCGGAATGGATCTTCGCCGTCTGCCGCTCAGCGAACGGAAACAGCAATTGAAGCAGTTGCTGGAGCGGCGATCGAAAGGCAAAACCGGATTGATCCGTTACGTCGAGCATTTCGAGGGCGATGGCGAGGCTATCTTGCAATCCGCGACCAAGCTGTCGCTGGAAGGCATCGTCTCGAAGAAGCTCAGCGCGCCCTATCGTTCGGGCCGTTCCGAGAACTGGACCAAGGCCAAATCTCGCGCCGGCCATGAGGTCGTGCTGGGGGGATGGAAAACCACCAACGGCAAATTCCGCTCGCTGATGGCGGGTGTCTATCGCGATGGTCATCTGGCCTTTGTCGGGATGGTCGGCACCGGCTTCGGGCAAGACAAGGTCAGGCGCATCATGCCGGCCCTCAAGGCGGCGGCGTCGGATCAGAATCCCTTTGGCGGCAAGGATGCGCCGCGCAAGACCCGCGACGTGCATTGGCTGAAGCCGGAACTTGTCGCCGAGATCGAATTCGCCGGCTGGACCGATGGCGGCAATATACGGCAGGCGGCGTTCAAGGGACTGCGTCAGGATAAGCCCGCTACTGAGGTCGTATCGGAACAGCCAGCCATGACCAAAATCGTCAAACCCGTTGCCAAGAAAAACGCGGCCAAATCCGGCCGCACGACATCGGGCACGCCAGCCAGAACGCGGTCGCGCGCGGCGAACAAATCCGCCGAAGTGATGGGTGTGCTGATCTCCAAGCCCGACAAGGAGCTGTGGCCCGACGGCGGCGACGGCGAGGGCGTGACCAAGCTCGACCTTGCCCGCTATTTCGAAGCGGTGGGCGGCTGGATGATCGGCCATCTGAAGGGGCGACCCTGTTCGATCGTCCGTGCGCCGGATGGCATTGGCGGGGAGAGGTTCTTTCAGCGCCATGCGATGCAGGGCACCTCGAAGCTACTAGAGCTGGTCAAGGTCTCCGGCGACCGCCAGCCTTATTTGCAGATCGATCGCGTCGAAGGTCTGGCGGCGGTGGCGCAGATCGGCGGCCTTGAACTGCACCCCTGGAATTGCGCGCCGGATGTGCCCGATGTGCCAGGGCGGCTGGTATTCGATCTCGATCCTGCGCCGGAGGTCGAGTTTGGCGATGTCGTCGAGGCCGCCAAGGACATGCGGCAGCATCTCGCCGATATCGGTCTGGAGAGTTTTTGCAAGACCACAGGCGGCAAGGGGCTTCACGTGGTGACGCCACTCGCCTACGGCGTCAAAGACAAAGTGACCTGGAAAGAAGCCAAGGCTTTCGCGCAAGGCGTCTGCCAGTGGATGGCCGATCAGAACCCCGAGCGATATCTGCTCAATATGTCGAAGAAACTGCGCAAGGGAAAGATCTTCCTCGATTATCTTCGCAACGACCGGATGGCGACAGCGGTGGCCGTGCTGTCGCCCCGCGCACGTGAAGGTGCCACCGTCTCGATGCCGCTGACATGGGCGCAGGTGCGCGGCGACCTCGATCCAAAACGCTACACGGTTCGCACCGTGCCGGCGTTGCTCGGCAAGACCAAGGCGTGGGAAGGTTATGACGACGCGGCATCATCGATAAAGACAGCGATCAGGAAGCTCGGTGCACGGCGATAAACATGCCATCTAACATCCCAAGTCGGCAGATTGCACTCGCAGCAATGCTATCGGTACAGTCGTCATACTCCGCGAAAGCGGAGCATTCCAGTATCGCAGAGCGCTGATGATTAATCACTGCGCTCGGCGATTACTGGATCACCCGCGTGCGCGGGTGATGACGGCATTTGTGGACAACGCTTGACGAAGTCCAGCGCTCCACGAAGCTTAGAGTCTTCCGAGTAACAGCAGGATCAACAGGATGACGATGATAAGCCCGAGGCCGCCGCCGCCATAATATCCGGTGCCGTAGAACGGCCCACCGCCTATGCCGCTAAAGCCGCCGAGCAGCGCGATAACGAGAATAATGAGAATGATCGTTCCAATTGACACGTGGCGTCTCCTCCAGCCCGGCAGTCGGCACCTGTTGCTCTGCCTTCGAACCTGAAAACAAATGGCAGCTGGAAAAGTTCCATCGGTTCCCCATCGGCTGTTCGCCCTCTTCTTTACGAATGATCCGCCACTACATGCAGAGGTATTAGAAGGCCGGGATTACGAAGTTTGGATTTACGAGGGCTTGAGCTACAAAAGTTGGGTTGCAAACTTTGGGAATAAATGGATGTCCGCACCTCTCGTCGTTTCGATTCCGCATCGCCTTGGCCGCGAGGAGGCGATCCGCCGGCTAAAGGCGGGGCTCACGCGCGCCGCTTCGGGCGTCCCGGTGTTGAAAGTCGATGAGGAGCGGTGGGAGAACAGCCGCATGATCTTTCGCGTCAGTGCGCTCGGGCAGGCGGCATCGGGTCATGTCGATGTGGCGGACGATCACGTCCGGGTGGAAGTGACGTTGCCCTGGCTGTTGCAACGATTTGCGGAAGTCGCCCAGGCCGCGATCAGGAATCGCGGCAACCTGTTGCTGACCAAGAAAAGCTGAAGTGCCGAGGCATTTTATTTGAGCATGATCTTTCGGAAAACCGGTATCCATATTTCCGGATCATGCTCTAGCCGCGAAGATGCTTTCGCGCCGGCTTCAAGGCGCCTTCGAATTTGGCCCTCAGCACCGTCACCGGCAAATGCGTGAACAGGGCGGAGAGTTTTGCTTCCTTGCCGTCGATGCCATCCACCGAAAATCCGTCCAGGCTCAGCGTCGCGTCAATGGCCTCCGCGCCAGGCCAAACCCGGCCGCCTTGCGAGAATGCGGCCAATGATTTTGCGACCGCTACGATCACGGCGTCGCGACCGCGGCGTCGTGCGAACGCAATAACATGATCGCGGTGCGGCCCGGTGGTCTCGAGCGGTTGATAATCGCCATCCGTGAAAACGTCCGCAAGCTCGGTCCGCAGCTTGAGCAAATGCCGGGTCCACGCCAGCTTCAAATGACCATTGGGCCATGTTTGTACGAGGCTGGCCCAATCGGGATTGTCGACCGACGCCAGCACGGCGGCGCGCTCCTCAAAATCCACCGGCCTCCGGTTGTCTGGGTCGACCAGCGACAGATCCCAGAATTCCGTCCCCTGATAAAAATCGGGCACGCCCGGCACCGTGGCTTTCAACGTGATCTGGCCGAGCGAATTCAGCGCTCCCAGCAGCGAAATGCGTCGCGCCAGCGTGTCCAGCGAGTTCAGAAATTCAGCCGAGATCGAACGATCCAGAATCCGCGCCAGGAACGTTTGTAATCCTTCCTCATAGGCCTGGTTGGGATTAAGCCAGCTTGTCTCCTGCTTGCCCTCGCGCGCCGCCTTCAGCGCATAGGCCTGCATTCGCGTCACAAACATGTCGTCATATTCGCCCGATGGCCAGGCGCCAAGCAAAGCCTGATACAGCATGTACTCGAACGTCGCCGAGGGCGCGCGCATTTCGCCGTCGATCACGAGATGCGGCGCGTTCAGGATTTTCCATCGCGCGACTGAGCTGGCCCATTCGCCGGGAATCTCGGCCAGCGCCATCAGCCGCGCGCGGGCGTCCTCGCCGCGTTTGGTGTCGTGCGTCGCGGTTGCCGTCATGCCGTGCGGCCACTCGCTGGCGCGGACCTTCATCGCCTCGTGAAACGCCCCGATCGAAAGCGACTGGGCGGCAGGGTCGCCGCCGACCTCGTTGAGGGCCAGCAGGCGGTGGTAACGATAGAACGCGGTGTCCTCCAGCGATTTTGCCATCAGAGGTCCGGTAAATTGCTGAACCTTGAGGGCGAAACGGCGGACCCGCGGCGTGCTGCGCAAGGGGCGGTCCGGCTTGATCAGATCCATTGTCAGCGCATCGCGCAGAAAATCGAAAATGCCCTCGTCGGCGGCGAACCAGTCCGCGCGCGCCTTTTCGATCGTCTCCGAGATCAGCGCATGGTCGGACCCGGTTGTCTCGGTCGACGTCAAATAGGTGCGATAAACCGGAAAATGCAGGACGTAGAGTTCGAGCGCCTGCCGCAGACTGTCGGCGGAATAGTCGCGGGTGGAGTAATGTCCGCCGGCGATACGCGCCAGCAGCCGTCTCAGCACGGTGAACTCGCTGGTCAACAGGGTCTCGAGTACCCGGCGTTTGGCGTCCTTCAGGACCGGGGGCAATTTCGGCGACATATTGCTGATCTGCCGCCAGATTTCGTCGAGCGGAACGAGGCCGTTGCCGTCGACCAGGACCTGGGTGATGGCATTGAGCCATTCATAGCCGGTGGTGCCGTGGACGCCACTGAAGCGATGCAGATGTTCATGTTCGCCGAGGATTTTTTCGATCACCATGTAAAACGGCCCGGCATCCTTACCCTGGGCATCGCGGATCAGCCGGCGCAGCCGCTGAAAATATTGCGCGGGATCGCGCAAGCCGTCGATGTGATCGAGCCGCAGGCCCTGCAGCTTGCCTTCCGTGATCAGCTTTTTGACCAGGCGGTGGATGGCGGCGAACGTGCCGGAATCCTCAACGCGCAATCCGGCCAAGGTATTCACATCGAAAAAACGCCGGTAGTTGATGTCGCTGGCGGCGAGGCGCCAATGGCCGAGCTTGTAGTGCTGGCGTTCCAGCAGGCGATGCAGCGCCAGGATCTGCGCGGCGCGGTCGGGGCCGGCGCGATAGGCAGCGAGCCCGCGCCCGATCGCGTCGGCGGCGCCGGCGATGCTCTTTAGCTCGGCCTTGAAGGCAGGTGCCTCCTTGCGATTGGGATGACGCAATCCCTTGTGACGCGACGCGAGATCGAGAATGTACTTGCCGGCCGCGGTGTCCTCGGCCCCGGCTTCTTTGACGAGGCTGCGCAGAATCTCGCTGTAGCGTTCAGGTGCGATCGGCAGCCGATGTTCGAAATACCAGGCTGAAAAGCTTCCCTCGTCCGGATCGTAGCGAAGCTCGATGTCGCCTTTTTCCAGCGCTTCGCCGTAGGACGAGCCGATAATCGGCAGCAACACGCCGCCGCGAGCGCGGAAGGGCAGAATGTCCCAGTCGATGTCGAACGATACCGCATGCGGCGAGGCCGGACCCCATTCCAGGACGTCCAGCCACCACGGATTATCGGCGAAATGCACGCCGACATGGTTGGGCACGAAATCGAGTACAAGACCAAGGTCATGCTGTTGCAGCGTTCGGGTCAATCGCTCGAAACCAGCATCGCCGCCCAGCTCCGGATTGATCCTGGCGTGGTCGATGATGTCATAGCCATGGGTACTGCCATGGCGCGCCTTCATGAAGGGCGATGCATAGAGATGCGTGATGCCCAATGCTTTCAAATAGGGAATAATAGCCGCGGCGGCGTCGAAATCGAAATTCGCCGTGAGTTGCACGCGATAGGTTGCGACTGGAATGGTTGGGGGCATCATGGCTCCCCAATGCGCCAGAATACCGACCATGGCGGGATCGCGCCGCTGGTCTCGCCGCCCCAGATGAGAGTGCCGCTCGTTTCGCTTCCTGGATGAGCGATCTCGCCGCTCGACAGGTTCGCTGTGAGCCGAAGCGTTGCGCCATCGCCCATGCGCCAGCGCGCGGTGAGCAGGCCGTTGCCCGCCGCATGCGCGTCGCCAAAGCTCGCGCCCGCAAGCCGGTAGGAGATTTGGCGCTGGCGTGTCGCGAGAAGTTTTTGCACCAACGCCAGCCGCGTGCGTCCCGAAGGCAGGCTCCGTGCATCCCAATCCAGCACCGCGGATTGAAAAGTCGACGTCTCAAGCGGATCGGGAACCTCGTCGCCATATTTCGTGTAGGCCCAGGCATATTCTCGCCGCCGTCCCTTGCGCACAGCCTCGGCGAGGTCGCCCTTGAAATCACAGAAAAATGGAAACGGCGCCTTCGAGCCCCATTCCTCGCCCATGAATAGCATCGGGATATGGGGCGACAGCAAAGTAATCGCCAGTGCTGCTTCAATCGCGTCAGCGCTGACGCTACTTTCAAGTCGGTCGCCGAAGGCGCGGTTGCCGATCTGGTCGTGGTTTTGCAGGAAATTGATGAAGGCGGTTGGAGCGAGTTCGCCGCTCGGCTCGCCGCGCGACTGGCCGTCACGATGCGCGGATGCGTCGCCCTGATAGACAAAGCCCGACGCCAGCGCGCGGGCGATGTCGGACAATGGCGACTTCACATAATCGCGGTAATAGCCCTGCGTCTGTCCGGTCAGCAGAACATGCCAGGCGTGGTGATAATCGTCGTTCCACTGGGCGCGGTAGTTGCCTCGTGGCGGATCCTGCTCAGCATCCAACAGGCTGGCGGCGTTGTCATCGTTTTCAAGCACCAGATGAATGTGCCGGCTGGTTTCCGCGGCGAGATCGCCGACAGCGCGGCTGAGTTCATGCAGCATCGGAACTTCGCCGAGCTCCGCGATGGTATGCACGGCGTCCAGCCGCAGCCCGTCGAAGCGGTATTCACGGAGCCAATAAAGTGCGTTTTCAATGGCAAAGGCGCGTACCTGCGGCACCCGATAATCGATCGCGCTGCCCCAGGGCGTCTGTGCTTCCGTAAAAAAGCCCGGCGCGTATCGACCGAGATAATTACCTTCAGGACCGAAGTGATTGTAGACGACGTCGAGAAACACCATCAGCCCGCGCAGATGCGCTTCGTCGATCAGTGCCTTGAGATCGTCCGGGCGTCCATAGGCGCTGTCGGGCGCGTACCACAATACGCCGTCATAGCCCCAGTTGCGCCGACCCGCGAAATCAGCCAGCGGCATCAACTCCAGCGCGGTAATTCCGGTTGCCACAAGATGATCGAGCTTGCCGATCATGGCGCGGTAGGTGCCTTCTTGCGTGAAAGTGCCGACATGGGTTTCGATCACGACAGCTTCCTGCCAGGGACGTCCGCGCCAGCTCGTGGCGCGCCACGGAAAGGCGGCGTGATCGATGACCTCGCAGGGTCCTGAAATGTCGTCCGGCTGAAAGCTCGATGCCGGATCGGGTACTTCGATTTCGTCGTCGATGCGGAACCTGTAACGCGCGCCGGCTCTTACGCCGGCGATGTCAACGGAAAACCAGCCGTCCTCGTCGCGTCGCAGAGGGTAGGATTTTTCCAACAGCAAATCGACGCGCTTCGCGGCCGGCGCCCATAACCGAAATGACGTGCCGTCGGCCTTCGGCTTTGCGCCGAATTGTCGCTCATTCATGCCAACCCCGCAAAAGCAAGGACCGAACGGGGAGGCGCATTGGTTTCGCTTCCCGAGGCGAAATCGGCGACGGCCTGCTTGGCTTCCACGGTGTTCAGCACCTGCTGCCAGGATTTGTATTCCGGCATTTTCGGCAGATTGAATGCGATGGCTTCCGGTGCAGCGTTCAGCACGATGAAAATCGGCGCTTGCCCGGCTTCGGCGGCTCCCAGCACATAAGCGAGAAACCGGCCTTCCGGAAAATTCCAATCCTGCTCCGTCATCTCGTCGGCGGTAGGCGTCAGCCATAATACGCCGTAAGACCCGTCTGCCCGCCGCCCGTCGAGCCAGTGGTGCGAGCGGATTTGCGGGAAGCGTTTCCTTAATCCGGTCATGTGGCCGACGAAATCGGTGAGGTCGTCACCTTCGCGGTTGAGACCTTCCCACCCGACCCAGCCGATTTCGTTGTCCTGGCAATAAGCGTTGTTGTTGCCGTTCTGGGTGTTGCCGACTTCATCGCCGGCGAGCATCAGCGGCAGGCCTTGCGCCAGCAACAGGCATGCAAGCTGGTTTTTCCGAAGCTGGCGGCGAAGCGCGACAATCGTCAGGTCGTCGGTTGGGCCTTCTTGGCCGCAATTGTTGCTGTGGTTGTCGCTCGATCCGTCGCGGTTATCTTCGCCATTCCCCTCATTGTGCTTTTCGTTATAGCTAAACAGATCCGCCAGCGTGAAGCCGTCATGGACGGTCACGTGATTGACGCCGGCGCGCTGCGAGCGGCCATCGTGGTTGAACACATCGGATGATCCGGTCATGCGGCGGGATACTTCGCCAATCAGGCTGCCTTCGCCGCTCCAGTAGCGCCGCATCGCGCTGCGATACTTGTCGTTCCATTCCGACCATTGCGATGGAAACGCCCCGACCTGATAGCCGCCCATGCCGAGATCCCACGGCTCGGCGACCAGCTTCGCCGAGGCCAGCACCGGATCCTGCCGGATCGCGGTCAGGAATCCGGTGTTGCGGTCGAAGCCGTTTGGCCCGCGCGCCAGCGTGGTGGCAAGGTCGAACCGGAAGCCATCGACGTGGCAGACCTCGACCCAATAGCGCAGCGAATCCATCACCATCTGCAGGACGCGCGGATGAGTGAGATTGACGGAGCTGCCGCAGCCGGTGAAATCGTCATAATACCGCGGATTGTCCGGCTTCAACCAGTAGTAGGAGGCGTTATCGATGCCGCGGAACGACAGCGTCGGGCCCATATGATTGCCCTCAGCAGTGTGATTGTAGACGACGTCGAGCATCACTTCGATGCCGGCATCGTGCAGTCGCGCCACCGTGGTGCGGAACGCATCGAGCGGATTGTCCTGCGAGTAACGCGGTTCCGGCGCGAAGAACGACAGGGTGTTATAGCCCCAATAGTTCGACAGCTTCTTTTCCACCAGGGTCCGGTCGTCGACGAGCCCGTGGATCGGCAACAGCTCGATGGTGGTGACGCCTAGCCGCTTGAGATGATCGATCATGGCCGGCGACGACAGGCCGCCATAGGTACCGCGCAAGATTGGCGGTACGTCTTCGCGTTTCTGTGTCAGGCCCTTGACGTGCGCTTCATAGATGATGGTGTCTTCCCAGGATATGTTCGGCCGTGTCTCGCGACGCCCCCAGTTAAAGGTCTCGTCGACGACGACGGCCTTCGGCATACCGCGGGCATTGTCACGGCGATCGAACGACAGGTCTTCGCGCGCGCTTCCGGTGCGGTAGGCGAAATGGGCGTCGCTCCATACCAGCCGTCCGGCCAGCCGCTTGGCATAGGGATCGAGCAGCAGCTTGTTGGCGTTGAAGCGGTGGCCATGTTCGGGCTCATAGGGCCCGTGAACCCGATAGCCGTAGAGCTGCCCGGGCGAGACGTCGTTCAGATAGCCGTGCCAGACATCCTCGTTGCGCTCGGGCAGTTCGATGCGTTCGAGTTCGCGGCGTCCTTGACTGTCGAAGAGGCAGAGCTCGACTTTTTGCGCGTTGGCCGAAAACAGCGCAAAATTGGTGCCCCTTCCGTCCCAGCTTGCACCGAGGCGTGAGGACGTTCCAGCAGAGAGTCGCATGCTCAGCTTTCCGGTACGAGAAAAATAGCAGCCAGCGGCGGGATGGTGAGATCGAGTTCGGGCACAAGGCCTTCCAACGTCAGTACCTCGCCGACGTTCCCGACATTGCTACCGCCATAATGCGCGGAATCCGAATTGAGAACCTCGCGCCATTTTCCGGCAAACGGGACCCGGACGCGATAATTGTGATATACATTGGGCGAAAAATTAATGACCACCAGACAGCGCGCGCGGGCATCGTTGCCTTTGCGGATCCAGGCGAACACGTTGCCGCCGGCATCGTCGGTCACGATCCATTCAAAACCGGATTGATCGCAATCCATCTGGTGCAGCGCCGGCAATGCGGCATATAGCCGGTTCAGATCGCGGATCAGGGACTGGATACCGGCGTGCTTCTCCTGGCCGAGCAGATGCCAGTCCAGCGAGCGATCGTGATTCCATTCGCGCTCCTGGGCGAACTCGCAGCCCATGAACATCAGCTTCTTGCCGGGATGGGCGAACATGAAAGCGTAATAGGCGCGCAGATTGGCAAAGCGCTGCCAGTCATCGCCGGGCATGCGGCCCAGCAGCGAGCGCTTGCCGTGCACGACTTCATCATGCGACAGCGGCAGAATGAAATTCTCCGAGAAGGCATAATGCAGTCCGAACAGGATGTCCCCGTGGTGATGCTTGCGGTGAATCGGATCCTTGCTGATGTAATTCAGTGTGTCATGCATCCAGCCCATGTTCCATTTATAGCCAAAACCCAGTCCGCCATATTCTACCGGGCGCGACACCTGCGGCCATGCGGTTGACTCTTCTGCGGCCGTAGTGGCCTGCGGAAAGCGCGCGTAAACCTCGGTGTTGAAGCGGCGCAGGAAATCGATGGCTTCAAGATTTTCCCGGCCGCCATATTTATTCGGGATCCAGCCACCGGCAGGCCGGCTGTAGTCGAGATACAGCATTGAGGCGACCGCATCGACGCGCAGGCCGTCGATGGCATAGCGTTCCAGCCAGAACAATGCGTTCGACACCAGGAAGTTTACGACTTCAGTGCGGCCGTAATTATAGATCAGCGTGCCCCAGTCGAGGTGGCGGCCCTGCAGCGGATTGGCGTGCTCATACAGCGCGGTGCCGTCAAAATTACCGAGGCCATGCGGATCGTCGGGAAAATGACCGGGCACCCAGTCCAGCATCACGCCGAGACCTTCGCGGTGACAGGCGTCAACCAGCGCCGAAAAATCCTCCGGCGTGCCGAAGCGGCTGGTGGGAGCGAACATGCCGGTCGGCTGATATCCCCACGAGCCGTCGAACGGATGCTCGTTCACCGGCAGGAATTCAACGTGGGTGAAGCCGAGATCGCGGACATAACGCGGAAGCTGCTCGGCCAGATCGCGATAGGTCAGCCATTCGTTGTTACCCTTGCGTCGCCACGAACCAAGATGGACCTCATAGATCGACATCGGCGCAGTCAGCGCGTTGATGCCTGAGGGCGCGGGGCGTGGATGCGGCAGCTTGGTCTCATCCAAGACGATGGATGCGGTGCTGGGGCGCATCTCCGCGGCAAACGCCATCGGATCGGATTTCAGCGCCAGGTGCTGACCCTGCGGACCGATGATATCGAATTTATAGTGATCGCCCGACGTGGCATGGGGCACGAACAACTCCCAATAGCCAATGCCGCGCACGCGCATCGGGTGCCGCAACGCATTCCAGAAATTGAAGTCGCCGACCACGCTGACCCGCCGTGCATTCGGGGCCAGCACCACGAATGCCACGCCCTCGACGCCGTCCAGCGTCATCGGATGCGCGCCCAGCTTGTCGTAAATCCGCTGATGGGTGCCTTCACCCAGCAAATACAGGTCGAAATCGCTCAAGATCGGTGGAAAGCGATAGGGATCGTCGAGGTCGACGACGTTCTCGCCAAAGCGCGCACGCAATTGGTAGCGCCGGGAGCCATTCGGGAGCGCGCCGGCGAACAGCCCGGCGTCATGAATGCGCGCCAGCGCCGCGGCTTCGCCATGCTCGTCAATCGCCTCCACCTTCGAGGCCTCTGGCAGGAACGCGCGAACCACGGTCTTGTCGCCTTCGGTATGCACGCCGAGATAGCGAAATGGATCGGAATGGCGGCCTTCTACGATTGCATAGGCCTCTGCGGGCAATGTGGTCATGAGGCCTCGTTGGTATGATGAGACAATATTCGAAGCATCCCGGTCAGCGGGACGCGCAGCCAGTCGGGCCGGTGGGCTAATTCGTATTCGATTTCGTAGATCGCCTTTTCCAGCAGAAAGAAGTCCAGCATCCGCTCGGCGGCATTAGGATCGGCAGGCCATAGGCGTTGATCGGTCATCGTCTCGTGGTAGGCGCCCAGGAATGCCGCGACCGAACGATCGCGCCATTCAGCGAGTGCCGCCGCAAGCTTGCCGTCCTCGTCCGGCGCCACTTTGAGTGCGCGCTCAAGGGCTGCGGTGGCGGAATAGTCGATCGAGCGGATCAGACCTGCGGCGTCGCGCGCGGCGGGCGCCTTGGCCCGGCGTTCAGCCAGTGTCCGGCGCGGCTCGCCCTCGAAATCGATGATGAAGATGTCATCCTTGACGATCAGCATTTGGCCGAGATGGAAATCGCCGTGGTGGCGAATGTTCAGGCCGTCGATATGGCGTGGAAGCAATGCGCTTAACCGGTCACGCAGCTTCGCCCGCTGGGCCAGCGCCTGATCGACCAATAGACGATCGGCCTCCTTTAGCGTCTCGCGCCGCTGTCTCAAGACCTCGAAGACGCGCTCCGCACGCACGGCGGCATTTTCGATCCAGCGTTTCACGTCCTCGGGTCGGGTCGGTTCGGGTCTGAAATCGGCAAATTCCTCGCTGCCGGCCAGGGCAACGTGCATTTCGGCGACGCGCCTGCCGGTTTGCGACATGTAGCGCAGATAGGGGACCTGCTCCTCGCTTTCGCCCGGATGTTCGCTTCGTGCCAGTAGACGCTGTTCTTCGACAAAGCGATCGAGATAGGCCGACGTCACGGTCCAGGCATCGCCCTGATTTTCGACAAAAGCGTGCACGATTGCGATCGCGCTGGTTTTGTCACCTTCGACCAGCTCAACGCTGCCGAGCAGCGCAGGCGTATTGGCAAAACCTGCAACCTCGGTCAAGAACCAGCCAACCTCGATTTCCGGGTTGATGCCGGATTCGAGTTTTCGATAGATCTTGACGACGTAATCGTTGTCCACCAGCGCGGTGCTGTTGGACTGCTCGGTCTCGACCGCACGGATGTGCTCCGGCGGTCGGAGCGGCTTGTCCGACAGCCTGGACGTTGGCTTGAATTCAAGGCGCGTGTCTTGTTCTTCAACCGTCAGGGTATTGTGCAGGTTGCGCAGCAGAAGGGCGATGAAAATCTGGTCCGTTGCCACATCCAGCAAGGTTCCTTCGCGCGCGCCCTGGCGGACCGCGGCAAAGGCACGGGGATTATAGCGCTCGCGATCGAACCGCATCCACTCGATCCGCATCGGCAACACGTAGCGCGTTGTCGTGCCGCGCTGGGCGGTTTCAAAAAAAGCCAGCCAGGGCCGATTGTCGCCAATATCGCAGAACGGAATCGCCGAAGTCAGTGTCGGTTGAATTTCCTTGGCCGAACGCTCCGGGTACCAGCGCGTTCGCGCCAGATATCCGGGCAACACGTCGCGCTCGAATACGCCGCGAGCGCGGGCCAGCGACATCCATGTCGCGCCCAGCGGCACCACAAGGGTTTCGAATTCCGGAACGACGGAGGGGGCGACATGTTCCGATTTGTCGCGCTCTCGCAGCTCAAACCAGTAAAAGCCGTAAGGCGCCAGCATAATCATGTAGGGCGCCTCGCCGATCGCCGGAAAGTGCGTACGTCCGAGCATTTCCAGGGGAATGCGGTCCTTCCACGCCGACAGGTCAAGTTCGGTCGCTTGCGCCGAACGCGACAGGTTGGCGACGCAGAGGATCACCTCGTCGCCATGCTGGCGGACGTAAGCGAGCACGGAGCGATTGACGGGGCGGATGAACGTCATGGTGCCGCGGCCGAACGCCAGCGTGGACTTGCGCACCGAGATCAGGCGCTTGGTCGCACTCAGCAATGAAGACAGGCTGCGCGACTGGGCCTCGACATTGACAGACTCGTAGCCGTAGACCGGGTCCATGATAGTCGGAGCGTAAAGCCGCGCCGGGTCGGCGCGGGAGAAGCCGCCATTGCGATCCGGTGTCCACTGCATCGGTGTACGCACGCCGTTGCGGTCGCCGAGATAGATGTTGTCGCCCATGCCGATCTCGTCGCCATAATAAATGATCGGCGTGCCCGGAAACGACAGCAACAGCGAGTTCATCAACTCGATTTTGCGCCGGTCGTTGTCCATCAACGGGGCCAGCCGGCGGCGGATGCCGACATTGATGCGCGCGCGCGGATCGTTGGCGTAGGTCGACCACAGATAGTCACGCTCGACGTCGGTGACCATTTCCAGCGTCAGTTCGTCATGATTGCGCAGAAACAGCGCCCACTGACAATTATTCGGGATATCCGGCGTCTGGCGCAGAATGTCGGTGATGGGAAATCGATCTTCCTGGGCGATCGCCATGTAGATCCGCGGCATTAGCGGAAAGTGATAAGCCATATGACATTCGTCGCCACGGCCGAAATATTCCTGCACGTCCTCCGGCCATTGGTTGGCTTCCGCCAGCAGCACCTTGCCCTTGGCATAGGCGTCGAGTTCGGCGCGCAACTGCCTGATAATGGTGTGGGTTTCCGGCAGATTCTCGTTGTTGGTGCCGTCACGCTCGCACAAATAGGGAATCGCATCGAGACGGAAACCGTCGACACCGGCATCGAGCCAGCGCTTCATGACCTTGACGATGGCGCTGACCACGCGCGGATTGTCGAAGTTGAGATCCGGCTGGTGCGAGAAGAAGCGATGCCAGTAGAAGGCGCTGGCCTCTGTATCCCAAGTCCAGTTCGATTTTTCAGTGTCCGTGAAGATGATCCGCGTACCGGCGTATTTCTGGTCGGTGTCGCTCCACACATACCAGTTGCGCGCGCTCGACTTCGGGTCACTGCGGCGGGCGCGCTTGAACCAGTTGTGCTGGTCGGAGGTGTGATTGACGACGAGTTCGGTAATGACCCGCAAGCCGCGTCGCTTGGCTTCGACGATGAAACGCCGGAAATCCTTCATGGTCCCGAAATCGGGATTGATCGCGCCGTAATCGCCGATGTCATAGCCGTCATCCCGGCCAGGCGACGGGTAGAACGGCAACAGCCACAGTGCGGTGACGCCGAGGTCCTGCAGATAGCCCAGCTTTTCGGTCAACCCTGCGAAATCACCGATGCCGTCATTATTGCTGTCGGCGAAGGCTTTGACGTGAAGCTGATAGATTACGGCATCCTTGTACCATAACTCATCATTGTCGCGGGCAGTGACCGGCAACTCAGCGGTATCCACGGATGGCATGATATTCATGGCCGCCCTCACGCCAGGCAGCGAAAGAGCAGCGCAGGGTCGCGCATCGGATCGATGCGCACACGGATGCCGCCCCATTCGACCGGATAGCGCTCGCCGGTGATCAGGTTCTCCACGGCGGCGACGTGGCGGCGCTCGCCGGGAAGGCCGACCTGGACGTCGGCGAGCGAAAACCAGAACTCGTGCGGCTCACGCGACAGCGCAATAGCGACCACCACGCTGCTGGTTTGGTCGACCAATTCCTTGACAAAGCCGATGACGTTGCCGTCGTCGATCGGAATAAAGCGCAGATTACTGGTCTGTTGCAGTGCCGTGTTTGCCTGGCGAACGCGGTTGAGATCGCGAATGTAAGGCTTGATATTGCCGGCCTTGTCCCAATCCCGCACCTTGATCTCGTACTTTTCGGAATCGAGATACTCTTCCTTGCCGGGAATCGGATCATGTTCCAGCAGTTCGAATCCGTTGTAGATGCCGTACGTGCCGGACAACATAGCGGCCAGCGCGACGCGGGATTTGAACATCCAGGTCTCGCCGCTTTGCAGGTGATAGGGCAGGATATCCGGGGTATTGACGAAGAAATTCGGGCGATAGAAATCTCGCTCCGGATAGGCCGTTAGTTCGTTCAGATACTGCTCCAGCTCCCACTTCTGGGTTCGCCAGGTGAAGTAGGTATAAGATTGCGTAAAGCCGAGCTTGGCGAGGCCCTTCATCAATTTCGGACGCGTAAAGGCTTCCGCGAGAAAAATGACTTCGGGATGGCGCAGTTGGATTTCATGGATCAGCCATTCCCAGAACCGGAACGGCTTGGTGTGAGGGTTGTCGACCCGAAAAATGTTGACCCCCTGTTCGATCCAGAACAGCACGACGTCACGCAAGGCATTCCACAGCGCACCGGCATCTTCGGACGAGAAATCGGGGTTGACGATGTCTTCATATTTCTTGGGCGGGTTTTCCGCGTAACGCATCGAACCGTCCGGCCGGCGCTTGAACCATTGCGGATGCTGCTTGAGCCAGGGATGGTCGGGCGAACACTGCACAGCGAAGTCGAGCGCGACCTCGATCTCGAGCAACTTGCATGCCGAAACGAAGCCGCGGAAGTCCTCCAATGTACCTAATTCCGGATGCACAGCATCGTGGCCGCCTTCGGCGCCGCCGATGGCGTAAGGACTGCCGGGGTCGCCTTCAGCCGCGGCCACCGCGTTGTTGCGGCCCTTGCGGTTGGTGTGACCGATGGGATGAATCGGGGTCAGGTAGATGACGTCGAAGCCCATCGCCGCGATGTCCGGCAGCCGCGCGATGCAATCCTTGAACGTGCCGTGGTGGCCCGGCATATGGCCCTGACTGCGCGGCACCATTTCGTACCATGCGCTGGCGCGCGCGCGGGGCCGGTCCGCCATTAACGGAAACAACTGCGATCGTGTCAGGTCGGGGCGCAACTGGCTCTCGGCCATGGCGTCCTTTAATTCGGCGGTGAGCAGTGGCGCGGCGTCGCCGGTTTGAAGAAAATCCTCGCATTGCCGCAGGATCACGGCCGCCGCAGCATTGCCCCCGGCCTGCGCCTTTGTGAGCATGCCCGCGCCTTCGATCGCATCCAAGGTAAGATCGACGCCCGCTTTCTGTTTGAGCTCGAACCCATGTCGCCAGGTCGCGAATTCGTCGGTCCAGGCCTCGATTGCATAGAGGTAGCGGCCGGGTTGGTCCGGGACGAACGATCCGCTCCATCGGTCGTTGCCGAAATGGGTCATGGGCTCGCGGCGCCATTCGCGGTCCCGCTCTCGCCGCCAGACCAGCGCGGAGTTCAAGACGTCGTGTCCGTCGCGGTAGATATCCGCCCAGACTTCGACACGCTCCCCGGCGATACGCTTCACGGGAAAGCGGCCGCCGTCGACCAGCGGATAGATGTCTTCAATATGAAACGCGCCGCCGACTTCGGCGCTCTCGACAGTTTGAGTTGTTTTGTTCACGGTGATGCCATTGACATGGAAATGACGTCCCGTTTCTTAAGCGGGAAAGGAGACGTTTCGTAGATATATATCAAGCCGCTCGCCGTGCATTGGTTCCCGGGGAACGTCGGGGACGGCAGTGAGTTATGCACGGCTATCCTCTTCCTGTATCTAAAGAATTTCGTGACAATCGCTTATTGTTGCGTGCAAACCGCGTGCCGAATGGACCTTTTCACCAAAGCTAGAGACGCCGGAATCCAGACCGATTTTATCGACGGTCAGGGTCACCGCCATGTGACAGACGAAGCAGCGCTGAGGATCATCCTCGATGCCCTGCCGGTTCGAGTCCCACACCGTCTTCTCGGCGGGGTGGTGGTAATTCGATGCGGCCAGCCGGCTCGAACCGAATTCGCTGAGGCTGCCAGATTCCCGTTACGCTGGAAAATCGTTGCCGGTCTTGCGGTTATCGCGGAGGGCGAGACCGGCCATCGCATCGTCGACTGGCCGGAGGATTTGCCGATCGGGTCGTACCGGCTGCAACTGACGGATGCGTCCTCCGTCACGGAAGTGGTACCGTTCATTGTAGCGCCCCCAAGGGCTTTCGGCGGCGATTTCGACCGCTGCTGGCTGTTGGCGGTCCAACTTTACGGCATCCGGTCGGCCCGCAATTGGGGTATCGGCGATTTCAGCGATCTCGAAGGGCTGATTGAACTTGCCGCCCAGTTGGGAGCCGATGGCATCGGTCTGAATCCGCTGCATGCGTTATTCGACGATCGCCCCGCCGATTGCAGCCCCTATTCGCCCAACAGCCGGCTGTTTCTCAATGCTCTTTATATCGATGTTGAAAGATTGCCGGAATTTGTGCCCGCCGCTTTCGCCAAGAGCGGCAGCACCATCGCTGAGCTGAGGCGGGGCGATCTCGTCGATTATACTGCCGTCGCCGAGCTGAAATGGCGCGCATTGCGCCTGGCATTCGAACGATTCAAGGCCGATCAGTCACCCGACCGCCAACAGGATTTCGAGAAATTTCGTGCCGAGCGTGGGCCGCTGCTATCGCGGTTCGCCTGCTTTGAAGTGCTGAGGCATCGATTCAACAAGCCCTGGTGGGAATGGCCCAAGCCATGGCGACAGCCCGACGAGGCCAAATGTGCCGGCCTACGCAAGGGCCCCGATGCGACTGAAATCGAATTCGTCGAATTTGTACAATGGACGGCGGATCGACAGCTGCAGGCTTGCGGGGATCTTGCGACCAGGCTTGGCATGAAAGTCGGTCTCTATCTCGATGTCGCGGTTGGCGTGGAGTCCGGCGGGTTCGATGCCTGGAACGAGCAGATCGCGATTTCGCGCCGTCTTTCCGTCGGCGCGCCGCCGGACCCGCTAAATACGGCAGGGCAAAACTGGGGCCTGGCGGGGTTCAACGCCGCCGGTCTGGAAATTCAGTCCTTTGAGCCCTATCGGGAGATGCTTCGGGCTTCGATGCGCCACGCGGGCGCGATCCGGCTCGATCACGTGCTCGGGCTGAAACGGCTCTATCTCGTGCCGCACGGGTTTGCAGCTGACAACGGCGTCTATGTGCAAATGCCGTTCGAGGCGCTATTGGCGGCGACCGCACAGGAAAGCGCGGCGCATCGCTGCGTGGTGATCGGCGAGGATCTCGGCACCGTTCCGGAAGGCTTTCGCGAGCAAATGGCGGATTGGGGCATTTGGTCGTATCAGGTGATGATGTTCGAGCGCGACGATCGGGGGGCGTTTCGTGGCATCGAGCATTATGCACCCAATGCCCTCGTCACCTTCAACACCCACGATCTGTCGAGCTATGCCGGATGGCGCCGCTTCAGCGATCTGAAGCTGAAACGATCGTTGGGAATCGATCCCGGCGAAAGTGACGATGCGCGATGGCATGCCCTGGGCATGCTGACCGACGCGCTACGTCACCACGCCATCGACGGCGACGATCTCTATGCGATCGCGGCTTTCCTGGCGCGAACCAAATCCCGGCTGCTGACGTTATCACTCGAGGACCTGCTGGGCGTGATCGACCAGCCCAATATTCCCGGCACCGTGAACGAACATCCGAACTGGCGGCGACGATTGCCGGTTGCGATCGACGAGATCGCACCGGTGATCGACATTCCCGCCCTCAAGGCTGCCACGGGAGTCCGGGTGCGGACAACAAGCTGACCATTATCCACTCAACCGGTGACAAGATTTTGTCCTGCAAAATCGAAGACTATGGATTGATCGGCGATTGCGAAACCGCGGCTTTGGTCGGGCGCGACGGATCGATTGACTGGCTGTGCTGGCCCGCCTTCGATTCCGATGCCTGTTTCTCCGCTTTGCTCGGCACGCCCGAGCAGGGTCGATGGCTGATCGCGCCCGCCGACGATGTCACAAAAGCCTCCCGCCGCTACTGGGACAACACGCTGGTCCTCGAGACGCGCTTCGAGACGGAAAACGGGACCATCGCCCTGATTGATTTCATGCCGCCACGCGGCGCCGCGTCCGACATCGTCAGGCTGGTGCGCGGCATAAGCGGCCGGGTGAAGCTGCGGATGGAACTGGTGATCCGGTTTGGATTCGGCAGCGATATCCCATGGGTCAAGCGAACCGAAGACGGCGCGCTGCTGGCGATTTGCGGCCCCGACATGACGGTGCTTCGAACGCGTGTCGAGACCCGCGGCGAAGACATGACCACCGTGGCCGACTTCGAAGTCAGCGCGGGGGAGACGGTGCCCTTCGTGCTCACCTACGGGCCGTCGCATTTGCCGGTTCCGGCGCCCATTGATCCTGCGCAGGCATTGCAGGAAACCGAAGACTTCTGGACTGAATGGTGCGGCCGTTGCACCTACGAAGGCGAAAGCGGCGCCCTTGTGATGCGTTCCTTGCTGACGCTGAAGGCGCTGACCTATGCCCCGACCGGGGGCATCGTCGCCGCACCGACGACGTCGCTTCCGGAAAAGCTTGGGGGCGCCCGCAATTGGGATTATCGCTTTTGCTGGCTCCGCGACGCCACCTTTACGCTGCTGGCGCTGATGAACAGCGGCTACACCGAGGAGGCCACCGCCTGGCATAATTGGCTGCTGCGCGCCGCCGCCGGTGCGCCGGCTAACATGCAGATCATGTACGGCATCAAAGGCCAGCGGCGCCTGCTGGAATGGACCGCCGATTGGTTGCCGGGCTACGAAGGCTCGCAGCCGGTTCGGATCGGTAATGCCGCGCATGCGCAACTTCAACTCGATGTCTATGGCGAATTGATCGATGCGTTTCATCAGGCGCGGATGGCCGAATTGGATTTAGATGAGGGAACATGGGACTTGGAATGCAAGGTGCTGGAGCATCTGGCTGAAGTATGGGACCAGCCCGATCAAGGTATCTGGGAAGTCCGCGGCGCCGGACTGCACTACGTTTCGTCAAAGGTGATGACGTGGGTCGCGTTCGACCGCGGCATCAAGAGCGCCGAGAAGTTCCGCTTCGATGCGCCGCTGGATCAGTGGCGTCGGCTGCGCGACACTATTTTTCGCGACGTCTGCGAGCGGGGCTTCGATCCCGAGCAAAATGCGTTTGTCGAATCCTACGGATCGAAAGTGCTCGATGCCAGCATCCTGCTGATGCCGTCCGTTGGTTTCCTGCCGGCATCGGACCCGCGCGTTCGCGGCACCATCGCCGCCGTCGAAAAATATCTGATCCGGGATGGGTTTGTGCTGCGGCACGACCCTCGCAGGGTGTCGGATGAACGGCAACCGATCGAAGGTGCTTTTCTCGCCTGCAGCCTTTGGCTCGCGGACGCTTATGTGCTTGGGGGCGACATCGCCAAGGCGCAGATGCTGTTCGATCGCGTAGTCGCGGTGGCGAACGATCTTGGCTTGCTGGCGGAGGAATTCGATTCCGGCGCAGGGCGTCAGACCGGGAACTTCCCGCAAGCCTTGACCCACATCGCGCTGATCAATACCGCGCATAACCTCAATGATGCAAAAAAGCCCGCCGAAAAGCCGGCGGTGCAACGGTCCAAGTAAGCTGACGAAGAACTTAGCGCGGGCGTTAGTTCGCCGCGTTATTCTTCAAAATAATCTCCATCGCGCCGTCGAAACCTTCTTCCTGGTTCGACGTCGTGACATGGGTCGCAAGCTTCTTCACATTGTCGCTTGCGTTGCCCATCGCGAAAGAGACGCCGCTTGTCTTGAACATCGCGAGGTCGTTCTGCATGTCGCCGATGGTGGCAACCGCATCGGTTGAAATCCCGAGGCGCTGGGCCATCGCCCGCACGAACGTACCCTTGTCGCGGCCGGGCGGTGTGACGTCGAGATAATAGCTTTGCGATCGAGCCGCGGTGGCTTGCGTGCCCAATTCTTTTTGCATCGCGATTTCGCAGCGTTGCATCAACTCCGCATCGCCACAGGCGCCGACGATTTTGCACACGTTCGACAAATGAGGCGTGAAATCCTGAACCAGGGTCGGATCGGCCTTGATGGCGCGCTTTTCAAACGGAACGTATGGGCCGTCGCCGTTGCGGGTGAGCCACTGGTCGTTGGTGAACAGCCAGATGTCGACGCCGAATTCGTCCAGCAGATCGATGCTGCGCTGAGCCGCAGCAGCGGGGACCAGATGCTGTTCGATCGGATTCAGGTGCGCATCGACGATTGAACTGCCGTTGAAAGAGCCGACTGGCAGTGTAATCGCAAGCGGTTCGATCAGAAAACGCATGCCGATGGTCGGACGGCTCGAGGTAATGGTGAAGGCGATGCCGCGCTCTTCCAGCTGCCGCACCGCGCGCTTGGTGCTCTCGGTCAAGGTCTTGTCCTTGGTCAGCAGCGTGCCGTCGACATCCGAGACGACAAGGGCGATGCGGTTCATGGGCGGGTCCTGGCTTCGTCGTGGTTATCAGGGCGGGCACTTAGCCCAAGTCCGCGCACGATGTCATCAACGATCGTATCAACCGAACCGTCGATCGATACCGTCACCGGATTTTCTTCGGCGTCCGGAGATTCGAGGGTTGCGAATTGGCTGGCCAAGAGTCCGGACGGCATGAAATGGCCCTTCCGTTCGGCGAGGCGGCCGGCGATCAATTCCTGCGTGCCGTTGAGATAGACGATCCGGACATCGCTCCGGCCGTGCACCAGAATGTCGCGATAGGCGCGCTTGAGCGCCGAGCAGGCAATAACGGTGTGGCCGCCAGCCCGGCATACCCGATCGATTTCGTCCGCGATCGCCTGCAACCAGGGCCAGCGGTCTTCGTCGGTGAGGGGATGGCCGGCTTTCATCTTGGCGATGTTGCTTGCGGAATGAAATTTATCGCCGTCTTCGTAGCTCCAGCCCAACCGCTCGGCGAGCTTGTCGGCGATGGTGCTCTTGCCGGAGCCGGACACGCCCATCACGACAAGCGCACACGCTATTGCGTTGCCGTCATTCGGCACGAAAATTCTCCGGCAACGCCGCGGCATCCACCAGCCAGGTGGTTTCGGCGACGGAATAGGCGCGGTTGGCGGGCAGGTTCTCGCCACCGAGCACGCGCGTCAGGATCGGACGTTTTCCCGAGCCGCTGGCCTCGAACAGCATTTCGCGACAGGAGCCAAGCGCCGGCAGCGTCAGCGTGACCCGTGGTACGAACGGCTCGACGTGGGCTTTGGGGACGTCGATCACCCAACGCTCGGTCTCCTCGACGGCAGGATAATCGGGAAACAGCGATGCGGTATGGCCGTCCGGCCCGACCCCCAACAATACGACATCGAAGAGGGGCCGGGCCGAATCCAGCGTATCGGCGCCATAGAAAGATTTAAGCTCGCGCTCATAACGGCGGGCGGCCTCTTGCGGGTCGGCGCAATCGGTCGGAATCGGGTGGATGTTGGCGGCCGGCGCCCAGCGATCCAGAAAGACACCCCGTGCCATTGCCATATTGTTGAGGGGATTGTTCGGCGGGACAAACCGCTCGTCGCCGACGAACCAGTGCACGCGGTCCCACGGTATCCGGCTCCGATAGGCGTCGGTCGCGAGCAGTTGATAAAGTTGTTTCGGGCTCGATCCGCCGGCGAGGCAAATCGCGATGCGACCACCGTTCGCAGCGATCCGTGTCACGATACGTTCGGTCGCTGCCTCCGCAAGCGCCGCCGGATCGGTAACCGCGACCACCTTGATCTTACCTTGGTGAGATTGGTTCGGAGTCATCACTTCCGCCAGTTGCGGCCGTCGCGCGTAAGCAGCTCGTCGGCCTCGGCGGGACCTTCGCTGCCGGCCTTGTAGGTTTGAAGGCCCGTGGCGCCTGCTTTCTTCCACGCGTCGAGGAATGGCTGCACCGCCTGCCAACCGGCTTCGACACTATCGGCACGCTGAAAAAGGATATTGTCGCCGATCATGCAGTCGTAGATCAGCGTCTCATAGCCGGTACTCGGCTCTGTCTTGAAGTAATCCTTGTAGCGAAATTTCATCTCGACGCCATCGATGGAAATCGTCGGCCCCGGTATCTTGGTGTTGAACTGCAGCATGATCCCCTCGGTGGGTTCAATGCTGATGACGAGATAATTCTGCGACAGCCGGTCCACCGGCGTGTCGCGAAACATTGCAAACGGCGCCTGCTTGAACTTGATCGCCACCTCGGTGCGCTTGGTTGCCAGCACTTTGCCGGTGCGCAGGTAAAACGGGACGCCGGCCCAGCGCCAATTGTCGATGGTCAGCTTCAGCGCGGCATAGGTTTCGGTGGTGCTGTTTGGCTTGACCTCCTCGGTCTTGCGGTAGTCCTCGATCTCGGTGTCGTCGATCTTGCCACCCTGATATTGGCCGCGAACGGAATTTTGCAGCGCCTCCGCCTCGGTCAAGGTCTGGATCGCCGCCAGCACTTCGGCTTTTTCCGAGCGGACCGCATGCGCGTCAAATCGCGCGGGCGGCTCCATCGCCACCAGCGACAACAACTGGAACAGATGGTTGGGCACCATGTCGCGGAGCGCCCCGGTAGCGTCGTAGAAGCTGCCGCGGTGGCCAACGCCGAGCTTTTCATCGACCGTGATCTGGACATGATCGATGTGATTTCGATTCCAGATCGGCTCGAACATGCCGTTGGCGAAGCGCAGCACCAGGATGTTCTGGACCGTCTCCTTGCCGAGATAATGATCGATCCGATAGATCTGCTGCTCGTCGACGATTTTCAGCAACTCTCCGTTCAGGGCCCGGGCCGAGGCGAGATCGGTTCCGAACGGCTTTTCGACCACCAGCCGCCGCCACACTCCGTTTTCTTCCTTCAGCATGCCGGCGCGGCCGAGTTCCCGGCTGATCGGCGCAAACGCATTGGGTGGCGTAGCCAGATAAAACAGGCGATTGCCTCCGGTCTTCCGCGTCGCTTCCAGTTTCTCGATCTGCTTGCGCATCTCGTCGAACGAGGCCGGCTCGCTCGGATCGGCGGCAATGCAGGTGAGGCACTCCAGCAGGCGTTTGGCGATCGCATCGTCCACGGGGCGGGTCGCGAACTGGCGCAAGCCCTTCATCAGGCTGTCGCGCAGGGCATCGCTTGACATCCCCTTGCGGGCAATGCCGGCGATGCAGAATTTGTCGGGCAAAAGTTCTGTCGCCGCAAGATTATAGAGGGCAGGGAGCACCAGCCGGTGCGCCAGATCGCCGGTAACGCCGAAGATGACGAAGCAGCAGGGATCGGGCTTCTTCTGCTTTGGAGGAACCTCCGTCACGAGCGGCCAGCCTTTGGCTTGGCGGCCTCAGCCGGGCCCTGTTGCGGCTCTTTATGGCCGCCGAAACCATCGCGCATCGCCGAAAGGATCTTTTCCGAGAAGGTGTGCTGCTTGCGCGAACGAAAGCGTGCGAACAGGGCCGCGGTCAGGACTTCAGCGGGCACGGCTTCATCGATGGCGGCGTTGACGGTCCAGCGGCCTTCGCCGGAGTCCTCCACAAATCCCGAATAGTTCTCAAGGGTTGGATTTTTCGCGAGCGCCGAGGCGGTGAGATCGAGCAGCCATGACGGGATCACGCTGCCGCGCCGCCATACCTCGGCGATATCGGCGATCTCGAGATCGAAACGATGCTCAGCGGGCAGGGCGTCAATATTGGCATTCTTCAAAATATCGAAACCCTCGGCATAGGCCTGCATCAAGCCATATTCGATGCCGTTGTGAACCATCTTGACGAAATGTCCGGCGCCGACCGGGCCGGCGTGAATGTAACCCTGCTCGATACGCGGATCGCGACCCTCGCGCCCGCCGGTGCGCTCGATATCGCCGATGCCTGGCGCCAAGACCGAAAAGATCGGGTCGAGGCGATCGACCACCGCTTTGTCGCCGCCGATCATCATGCAATAGCCGCGGTCGATACCCCAGACGCCGCCGGATGTGCCGACATCGATATAATGGATGCCGCGTTCCTTGAGCGCTTTGCCGCGGCGTACGTCGTCCTGCCAAAACGTGTTGCCACCATCGATGATGACATCGCCGGCCTGCATTAGTTTTGACAGCGTCTCGATCGTCGCTTCGGTGATCTTGCCCGCCGGCAGCATCACCCAGGCGGTTCGCGGCTTCTCGAGCTTGCTGACGAAGTCTTCCAGGGCCCCCGCGCCGACCGCGCCGTCGGCTCCGATCGCCGCGACGGCTTTCGGATCCTTGTCGTAAACGACAGTGGTGTGTCCGTGCTTCATGAGGCGGCGGACGATATTGCCGCCCATCCGACCCAAGCCGATCATGCCGAGCTGCATTTTTGGATTCCTAAAGCGTTAGATGGATTGAAATATTGCGCTGGGGGTGTCCTCCAGCGCGTTCCGGTGTCTGGTCGTGCCTCAAATCTAGTTCAGCGCCTTCTGAATCTCGGCATCCAGCATCTTCAGTCCGGCTCCGAGATCGCCCTTAAGATGTACGCGCAGCGCGCGCCGGCCGCGCTCGGTCAGCACCCCGAAATCTCCGCGCGCCTGGGCCGCCTTGATCACGCCGAAGCTGGCCTTTTGGCCGGGCACGGCAAGATCCTTGGCATCATCGGCGGTGATCTGCAAAAATACGCCGCTGTCAGGCCCACCCTTGTAGGCTTGTCCGGTGGAGTGCAGGAAGCGCGGTCCGAACTCGGCGCAGGTTGCGACATGTCGCTTGTCGCGCACCGCCAGCCTCATGTGCTGCAGGCGGTCGATGTGGGCATGGTCTCGTTCGATATAGGCGAGCAGCGCCACATAATCGTTCGCACCGGAGCGCGCAAAAAGGGCCTTCAACCACGAGCCGAGATCGCCATTGGCGCCGGCCTTGCGCAGGGCCGCGGCGTTTTTGTCGTCGGTGTAAATATCGGCCACGTCGGTCGAGATCACCGGATGCTCCTTGGGAAGCGAGCCGGTCTTTTCGAACGCCGCGGTCAATTCCCGGGTCTTGATCTTGGCGGCCTCGACGTCGGGCTGGTTGAACGGGTCGATGCCGAGCACCGAGCCCGCGACAGCTACCGCCATCTCAAACCGGAAGAATTCCTGGCCGATATGGTCGATCGATTTCACGACGATACGCACCACCGGATGCCCGGCCTTTTCCAGCGCCGAAAGCTTGTCCTCATGTGTCGCGTCGCTTTCGCTCTCGGTGCGAAGATCAATGAAGAATCGATCCTTGCCATACAGCGTGACGTCACCCAGGGTTTCGCCGTCGATCGGGATCAAGCCCTTGCCGTCCTTGCCGGTGGATTCCGCGATCAATTGCTCGGCCCAGGCGCCGAAATCGGCGATCTTCGCCGACGACAGGATAGTGACCTTGTCGCGGCCTTCGAGCCCGGCGAGTCCCATGGCGAGACCCAATTGCACGCCCGGATTTTCCTGCGGCGGCACATCCGGTCCGCAAGAACGCACCATCGTCAGCGTATGCCCCAGCAAGGTGCGAAGGTCGATGCCGGCGGCAGCGGCGGGCACCAGCCCGAACGGCGACAGCACGGAGTAACGTCCGCCGATCGTTGGATCGCCGTGGAAAACGCGGGCGAAGCCTTGTTTGGCGGCAACCTTTTCCAAAGAAGAGCCGGGATCAGTCACCGCGATGAATCGATGGCCGGCCTTGTCGGCTCCAATGGCCTCCGACACTCGCGCGAAGAAATAGTCCTTCATCACATTCGGCTCGGTGGTGCCGCCGGATTTGCTGGAGACGATGAAGAGCGTATTCGCGACGTTGATCGAAGCCTGCAGGTTGCGGACCTGGGCGGGGTCGGTCGAGTTGAGCACATGCAGCTTCGGGAAGCCGGCTTTCTTCTCGAAGGTCCGCGCCATCACTTCCGGTCCGAGGCTCGATCCGCCCATCCCGAGCACCACGGCGTCGGTGAAGTTTTGCCCTCTCACCTTCTGGGCAAAGTCCTCATAGTCCGCGATATCGGCTGAGGCGGGACTGCGCAGCCAGCCCAGCCACTTGTCTTCGTCAGTGCCGGTCCAGACCGATTTGTCGTGTTGCCAGAGGCGGCGTATCTTGGCGGACGCCCGCCAATCCTCGGTGCTTTTCTCGACGGCCTTGCCGATGCTGCCGCCCAGCGCCAGTTGCTGCGGATCGATGCCGCCGCCCAGCGAGGCCGCGCGTTTATGCGCGACCGCGCCGTAAAGCTTGTCGGCGGCGTCGGCGAACTGCTTGACCCCGTCCTTGACCAGCTCGGCAGTGATCGCATCGAGCGAGATGCCGGATCTATCGAGTTCGGCGAGCACGTGTCCGGCCTCTTCGACATTTTCCTCAAGGCTGTCGCGCGGCTTGCCATGATCGCGAAACGCGTCGAGCGTCGCCGGTGGGACGGTGTTGACGGTGTTGGGACCGATCAGCTCTTCGACATAGAGCACATCGCGATAGTCTTTGTTCTTGGTGCCGGTCGAAGCCCACAGCAACCGCTGCGGCTTGGCGCCTTTGGCCGCCAACTTGTCCCAACGCGCCCCGGAAAACAGCCGCTTGTAATCCTGATAGGCGAGCTTGGCGTTGGCGATCGCGATCTTGCCCTTCAGGGCGGCCAGGCGCTCCTTCTCGGTGGGGTCGTTCGCTCTTGCGATCTTCTCGTCGAGCTGCTTGTCCACCGCGCTGTCGATGCGGCTGACGAAAAAGCTGGCGACGCTGGCGACATGAGAGGGATCGCCACCTTTCGCGACATATTTTTCGAGACCGGCGAGATAGGCCTCGGCGACCTTCACGTAGACCTTTTGCGAGAACAGCAGCGTGATGTTGATGCTGATGCCCTCGCCGATCAGATGCTGGATTGCGGGCAGGCCCTGCTGCGTCCCCGGCACCTTGACCATCAGGTTCTTGCGGTCGACTTCTTTCCAAAGCCGTTCGGCTTCGACAATGGTGGCTTTGGTATCCATCGCCAGATAAGGCGAGACTTCGAGGCTGACGAAACCGTCATTTCCGTTGAGATGATCGTAGACCGGCCGCAGCACGTCGGCTGCGTGCTGGATATCCTCAACGGCAAGATGTTCGAACAAGTCCGCGACCGGACGATCGCCTTTTTTCAGCGCCTTGCCGATCGCGCCGTCATATTCATCGGAGCTGCCGATCGCCTTTTCGAAGATCGAGGGGTTCGATGTGACGCCTTTGATGCCATCGGTGTCGATCAGCTTCTTCAGGTCGCCTTTGGCGACGAAGCCGCGGGCCAGGAAATCCAGCCAGACTGCCTGACCATGATTTTCGAGTGCTTTGACGGGATTCATGATGCCTGCTTCTGTCGGGGTTGATCCATTGCCGGTTTTCGGGACCCTGATCTGGGGAGAGCCGAATTCTGCCAACAAGTCTGCGGGGAGGGGTGCCGACCAAGGGAGTATGCGTATCTCCACAGCATAACGCCATTCACATCATTTCGATCCCCGAAAATTGGCTGATTGGCGGCGATCTTGCGGCTCTAATGACAGCGGAACGGGTATTTTCCCTGACGTGAACGGCCTCCCCCTCCCTAGGCAGATGCCGTGCGGCCATGCTTTGCTGCTTGGCAAGAAACTCCGCGCAAGATGCGCAGCAAAAAAATTCTACGGATAGCGGCAGTCGCCGCGTATCCAACAACCATCACAGGGAGGAACGAATGCTAACCCTTGATCGCCGTACCCTTGTCCAGGGAGCTGCTTTCGCGGCTCTGATCGCCGCGCAGCCCGCGAACGCAGCGGGCAGCGGAGCGATTTACATCATCGCTGAAATTGTTTCCAAACCAGACAAGGCAGACGAGCTCCGCGCGCTGATGGTTCCGTTCGCCGAAAAGGCGCGCACCGAACCCGGCTGCCAACATTATGCGCTGCTGGAGGTGCAATCTGAGCCGGGCCGCTTTCTGACCTATGAGACATGGGCCGACAAGGCTGCGATCGACGCGCACATGAAGACTCCGCATATCCAGGAGATCATCCCGAAGCTGGGACCCATTCTGGCCAAGCCGTTCACGCAGATATTCATGAACCTCGTCAGCACCTGACCGGTTTCGCCGTGGAGCCTCCGTTCCGTTGAATCGGAACTGAGGCTCAATTTGCACTATGGTGACACGGCTCTTCGAAAACTACCATGTGATGTTCCTCACAGTACCTCCCGATATTCCGATGCATGTTGCAGAAAGGAATCTCCGGATCGGGTGCCGAGGGACAGACGATGCAAAAAAGAAGACACTTTCTACTGGTTGCGAGTATTGCTGCCGGGCTCATTGCTTCAATCAATGTTGCGTTCGGGGCCGATCCCTATAACTGCAGATTGAAGGTCCGAACCGAAATGGGAATTGCTCCCTATACGGGGCAGTATTATGCGGGCTTCTGGGAGAGAGTAGGTCGCTGCATTCAGAATGCCCAAGGTGGCCCGGCCCTGATGCAGCCGACAACGCGGGTAAATCAGGAGCAGAGCGCTGAAAGAAGTTCGAAAAAATCGGCGCAGTCGCCCAAGCTGGAAATGCCGTCTGCGACCGCTCCGTCGCCGACGCTTCCGAAACCAGCCATCGTCGGCGAATTCGGTCGTCGGGTAGCGCTTGTCATCGGCAACGGAAAATATCAGCACGTTCCGGTGTTGCCGAACGCGACCAACGATGCGGAAGCTCTTGCTAAAGCCCTCAAGGCCACGGGATTTCAATCTGTCACGCTCAGGATTGATCTGACGCGTGATCAACTGCTTTCGACATTGGCCGAATTTGCAAGGGTTGCCGATACGGCTGACTGGGCCACGGTATATTATTCCGGGCATGGCATCGAATCTCGCGGCGTCAATTACATGATACCGGTTGATGCCGAGTTGAAGGTCGACAGGGATGTCGATCTGGAAACGGTAGACGTCAGCAAGGTTCTCAGCATGATCGAGGGTGCGCGGAAACTAAAGCTGGTTATTCTCGACGCCTGCCGGGACAATCCTTTTCTGGGCCAGATGAAACGAACCGTAGCAAGCCGATCCATCACCAGAGGCCTGGGTCCGATCGAGCCTGATCCCGGCGTGCTGATCGTCTACGCCGCCAAACACGGCGAAACGGCACTCGACGGCGATGGCAAGAACAGCCCGTTTGCAACAGCGCTGATCAACCGCATTCAAACGCCAAATCTTGAACTGCGTCGCCTGTTCGATCTGGTGAGAGATGACGTCTTGGCGGCCACGGGCCGGCGGCAGCAACCTTTCAGCTACGGTTCGCTATCCGGTAGCGAGGACTTTTTCTTCGAAACCAAATAGTCCACGCCCACTGACAAAGGTCCAGGTCGCGGCTAGCGCAGGCTGGCGTTGATCTTGTCCAGCGCCGCGGAGCCCGGACACAGCGCCTGCTCGTCGAGCGCGTTGAGCGGGGTATCCACCGTGTCGAGATGGCTGTGCAGGTCTTCCGACTCCGGATCGACGTACAGCAGGCCGGTGACGATCTGGCCCTTGGCGGCGTGCTTCTGCAGGAATGTCATCGCGCCCACGCGATCATGCGGGTCATAGTCCGCATCGATCTTGCGCAGCGCCAGTTTGGTGCCGTCGTGCTGCTCGACAATCTGCACGGTGCCCGGCGCGTAATCGACCGTGATCGGGTCGCGGCCGGTGATGACGTCCAGGCGATTTACCGCGTCGTTGTGTTCGCGCACATAGTCGAAGCTCTTGGTCGAGCCGGCATGGTTGTTGAAGGCGACGCAGGGGCTGATGACGTCAATGAACGCCGCCCCCTTGTGCTGGATAGCGGCGGCGATGAGCGGCACCAGCTGGATCTTGTCGCCGGAGAAGCTCCGCGCCACGAAGCTCGCGCCGAGCTGGAGTGCGATCGCCACGAGGTCGATGGCGTTGTCGTTGTTCATCAGACCGCGCTTGTTCTTCGAGCCACGGTCGGCGGTGGCCGAAAACTGGCCCTTGGTGAGGCCGTAAACGCCGTTGTTCTCGACGATATAGGTCATGTTGACGGCGCGGCGGATCGAATGGGCGAACTGGCCGAAGCCGATCGAGGCCGAGTCGCCATCGCCGGAGACGCCGAGATAGATCAGGTCGCGGTTCGCCAGATTGGCGCCGGTCAAGACCGACGGCATCCGGCCATGGACTGAATTGAAGCCGTGCGAATTGCCGAGGAAATAGTCCGGCGTCTTTGAGGAGCAGCCGATGCCCGGAAATCTTGGCGACGCGGTGCGGCTCGATCGAAAGCTCGTAACAGGCCTCGATGATCGATGCCGTGATCGAATTCGTGACCGCAGCCGGCGCATAGCGTCGAAATCTTGCCTTCGTAATCGCGGTGGGTGTAGCCGAGATCGTTCTTCGGAAGGCCGGGATGCTGGAATTTCGGCTTGGCGATATAGGTCATGACTTAACCTTGCGGCGCGGGGTTACCTGGAGCTGATCCTGATGGTCGCCGATCGCGCCGGCGATGAAGCGCGCGGTAATCGGGGTGCCGTCATAATGCAGCACCGGAACAAGCCGGACCGGATCGATGCCGTTCTCGTTGACGATCAGCGAGCGGAGTTGCCCATCGCGGTTCTGTTCGACCACATAGACGAAGTCGTGGTCGGCGATGAAGCTTGCAACGCTGGAATGGAACGGGAAGGCGCGGATACGGAGCCTGTCGAGGTGATGTCCGCGCGCCTCCAATAGCCCGATCGCTTCATCCATGGCCGGCGCAGTCGAGCCGAAATAGATCACGCCATATTTGGCGGGTTTGGCGGCATTGGCTTGCAGTGGCCGCGGCACCAAGTCCTGCGCGGTCTCGAATTTGCGCACCAGCCGCTGCATGTTGTCGGCGTAAACAGCGCCTTCCTCGGAATAGCGCGCATAACGGTCGCGCGATGTGCCGCGGGTGAAGAACGAACCCTTGGTGGGGTGGGAGCCGGGATAGGTGCGGTACGGGATGCCGTCGCCATCGACATCCAGATAGCGTCCGAAGTCGCGACCATCATCCAGCATCTCCGCCGTCATCACCTTGCCGCGGTCATATTGCCGGGCGTCGTCCCATTTGAGCGGGCGGCTGAGCCGATGGTTCATGCCGATATCAAGATCGAGCATCACGAAGATCATGGTCTGCAGGCGTTCGGCAAGATCGAACGCCTGAGCTGCGAATTCGAAGGCTTCGGCGGGGTCTTCCGGAAACAGCAACACATGCTTGGTGTCGCCGTGCGAGGCGTAGGCGCAGGCCATGATGTCGCATTGCTGGGTGCGGGTCGGCATGCCGGTCGAGGGTCCGGCGCGCTGTACATTCATGATCACCGCCGGAACCTCGGCGAAGTAGGACAGGCCGATGAACTCCTGCATCAGCGAGATGCCCGGACCGGAGGTCGCGGTAAAGGCGCGGGCGCCGTTCCATGACGCGCCGATCACGATGCCGATCGAAGCGAGTTCGTCCTCGCCTTGAACGATGGCGTATTTGGCCTTTCCGGTTTTAGGATCATGCCGCAGCTTCTTGCAATGGCTGGTGAAAGCGTCGGCCAGCGACGATGACGGCGTGATCGGATACCAGGCGCAGACGGTGGCGCCGCCATACACCGCGCCGAGGGCGGCGGCGCTGTTGCCTTCGATGAAAATACGATCACCGACCTTGTCGGATTTCTTGATGCGCAAGCCGATCGGGCATTTGAGATTTTGCAAAGCCCAGTCGCGGCCGAGATGCAGCGCGTGGACGTTTGACGACAACAGCTTTTCCTTGCCCTTGTACTGCTCGCCGATCAGTTGCTCGACAAGCTTCGGGTCCATATCGAGCAGGGCGCACAGCGAACCGAGATAGATGATGTTCTTGAAAAGCTGGCGCTGGCGCGCGTCAGTGTAGGTCGAGTTGGTGATGGCGGTCAGCGGCACGCCGATCACGGTGATATCGGCGCGAAATTTCGACGACGGCATCGGCTTGGTCGAATTGTAGAACACGTAGCCGCCGGGCTCGATCGAAGCGAGATCCTTGTCCCAGGTCTGCGGGTTCATCGCCACCATCATGTCGACGCCGCCGCGCGCACCAAGATGCCCCTGCTCGGTTACGCGCACCTCGTACCAGGTCGGTAGACCCTGGATGTTGGACGGGAAGACGTTGCGCGGCGAGACTGGCACGCCATGGCGCAGGATCGCGCGCGCGAACAGTTCGTTGGCGCTTGCCGAGCCCGAACCGTTGACGTTGGCGAAGCGAACGACGAAGTCGTTTACGCTGCTGATCGGGCTTTGGACTGACATGAGGTACCCGCGTGAGTCATATCGATGAGGTATTTTTGCATGTCCCAGGCGCCGGTGGGACACCGTTCCGCGCACAGGCCGCAATGCAGGCAGACGTCCTCGTCCTTTATCATCACGCGCCCGGTCTTGAGACCGTCGGCAACATAGAGGGCCTGGTCGGGATGCGGCGAGGGCGCCTTCAGCCGCTCGCGCAGATCGGCCTCCTCGCCGTTCTCGGTAAAGGTGATGCAATCCATCGGACAGATATCGACGCAGGCATCGCACTCGATGCACAGCGGCGCGGTGAACACCGTCTGGATGTCGCAGTTCAGGCAGCGCTGCGCTTCACCGAGTGCGAGCTTGAGGTCGTAGCCGAGTTCGACTTCCGCACGGATGTCCTTGAGTGCAACGATCTTGTCGCGATGCGGCACCTTGAAGCGTTTGTCGCTGGAGACGTCATTGTCGTAGCTCCATTCGTGGATGCCCATCTTCTGCGACGAAATCTGCACGTCGGGGAGCGGACGTTCGGTGACGTCCTCGCCGGAACAGAGTTTGTGGATCGAGAGCGCGGCGTCGTGGCCGTGCGCCACGGCCCAGATGATATTCTTGGGGCCGAACGCGGCGTCGCCGCCGAAGAATACCTTTGGATTGGTCGACCCCATGGTTTTGGGATCCACCTTCGGCATATTCCACTTGTCGAATTCGACGCCGCAATCGCGCTCGATCCACGGAAACGCGTTTTCCTGGCCAACCGCCACCAATACGTCATCGCAGGCGATGGTCTGGTCCGGCTCGCCGGAGCGGACGAGGTTACGCCGGCCATCGACATATTCGGCCTTCACCTTCTCGAAGGTGACGCCGGTCAACTTGCCATTGTCGTGAACGAAAGCCTTCGGGACCATGAAATTGAGGATCGGGATGTCTTCGTGAAGGGCGTCCTCCTTTTCCCAAGGCGACGCCTTCATCTCCTCGAAGCCGGAACGCACGATCACCTTGACATTCTCGCCGCCGAGACGGCGCGCGGTACGGCAACAGTCCATCGCAGTGTTGCCGCCGCCCAGCACGATCACGCGCTTGCCGATCTTCTCGGTGTGGCCGAACGACACGCTGGAGAGCCAGTCGATGCCGATGTGAATGTTGGCCGCCGCTTCCTTGCGGCCGGGAATTTCGAGCTCGCGACCGCGCGGAGCGCCCGAGCCAATGAAGATCGCATCGTAGTTTTCACCGAGCAGTTTCTTCAGGCTATCGATGCGATGGCCGCCCTTGAACTCGAGGCCGAGATTGAGGATGTAATCGGTTTCCTCATCGATCACCGCATCCGGCAACCGGAATTTCGGAATCTGCGTTCGCATCATGCCGCCCGCCTTCGGGTCGGTATCGAATACCGTGCAATGGTAGCCGAGCGGCGCGAGGTCGCGCGCGACAGCGAGGGAGGCGGGACCGCCGCCGACGATCGCAATGCGCTTGCCGTTGTTCGGCGAGGGGACCGGCATGCGGTGTCTGACATCGTCCTTGAAGTCGGCGGCGACACGCTTCAGCCGGCAGATCGCGACCGGAGTTTCCTCGACACGGCCGCGGCGGCAGGCGGGCTCGCATGGACGATCGCAGGTGCGTCCCAGAATCCCGGGAAACACGTTTGACCTCCAATTGATCATGTAGGCGTCGCTATAGCGGCCTTCAGCGATCAACCGGATATATTCTGGAACCGGCGTATGTGCGGGACAGGCCCACTGGCAATCGACGACTTTATGAAAGTAGTCGGGCGCGGAAATATCAGTTGGTTTCATTCCGACCTTGTCCGCGTCGAATGAAGAATGACGCGGCCTTATTTTTTACGGCGAACGCTCAGCTGGCGTTCTTGTGGTTTTTAAATTGGACCATAGGGTTATCCTATTAGGACCAATTAAGGCGATCCACAAAGCCATTTTTGTTTGATCGACAGCCTCCATTAGTCGAAAGGCCGTAACGTTAACGTCATCGCGCAGCCTTTGCGGCACTGCAGCATGCGAAGCGAAACCATAGTCGATCGAAGCCGCCGGGATGTCGCGCTTCAGCAGGCTTTTTGCCGGATGGCAGACGTCTTTATGGCGTCATGTTGGAAGCGAGGTCCGCGATCGCTTTCATGACCGCATCCTTGATGCCGGGATCGTACAGCGAGTGGCCAGCGCCCTCGACGAGCCGAACCTCGGAGTTCCGCCACACCGCTGCGAGCATATGCGAGGTTGCCGGCGGGCACAGCAAATCATAGCGGCCTTGCACAATAACCCCGGGGATACCCGCGAGCTTGCCTGCTTCCGCCAGAAGCTGATTGGAGCCCATGAAGCAGTCGTTCCGGAAGTAATGCGCTTCCATGAATGGCGTGGAGGGCAATGAGCGCGTCGAGTTCAGCGAACCAAGATCGAGTTGGACCCGCGTCGAAGCGTGTTCGGACAGGATGCGTTCGGTATCGTGCCAGGCGCGGGCGGCCGGGCCGTGCACGGCGGGATCGGCATCGAGAATGCGGCGCCAATAGGCATCGAGGGGCCGCGCGCGCTCTTCCGCGGGCAGCACGTTCAAGAAATCGTCGTTGAGACCAGGATAGAAGCGCGGTAGGGCATCGAGAAAGGCACCTTCCAGCTCGGTGCGGGTACCAAGGAAGGTGGCGCGCAAGACGATCCCCGAGACCCGTTGCGGATGTGCTTCTGCATAAGCCAACGCAAGCGTCGCGCCCCAGGAGCCACCGACGATCATCCAGCGCGCGAAGCCGAATTGTTCGCGGATCATCTCCATGTCTGAGATCAAACCGGCCAGCGTATTGTCTGCGCGCGGGCCTTTGGGGCGGCTTCGACCGGCGCCGCGCTGGTCGAACAGGACGGCCTGGAAGCGCGCCGGATCGAACAAACGCCGATGATCGGGCTGGCAGCCGCTGCCAGGGCCGCCATGCAGATAAACCGCCGGGATGCCATCGGCACGGCCGACGGTTTCCACGTAGATCTCGTGGCCGTCGCCGACCGGCAATAGTTGCGAGGTCAGCGGCGCGAACGGATCGGCGCGGTGGCCGGCGGATTTGCCCGCATCGGCGTCAGGCGCCATGGTCGCCGCCCGTCTCCAGCGTGCCCCCGGCAAAATTGCGATAGATGAAGCGATTATTGTCGGCCGCAGCTTCGGACTCGGCCATTTTGAAAATCTTCTGATGCAGCGGCGACAAGGTGCAGGCCGGATCGGTGTTGCCGGCATCGCCGGTCAGCGCGAAGGCCTGGCAGCGGCAGCCGCCGAAATCGATTTCCTTGAACTCGCAGCTTTGGCACGGCTCCGGCATCCAGCCGGTGCCGCGATAGCGGTTGAAGGCTTCGGAATTCTGCCAGATCCAGGCAATCGAATGATTGCTGCGTACCGATTTCGAACTCCATTCCGGTGATGGATTCAGCGGCGTGGCAGGGCAGCACCTTGCCGGCCGGAGAAATATTGAAGAACTGGCGGCCCCAGCCGCCCATGCATTTTTTCGGCCGCAGCGCATAATAGTCCGGCACCACGTAGTCGATGGCCAGAATGCCTTTCAGTCGAATTTCGGCTTCCTCGACGATGCGGCTGGTTTCCTCGATCTGTTCGATCGTCGGCATCAACGCGGCGCGGTTCTTCAGCGCCCAGCCGTAATACTGCACATTGGCGACCTCCAGCCGGTCGGCATCGAGATCGACCGCCATCTGGATGATGTCAGCAAGCTGGAACAGGTTCTGGCGATGCATGACCGCGTTGACCGTCAGCGGGAGATCCAGCTCGCGCGTCCATTTCGCGACTTCAAGCTTCTTTTCGTGCGCGTTTTTCAAGCCTGCGACACGATTGGCGACGAGGGGCTCATTGCCTTGAAAACTGATCTGCACGTGACAGAGCCCGGCATCGGCCAGGGCTGAGAGCTTTTCCTTGGTCAGCAGCACGGCAGATGTAATGAGGTTCGAGTACAGTCCGACGTTACTGGCGTGCTGCACAAGTTCGACCAGATCCTTGCGCGCGGTCGGCTCGCCGCCGGAGAAATGGATCTGGAGCACGCCGATCTCGGCCAGTTCGGTCAGGACCTTCTTCCATTCCTCGGTGGTGAGTTCGCTGCCGCCGCGATCCAGCTCCACAGGATTGGAGCAATAAGGACACTGTAACGGACAGCGATGCGTCAGCTCGGCGAGCACCGCGAGCGGAATCCCGAAGGTCTCCGCCGTCGAGCCGCGCGATTCCAGTATCGCTAGTCCATCAGATGGATCGCGCGCCGCAGCATTGGCATCGGTAAGGGTCGGGCTCATGAGGTCTTCTCGCGGGCTTCTGTCAGGAATCCCTTGTCGGCAAGATCCTGCAGCATGGCGATGACGTCGGTCGCGATCGCATTACGATCGGCGGCATATTTTTCGGCGAGCTGGTCGATCATTTGTTCGACGCTGCGGACGCCGTCGCAGAGTTGAAGCACTTCCACTGCGATCTCGTCCGGCGCCAGAACGCGCTCCGGCGCCAGAATGACCCAGCGTTGCCGTGTCTCATCGAATTTCAGCTTGGCATGCCGCGGCAGGCGCGGCCGGCTGGTCTCGCTGACACTGATGTTACGCGCGGCTACCATCGATTGCCTCTTCGCTTTAACTTCCTTGGGGAACAAACGCTCCCGGCGGCACATGGCCTTCGACATAGGCATGATACAGTGCGTCGAGCTGAACCCACAGCACATTGGTCTTGAAAATCAGCGCATTGCAGACCGCCTCGCGCTCCGCGGGGGTCTTGGCATGGGACTTGACGAAGTCGAGCGCGAAATTGGCGTCGCGGGGCGCCTGCTGGAGGCGCCGGCTGAAATAGCTCATGATATCGGGATTGACGAAGTCGTAATGCGCCAGCATTCCCGAGATGCGCTCCTCATGCAGGTTGGGTGCGAACAACTCGGTGAGCGAGGAGGCGATAGCCTCGAGTGGGGTCTTGTCGCGAACGAAATGCACATAGGCGTCGACCGCAAAACGCGTCGCCGGCAGGATGCCCTCGGCGGATTCCACATAGGCACTATCCAGCCCCAGCCCCTCGGTCAGCTTCAACCAGCGCTCGATACCGCCTTCGGTTCCGAGATCGCCATCATGATCCTCGATTCGGTGCCGCCATTCGAGACGGATGCCGCGGTCGCGAAAACGCGAGATAACGACGGCGTCCTTGAGCGGAATTGTGCTCTGGTAATAATAGCGGTTCAACGCCCAGGCCTGCACCTGCCCTTTGTTCAGCTTGCCGCCGTGCAGCAGTCGGTGAAACGGATGCAAATTGTGATAGCGCGTCGCGCCGATCTGGCGGAGTGCTGCTTCCAGGTCTTCGGCGCTTGTCAGCGGAGTGCTTGTACCCAGAGAGAAGGCTGTCATGGCGTTCAAAGCACGATCTCCGTTCCATCGGTCGGAATTTGCCAGCCCGCATGCTCGGCGGCTTTGCGCTCTGCAGAGTCGCGCAGCAGCACCGGGTTGGAATTGTTGATATGCAGAAACATCTTTCTGCCGATATCGAGATCGGCAAGTGCCGCAATGGCGCCGGTATCGCCTGACATCGCAATATGTCCCATGCCTTGTCCGGTCTTGTTGCCGAGGCCTGCTGCGATCAATTCGTCGTCACGCCACACGGTGCCGTCGAAGAAGACCGCAGCGGCGCCCGCGAGCCGGGACCGGAGATCGTTGGTGACGCCGGCGCACGCCGCCAGAAAGTACAGATGTTTGCCGCTCGCCCGGTCGGCGATTCGAAGCCCTAACGTATCGCCATCGCCGTCGTCGCCTGCGGGGTGAGCCTTGCCTTCCAGATACCACGCGCTCTTGCCTGTCACCGCGAACGGCAGGATTTCGATGCCGGAGGGCGAGCCATCGGGCAGGGTTGGTACGAACGCCTTGTCCACCTCGATCGGCTGGCGCCGCACATTCTTCTCGTTGAGCACGTTGAAGATGCTGTTGCTCCTCAGGATCGCCAGCACCCTTTCATGCGCATAAATCGTAAATGGCGAGCCTTCTCGCATCGACAAGAGCCCGGCGACCGCGTCGACTTCGCCATTGGTCAGGATGACGCCCGATATTGGACTATGTCGGAGCGTTCCGGCTTTGGGATGAAGCGGCGGGGTTGCGATCAACTGCTGGCGCAGATCGGGCGACGCATTGATCAGGAACCAGTGATCGCCGTCGGCGCTGATCGCGACCGAAGCTTGCGTGCTCCTGAGTTCGGGATGCTCGTTTCGCGCCTTCCGGCAAACCGCACAGCCGCAATTCCATTGCGGAACACCACCGCCTGCCGCGGCGCCCAGGACGACGACGCGAAGCATAATTCGTCTCCTGGAGTTTCCAACACTTAGAACTTTTGATTTTTTCGACCTACAGACGCTTCGAAGGTGGACACCAGTACGGACACGGTCCCGATACGGGAACGTGTCACGCCTGGAGGTCCACCTGCGTCAAACGTAAAGCTAACGCAGCCGCTTACTTGCGGGCGGCGCACGCATACATGTTGATTTCCATGCCAACCGACACTTCAACAATCTTCGGGGTCTTCCAGGCCATTTTGGCTCTCCTTGCAAAGGGACGAAATCCGCCCTCGCGGGATAACCTAGCGACGAACAAAAAGTTCGCCAGCGAAATCTTTACCTGCGTACCCCGCATTTTATGCTGCAGTGCAATATGATCTCTTTCACGCTTTTGTGCGAGGTGCCGTCAAAACAAAGGCAGATCAACACGTTCAGGCTCACCTATATCCATCGGCTGCCGCTGCCGGTCGACATTGGCGTGGCGAGTTCCGGATAAATAACTCGTGAGCAAACCGGCTCGCACCGAGCCCCCGAGCGAAGATGGTGTTCCACCGATGCCAAGATATTTCTTCAACACGCGCATCGGCCATGAATTGATCTCCGATCCCGAAGGCGAAGAGCTGCGGAATCCCGATCGCGCCTGGGAAGTCGCCCAGGAAATGATCCGTGAATTGCTCAAGACCGAAGATGCCAGCGGCAGTCTTTTAAATGCGGTTCTCGAAGTGACGGACGATGAAGGCGAGATCGTGCTCGAATTCTCTTTTGCGGAAGCCATCCTCAATGACGCCGATCAACCGGTGACAAAACATTGACGACAGGTGCGATTGCGCAGTGGCGGAAAAGTATTGAAGGCTATCGCTCAGGAAGACCACCGGCGTGCGTGCCCAGGCCAGGATAAGGCTTCCGAAAAAGGAGACCACGATGACGATCCGATTCCGCGACTTGTCGCTCGCTGTTGCTTTTGTCGGCGCCTTTACGTTCGGCGCTGCCGCGCAGCAGCCGGCCAATTCGCCCGCTGCCGCGCCGCTGCCACCGGGTTCACCAATGAACGGACGGCCCACGGGCAGCGAAGCCGCGGCGAAGCTTGCGCCCGTTGCGCCACCTCCGATTGCGGCGGCGGTAGATAAATTGCCGACGGCAATGCTGAAGGTGCCGCCCGGCTTCAACATCGAGGTCTATGCGGCTGGGATTGCGAACGCACGTTCGCTGGCCGAAGGCGACAAGGGCACGGTGTTTGTCGGCAGCCGCCTCGTCGACAAGGTCTATGCCGTCATCAACAAGGACGGCAAGCGAACGGTGAAGGTGCTGGTCTCAGGCCTCTATCGGCCCAACGGCGTCGCGTTCCGCAACGGCACGTTGTACATCGCCGAGCTTTCGAAGATATCGAAGATCGACCAGGTCGAAGACAATCTCGACGAGCCGCCGAAGCCAAGCGTGATCTACGACAACTTGCCGAAGGATGAAGCCCACGGCTGGAAATTCATCGCCATCGGCCCCGACAACAAGCTTTACGTTCCGGTCGGACAGCCCGGCAACAACGTTCTGCATGATGATGCGCACGGGCAGATCAGGCGGATCAATCTCGATGGCACCGGCGCCGAAGTGGTTGCGCTTGGCGTCCGAAATTCGGTGGGATTCGACTGGAATCCGGAAACCAAGCAGCTCTACTTCACCGATAACGGGCGCGACTGGATGTCCGAGGACGTTCCGCAGGACGAACTCAATCGCGTCACTAAAACTGGCGAAGATTTTGGCGCGCCCTATTGCTACCAGGGAAATATCTCGGATCCCGAATTCGGCTGGGGGCATTCCTGTAGCGAATATACCGCGCCGGTCGGTTTGATGGGCCCGCATTCGGCCTCGCTGGGAATGCGGTTTTATACCGGCAACATGTTCCCGAAGAGCTACAAGGACGTCATCTTCGTGGCCCGGCACGGGTCATGGAACAGGTCCCAGAAAGTCGGCGGGGACGTTGTCGTCGTCAAGCTGAACAAGGACGGCACCGTCAAGTCGATGGAGCCGTTCCTGACCGGCTTCCTCGAGAACAACAGTTACGTCGGCCGGCCGGTCGATGTGCTGCAGCTGAAGGACGGCTCGCTCCTGGTCTCCGACGATTGGAACGGCGCCGTTTATCGCATCACCTACGGCAAGCCCAAGGTCGCGGCGCAGTAAATCGAGACGGCGCCATGTGTAAGATTGCCGCGGCATTACTGTTCGTCCTGATGGCATCGTCAGGGCGAGCGGAGACGATCGCAGAACGCGCCGCGCCCTGCTTGGCCTGTCATGGCGAAAAGGGACAGTCGGAGACCCAAAATACCCCGTCGCTCGGCGGCCAGCAGGCGCCCTATGCGCTGATCCAGCTTTTCATGTTTCGTGAAAAGCTCCGAACATTTGAGCCGATGAACGAAATGGCAAAGGCGTTCACCGACGATGACCTTCGTGCCTTTTCGGATTTCATCGCCGCCCTGCCGAAACCATCACCGCCGGTCGACGTCGGTGATCCCGCGCGGCTGCGGCGCGCCCAGGCGCTGGTGCAGCAACATCATTGCGATTCCTGCCACAACACCGACCTTTCCGGACGCGACAACGTTCCGCGGCTGGCCGATCAACGCGAGGATTATCTCGCCAAGACCATGCGAGAATACAAGGACAATAGCCGCCACGGCTACGACGGCACCATGGCCGACGTGCTGCAGCCTATCACACCGGATCAGATTGCCGATCTCGCCTATTTTTTCGCCCGCATCCGCTAAGCCGTCAGACGCACACGCTGCTGTTTCTCGATGGCGCCCGCCGCGCAGCAGCGTTACAAGACGGGCGATCACAGTGGAGTTGATGTCGATGGAAGATCTCTGGCGCCTGTCGGCCGCTGATATCGCCGCCCTGATCAGGTCAAAAAAGGTCTCGGCGAAACAAGCGGCGTCGGCGGCGCTTGCGCGACTTGACGCGGTCAATCCGACCGTTAATGCAGTGGTCGATCACCGTCCGCAAGATGTGCTGGCGCAGGCCGAGGCGGTCGACGCGGCAATCGCGCGCCATCAAGATATCGGTCCGCTCGCCGGCGTGCCCGTTACTGTCAAGGTCAATATCGATCAGAAAGGCTTTGCCACCACCAACGGTCTCAAGCTGCAGCGCGACGTCATTGCCACCACCAACAGCCCCGTGATCGACAATCTGCGCAAGGCGGGGGCTATCATTCTCGGACGCACCAACTGTCCGGCGTTTTCTTATCGGTGGTTCACCACCAACCTGATTCATGGCGATACCAAAAACCCGCGCGATCCCGGCATCACCCCGGGAGGCTCGTCCGGGGGTGCGGCGGCAGCGGTCGCAGCGGGCATTGGACACATCGCCCACGGCACCGACATCGCGGGATCGATCCGTTATCCCGCCTATGCCTGCGGCGTTCATGGCTTGCGACCGACTGTTGGCCGTATCGCCGCCTTTAATGCATCGCTGCCCGAACGCCCGATCGGACCTCAGATCAGCGCGGTTTCCGGTCCGCTCGCGCGCACCATCGGCGATCTCAGGATCGCGCTGGCAGCGATGTCCGGCAGAGACGCACGCGATCCCTGGTGGGTACCCGCGCCGCTGGAAGGACCCGCGATGCCGAAGCGGGCGGCGTTCTGTCTTCAGCCGGACGGCCTTGAGACCGCCGCCGAAGTCAAAGCGGCAGTTGCGGATGCGGCCAGGCGTCTGCAGCGCGCCGGATGGGTCCTGGACGAGATCGAGACGACGCCGCCGCTGCGCGAGGCCGCGGAGCTTCAGACCAAGCTATGGCTCGGCGACGGTTATGAGGCTCAACTGGACGCCGCCGAGCGCGAAGGTGATCCGGGCGCGCTCGCTTGTTTGCGCGGCAACAGAGCCAAGGTTCATCCGTTTGACGCGGCATCGCTCTCCAAGGTCTTGACGCGCCGGGCCACATTGGCGCGCGAGTGGCTGCAGTTTTTTGAGATCTATTCCGTTCTGTTAATGCCCGTATCGGCCGAACTGCCGTTTCCCGACGGGCTCGATCTGCGGGACGACGCCTCGTTCGCCAGGGTGTGGCGCGCCCAGCTGCCGCAGATTGCCATTCCCTTCATGGGCCTACCTGCGCTAACGGTCTCGACGGCGCTGGTCGGGCGTATTCCCGTCGGCGTTCAGGTGGTTTCCGGCCGCTACCGCGAGGATTTGTGCCTGCTGGCGGGCGAGGCGATCGAAGCGGGGGGAACGCCATCGACGCCGGTCGATCCCATCGGTTAAATGAATTGGCTAAATGAATCCCCAACCAAGTCTGAAAGAAATTCGATGCCTGGCATTTATGATCTCACCGCAAAGTCGCTTGGCGGTGACGACGTTCCACTGAAACAGTACGAGGGGCAGGTGCTGCTGATCGTCAATACCGCCAGCGGCTGCGGGTTCACCCCGCAATACCGGGGGCTCGAGGCGCTGCATCACGAGCTCGGCCCCCGCGGCTTTGCCGTTTTGGGATTTCCATGCAATCAGTTCGGAAATCAGGAGCCCGGTGACGCCAAGCAAATCGAACAATTCTGCACCACCAATTATGCCATCAGCTTTCCGATGTTTGCCAAGATCGATGTCAACGGCAGCAACGCCCACCCGCTGTATCAATATTTGAAGAATGCGAAATCCGGGCTGCTTGGCTCGTCGATCAAATGGAATTTCACCAAATTTCTGGTCGACCGGTCGGGCAAGGTGGTGGCGCGGCATGCGCCGACCGTGAAGCCGGAAGGACTGACCAAAGAAATCGAGGCCCTGCTGTGAACGACAAGAATGACGCGATGATCGACCAACTGCCCGACCGTCTCTCGACCGATCCGAAAAGCCCCTATTATAACGCCGACGTGCTCGCGCGCGACGTCGGCATTCGTTTCAAGGGCATCGAGAAAACCAATGTTGAGGAATATTGCGTTAGCGAGGGATGGGTTCGTGTGACCGCCGGCGCCGCCCGGGATCGCTACGGCAATCCGCTCACCATCAAGGTTCACGGTCCGGTGGAGCCATATTTTCGCGACAAGGTTTGATCGCAAAGCCGGTCTGGATCCCGAAGCTCCAGGCTACGATAATCGCATATCCAGTAATCGCCGGCCTTCGCTCTTGAGCAATTTCTTCACCGCATTGGACGCGGCGATCTCGTCCCGGTTGGCGTAGGCTTCGTGGTTCTTTTCGATATCGTCGAGACGATAGAGATAATTGACCATGATCCCTGCGGATTTGCGTAAGCCCTTTGGCGACAGATCGCCGAGCCAGTCGATCCGCTCCAGCCGGGCACCGTTGCCGAGATGGAATTGCGCGACCGAATTGATCAACCGGCCCTTCGGCGTGCGCGCTTTCAGAAAATAATAGGCCGCGAGAGGTTCGACGACAGAACGAAGTTGCAAGACCATCTCCTCATTCTCGGTCCAGTCCGGCCTGTCGAGATGACCGAGCAGCGTGCGTTCCTCGTCCGACACCGGAACATCCGGCGCCTGCTTCAGCCATTGCATGAAGCCCGGCACCGGCGACAGCGTCACGAAATTCTCGAGCTTCGGCAATTCGCGCTGCAATTCCTCGACCACCTGCTTGATCAGGAAACTGCCAAAGGAAATCCCGCCGAGACCACGCTGCGTGTTCGAAATCGAATAGAATACCGCGGTGCGGGCGCGCTCGACGGCTACCGGTTGCCGGTCTTCGGCAAGCAGCGGCGCAATTGCGCCCGGAATCTGTTCGGTCAGCGCTACCTCGACAAAGATCAGGGGCTCGTCGACCAGAGCGGGATGGAAGAATGCGTAACAGCGGCGGTCCGCCGGATCGATGCGCCGGCGCAGGTCGTCCCAGTCGCGGATCTCATGCACCGCCTCGTAGCGAATGATCTTTTCCAGGATGTTCGCGGGTGTCGACCAATCTATCCTGCGCAGCACGAGAAACCCCCTGTTGAACCAAGAAGCCAGCAAATGCACGATGTCGCGGTCGAGCGCCGCCAGGTCCTTGTGCGCGTTCATGGCGTCAAGCAAGTCGGCGCGCATCGCCACCAGTTCGCTGGTGCCGCCCGGCGCACGGTTCAAGCGGCGGATTAATTCCTGCCGCCGCGGCTCGGAAGCAAAATGCAGATCGCTGGCGTCATCGTCGGTCGGCTGCGCGCGCCAGATCTCGATCGCCTGCGAAAGTTTTTCACGGTCCGGACCGTAATTGCGGGACAGGGTTTCAAAGAATGAAAGCCGGCCGGTCTCGTCGAGATGATGATAGCGGTCGAGGACCTCGCGCGCCATTGCGGTGCCGGAAGCTTCGCCCCGCCCGGACAACAACGCCTCGCATAATTCGATCAGCTCGGAGCCATCCTGTCTGGTGCCGGATGATCCGCGGCGAAGCAGGGTGCGACCGCGCTCGGAAATCGAGGCGAGAAGATCGGAGAAGAAGGCATTGCTGCTCATGTCGGACCGGTTGCCCCAGTTCGGACGGAAGTGTTGCATGGATTTAAGGCGCTGTGGATCACATTCAAGCGCACAACATGACGTGACACAAAAACCGCTATGGCCCGGGTCAGGCTGGTCACCATCGAAATGACCCTATTTCGCTTCCGCGAACTCCGTCGGAGTTTTGCCGGTGACCTGCCGGAACGCGTGCGAAAACGCCGACACGCTCGCATAGCCGAGATCGGAGGCAAGTTGCTTGACCGAGACATTCGCCTCCAGCGACAGCCTTTCGATCGCGGCTGCGATACGCGCGCGCTGGCACCAGCTCTTGAAGCTCAGTTGCGTTTCCGCTGAAAACAGCCGCGATAACGTCCGCGCCGAGGCGCCGACCGTGCGCGCCAGTGTTTCGATCTCGTGCGAGCCGGTCGGGTCGCCGAGCACGATGTCCGCCGCGCGCCGGCACCGCGGCTCCTGTGGCAACGGGATGAATGTCGTGGAATCCTCGGCGTGATGCAGTTCGAGCACGGCTAGTCCAACCAGAAGCCTGGTACGGCCGGGATCGTCGCGGCCGTCGAATAGCGCCAGGATCGCCTGGTGCAACAGGGGTGACACCCGGACCACGAATTCGGCGTTGAGGCTCGCGCTGCGCTGCTCCCGGGCCAGCCACGCCAGATCGAAATAGAGCGTCCGCATATCGATGTCGGCGAGCACGTCGATGGAATGTTCAAGGCGCGCCGGCACCCACACCGCGCGGTCGGGTGGCACCAGCCAGCGTCCTTTCGGCGTCGTGACCTGCATCATTCCCCTGGCCGCATAGACCAGCTGCGCCTCGCGGTGCATGTGGGTGTCGATCCTGACGCCCTTTTTGTAATGGCGTGCGACCAGGTGGACGCCTTCGCTGGTTGCGCGACGGCTTCCCCGGATGGCAGCGATTGGCGTTTCGGCGATACTCATTGGCCACATCCCGTCAGCACAAATATCTATAACCTATCCTGTAAAACTACAGGAATTGTTCATGAACAATCCCGCCCGCGTGATCGGCTTCGTCAACGCCGCCCACTTTATCGACCACTATTCGATGCTGATTTTCGCGGCCGCGGTTATCGTCATGGGGCCAGCGCTCGGCATGGCCTATTCCGAGCTGTTGCCTTACGCCACGCCGGGCTTTGTGGCGTTCGGGGCAGGCTCGCTATTGACCGGCTGGCTCGGCGATCGCTGGAGCCGCCGCCATATGATGGTGATCTTCTTTGTCGGGATCGGCACATCGATGATCGCGGTCGGGCTGGTGCAGACCCGTTTTCAGTTAGGCGCGGCGCTGCTCTCGATCGGATTGTTCGCGTCGATCTATCATCCGGTCGGAACGGCGATGATCGTGTCCTATGCCGGCAGGCTCGGCCGCGAGATGGGCCTTAATGGCGTCTGGGGCAATCTCGGCGTGGCGTCGTCGGCGCTGGTGACCGGCGTGGTCGGCCAGTATCTCGGCTGGCGCTGGGCCTTCATCATCCCAGGCATCGTCACTATTCTGATCGGCGTCGCCTTCATGCGTTCGGTGGTTCATGAGGACCGCTCCGGCCACAAGCAGGCTGCGGCGCAGGCCCGCGTTGCCAAAAACGATATGTGGCGGGTGATCGTGGCGTTGCTGATTGTCGTGATCGCGATCTCCACGACTTTCAACGCGGTGACGGTGGCATTGCCAAAACTATTCGCGGAGCGGCTCACCGATCTTACCAGGAGCCCGGCGCTGCTCGGCGTGATCGCGGCTTGTGTCTATGTGTTCGGCGCGATGACGCAATACACCATCGGCAAGCTGATCGATCGGTACTCGCTGAAGGCGGTCTCGCTGCCGCTGTCATTCGTGCTGGCGCCTTTCCTGTATCTGGCGGCGACATTGTCGAACCTCCCGCTGATCCTGGCCTCGATCGGGATCGTCATGGGTGCATTTGGCCAGGTCACCGTCAACGACGCCATGGTCGGCAAATACACCAGTGAGGAATGGCGCTCGCGCGCTTATGCGGTGCGCTATTTCATCGGTTTCACTGCCGCGGGGGCTTCGGTGGGGCTGGTCGCATGGCTGTATCAACAGGGCGGCTTCGTCACCATGCTGCACGCGTTCGCGGGACTATGTTTGCTGGTGATCGCGGCTGCGATCATCCTGCCGGCGGAGATCAAGGTGGCGGCGTCGCGAGTTGATCGCAGTGTCGTTCCCGGCGCGGGGTCTCCTGACCTGGCCTGATCTAGCCTGATCCTGACTGGCCTAAATCTTGAATGCCAAACTCACGAGCTCGGACAGCGTAGTCTTGTCGTGAGGTTCATATGGATATGCCAGCGAGTGCCCCGGTCGGGAGTTTGGTCGATCGTGCCGTAACCAACTCCGGTCTCAGTCCATCGGATTTGATCGGCGATCAGGCCCAATACCTTCATCACGCCGGCAGTCCCTGGTTTTTGGCACTCGCGGCACTCGGCGTCGTATTCGGCGATATCGGGACCAGTCCGCTTTACGCTTTTCAGGTTGCCCTGGCCGGCGTCGGCCATCCGAGCCCAACGCCGGCCGATGTCTTGGGGATCGTTTCGCTCATTCTTTGGGCGCTTACACTGATGGTGTCGCTGAAGTACGTGATCTTCGTTCTGCGCGCTGACAATGACGGCGAAGGTGGCATCCTGGCTTTGCTTTCGCTGGTCGCTGCCGATCAGGTCGCCAACGGCGCAAGGCTTCCTGTGCTCGTGCTTCTCGGCGTGGTGGGCGCCTCACTGCTTTACGGCGACGGCGTCATTACACCGGCCATCTCGGTGCTCTCGGCGATGGAAGGGCTGAAGCTTGTCGCGCCGGGATTTGAGAGTTTCGTCGTGCCAGCCACGATCGCGGTTCTCGTTGGACTATTCATGATCCAGCGACACGGCACCGGCAGCATCGGCAAGCTGTTCGGCCCCGTCATGGTCATCTGGTTTGTCGTCATCGGCGGACTGGGAGCCGTCCACATCTGGATCGCGCCCGACATTCTGGCGGCGATTAATCCAAGGGAGGCCGCGCGCTTTTTGATCGCCGATCCCAAAATTTCATTCGTGGTGATCGGCGCGGTGTTCCTGGCCCTCACCGGCGGCGAGGCGTTATACGCCGACATGGGCCATGTCGGCGCCACGGCGATCCGCCGGGCGTGGTTTGGATTGGTGCTGCCTGCGCTACTGCTTAACTACTTCGGACAAGGCGCCCTGATCCTTGCCGATCCCACCGCGGCCGACAATCCGTTTTACAAAATGGCGCCGGGGTGGGCCCTCGTCCCAATGGTGGTACTGGCGACGTTCGCCACCATCATTGCGTCGCAGGCGCTCGTCTCCGGCGTGTTTTCGTTGACGCGGCAAGCCATGCAGATGGGATTGTGCCCGCGCGCCAGAATCATACCGACGTCGGTAGATGAGGCAGGTCAGATTTATGTCCCCGCCGCCAACTGGCTGTTGATGACGGGTACGCTCTTGACCGTCATATTGTTCAGGTCGTCTGAAAATCTGGCCGCTGCCTATGGCATCGCGGTGTCCGGTACCATGCTGATCACCACGATCCTGCTCTATCGCGTTGCTGTTTCGCGGTGGCAATTGCCGCCGGGCATCGCGATCCCGGTGATCGCGATTTTCGGGGCAATCGACGCGACGTTCCTGGTATCGAATTCCATCAAGATCGTCGAAGGCGGCTGGTTTCCGCTCATCATCGGCGCGGTGATAGCGACCTTGATGATTTCCTGGCGCAAAGGCTCTTCGCGAGTGAGGCAGCGTCTCCAGGAAATGTCGATGCCGCTCAAGCAATTTCTCGAATACGCCGATAGTACGGTGATCGGACGAGCGCCGGGAATGGGGGTGTGGCTGACCAAGGTTGAACACGGTGCGTCGCCAATGCTGCTCCGTCACATCGAGCATAACAGGGTGTTGCATACGACGGTGGTGCTGTTGACGTTCGTGTCCGATCGCCGGCCCCGGGTGCCGTTTCACGAACGTCATTCGGTTCACCGTCTCGGCCACGGCTTTTATCGGATTGAGGTCAGGCTGGGATTCATGCAGACGCCCGACATTCCGCTGAGCCTGATCAACTGCAAGATGCTTGGGTTCGACGCTGATCTCGATCACAAGAATTACTACATCGCGCATGAAACCATCGTCCGCCGCGACAGGGAATCGTCGATGGATGTCATATCCTTTGCGATTTTCTCCTTTCTCAATCGGATCGCGAGCAGGGCGCCCGACTTCTTCAAGATCCCGCAGGATGCTATCATCGAGGTGGGGTTTCGGGTGGGGATCTGAAGTCGACGCGGCTGCGGGCAAAGCAGTAAAAATGCGCAGGAGTTCCTGACCTGGGATAGACGCGGCGATCCCGGTCCGGCATGCTGCTTGCTTCCGCTTGGCGATATCTCCGCTTTCGGGATTGCACAGCAGCGCGAGGCCTCAATGACCACCATGGCAGCGGCGCCGATCGTCGGCACGGAGCGTGCGAAGATCAACTCCATCGTGTTCGCAAGCTGCCTCGGAACCGTCATCGAATGGTATGATTTCCTGATCTACGCAACCGCCGCGGCGCTGGTGTTCAACAAGGCTTTCTTCCCGACTTTCGATCCGCTCGCGGGGACATTGGCCGCGCTCGGAAGTTATGCGGTCGGGTTCCTGGCGCGGCCGCTGGGCGGCGCGTTGTTTGGTCATTTCGGCGATCGGCTTGGCCGAAAATCGATGCTGGTGCTGACGTTGTTCATCATGGGCGTGAGCACCTTTTGCATTGGCCTGTTGCCTACCTATGCCTCGATCGGCGTATGGGCGCCGATCCTGCTGATCCTGCTCCGCATCATTCAGGGTATCGGCCTCGGCGGCGAATGGGGCGGTGCCTCGCTGATGGTGCTTGAACACGCGCCTGCCGACAGACGCGGCTTCTACACCAGCTTCGTGCAGATCGGATTTCCAATCGGATTGGTGATGGCGACGCTGGTGTTCACGCTGGTCAGCAAACTGTCCGACGTCGATTTCGCGACCTATGGCTGGCGTATTCCATTCCTGCTCAGCATTGTGCTGCTTGCGATCGGCACCTTCGTTCGATCGCGGATACCCGAGACGCCGGTATTTGAACAGCTCAAGATGCGCGACGGCTTGTCAAAAAATCCGGTTGTCGAAGCCGTCGCCAAGAATACCCGGACATTTCTGATCGCCGTCGGATTGAAACTGTCCGAGGTGTCCTGGGTCTACATGCTCACGGTGTTCACCGTTCTTTATGCGACGACCAAGCTCGGTCTGCCCAAGCCATTGATGCTCGATGCCGTATTGTATGCAGCGCTACTGGAACTGGTCAGCCTGCCATTGTTCGGCTGGCTGTCCGACAAGATCGGTCGGCGGCCGCTTTATATTCTCGGCGCGCTGTTCACGATCGCCTTTGCGTTTCCGTTGTTCTGGATGTTGGAAAGCAAGAGTACCGTGCTTGCGTTCGCCGCCGTGATGATCGCGATGAATTTCGGCCACGGCATGATGTTCGGGCCTAAATCCTGCTACTTTCCGGAATTGTTCGGCCCCGGCGTCCGCTACAGTGGTGCCTCGTTCGGCTTTCAGGTCTCCGCGGCAATCGGCGGCGGCTTCGCACCGATCGTCGCCACCACGATGGTCGGTTACTTCGGAGGCACCGCCGGCGTGTCGATCATGATGATCGTTCTCGGGCTTTTCACCCTGGCGGCCGCGCTCGCGGCGCGTGAGACCAGGGGAGGTTCATTGATTTAACCAGGATGGGTCGAGCGTCGTGCAGTTTGGTATTTTCCTCTACGATGGTGTCGAGCCGATCGATCTTGCGACATTCGGGGTGCTGTCGATGGCGCGCCGGATCGCGCCGGAGATTGAGATATGCACCATCGCGCCCCGCGCGGGCCCGATCACGCTCGCCAACGGGCTGAAGCTGATCGCGGATTTCGGTATCGACGATGCACCAGCCTGCGATCTTGTCATTGTCACCGGCGGTCCGGGCTGGACCGCGCAGGCAGCAGCGCCGGCGACGCTCGAATATGTTCGTCGCGTTCACGCCTCGAACCGTATCGCATCGGTATGCACGGGCGGCATGATCTTGGCCGCAAGCGGCGTCCTCGACGATGGCCCCGCGACCACCAAATGCGAGGTAGTACCGCCGGAAATCTCGCCGCTGGAGGTGATGCGCGTCACCTATCCGCAAATCGATGTTCGCCACACCATGCTGGTGGACCGAGGCGGGACGTTGGTGACGGGCGGCGGGGTTTCGCTCTGCATCGACACCACGCTTCATCTGCTCGCCGGCATGCTCGGCCAGCACGTCGCCGATGAGACGGCTCGCATCATGGAATACCAGCGCGCATGGCGGACCAATCGTGAGGAGTTTGCGCCGGTCGTGATCGTGCCCAAACTAGGCCAGGTCACGAATTGACGTGCACAAAGTCCCGCAGCAGCGGATAGATTTCGTTGTTCCAGCGTTTGCCGCTGAACACACCGTAATGGCCAACGCCGGCCTGCATGTGATGTACTTTGCGATAGGCGCGCACGCCGGTGCAGAGGTCCTGCGCCGCCAGTGTCTGGCCGATCGAGCAGATATCGTCCTTCTCGCCCTCGACCGTCATCAGGCCCATCCGTTTGATCGAGGCCGGGTTCACGGGCCGGCCGCGAAAGGTCAGCTTGCCCTGCGGCAAAAGATGTTCCTGAAATACGTCGCGGATGGTTTCGATGTAGAAGTCCGCCGGTAGATCCATGACCGCGAAATATTCGTCATAGAACGTCTTGATGGTTTCGGCTTTTTCCGTCTCGCCCTTCGCCAGATGGTCGGCAAGATCGACGTGGGATTTGATGTGACGCTCGAGGTTCATCGACACAAAGGCGGTGAGCTGAATAAATCCGGGATAGACCTGCCGAAACGCGCCCTTGCATTGAAAAGGGACGTAATTGATCAGGTTTTCCTCGAACCATTTGAGCGGCTTGCTCTTGGCGAAATCGTTGACCTTGGTCGGCTGGATTCGGGTATCGATCGGGCCCGCCATCAGGGTGAGGGTTGCGGGCCGCGCGGGATGATTGTCCTCCGACATGATCGCGGCGGCCGCGAGCGCCGACACCGACGGCTGGCAGATCGCCACCATGTGCGCGCGCGGACCTAACTGGTCGAGAAACGTGATCAGATGCTCGGTGTATTCGTCGAGGCCGAACTTGCCTTGATCGAGCGGGATATCGCGTGGATTGTGCCAATCGGTGATGTAAACATCATGGTCTTGCAGAAGCGTCTTTACGGTGCCGCGCAATAGGGTGGCGAAATGGCCGGACATCGGCGCCACCAGCAGCATGCGCGGCTGTTCCGGTGAATTTTCCTTTTTGAAATGCAGCAATGAACCGAACGGCGTCGAATAGACGACCTCCTCGGTCACCTCCAACTCCTGGTTGCCCACCAGCACCTTGTCGATGCCGTAAGGCGGGCGCGTGTAGGTAAGCGAGGTGCGCGAGATCAGCTCCAGCGCCGCGGCTAGCCGCCCGAACAGTTTGTCGGAGACGCCCTGCGGAACGAGGTTGAGATATTTCAGGGCCGAAGCGGCCCCGGCCCGCCACGGCGCTGTTAGGTCCATGTGGTTCTGATACGCTTGATACATCATCGACATCATCCGGATTCGCCCTTGCCTTTATTGCCATGCAATATCGAAGCCAGAGCGGAGTCAAACAGCCTTGCAAACTGGCACGTCGCTTGCTGCATAGACTATGCGAAGCATAAATTATGGGCGCTTTGCAGCGGGGCGCTTTGGCGAAAAGCGTGTCCGTTTGGCCCCGGGCGGGCGTTCAGGCGTGAGGGAAAAAGCCATGGCGAAAGCGACATTGACTATCAGCAGCAAGAATTATTCGTCTTGGTCGCTGCGCGGCTGGCTGCTGACCAGGTTCTCCGGGCTGGAATTCGACGAAATCGTCACGTCGCCGGATGATGCTTCGGCGCGCGCCGAGATTCTGCTGCTGTCGTCGTCGATCCTGGTGCCGTGTCTGCGGCACGACGGCGCCACCGTATGGGATACGTTGGCGATCGCGGAATATCTCAACGAGATCATGCCGCATGCCGGCCTGTTGCCGGCGGACCGGGTATTACGGGCGCATTGCCGTTCGATTTGCGGTGAAATCCACTCAGGATTTACCACCTTGCGGGCGTCGCTGCCGGTCAACCTCAAAGGTCATTTCCCGAATTTCAAGATCTGGTCGCGCGCGCAAGCCGATATCGATCGGGTCTGCGTGATCTGGCGCGAATGTCTCGCCAAATCGGGAGGACCGTTCCTGTTCGGCGAACGCACCATGGCGGATGCCATGTATGCGCCGGTCGTGACCCGCTTCATGACCTATGACGTGAAGCTGGAGCCCAGGCTGAAGGACTATGCCGAATATGGTGATGGCCCTGCCGGAAATGCAGCAATGGATCGAGGCCGCCAAAGCCGAGCCTGCGGATATCGAAGAGCTGGAGGTCGAATATTAGGCACCACCGGCCCAGCGCTGCCTGTTTGAAAGGCTTAAGCATCGGGCACGCTTGATTAAGTTCGTGCCATCCAGAGCGTTCGCGCGCGACCAATGCCCCGGGAATCGTGGACGTGCCGCCCGCCACCGACAAGGTCCCGCCGGTGGCCCCTGGAAATAATGTCGAAGGAAAGCCCAGATGCGACGGTCGCGGCCGGCCCGTTGTCGCAGCCATTAACGTTTGAAGCTCTGCCCGGGCCGGCGTGGAATGGTCCCGAGCTGGATATGGTGCCGCGCGGCTGAGATGCGCCGACATCTAGCCGTGAACGGATCGATATGCGCCTTGGCAGCTGATTCGGGCGCGTTTCGTTCCGCGCGCGTTCCGGACCTTAAGGCGGCGCCGGTTTCCGTTGCATTTTGGTACAGCGAACTACGTCCAGGGCGTTCGCGAAGGCCGCACGCCTATAGTGCGGGACGATTCAGGCGCCAGCCGACCACCGTCGCCTCAAGGGTACCGCCGGATTCGTGATTGCGCCATTCGCCATCGACGAAACGGCAGGCGAACGGCAATTGATAGGTGCCGCTATGATCTTCGCAAAGCACCTGGACCGGCAGATCCGGCGGCGGTTCCCCATTGCCATTGAACTCTGCCAGACGTCGTTCGCGCGTTGCCATTTCCTGGTTCTCCTGCCGGGCAAGCCACTGTTCGCGTTCCGCGCATGATTCCCAAAAAAATGCCCCCGGCTCGACGCCAGGGTGTGATTGGGCCGGCGAAAGAGATCACGCGCCCTTTCAATAGTTTAGAGCGCAACCGCACGCCGCCATCGCCGATCGCGATCCGACCCTTCGCCATAGTTGGGGTGCCGGTCGCAGAACCTCAACGCGCGAATGAGGTTTCAGTATGATATCTTCAACGTCGGCATCTGGCTCGCAACAAATTGACCACCATAGGCGCTGCTCCCATGAAGATTTCGATGGTTGACCGGATCGGGCGCGTCGCATTGGTGGTTTGCTGGTCTTCATCGCTGACATTGACGGATAGTCGCGCACAAGACGTACCCGGCATCGAAATCTGCACCGTCGAGAAGACCATGGAACGGCGGACCAGCTGTCTGCAGAGCAACATCGATTTCCTGCAGAAGACCATCACAAAACTCGGCCTGGACTATCAGCAGAAGCTCGACGCCGCCAACCGGCAGATCGAGGGTTTGAAAAGCACCGTCGCCGGCCTGCAGAAGACCGTGAGCGATCTGGAGGCGGTACAGAAAAAGGCGATGGAGGACCAGAAGAAGAAAGCCGAGACATCGCCGGCCAAGGATCCGGCAAAAGATAATGCAGCGAAGGACGCCAAAGACGTGAAGTAACACAAGGCAGCATGATCGCTTGGCCTGAAAGGTCAGCCGAGCATCCCCTTGCTTCCCTCTTCTTCGGAGGAATTACGATGAAGCGCATCATTATCCTGATCGATGGGACATGGGATGAGGAAGGCCAAGGCGATGACACCAACATTGCAAAGCTTGATCCCGCTTATGCCGGCGCCGGCACCCCGCTGATCCCGGCAAATTCAACAACCGGCGTCAGGCAAGAGGCGTTTTATCACAAGGGTGTTGGAACCGAGCCGGACCTGTTGGAACACCTGCTTGGCGGCGCGATTGGGCTTGGGTTGAAGGGGATCATTCAGGACGCCTATCAGACCGTTGTGAAAAATTACGTCGCCGGCGATGAAATTTACATCCTCGGATTTTCGCGCGGCGCGTATGCGGCTCGCGCCCTTGCGGGACTGATCGGAGCATCCGGAATTCAGCGCAACCCGGGCCAGCAAGGCTTCGACATCGCGTGGAACCATTACCGGATCAACCCAGAGGTTCGCGCGGGCACAAAGGCAGCAAGCACGGGCGACAAGCAGGTTATCGATACCTTTAACGCGGCGGCGTCGCGAAACGACTTTCACCCCGACCGGTCGATCAAATGCGTGGCCGTGTTCGATACCGTCGGTTCCTACGGAATTCCGGCCGGTATCGGCCTCGCACCCTTGGCGCGGTATGTCGCCTTGGAGGTGCTCGGCTTCAACGACACCAAGTTTGGCGACCATATCGATGTCGGGCTGCACGCGGTGGGCGTCGACGAACATCGCCGCCCGTTTGTGCCGACGTTCTGGACCGCGCCCAAAGGGCAGCCGCCAAGGGGGCATGTCGAGCAGACATGGTTTGCCGGGGTTCACTGCAATATCGGCGGCGGCTATCCGGACAGCGGTCTTTCCGATGCGGCCTTGATCTGGATCATCGCGCGAATCCAGGCCCTGACCGGTCTCGCATTCGATCCGGTAGCGGTGAAGGCGGCGACCAGGGCCGCCAGCGTCAATGGCGAGGTCTACGATTCCTCAAAGGGCTGGATCATCGATGAAACCTTCCCGCATAACCGGGTGGTTTTATCGCCCGTTGCGATCGATCACGGGGCGTTCTTCAACACTCCAAATCCCGATGAAGAGCACGTCAACGAGCGCATTCATTGGAGCGTTCTCAGGAAGCTCGGGCAGCCGTGCACCATGTTGGGCCGGTCCAATACGCCGTACCGACCTTCGAATGTGCCCGCCGTCATCCCTCCCGACAAGATCGCCGCGCTAACGCCGGAGGAACAGGCGATTTGGTCGGCGGTGCCGTAGGGCCGTTATAAAGTAGCGCACCCAGGGGATCGGATGCGCCTGATGTCGAAGTGAAATTCTCAGGAGTTCTTCTGGCCGCTCATGATCGGCCCGAACAACTCCCAGGTCTCGCCCTTGAAGCGCATCATCTGTAGCTGTTCGAGCGGCGCGAAATCGGTCGGGCTGGTTTTGATCTTGGTGCCCGGCAGATAGACGCCGATCTCGAAGTTCAGATTGGCGGCCTGCTTCATCACGTTTTCGCGCGTGAGATCGTCCTTGCACTGCCGCAGCACTTGCTCCAGCCCCTTCGCTACGCCGTAACCAAACGTGGTCGATGCGTCTTCCTGATCGCCTTCGGGATACCATTTGGTCATGAAGGCGCGCCATTCGTTCATGGCGGGGTCGTCCTTCCATTGCGGATCCTTGGGATCCTTCAGATACGACGCGCTGAGAATTCCCTGATCGTTGTCGTAGCCTGCCGGCTTCATCACCCCGCCGACCGAGGCCGACACGTTGGTCAAGAAATGCACCGGGTGCCAGGCCAATTCTCCAACCTTCTTGATCGCCTGTGCGGCGAATTTCGGCGTCGCGATATTGACGAAGATGTCAGGATTGGCGGACTTGATCTGAACGACCTGTGAATCCACCGTCGGCGCCGATGTTTCATATGAAGCTTCGATGATGACCAGCTTGTTGGCCTGATCGCCAAGACCTTCGCGCAGACCGGTCACATAATCCTTGCCGAAGTCGTCGTTCTGATAGAGCACGCCAATTGTCTTGCCCGGATAATTCTTCAGGATGTAGGCGCCGTAGATGCGCGCCTCGACCTGGTAGCTTGGCTGCCAACCGATGGTCCATGGAAAGTTCTTCGGGTCGTTCCATTTCGCCGCGCCGCTCGACACAAAGATTTGCGGCACCTTTTTCGCGTTCATGTATTTTTGAATAGCGCTGTTGCCGGGCGTTCCGAGCGGATTGAAGATCAGCAGCACCTCATCGGCCTCGACCAGCTTGCGCGCCTGCTCGACCGTCTTCGGCGGGCTGTAGCCATCGTCATAGGAGATGAAGCTGATCTTGCGTCCGTTGATCCCGCCTTCGGCATTGATCTTCCTGAAATAGGCGTCTTCGGTCTTGCCGATGGTGGCATAGGCCGATGCCGGCCCCGAATAGGGCATGATATTACCGATCTTGATCTCGGTATCGGTCGCGCCAGGATCGTATTTGTTCTGCGCGCTGGCGCCGCCCGCAAAGGAGGCGGCGAGAAGCACCGCAAGCGCAATAGAGCTGGCAAGCGCGGAACTGGAACGGCTCAAGACATCGCGATGCATTATCGTCCTCCCTGACGTGCTGGCCGAGGCTCAGGCGGTCTCTTGGTGGGGCAGCTCTTGAGCGTCGGATCGAATGCGAATGCAGTATGCACGATTGGGGTGATGTTGCCAGCAATGCGTTAGTTGATATTTTCCCTAGAGCGGACAAGGCCACCTCAAAGCGTCCGGGTCCGGCCCGGCAAGACGTTAACGACAGCAAGGACTGTCAAATGAATCGTTTGTAAAACGATTATGATGCGCTTGCTTCGAATGAAGGCTGTTGCTGATGAATCCTGCCCAGAGGGCGCTCTGGTTTATCGAAAGTCATCTTGCCGACGCGTTGACCCTCGACGAGGTCGCGGCGATCGGTGGGGTGTCGCGCTTCCATATGGTCCGATCGTTCGCCGCGGCGACGGGATTGTCGGTTATGCGTTACGTGCGTGCCCGACGCCTGAGCGAAGCGGCGCGCGCGCTTGCCAGCGGCGCTCCCGATATTCTGGCGCTCGCCCTGGCGGCGGATTACGGCTCTCACGAAGCATTCACCCGCGCGTTCCGCGACCATTTCGGGGTGACGCCCGAAGCCGTCCGCGCCTCGACGCGCCTCGATAACCTCAGACTTCAGGAGCCGATCGTCATGGACTCAACCGCACTCGACCATCTCAAGCCCCCGCGTTTTGAAACCGGCAAGCCGTTTCTCGTCGCTGGCCTCGGCGAACGTATTACTCCCGGAAATGGCGGCGCCGGCGTCCCCAGCCAGTGGCACCGCTTTAGCCAAACGATGCAGAATATTCCCGACCGGGTCGGGAATGTGGCCTACGGCGTCTGCTGCAATGGCGACGACACCGGCAATTTCGACTATATCGCCGGCGTCGAAGTGTCCGACTTCTCCGATCTGCCGCGCGAATTCAGCCGCGTGCGGATTCCCGAGCAGAAATACGCAGTCTTCGCCCACCGCGACCATATCTCGACCATTCGGCGGACCATCAACACGATCTGGAATCACTGGCTGCCGGCGGCTGGTCTGAAAGCGGCCGACGCGCCCAATTTCGAGCGTTACGACGAGAATTTCGATCCGCTGACCGGCGACGGCGGTCTCGAGATTTGGGTACCGATCAAGGAATAGGCCGCGCGCGGGGCTGCGTTGCCCCGCTGCGTCTCGGTGATTGCTTGGCAACCGATATCGACTTTGTCATAACATCGCGCAACGAAGGTGTTGCGCGTGCGGACTGTGCCTGAAATCCGCCAGCAGCAAAAAAAGCTGGGAGGATTTCATGTCTGATGTTCGCGTTCTCGCCACCGATCTCGAGTTTCCGGAAGGGCCGGTGGTCATGCCTGACGGATCGGTGGTGTTGGTCGAGATTCGTGGCCGGCGGCTGACGCGAATTTGGCCGGACGGTCGCAAGCAGGTGGTGGCGGAAATTCCGGGCGGTCCCAATGGCGCGGCGATCGGGCCCGACGGCAAATGCTACATCTGCAACAATGGCGGTTTCAGCTGGGTCTCCTCGCGCGGAACCATGATGCCGGGGCCGCCCGAACCGCACGAATATATCGGCGGCTCGATCCAGCGCGTCGATCTGGTGACCGGCAAGGTCGAAACCCTGTTCGACAAATGCGGCGCGCATCCGCTGAAGGGGCCGAACGATCTGGTGTTCGACAAACATGGCGGGCTCTGGTTCACCGATCTCGGCAAGCGCCGTGCGCGCGACATGGATGTCGGCGGATTTTACTACGTCAAGCCCGGCGCCAGGGAAGTCGTCGAGGGGGTGTTCGGGATGCTGCCGGCCAACGGCATCGGGCTGTCGCCGGACGAGAACACCGTCTATGTCGCGGAGACGCCGACGGCGCGGCTGTGGGCGTTCGATTTGTCCGCGCCCGGCGAAGTCAAGCCGCGCGATGTGATCTATCGCGGCGAGCGTGGCAAGCCGATCGCGGGCCTCGGCGGCTACCAGATGTTCGACTCGCTCGCGGTGGAAGCTTCCGGAAATATCTGTGTGGCGACATTGATCTCGGGCTGTATTTCCGTGATCGCGCCGGATGGCAGCATCGTCGAGCAGGTGCCGACCGGCGACCGCGTCACCACCAACATCGCCTTTGGCGGACCCGACTTGAAGACCGCCTACATCACGCTGTCCGGCAAGGGCCAACTGATAGCGATGGACTGGGCGCGGCCTGGCCTGGCGCTTAATTTTCTGAACAAGTGACGATCTGCAAATAAGAGGGTCGCTTTCGTCATTTGCGAACGCGGACGCTGGATTGCTTGGTCGCTTGCGCTCGCAATGACGGACGAGAAGGAGAAACGTAATGCCCTGGCTTGAACCGGTATCGCTCAGCGGCGCACACGCGCGGCTGGAGCCCTTGTCGCAAGATCAATGCGAGGGGCTGAGCGAAGCGGTGAAGGATGGCGAGCTGTGGAAGCTCTGGTACACCTCCATTCCGCGCGCCGAAGAGATGCGCAAGGAGATCGACCGCCGGCTTGGGCTGCAGGCGTCGGGCGCGATGATGCCATGGACGGTTTACGATGCCGACGGCAAGATCGCGGGCATGACGACCTATATGAATGTCGACGCTGCACACCGGCGCGTCGAGATCGGCTCGACCTGGTACGCCAAGCGCGTGCAGCGCAGCGCGGTCAATACCCAGTGCAAATTGCTGTTGCTCACGCATGCGTTCGAAAAGCTCGATTGCATCGCGGTCGAATTCCGTACGCATTTTTTCAATCATGCGAGCCGGCGCGGCATCGAGCGGCTCGGCGCCAAGCAGGACGGCATCATGCGTAACCACCAGATCGCCGCGAATGGCACGCTGCGCGATACCGTCGTCTACAGCATCATCGCCAGCGAATGGCCGACGGTGAAGGCGCATCTGAACTATCAACTGAACGAGAAGGTGCGGTAGCGTACCGCCGGTATCGAGAATGGTGGATACATTCGATTACGTGATTGTGGGGGCGGGCTCCGCCGGATGCGTACTCGCGAACCGGCTCAGCGAAGATGCCGGCACCCGTATCTGCGTGCTCGAAGCCGGACCCCGCGACTGGCATCCCTACATCCACCTGCCGGCCGGCTTCATCAAGACCTTTCATATGAAGAGCATCAATTGGGCCTACCAGCAGGAGCCGGGTCCCTGGACCGGAGGCCGCAGCATCTATGCGCCGCGCGGCAAGACGTTGGGCGGCTCGTCCTCGATCAATGGCCACATCTACAATCGAGGGCAGCGCCAGGATTTCGACACCTGGGCGCAGCTCGGCAATCGGGGCTGGGGCTATCCGGATGTGCTGCCGTATTTCAAGCGGCTGGAGCGGCGGATCGGCGAGGGCGAGGACAGCTTTCGCGGGCGCGATGGCAATCTGACCGTCACCACCATGGACTGGAGGGATCCGCTCTGCGAGGCGTTCATGGCGGGCGCGATGAGCTTGGGTATTCCGCGCAACCCCGACTACAACGGAGCGATCCAGGAGGGCGTATCCTACGCCCAACGCACGATTCAAAACGGGCTGCGCGTCAGCGCGGCGACGGCGTTTCTGCATCCGGCGATGAAACGGTCGAACGTCCATGTCCGGACCCATGCGCATGCGACCGGCATTGTGTTCGACGGCAAGCGCGCCATCGGCGTGCGCTACGTCAAAGGCGGGAAGGGCGGCGCTTCGGCCGAGGTGCGCGCGGCCAAGGAAGTGATCCTTGCCGGCGGTGCCTATAACTCGCCGCAACTCCTGCAATTGTCCGGCATAGGGTCGCCGGAACTGCTGGCCTCGCTCGGCATCGAGGTGCGTCATGCGCTAGCCGGTGTTGGCGAGGGATTGCAGGACCATTACGCACCGCGTTCGGTCGCCCGCGTCAAGAACATCAAAACCATCAACGAGCGTCGGCGTGGCCTCAGTCTGGCGATGGAGGCGATCAAATGGGCGACGACACGGCGCGGTTTGCTCTCGCTGTCGCCGACCATGGTCTATTGCTTCTGGCACTCCGGCGAGACCACCGAGAGCTCCGACCTGCAACTGACGTTTACGCCGGCAAGTTACAAGGAGGGCGTGCAGGGACAGCTCGAAGATGAGCCGGGCATGACCGTGGCGTCCTGGCAGCAGCGGCCCGAGAGCCGCGGCTATGTCCGTGCCCGTTCAGCCGATCCGTTCGAGCCGCCGATCATTCAAACCAACTATCTGGTCGAGGACCTCGATCGCCGCACCGTGGTCGCCGGCATGAAGTTGGCGCGCCAGCTGCTCACATCGGCGCCGCTCGCGCCGTATTATGCGTTCGAGGATTTTCCCGGCCCCCAGGTGCAGACCGATGACGAATTTCTTGCCGCGGCGACGCAGCGCGGGACAACGACGTTTCATCCCGGCTGCACCTGCCGCATGGGTCCGGCCGACAGCTCGTGGGCCGTGGTCGACGATCAGCTGCGCGTGCACGGGTTGCAAGGCCTGCGCGTGATCGACGCCTCGATCATGCCGCGCATGATTTCGGCCAATCTCAATGCCTCGACAATGATGATCGCCGACAAGGCGTCGGACATGATCCGGGGGCGCCGCGAGCCGGAGGCCGCGGTTGTGAGCGCTACGGGCGTCTGATGATACCGACATGTTTCGGTGCGGTTTGGCGGCGGTTTGCTGACGGCAAGATGCTTCGCCGTATCGTCCATCAACGCTTCGGATGCAGTGATTGAATCCGGTTCAGCAGGGAATGGCAGTAGTCCAGCGTCAACTCTCGATCGCCGTACAGGATGTGATAGATGATCGGTGCGACGACGTGGTCGATCACTTCATCGACGTCAAACGCTGCCTCGCCGCGCGCTTTCGCCCGCGCGACGATGGTCGTCAGGTGTTCGTGGGTAAAGCCGCCGCACTGGACCGAATAGGTCTGCGCCGAAGGGGAAAATACTTCCCTGATTAACGTTCGACCGACGGGCGACGACATTTCTTCCATGAACTGTTCGATGAATACCCGCAAATCCAACGCCACTGCGCCGGTATCTTCGGGATCCGAGATCGGCCTCAGCCGCTCGACCGCGACATCCGCCAGCAGCGCCGCCAGATCACCCCACCGCCGATAGATCGTTGACGGTGTCACGCCGGCTTCGGCGGCGATCTGTGGCACCGTGAGTTCATCGCGATTGGTTTTGGCGCTGAGATGTCTCACCGCCTCATGCACGGCGCTCTGGATTCGGGCACTGCGCCCTCCGACCCGGACGCGCTCTTTGACGACCACGCTTTTGCTCCGTGCAACCTTGCTATGCCAAAACGAAGGCCTCTCTTAACGCAAATAAGTTGCTTTAAGGTTCCGCACTGCTATATTTCTTAAGGCTATATATTAGCTTTAGGAGCCGCGAATGCAAGCCTGTCCCGCCAGCCCGCCCTGTGAAGCCAGTGCGGCCGCGCTTCCCGCGATCACCCAAACCCGCTTCCTGCCTCCGAAAGCCATGACCTTGTTCAGCTTCGGAGGGGCGATCTTGCTCGCGGCGAGCAGCAGCGCGGCGACGCCGCTGTATCATCTCTATCAGGAGTCCATGCATCTCACGCCGCTCTGGATCACGGTCGTCTTTTCGGTTTACGTCGCTAGCCTGCTCGCCGGTCTGCTGACGGTCGGCGGACTATCCGACTATGTGGGACGCCGGCCGGTCATCCTTGCGGCGCTGCTCCTGAATGCCGCCGCGATGATCCTGTTCGCTGAGGCGCGCGATGTCGGACAATTGATTCTGGCGCGAGCCGTCCAGGGGCTTTGCGTCGGCACTGGCACAACGGCATTGGGCGCTGCAATCCTTGATACCAACCGCGCGCGCGGCCCTCTGCTCAACAGCGTCACTGCGTTCGTGGGGATGACGGCGGGTTCGCTCGGAACGGCGGCGTTGATTACGTTCGCACCGGACCCGCTGCACATGATCTACGAGGTTCTGCTCGGTCTGACCATGTTGATGGTCGCGCTGCTCGGGGTCATGCCCGAAACCACGCCGCGCAAAGCCGGCGCCCTGGCGTCGCTGCGACCGCATGTCAGCGTGCCACGCCAATCGAGATCCGTTCTTATCAGGCTGACGCCGGCCAACGTCGCATCATGGGCCCTCGGCGGACTTTATCTCTCGCTGATGCCGACGGTGGTGGCGACGGCGATGCGCGTCGTCTCGCCTTGGGTCGGCGGCGTCGTGGTATCGGCGCTGATGTTATCGGCGGCCATCACGGTAGCGGCTTTCAGGAATTGGCCGGCGCGGCGCCTGATTTTATTGGGCACCAGCACATTGTCGCTGGGGGTGATGGTTTCATTGTTCGGAATCCAGCAGCAGCAGGTCGCCGCATTGCTGGCCGGTACCGTGATCGCCGGAGCAGGCTTCGGGTCGACCTTCTCGGGAGTATTGCGCGCGCTGCTGCCCACGGCCGAGCCCGATCAACGTGCCGGGCTGCTTTCTGCGTTTTACGTGCAGTCCTATCTGGCGTTCAGCTTGCCGGCAGTGGCCGCAGGGCTCGCGGTTCCTTTGATCGGGCTTTCCATCGCTGCCTATCTCTACGGCGCCATTATCATCGTGCTTGCGATCATATCGCTGGCGGCTTCGCTGCGGGCCGATCGCTGAAGCCGCGCGTTTACTCGTAAACGAAGGCGCTGTCGCCGAGGTCGATGGCAGGAAACTCGTCCTTTTCGGCCCAGTAGTCCTGGTTATGCTGCCATTCGGGCTTGTCGCCGCGCTTCGGCAACAGATGCATGCCGCGCATCATGTAGCCGGGGTTGAAGTTTTCCGGATCGATCCAGGGCAGCAGGTGCATATTGCTGTCTTCCGGCCGCAGCGCCGGCGTCACCTTGCGTGCGCCGATCCCCTTCATGTGGTTGAGCAGCCGGCACACGAAGTCGGCGACCAGATCGACCCGCAGCGTCCAGCTCGCCCGGAAATATCCGAACACCCAGACCAGATTGGGCACGCCAGTGAACATCATGCCGCGATAGGTCACGGTGTCGGCGAAATCCAGCGGCTTGCCGTCGACCTCGAATTCGATGTCGCCGTTCGCGCTCAGATTGAAGCCGGTCGCAGTGACTATAATGTCGGCCTCCAGTGTCTTGCCGGATTTCAGCAGAATGCCGGTCTCGGTAAACCCGTCGATCTCGTCAGTCACGACCGAGGCCTTGCCGGACTTGATACCCTTGAACAGATCGCCGTCCGGAATGAAGGCGATGCGCTGCCGCCAGGGGCGGTAGCTCGGCGTGAAGTGGGTGGCGATGTCGTAATCGGGACCAAGATAGGCTTCGACCGCCGACAGCAAATCCTTCTTTGCCGCCTCGGGCTCTTCGAATGTCTTGCGGGTAAAGGTGTCCTGATCATGCAGGATCTTGCGGCGCGTGATTTCATGTATCCAGGTCTCGTCGACCTGAAGCGCGCGCAGGGTCTCGGCGATTTCAATGGCGTTGCGACCGGTCCTGAAATAGGTCGGCGATCGCTGCAGCATCGTCACATGGGCGCAATCGCCGGCGATCGACGGGATCAGTGTGGCCGCGGTGGCGCCGGAGCCGATCACAATGACTTTTTTGTTTTTGTAATCGAGATCGTCGGGCCATTTTTGCGGATGGACGATCCGGCCCTTGAAGCTCTCCATGGCCTTCCACTCGGGCGTATAACCCTCCGCGTGCCGGTAATAGCCTTGACACATCCAGAAGAAATTCGCGGTGAAGCGAACCGTCTCGCCGTTGTCTGTTCGCACAGCCTCGATGGTCCAGAGGTTTTCCCGGCTCGACCACCGCGCCGAGGAAATGGTGTGCCCATAGCGGATGTGGGCGCCCAGTGCGTTTTCCTCGATGACCTCGCCCATATAGCTCAGAATCTCCGCGGCGGTGGCGATCGGAGCGCTGGTCCACGGCTTGAACCGGTAGCCGAAGGTATGAAGGTCGCTGTCGGAGCGGATGCCGGGATAGCGGTGCGTGCGCCAGGTTCCGCCGAAGTCGTTCTGCGTCTCGAGAACGACAAAGCTTGTCCCCGGACATTGCGTGGTCAGATGGTAGGCAGCCCCCACGCCTGAGATGCCGGCGCCGGCAATAATGACTTCGAAATGCTGCGCGCTGTCGGCCGGCGCTGGCCGAATTTGCTCTTGAACGTTCATTGGACCTTTATCTTCTTGTAACTCGTATCCATTCCACGCTCAGACGCGGCGTGCCTGAAGCCTGTCTGATCGGCGGCGAACGCGCCTATACCTCCCTTCGGCTCAGAAACGCCAGCCGCTCAAACAAATGCACGTCCTGCTCGTTTTTCAAGAGCGCCCCGTGCAGCGGCGGAATCAGCTTGCGCGGATCGCGTTCCCTGAGCATTTCCGGCGTGATGTCCTCGTTAAGCAGCAGCTTCAGCCAGTCCAGCAGCTCCGATGTCGAAGGCTTCTTTTTCAAGCCGGGGACCTCCCGCACCTCGAAAAAGATCCGCAGCGCCTCTTCAACCAGCCGCTTCTTGATGTCTGGAAAATGTACGTCGACGATCCGGTTCATGGTGTCGATGTCTGGGAATTTGATGTAGTGGAAGAAGCAGCGGCGCAGGAATGCGTCCGGCAATTCCTTTTCATTGTTCGACGTAATCATCACGATCGGACGCAGCTTTGCCTTGATGTTCTCGCCGGTCTCGTAGACGAAGAACTCCATGCGGTCGAGTTCGAGCAGCAAATCGTTGGGAAATTCGATATCGGCCTTGTCGATTTCGTCGATCAGCAGCACCGGGCGCTTCTCATGGGTGAAGGCCTCCCACAATTTTCCGCGCTTGATGTAATTGCTGATGTCGGAAACCCGGGCATCGCCGAGCTGGCTATCGCGCAACCGTGACACCGCGTCGTATTCGTAAAGACCTTGCTGCGCCTTGGTGGTGGACTTGATGTGCCAGGTCAGAAGCGGCGCGCCGATTGCCTTGGCGACTTCCTCGGCCAATACGGTTTTGCCGGTGCCGGGCTCGCCCTTGATCAGCAGCGGACGCTCAAGCACGATCGAGGCGTTGACGGCGATCTTGAGGTCATCGGTGGCGACGTAGTCTTTGGTACCGGTAAATTTCATCGTGCATGTGCCTTTTTGCTTATTCTTGTGCGCAGCATTGCGCATCGGGCGGAACTGGAAACGACCGCCAGATCTGCGGTTGTTGCGTGAGTAAATAGGCTGGTCAGGCGCGTCTCACCAGCGAGAGGATGACGAGAACGACGACGGCGCCGATCGTGGCATTGACGATGTCGTGCAGGGCGCTGCCGCCAAGGCTGACGCCCAATCGCGGCAGCAGCCAACTTGCGACCAGCGCGCCGATGATGCCGACGACGATATTTCCGAGCAACCCGAAACCGGCGCCGCGAACGATCAGACCGGCCAGCCAGCCGGCGATCGCGCCGATCACGAGTGCAGCTATAATACCCATTGGAAAAGCCCCGTTTGAAAAGCCTGGATGGCTCAATTCTAGTTGAAAAACCCGGCAGGTCTAGGCCTCTGTGCCCCGCCGAGGCCCTTGACGTTCGCGGTCCGGCGGGCAATCTGTAGTCCATGTTTTTGCAATTCTTCACATCGCTGCGCGACGCGCAGGTCCCGGTGACCTTGCGCGAATATCTGACGTTGATGGAGGCGCTCAACGCCGACCTCGCCGAACAGACGGTCGAGAACTTTTACTACCTGTCGCGGGCCTCGCTCGTAAAAGACGAACGCAATCTCGACAAGTTCGATCGCGTGTTCGGCACCGTGTTCAAGGGGCTGGAGAGCCTGCTCGATGCCTTGGAGAAGGCGGACATCCCGGCCGAATGGTTGAGGAAGCTCGCCGAGAAATACCTCACCGAGGAAGAGAAAAAGCAGATCGAGGCGATGGGCTGGGACAAGCTCATGGAGACGCTGCGCCAGCGGTTGAAGGAACAGAAGGGCCGGCATCAGGGCGGCAGCAAGTGGATCGGCACCGCCGGCACCTCGCCATTCGGTGCGGAGGGCTACAATCCGGAAGGCATCCGCATCGGCCAGGAAAAGAACCGCAATTTCCGCGCCGTGAAGGTGTGGGATCGCCGCGAGTTCAAGGATCTCGACGGCAACGTCGAACTCGGCATCCGCAACATCAAGATCGCGCTGCGGCGGTTGCGCAAATTCGCCCGCACCGGTGCTCCCGACGAACTCGATCTCGACACCACGATCAAGGAGACCGCCAATCACGGCTACCTCGACGTGCATATGCGCCCCGAACGGCGCAACGCGGTCAAGGTGCTGGTGTTCTTCGATATCGGCGGCTCGATGGATTCGCACATCGAGCAGGTCGAGGAACTGTTCTCGGCAGCGAAGACCGAATTCAAGCACATGGAATATTTCTACTTCCACAATTGCCTCTATGAAGGCGTGTGGAAGCAGAACCGACGCCGCTTTACCGACCGTACTCCGACTTGGGACGTGCTGCATAAATATCCGCACGACTACAAGGTGGTGTTCGTCGGCGACGCTTCGATGTCGCCATACGAAGTCATGGTACCCGGCGGATCGGTCGAACATGTCAATGAAGAAGCGGGATCGGTCTGGCTCGAACGCATTACGCGCACCTATCCGCACGCGGTTTGGCTCAATCCGGTGGCGCAAAAGCACTGGGATTATTCGGAATCCACCACCATCATCCGGCGACTGTTTTCGGAGCGCATGTACCCGATTACGATCGAAGGTCTTGAAAGCGCGATGAAAGAGCTGGTGCGGTAGCGCAAAAAAGGAAACTGGTATCGCTCCGTGCTTGCGGCAACGCCGGCGAATTGAAAGTACGATCCATGCCCCAAACCATCCATCGCGGCATCAAGGCCCTGATCGACGAGGCCAATGCGCAGATCGAAACCATTGACGCTGTGACTGCCATCAAGGCGGCGCAAAGCGGCGACGTCGTGATCGTCGATATCCGCGACCCTCGCGAAATCGAGCGCGACGGCCGTATTCCGGGCGCGTTCTCCTGTACCCGCGGCATGCTGGAATTCTGGATCGATCCGGCGAGCCCCTATGCCAAGCCGATTTTTCAGAGCGACAAGAAATTCATCTTTCATTGCGCCGGCGGGTTGCGTTCGGCGCTGGCGGCTAAAACCGCGCAGGACATGGGGTTGAAGCCGGTCGCGCATATGGGCGGCGGCTTCGCTGCCTGGCGCGATGCTGGCGGCCCGATCGAGAAGTTCGAGCCAAAGAAGGCGAAGGGATAGAGCTCAGTCATGACTTCGGCCATCGACGATCCGCTGGTTTCAACCGATTGGCTCGCTGAGCGTATCGAGAATCCAAGGGTCAAAATCATCGACGCTTCCTACAAGATGCCCGGTGTGCTGCCGCTGCCCTCGGACGATTATCTCGGCGCGCATATTCCAGGCGCGGTGTATTTCGACGTCGGCGATATCGCCGATCCCCATAATTCGCTGCCGCATATGTATCCGGATGGGATGCAGTTCGCCCGCGACGTATCGGCGCTCGGCATATCAAGCGGCGACACGGTCGTTGCCTACGATTCCGGCGCCTGGGTCGCCGCGCCCCGGGCGTGGTGGATGTTCCTGTCGTTCGGCCATCGCGCCGTGAAGGTGCTGGATGGCGGATTGCAGAAGTGGATGCGCGAGGGCCGGCCCACGCATTCCGGCAAGGTCATGCCGAAGCCGGGAAAATTCCGGGCCAAATTCGAACCGGGCTATATACGAAGCCAGCAGCAATTGCTCGAGAACCTGGAAACACATCGCGAGCAATTGGTCGACGCGCGGCCGCGTCCACGCTTCGAAGCTACCGTCGCCGAGCCGTGGCCGGGCCGCCGCTCCGGTCACATCCCCGGCAGCCGGAATGTGCCCTATGCGGAATTGTTCGATGCCGAAAACCGGCGCCATGAAGCCGCTCGAAAATTTGCGGCAGGCGTTCACGGCAGCGGGCGTCGATTTGGCGAAGCCGATTGTGACGACCTGCGGCTCCGGCGTCTCCGCGCTGGTTTTGACGCTGGCGCTGTATCGGCTCGGCGTGCGCGACACCGCGCTCTATGACGGTTCGTGGGCAGAATGGGGTTTGCCCGATGGACCGCCGGTCGCCACTGGTCCCGCTTGAAATCAGCGGCGTCGGCCAGCAACCACCGGCTGACTAAACGGGTCGGATGGCTGCTGTTGCGCCACGCGGGCCCGCGAGGCTATCCGGCGATGCCGTTTCGTCCGCCGTTCCTCCACGTGCTTCTTCGTGAGGCTCTTGTCATGTTTTGCGACTTTGATTCGCTTTTCGCCGGCGGCTCTTCGATCGCAACGGGTGGGCCGCCCAGCGTGGCGATTTTGGTCGAGGCGACGTCGGCTTCTGCCGAACTTGGCGTTGCTGAAGCTGGGTGGCTGATCTGTTCAGGTGCGCTGGCTTGTTCGGGAGCGGGAGGGGCAACGTCGCTCGCCGGTGAGGAGGCTTCTTCCGATGGCGCTTCTTCCGATGGCGCTTCCAATGTTGCCATCTTCGTTTCGACCACGGCGACGGCCGCAACCGCTTGCGCCGGCGTTGCCTCTTGCTGGGGCGGACTTTCCGCAACCGGGATTTCAGGCGTCACGGTTTCAGGCGTCACAGTTTCAGGCTTGGCGGTTTCGAGCGGTGGCGAGTCGTTGGGCCGCAACGTGGCGGTTTTTTCGGACTCGATCGGCATCGCGGTTCTTTCGGGCTCAACCGGTGTTGGGAGGATCGCGGGTTGCTCCGCGGGGGCCGCCATCTGCTCCGCCTCGTCCGGCGTTTTATGCTCCGCGACCGGCGGATCGACGTGCAGCATCGCCAGAACGGGTCCCGTGGCTTCGCCCTGCTGGGCAAAATTGGTTTCCGGCGCCGCGTGCCATGACGGGGTGCTGGCAAATTCCTCGTGGGCCGCGCGCAGCAATGCCGCGGCGCCGAGCCCAAACACCAATATCGACATCGACAACACGATCGCGGCGAACAGAAAACGGAAGCCCGGGAGCATGGACGCTGGTTCCGCCTACGCTGGAAATCTGCGAGGGCCTTGAGCAAAAAGGGAACGCGGTGATGACAGACAGAATAGGCCGCGTTCCCAACGCAGCGGGCACCCGCCAGCGCGCAGCGAATCAGGCTGATTGAGGATACCGCAACATGCGCGCGGCGCTTGTTAAAAATCAGCGCGGGTGAATGCCGTGTCGGCGGCATTTTCCAACCGGTGAGGCTTCGCCGCAACGGCGTTCCCAAACCATCACAATTGCCGGAACCGGTCCCGAATTCGCCGGTTTTGTCTTGAATGCGCCGCTATCTTCAGCCATGTGCCTTAACGATCCGGTGTCGACCTGGAGACTATGCAAGAGCGATGATGATCAAACGCATTTTGACGATTTGTGCTGCGGTTTTTGCCGTCTGGGCGGCTGGCGCGGCAGGAACCTCGCTCGCATTGGCGCAGCAGGGCTATTCGCCCTATCCGCCGGGTGGTTACCCCAGTGACTATCGGCGCGGTCCGGGCACGCCGGATTTCGACGGACTGGAAGATGACGAGGGGCCGAATGGACGGAATTTGAGCGCGCTGCCGCCGCCAGGCCCGGTGCTTTCGCCGGATGATCCGCGCTATGGCCGGCCGATGGGTGCTCCCCCGCCGGGTTATTCCGACCGCGGCATGCCTACCGGTCCGGTGCTTTCGCCCGATGATCCACGCTATGGCCGTCCCGCCCCATTGCCGAGCTACTCCGATCGCGATCCCTCAAGCCCGGATGGTCGTGGCATGCGGCCGCCTGAAGCCGTCGGCGGCGGCGCCACTGGGACGGTACAGCCTGCTCCCCTGGGACCCGACGGCCGACCGATGGTGCTGTCCGCGCTGCCTGCGGATGAACAGCCGGAGGCCGGGCCCGCGCAATTGTCGCCGAATCTGCGCCGCCAGGAAGTGGCTTTGGCCACCAAAGAGCCGGCGGGAACGCTGATCGTCGATACGCCCAACACCTATCTCTACTACGTGTTGGGCGGCGGACGCGCGATCCGCTACGGAGTCCGCGTCGGCCGCGATGGTTTCACCTGGACCGGCGTGCAGAAAATATCGCGCAAGGCCGAGTGGCCGGATTGGCATCCGCCGCCGGAGATGATTGATCGCCAGCCTTACCTGCCGCGGTTCATGGCCGGCGGCCCCGGTAATCCCTTGGGCGCGCGGGCGATGTATCTCGGTTCCACCGTCTATCGCATCCACGGCACCAACCAGCCCTCGACGATCGGGAAGTTCGTCTCGTCAGGCTGCATCGGCATGCTCAACGAGGATGTCTCGGATCTGTTCGATCGCGTGAAGGTCGGCACCCGCGTCGTGGTCCTTCCAGGCGGCGCGCCGCCGCCGTCAACCGCGACCGCCTCGGCGCAACCGACGCCGGGACCGAATAGCGGGCCGTCACGGGTTCCACCGAGCGTTCCCGGCGCGGCGCCGACTGTCGTTCCGCCGCTGCCCGCGCCGGTGACCGTGCGCTAAGCACCGCTGCTTCCCTGTCCCGGACGCGGCGCAGTCGCTTCTGCCTTGCTCTGCATCCGGGACCCGCAACCTTATTGGTGTGCTAGGCCAACCGTCGCTGCGGCTCGCCCTTCAACCAGGCGTCGATGCCCTCGACCATCTGGCCATAGTGAGCGCGAAGGCCTTCTTCAGTGACGTAGCCGAGGTGCGGCGTCAGCACGATGTTGTCGAGCCTGCGAAACGGGTGGTCGACCGGCAGCGGCTCGACCGAGAACACGTCGATCGCGGCCCCCGCTATTTTGCGCTGCTGCAACGTCTCCAGCAACGCGGCTTCGTCGACGATTGGTCCGCGCGCGGTGTTGACGAGAAAGCTCGTCGGCTTCATGTGCGCGAGATCCTTTTGCCCGATCAGTCCGCGCGAGCGCTGGCTCAGCACCATATGAACGGTGACGATGTCGGCGGCTCCGAACAGCTCCTCCTTCGTAGCGTAACCGACGCCGACCTCCGTGCATCGCTCCACCGTCAGGTTCGGGCTCCACGCGATCACGTTCATGCCGAACGCTTTTGCCAGGGCCGACACCTTGGCTCCGAGCTTACCGAGACCGACGACGCCGAGCGTCCTGCCCTCGATCTCGATGCCGACGAACTTTTGCAAGGGCTCGCCGGCATGCATGCGGGCGTTTTCGCGGCCGACATTGCGGGTGAGCTCCAGGATCAGGCCCATCGTCAGCGCCGCGGTGGGATCGCGGCCCCATTGCGTGCCGCAAAGCACCACCTGATGGTCCTTTGCGGCCTCGAGGTCGATCGCGGCATTGCGCATGCCCGACGTGATCAGCAGTTTCAGCTTGGGCAGTGCCGCAAACAGCGCGCGCGGAAACGGCGTGCGCTCGCGCATCGCGCAGATGATCTCGAAATCCTTGAGCGCGGCAGCCGCGGTATCGGGGGAAGCGAACGGCTGGTTGAACACCGTGACATCGACCCGATCCCCGATCCTCGACCAATCGGCGATCTGCAAGGTCAAATTCAGATAATCATCGAGGATTGCACAGCGCAGCCGCGTCATGGCGGGGTCCGTTCGTGGTGATGATCGTGGCGGCGAGGCCGCCCTCCAGGAGCAGTCATGGTCGCGCGCCATTCCCGCGCGCACAAGCGCTCGCAGCCGAAAAGCCGCGCAGGAACTCAGATGCCTGTCATGATCAGGTGGAATGCAGGTGCGACGATGCAATCTGCTTGGCGCGCCAGGCGGGGCCGGGACCGCGCATATAATGCAGTTCCGGCCGGTAAGGGTCGAATGCCCTGGTGAAGAACTGAAGCCAGAAGGCTCGGAAATCGGCAAGCAAACCGGGTTCGCGACCTCGGCCGGCTGCCGAGGAGGGGTGAGGTTCTGACGCGATGACTGCCATGACGCGGCCTTGCCGTTTCGCGCGCGGCTTCTGCCGCGCGGAGCGCCTTTTTCAGACGCCATCGGCAGTTTTGGACTGATTCATTAAAACAAGGTTTCAATTGTCGGGATCGCGCGCGCATGGTGTCGATCGGGTAACGATCCGTGGTGAACGGATGGAAAACGCCACCCCGGCTTCGGGGCTGCTCGCCGCTGCGGGCAGATGGCCAATTTCCGGGGCCAAAGCCCAAGATTCCCGGAAGAACGTGTGGCGAAAAATGCTTCATATGCCCTGAAACCGCACGCGATGCGCGGTTGCCCTTTGGGAGCTGCGTCGCTACATCAGCGGCAGCAAATTTCCACAAATGCAACGGTTTCAGGGATCGCGATGGCCCGTCAGTTCGTCTATTTCATGCAGGGTTTGACCAAGAGCTACCCGACCCGCAAGGTGCTCGATAACGTCCATCTGTCGTTTTATCCCGATGCCAAGATCGGCGTGCTCGGCGTCAACGGCTCCGGCAAATCGACGCTGCTACGAATCATGGCCGGCCTAGACAAGGAATATAATGGCGAGGCCTGGGTCGCCGAGGGCGCCCGGGTCGGCTATCTCGAACAGGAGCCGCAACTCGACGCTACCAAGACGGTGCGCGAGAACGTCATGCTGGGCGTTGCCAAGCAAAAGGCGATCCTCGATCGCTACAACGAACTGGCGATGAATTATTCCGACGAGACTGCCGACGAGATGACGAAATTGCAGGACGAGATCGAGGCCGCCGGCCTGTGGGATCTCGACAGCAAGGTCGATCAGGCGATGGATGCCTTGCGATGCCCGCCGGACGATTCCGATGTGACGAAACTCTCCGGCGGCGAGCGCCGCCGCGTCGCGCTGTGCCGACTGTTGCTCGACCAGCCGGAACTGTTGTTGCTGGACGAGCCGACCAACCATCTCGACGCCGAATTGGTGTCATGGCTGGAAGGACATCTGCGCAACTATCCGGGCGCGATCCTGATCGTTACCCATGACCGTTACTTCCTCGACAACGTCACGTCCTGGATCCTCGAACTCGATCGCGGCAAGGGTATTCCCTATGAGGGCAACTACACCGCCTGGCTGTCGCAAAAGCAGAAGCGCCTCGCGCAGGAAGGCCGTGAGGACGTTGCCCATCAGCGTACGCTGGAGCGCGAAAAGGAATGGATCGCGGCCTCGCCCAAGGCCCGCCAGGCCAAATCCAAGGCGCGCTATCAGCGCTATGAGGAGCTGCTGAAGCAGGCCAGCGAGAAGCAGACCCAGACCGCGCAGATCACGATTCCGGTGGCCGAGCGCCTTGGCCAGAACGTGGTCGATTTCGAGGGGCTGAGCAAAGCCTTTGGCGACCGCGAGCTGATCGACGACCTTACCTTCAAATTGCCGCCCGGCGGTATCGTCGGCGTGATCGGGCCGAACGGCGCCGGCAAGACCACATTGTTCCGGATGATCACCAAGCAGGAGACGCCGGACAAGGGTACCATCACAGTCGGCGAAAGCGTGCATCTCGGCTATGTCGACCAGTCGCGCGACAGCCTCGACGGCAAGAAAACCGTGTGGGAGGAGATCTCCGGCGGCAACGAACTTATTCTTCTCGGCAAGCGCGAGGTCAATTCGCGCGGTTATTGCTCTTCGTTCAATTTCAAGGGCGCAGATCAGCAGAAAAAAGTCGGCGCGCTGTCGGGCGGCGAACGCAACCGCGTGCATCTGGCGAAGATGCTCAAATCCGGCGCCAACGTGCTGCTGCTCGACGAGCCCACCAACGATCTTGACGTCGACACACTGCGCGCGCTGGAAGAGGCGCTGGAGGATTTCGCCGGCTGCGCTGTGATCATCAGCCATGATCGCTGGTTCCTCGACCGCATCGCCACCCATATTCTGGCCTTCGAAGGCGAAAGCCATGTCGAATGGTTCGAGGGTAATTTCCAGGATTATGAAAAGGACAAGATGCGGCGGCTTGGCCAGGATTCCATCATCCCGCATCGGATGAAATACAAGAAGCTGACGCGGTGAAAGTCGGCTGACTACCCCACTTCTCGCAAGCCACATCTTGATCAGCGACTGATACGGTACGTCACGCTTGTTGGCGGCGATCTTGATCTGCTCCAGCAGGCCCAGCGGCAGCCGAATTGAAATCGCCGTCGTCGAAGGCTTCAGGTTTGGAAAACGAACGCGCTCGGCCTTGCTCCAGTCGACGTAATCGGTGGAGTGTGCGTTTCCCAAAACTTCCCTCGTCCGCTTCGGTCTCGGTTTCTGCTGCGAAGATGACGACTGGAGCGCGGAGCAGTATCTCAAATTCGAGGACGAGCGGACCCGGGCGGCGCGTGACCTGTTGGCGCAAATTCGTCTGGCCGATGCGCGCAAGGTGGTCGATATCGGGTGCGGACCGGGAAATTCCACGGAGCTGTTGGTGAAGCGGTGGCCGCAGGCGGCGGTCACGGGCATCGACACGTCGGCGGACATGCTGCGGCAGGCGCGCGAACGGTTGCCGGGACATACCTTCATCGAGGCCAATATCGCGCACTGGGCGCCGCCCGCAAACACCGACGTTCTGTTTGCCAATGCGATCTTTCAATGGGTGCCTGGGCATCTCAAGCAGTTGCAGCGGCTGCTCGGTGCGCTCCCGCCGGGTGGCGTGCTTGCGGTGCAGATGCCTGACAATCTCGATGAACCCACCCATGTGCTGATGCGCGAAGTCGCGCACCAGCCGCCGTGGCGTGAAAGGCTGGCCGAGAATGCGCGGGCGCGCGACAATCTCCCCAAGCCGGGCGTTTATTATGATGCGCTGAGGCCCCTCAGCACGCGGCTGGAGATTTGGCACACGATCTACAACCACGTGCTCGACGACGCCGCCGCCATTGTGGAATGGGTCAAAGGAACAGGGCTGCGGCCGTTCGTCGATCCGCTGGAGCCGCCCGAACGCAAGCAATATCTCGCCGAATACACCGCGCGCATCGCGGCCAGTTATTTGCCGCAAACGGACGGCAAGGTGCTGCTGCGGTTTCCGCGGATTTTCATCGTGGTTGTAAAATAGTTATTGCAGCGCCTTCGGCGTTCGCGAGCGGTAGGGACCCCATGCGACAGGTCGGCTCGATGAAGGTTCTGGACCACGTGCTGGTTATCCTTGCCATTGCAGTCGTGGCAATCATGGCAAGCCTCGCTCCCGCATCTGCCGCTGACGCCGGCTTCACGCAATTCATCGCCTCGCTGTGGCCGGAAGCGCAGGCCGCAGGCGTATCGCGCGCGACATTCGATGCCGAGACCCGCGGCCTCGAGCCGGATTACAAATTGCCTGACCTGATATTGCCCGGGCGTCCGGCCACCGGCGCGCCGTCGCAGGCCGAGTTCGTACAGGTGCCAGCCGATTATGTGAAGGAAGCCAGCATCGCAGCGCTGGCGGTGGAGGGGCAGCGGCTGATGGCGAAATACCGCGAGCAGCTCACCGCGATTGAAGCGCGTTTCGGCGTGCCCGCCACCATCATGCTGGCGATCTGGGGCCGCGAGACCGACTACGGCCGCTACACGCTGCCCTATGATGCGGTCCGAGTGCTGGCGACCCAGGCCTATGTCGGCCGGCGCAAGGACACGTACCGCAACGAGTTCATCCTGGCGCTGAAGATCATCGGCGATGGCGACGTGACGCGCAAGGACATGCGTTCGTCCTGGGCCGGCGCCACCGGCCTGACGCAATTCCTGCCCTCGGAGTTTTACAAGCATGGCGTCGATTTCGATGGCGACGGCCGTCGCGACATCTGGAAATCAGTGCCCGATGCGCTTGCTTCGGCGGCGCAGCAGCTCGTCAACAAGGGATGGCAACCCGGCCTGCGCTGGGCCTATGAGGTCAAGGCGCCCGCGAATGTCGATTGCACGATGGGCGTGCCTGAGGTGACAAAACCTATCGGCGAATGGCTGCGCGCCGGGTTCGTGCCGGTGCGCGGACAAAAACTCAGCGCCGCCGAGCAGGCGCAGCCGGCATCGCTGCTGCAGCCCGAGGGCATTTACGGCCCGGCGTTTCTGACCACGAAGAACTACTTCGTGATCAAGGAATATAACTTTTCGGATTTGTACGTGCTTTATGTCGGGCATCTCAGCGACCGCATGGTGAGCCCGCAACCATTCGCGACGCCGTGGTCGGCGTCAACCCAGCTACGCACTGCCGACGTCGAAGCCATGCAGCGCCAGCTTACACACCTCGGCCTCTATGGTGACAAGTTGGATGGCAAGGCCGGGATGCAAACGCGCGCGGCGCTTGGCGCCTACCAAAAATCGGCTGGCCTCAAGGTGGATTGCTGGCCGAGCGAAGCGGTATTGCGTTCGATGAGCGCGGCGCGTTGAAAAAGAAAAACCCGGCCGAAGCACCGGCCGGGTTTGAGAAATCGAAGCGTGGCGAATTTAGCGCCGTTCCGGTCAGATCAATCGCAGACCTCGACGCGGCGGAAGCGCCATTCGTAACCATCCCAGAAGCGCTCGCGAACGAAGCGGCAGCCCGGGGGAGGAGCAGCTTCCACATAGGCCGGACCGGGAGCGGGGTAATAAGCATAGGGCGGCGGCGGGGGAGGGTTGGCTGCAATGGCGCTGCCGACAATCGCGCCACCAATAATCCCGCCAGCCACAGCGGCGCCGAGGCCGCGCTGCGCGCTCGCGGGTGTCGCGAACGAGGCTGCGATCGCTGCGACCGCGACGAAGGCAACAAATGTCTTCTTCATGTCTTGGGCTCTCCTGGAGATGCGCCTTGGGCGCGCGGGTTTGAAGTGCTGATACGCTGAATTAGAAGCTAACCGTCTCGCTAAAAAAGCGCACAACCGTCAATCCCAAGTAAACGTTGCTCAGCGATCGGCCCGAAAAAACGATTTTTTTCGGGCCGCGCTAAACACGCTCCAAAACGCGTTGTTCCAGGAAACGCCTGATCTGTTCAGGCGCTAGATCCGTTCAGAAAGATGAATGGGATCAGCCGCAGACCCGCACGTTGCGGAATCGCCAACCATAGCCGTCCCAGAAACGCTGCCGCTGCCAGACGCAGCCGCCGTATGGGCCGGGGGCAGCGACATAGGCCGGGCCGCCGTAATAGCCCGGCGGCGGAGCGTAATAGCCCGGTCCGTATCCATACCCATAGGGGGCGGCAAGCGCTCCGCCGACGATAGCACCGCCGATCAGTCCGCCCGCCACAGCAGCGCCAAGGTACCGTTGCGCGTGGGCGGGAGCGGGAGCCGCCACGGCCGAAACGGCCAGGGTGGCGACGGCAGCGAGTGCCATCAATGTTTTCCTCATGGCTTCACCTTTCTCGTTGAAGAAGTCTGATTGGGCAAGGACAGCAGATAGAGCGTTCTGTCATGCGGAAATTTTCATATACCGCTTGAACGATCAATGAACGGCGCATTCACATTTGGCAGCCAATGGTGGCCGGCGTGTGGCATTTTTGCGGTGCACAATCCCGGGCTAGACGTTAGGGAAACGACGGCGGCTATCATGGCATGGCAGTTCGAATGACGGTCGGCATTGCATCGCTGATTTGTTACCTGCTGATGATGACACGGTTGCAGAGCCCAGCGTCGTTGCTGGATCCTCGCGCGATGCGGCGGCGGAAGCGATGAGCGATCCGCGTGAAGGCCCCGCATTCTGCATGTCGTTCACATGGCATTTTAAATTCATTCCAGTCTGTATCAGCGACCAGTTTGGAATCACTTGAAAAGACGGTTTTTCCTTTTGCATCGCGGCGGCGCAGTTGAATATCGAAAGGCTTCACATCGCATACAGGCCCGCCGGTTTAATGATTGTTTGTTCCTGCCACGTCCTCAGTGACGACGATGTCCGCAGCGCTGTTAACGCCGCGGAAGATCTTCCGCGTAGCGCCAAGCAGATCTATGGCTGCCTCGGTTGTAGCGCTGAATGCGGCCGCTGCGCCCGCACCCTCAAGACCATCATCGACGAGGCGTTGGGAGCTTGCGCCAAGGCCTGCTGTTCCGGGTGCCCGCACAGCCAGATCGCGGCAGACGCTCACGCCGATAGCGAGTTCTCGCTCCGAGCGATGGTCTGACGTCCCGAAAATTCATCGAATTCGTGCGGTTTCGCCGGTTGTTGGCGGGAGGGTTGCTCTCACCTGCATTCTGATTTAGAAACGTTCTAAATTCAAGGCCGGCCTTTGGCCTCAACGAGCGGAGTGCACCATGCAGGGCGACCCAAAAGTCATCGATTACCTCAACAAGGGTCTGCGCAGCGAACTGACTGCCATCAACCAGTACTGGTTGCACTACCGGCTGCTCAACAATTGGGGCCTGCTGGAGATGGCCAAGACCTGGCGCAAGGAATCCATCGAAGAGATGGAGCACGCCGACAAGTTCACCGATCGGATCCTGTTCCTTGACGGCTTTCCCAACATGCAGGTGCTCGATCCCTTGCGCATCGGCCAGAACGTCAAGGAAATCATCGAATGCGATCTGGCCTCGGAGATCGCGGCGCGCACGCTCTATCAGGAAGGCGCCACCTATTGCCACAGCGTCAAAGACTACGTCTCACGCGACCTGTTCGAGAGCCTGATGAAGGACGAGGAGCATCACATCGATTTCCTCGAAACCCAGCTCGATCTGATCAATCGGATCGGGTTAGAGCTTTACACCCAGAAGCACGTCGGGGGGCTCGAAAGCGAGCATTAGAGCGTTTTCCAGCGAAGTGGATACCGGGTCGCGCTTAGAAAACGCGTCAAACAAGAAATACAGCCTCGCTCCGATTCAATCGGAACGGAGAAAGCTCCAGGAAGCGCTGACGGCACATGATTGCCGTCAGAGCCGCGATGTAGCGCATTCCGGAATGACGAATAAGGCTGCTACAACTGCGTCTTGTTGCGTGCTTCGACCACGGCTTGGCTTTCGGGCTCGCCCAGTTTGGTCTGGTCGTGGATCACTTGGCTGATGCTCGGGAAAATTTCGCGCTCGACCCGCGTATCCGAGGCCCACAATCTGGAGCGCATCAGCGCTTTGCCGCAATGAAAATAGGCCTCGCGGACATCGATGCCCAGCACTGCGCGCGGCAGCTTGCCGAATTCCTCCATCAAGGCCAATAGCGCCGGATCGGCCGAGAGTCCTCCCTTGCCGCCGACGCGAAGCGTTTCGTCGATACCCGGCACGAAGAAGATCAACTGCACGAAGCCGCTGCCCTCGAGGATGTTTCGGAAGCTGTCGATCCGGTTATTGCCGGAGCGATCGGGCAACAGAAGCCGCTTTGGACCGGCGACATTGACAAAACCGGGATTGCCGCCGCGCGGCGAGGCATCGACACTGCCATCGGTGCCCGACGTCGCCAGCACGCAGAACGGCGACATCTCGATAAATTTCCGCGCATGGGCGTCGATTTCCGGACGCGCCTTCGCGATCACGCGTGGCGAGGGTTTGGGATAAATCGCATCGAGGTCGCTGGCGGCCAGATCGGTCAAGAGTATTCTCCGGAAAGAACGTGTTCACCCGCCGAAGATATCATCGCGGCTAGCCCGCAACCACCCTTTAGCTCTGACGCCGCCACGGCCAGTCAATCACGTCGGCGCAATAGAGTGCCCACCAGACTATCACCGGCTGAAACGCCAACCGGGGTCCGTGATAAAACCAGCTGGTGGTGACGAAAGGCAAATCGATACCGTCGATCGCGTGCTTGAAATTCGCCGGCCAAACACAGATCGCATAGGCCGCCAGGGCGACGCCCGCCCACCAGCGCAAAGGTTCCGTCACCAGGGCAACGCAGCCGGCAATTTCGCACAGACCGGTAACAAAAATCACCTGCGGCGCGAACGGCACCCATGATGGCGTGATCGCAAGCAGCTTGTCCGGCGCCCAAAGATGCGCAATTCCCGCCGCAAAAAAGAACGCGGCCAGAATCCACCGCATGACGGCGCGAGTCGTATCCGAGCGATCAGCTTGCGTTTCGGGGGACACGTCGTGGATTTAGCATTGGCGGCATGGCGACGCCATAGCTGGGCGCGATGCGGAACTCACACCGCGTCGGCCGGCACGAAACAGCTGATGACGATGCCGCCGCGATGATGGACATACCAGACTACGGCTTCGCCGACCGGGTTGCCGCGGTCGCGAATGACAGCGTGCTCGGGGACTGCCATCCATTGGCCTTCGATCGGCACCCAATAGGCGCCCTCGCGAAAATCATATTCGGTGCGATGGCCATCAGCGATGTCGCAGCAGGGTACGCCATTCGGGGCGATCACGCCCTTGAACCAGGCGCGGATGTCGGCGGGGACATTCTCATATTGCCCGTTGTCAAAGGCGAGCGCCGCACCGGCCAGCGCCGACAGGCACACCAGCACGGCGATCTGCGCGAATCTTCGCATGCGATCCTCCACAGCGCTGCATTCGCCTCATCGTTGCGGCCAGTCAGCGCGCCACGAATCGCAGGAACGGACGCAATTAGGCCCGAGCTGTCATGCCGATGCACGCTTAAAAAATGAGCGAGACGCGGCCTCCAAATTGATGCGGTGCAAGATCAAAGTGGCTTCTCAAGCTCATCAAGCCCCGGGTCCGCCTCACATCGTGCGCTGCGGCGCCATCTGCAGCAGCTCCTGCAGCTGCCGCTTGTAGAACGCGGCATGGCCGGTGGTGAGATGACCGCGCGTCGCGGTGCTGGCCGGGATCAAATGGAGCCGGCCGTTCTTTACGCGTTTCAACGCTTCGTCGGTCACACCGGTTTCCGGCGGATTGCGTTCGTCGTCGGCGGCATTGATCGCCAGTAGCGTGGCCTCGATCCGCTCTAATGCGGCAGATGGATTGTAATCGCGTGAGGCTTCCCATTGATAGATGAAGTCGTTGGCATCGGATGTCACCGGCATGGCCAGCCGGTCGTCGACCAATTTGTCGGCCTTCGCCGCCGTCGGCGCCAGCGTCTGATACCCGAGCGTGCCGCCGCCGGATGCAATCTGATAGGCGCTGATGGCGAATTTCATCATGCGTGGCTGGGTGGTGTAATCGCCGCCATTATAGTCCGGATCGTTGCGGATGGTCTCGATCATGATCCGCCGCAGCATCCAGTTGCGCGCCGCCATCACGGTTGGCTGCGACGCCATCGGCACCAGCGCATCCATCATTTGCGGATATTTCACGCCCCAGATCCAGGTCTGCATGCCGCCCATCGAATTGCCGATCACCAGGCGCAGATGCTGGATGCCTAGTCCTTCCCGGATCAGGCGAAGCTGCGCATCGACCATGTCGTCATAGTCGTATTTCGGGAAAGCGGTCTTCATGCCGTCGGACGGCTTGGACGACTGGCCGTGGCCGAGGGCGTCGGGAAGGATGAGGCAGTATTTCGACGCATCGAGCGGTTGGCCGGCGCCGAACAACTCGCCTGCGAAAGCCGGCGTCAGCATGCTCGCCGCGGAGCCGCCCGAACCGTGTAGCACCAGCACCGGCTGGCCGGTCGGCTCGCCAATGGTGGTGTAATGCAGCCTCAGCTCCGGCAACGTCTCGCCGGTGTGGAATTTGAAGTCCTTGGCGATCCAGTCGCCCTGTTTCGGTAGGGGATAATCCGCAGCAAGCGCGGTAAATGAAGTCATCGTAAAGATCGCCGATAGTGCTGCGCGCCAGAATTTCGTGATGTGTTTCCCCGGGCGCTGACGCTACGGCTTGTCCTCGATATCGGTATCGGGACGGTCGCTGCCGGCGGCGGTCTCGGTGTGCCACTTGCCGTCGGCTGTCTCGTACTCGATCGCCTCGGTGCGGCCCGGCACGCGTTGCTCGGCGGCGGCGCGTTTGGCGGCTGCCAGCGCCTTGGCGTGGGTCGCAAAAGCTTCCGAAAATACGCCATCCACGGTGTAGGCCCAGCCGCCGTCGTGCTCGACGATCTTGTAAGTCACATGGCTCATTGGGAACTCGCTTTTGTTGGCGCGGGTGGTGACAGGGGGGTGAACGTGACAGGCATTCTATGACAAAATAATCCGCAATGTAGGTTTTTGCAGCTGCCGTTCGTCGTTGGATTCGGGGAACCCCCAGAACGGACGATCCGCTGCGCGTGCGAAGGAGAAGGCAAATGTGCCGCAACATCAAGACGCTGTTTAATTTCGAACCGCCCGCCACCGAGGACGAAATTCAGGCCTCGGCGCTGCAGTTTGTGCGCAAGCTTTCCGGCTTCACCAAGCCGTCGCAGGCCAATGCCGAGGCCTTCGATCGCGCGGTCGCCGAGGTCTCGGCGTCGGCGCGACGTCTGCTTGGTTCGTTGCATACCCATGCGCCGTCGCGCGACCGTGAGACCGAGGCCGAGAAAGCCAAGGAGCGCTCGAGGCTGAGGTTCGGATGAACGACGGTTGGCACCAGTGACACCCGCGCCGATTTACTTCTTGTCCTTTTTCTTTTTCTTCTTCTTGTGATCGTCGTCGTCGTCATCGTCATCCGGATCTTCCGATCGCATCGCGAGTTCGGCCGCGGCCTGCGCTTCGCGTTCCGCGCGTTCCACCGCGGCTTGCTCGGCGGCCTCCAGTTCCGCCACCTCGCGTTCGGCGGATTCGCGCTCGCGCATTCGCCGGTGATCCTCCCACGCATCGAAGATCAGATGCAGCCATGGCATCACCTGTTCCATCGAAGGCAACTGGCCGGGCGGACCGGCCTCGCCGCGAGGCCCTGTCTGGCCTGGCGCACCCGGCTTGCCTTGCGGCCCAACCTCACCGGCTTTTCCTTGCGGACCAGCCTCACCGCGCTTGCCCTGGGCACCGGCTGCGCCGGGCTTTCCTTGCGGACCTGCGTCACCGCGCTTGCCTTGCGGACCGGCTGCGCCGGGCTTTCCTTCCGGGCCCGCTTCGCCACGCTTGCCTTGCAGGCCCGGCTTTCCCGGCGGACCGGCTTTGCCGCGCGGACCTTCCGGCCCGGGTCGTCCCGGATGACCTTGCGGTCCGGGACGGCCCGGCTCGCCGGGTCGGCCGCGCGCGCCCTGGGGTCCCTGCCGTCCTGACCGGGTCGGTGTGTCGTCGGCCACGTACCTAGCTCCAAATGATTCTGCGGGGGGTTTTGTAACAGAGATTTCGTGACGATATAAATTTTCGTGGTGGACAACAGCGAGATGCGCGCCGTCGGTACTTTAGGTCTTCGCGCTCGCGTCCCAGATCACAGGCAGATTGAGCAAGCCGCGAAACGCCCAGCCGCCGATCCGCACCGGCTCGGCGGCATCGAGCCGCAAGTTGTTGAGCCGCTTGAACAGGCTCGGCAGCGCCACATCCGCGACCATCGCGCGCGAGGCAAAGGCGCCGGCGCAATAATGCGGGCCGGCGCCGAAGGCGATGCTCTTGGCGGTATCGCGCGTGATGTCGAAGCGGTCGGGATCGGGAAAGCAGGCCTCGTCGCGATTGGCCGAGCCGAACATGAAAAACACGCGATCCTCCGGTTCGAAATCGACGCCGCCGTAAGACCACGGCTTGGCGACGCGGCGCGGCGACATTCCGATCGGTGCGATCCAGCGCGCATATTCCTCGAACGCGTCGAGCCACTTGGCTTTGCCCTCGCGCAGCAGCGCGAGCTGTTCGGGATGCGTCAACAGCGCCCAGACCGTGCCCGAGATGGCGTCGCGCGGCTCGTTCTGGCCGCCGGAGATCGCCAGCTTGATGTTGGCGCGGATACTTTCCATCGGCTGGCCGGCGGCGAGCAGCACGCTGAGGATCGAGGTGTTGGGATGTCGGGTGACCACCGGAGCCATGTCGTCGATCGCGGCATCGATGCCCGCGGTGGCGGCGTGGCAGCGCGCCTCGATCTCCTTGTTGCCGCTGTAATTGGCGATGCCGTCGATCATCGCCTGCGACCACGCGTCCATGTCCTGAAAGCGCATGTTGGTGAGACCCGTGACATCCTTGAGGCATTCGGCCGACAGCGGCAGCGCCAGCGCCTTGCAGAGGTCGGCGCGGCCGGCCGGCGCGAGTGCATCGAGGATGCGGTCGGCATGGGCCTGAAACTGCCTGCTCCAGGTATCGCGCACCGTGCGCGGCGAGACCGAAGGAAACATCGCCGCCCGTTCCGACATGTGCGCCTCGCCGTCCTTGCGCATCATGTTGTGGCCCATCAGCGTGTTCATCAACCCTGCCGGCTGATGCGAGGAGAACACGTCGGTGCGTTTCTCCTGGCTGAAGATGTCGTCGCGCCGGGTGAAGACCGTCGAGCCGAGCTGCGGCACGAACGCGATCGGCGCTTGCTTGCGCATCTTCGCCAGATCCGGGTAGGGATCGGCCCAGAACGCCGGCACATCGATGTCAAAATGCGGGGCGTTGGACATCGGGTCTCCTCCATCCGGGATTTCTTCCCAGGCGGTGCTACCCTATTCAAGATGCGGCGGCACGTCAATTCCGTCGGCGGAATAGAGCCGGATCTTGTTGCGCAAAGTGCGGACCGACACGCCCAGCACACGCGAGGCGCGGGTCCGGTTTCCATCACAACGCGCGAGCGTCTGCAGCACCAGTTCGCGCTCGACTTCGCCGACGGTGGAACCGATCAGCAGCGGCACCACCTCGTTCGGGGCCAGCGACGCCACCGGAATTTCCGGCGCGGCGACAGCGGACTCAATTATGGGGTCTTGGGTCATTAGCACCTCCCGATCAACGCCCACTTTCAAACGGTGAAGTGGAAACATCGAGTACTGACAGCCCCCAACTTGACGCTGGGCGGAGTTGGTTAACAAATTCCTAACACACGCCCAGCGCCGCGAAATGCCGTGGTGAGAACACTAAACCGCCCGATATCCGCCATCCGCCATCACGATCGAGCCCGTGACATAGCTTGAGAGGTCCGACGCGAGAAAGATCGCGGGCCCCACAATGTCGTCCGGCACGCCGGCGCGGCCGAGCGGGGTGTGATCGACGAACATCTTGACCGCTTCCGGATTGTTGGCGCGCGTGCCAGCGTTCAGCGGGGTCTCGATGAAACCGGGGCCGATCGCGTTGACACGCACGCCTTCCTTGCCGAGTTCGGCGGCAAGCGCCCTGGTGAAGCCGAGCATGCCATGCTTGGAGGCCGTATAGGCCGGCGAACTCGGCTGGCGCACATGAACAAAGGATTGGATCGAGCCGATATTGACGATGCGCCCTTTGCGCGCGCGCAACGGCGCCAGAAATGCGTGCGTGACGTTAAAGGCGCCGGTGAGATTGATCGCGATGATGTCGTCCCAATCCTGGATCACGGCCTCAGTCGCGCCCAGCATGCCGTTGCGGCGGGCGATGCCGGCATTGTTGACCAGGATCGAGACCGGTCCGATCTCGTCGGCGATGCGTTTGGCGACCGCGACGCAATCTTCGCGCTTGGTCACATCGAGCGCGAAACTCATCGCCTTGCCGCTGCCGCTGCGAATCTCCGCGGCGGCCTCGGCTGCTGCCCGGTCGTTGATGTCGAGCAGCACCACATGCGCGCCCTCGCGGGCATAGCCGAGCGCGATCGCGCGCCCGATGCCGGACGCCGCACCCGTGATGACCGCGATGTGATTTTGCAGAAGGGGCATAAAAGAGGTTTCCTCTGTTGTTGGTTTTAAAAGAGGATAGCCACGCAGAGGGGCCTCGCAAAGCCGAATGCCGCTGCGATGACGTCATGACGCAGCTGCGCGTTTCCGCGGCGCAAGGCACCCGGATGATGTGAAACTGCTTCGCCCGGAGGGCGTGGCGCTACCCCAAGCGGGGAGCGGGCGCTACCCCAAAAGGGGAGCGGGGAATGCCGGGTGCTCGATGCACCCGCGGCCTCGTGTGCAAAGGTAGAAAGCACACGAGTTAGAAACCACGGTCGCACCGGGATCACCCGGCATTCCCGCACGCGAATGGTTTTAACGGTTTCCTTCGTAATCTCCCCGGTGATCGGGCTTTGTTGTCACCGTCGCCACGCGGATATTTCCGCGAAGCTTGACGCCAGCGTCGAGGCGTCAGGACCATACGACTTCGCCGTCCGCGTCAGCGCCGTTCGTCAAAAGCGCTGCCCACGTCCACCGCATCCCTGCCCTACGTTCGTGACGATCGCGAAACGCCCCTTTGTGTGGGCCGGGATGGCGCGGGATATAGAAGTGATTTGGGTCAGAAGGAAATGGGAATATTTCTGCGAAGGTGACTGGACCGATGGAATCAGATTGAACCCAGAGGAGATTTCGTCATTCCGGGGCACGCGAAGCGTGAGCCCGGAATCCATAACCACGGCAGGGATTATGGATTCCGGGCCTGCGCCAAGAGGCGCATCCCGGAATGACGTGCAGAAGCCGCGCAGGCCGGGTTAGCGAAAGCGTAACCCGCCGCAGCGAAAGAAAGTAAGCGAAGGCTGGCGGATCACGCTTCGCTAATCCACCCTACAAGCTGCCGCTAACGTCCTGCCAGCGATGCGACGCCTTCGATTTCGATCAGCATCTTGGGATCGGGGAGTGCCTGCACGACGCAGGTGGTGCGGGCGGGATAGGGCGCGGGCCCGAACGCCGACGCATACAGCGCGTTCATGGTGGCGACATCGGACGCGCGCGTCAGCAGCACGTTGACCTTGACGAAGTCCTGAAAGCCGGCGCCGGCCTCGTCGAGCACCCGCTTGATATTGGTCACGACATTGGCGAACTGCGCCTCAAAACTTTCGGGGAGAACGCGCTTGTCGTCGAAGCCGGGAATGCCGGAGACAAACAACAGATCGCCGACGCGGGTGGCGAACGACAGCGGCGGCGATTTGATTCCGGCGGGTGGCGCAAAGTGCTGGATCGGCATGGATCACCTCTCGTTTTCGATCATGCTCAAAAAGAGAGACCAGATCATGATCCGATTCAATAAAGTCGGATCATGATCTTATGCGATAGAACGATTTCAGAACGAGCAATGACCCTTGCGCAGCAGCACTTCCTTGACCGCCAGCGCGTCGCCAAAGGTCGGTGGCCGGCGGGTGACGGTGGTGTAGTTCGCCGGCCACGGATGGGTCGGGAGGCTGTTATCCCAGACCTGGCAAAATCCCGTGTCATGCCAGCGGATCACGTGGAACGCGGCCTCGGCGGGGCTGGTGGCGGCAAGCGCGGTGAGGGCAAGACCGGCGGCGGCGCAAACAATCGAAATTCGACGCATGATAATCGCTCCTGTTTGAAATATCGGTCCGTCTCCGCAAAGTTATTTGAGGAGCTTCCGGTGTCCGGCCGGGGGGATGACCCGGACAGGGAGTGAGTGTCGATCAAAAGGAAACGGGTTCAAGGCGGAGGGGTGACGTTAGAAAAAATCAGGCGCCGATTGCGCCGCGGGCGATCCGGAATACGATGGCGCAAGAAGGATTGCAGCGTGCGAAGGCGCTGTTTGAAGAGATGTTCAAAGAGCAGCGTGGCCCGTAGCCCGGATGAGCGCAGCGACATCCGGGACCGCGCTAAGTCCCCGGATATCGCTCCGCTCATCCGGGCTACGGCGGATTGAAAATCCGGAGGCCGGGCATTTGCCCGGCCTCTCTATTTCGTCACAATGAAGGGGGGCAGCGCTCACAACACCCGATTACTCGCCTTCACCTTCTCCGCATCGAGATACACCTGTCCACCCATCTCCTTGAACTTGGCGCTCATCGTGGCCATGCCGTGCTCGATCACGCCGGACATCGACATGCCAACGCCGCCACCGGCGACAGCGCGCTTGTCGGGATCGTTCAGCGTCGCCGCATAGTCCCGCACGTCCTGCGTGATCTTCATCGAGCAGAATTTCGGGCCGCACATCGAGCAGAAATGCGCCACTTTGTGCGCGTCCTTGGGCAGCGTCTCGTCGTGAAAACTGCGCGCGGTTTCGGGGTCGAGGCCGAGATTGAACTGGTCTTCCCAGCGGAAATCGAAACGCGCGCGCGACAACGCGTCGTCGCGAAGTTGCGCCGCCGGGTGGCCCTTGCCGAGATCGGACGCGTGCGCGGCGATCTTGTAGGTGATGACGCCGACCTTGACGTCGTCGCGGTTGGGCAGGCCGAGATGCTCCTTCGGCGTGACGTAACACAGCATCGCGCAGCCGAACCAGCCGATCATGGCCGCCCCAATGCCTGAGGTGATGTGGTCGTAGCCGGGGGCGATATCCGTCGTCAGTGGTCCCAGCGTATAGAACGGCGCCTCGCCGCACTCCTTGAGCTGCTTGTCCATGTTGATCTTGATCTTGTGCAGGGGAACGTGGCCCGGCCCTTCGATCATCACCTGGCAGCCTTTCTTCCAGGCGATTTGAGTGAGTTCGCCCAAGGTTTCCAGTTCGGCGAATTGCGCGCGGTCATTGGCGTCGGCGATCGAGCCCGGACGCAAGCCGTCGCCGAGCGAGAACGACACGTCGTATTGGCGCATCAGGTCGCAGATTTCTTCGAAGTTGGTGTAGAGGAAGCTCTCCTTGTGATGCGCCAGGCACCACTTCGCCATGATCGAGCCGCCGCGCGAGACGATGCCGGTGACGCGGTTGGCGGTGAGGTGGATGTAAGGCAGCCGCACGCCGGCATGGATGGTGAAATAGTCGACGCCCTGTTCGCATTGTTCGATCAGGGTGTCCTTGTAGAGCTCCCAGGTCAGCTTGACCGGATCGCCCTCGCATTTCTCCAGCGCCTGATAGATCGGAACGGTACCGATTGGGATCGGGGCGTTGCGCAGAATCCATTCGCGGGTGGTGTGGATGTTGCGCCCGGTCGAGAGGTCCATCACGGTGTCGGCGCCCCAGCGGATCGCCCACACCATCTTGTCGACTTCTTCTTCCACCGACGACGTCACCGCCGAGTTGCCGATATTGGCGTTGATTTTGGTCAGGAAGTTGCGGCCGATGATCATCGGCTCCAGCTCGCCATGGTTGATGTTGCAGGGAATGATGGCGCGGCCGCGCGCGATCTCCGAACGCACGAATTCCGGCGTCACGAACGCCGGCACCGAGGCGCCGAAGCTTTCGCCGTCGGCGAGCGCGGCCTCGGCGCGTTCGAGCTGGACTTTACGTCCGAGATTTTCTCTGACGGCAACGTAGATCATCTCCTTGGTAATGATGCCGGCGCGGGCGAATTCGAGCTGGGTGATCATGTGGTCGCCCACGCCGCGCAGCGGCTTGTGATGCGCGGTGAAGGACTTCGCGGCATGCGAGGCGCCGACATTGCCATTGTCTTCCGGCTTGATGTCGCGGCCCTGATATTCCTCGACGCCGCCGCGCTCCTTTACCCAGGCGATGCGCGCGCGCGATAGGCCAGCATTGACGTCGATGGTCACGGCCGGATCGGTGTAGGGCCCCGAGGTGTCATACACCGGCAAGTTCGGCTCGCCGGCGCCTTCGCTCAGGATGATCTCGCGCAGCGGCACCCGGACATCCGGCGCTTCATCCGGCGTGACAAAGATCTTGCGCGACGCCGGCAGCGGGCCGGTAGTCACCGCGGGAAGCGTGGTGTCGGGATTGGAGCGAATGTTCATGGGATCCTCCTGTTAATGTTGTCATTCCGGAAGGACGGCAAGCGGGCCGAGCCGGAATGCTGGAGTGTAATCGCGAGATTTCCGTTGAGGCTGCCGCCACCCGTCGCGCTCTGACGAGCGCGCCACCCTCCCCCGCAAGCGGGAGAGGGAAGAGCGACGTCCGCTCCGGAGGGAAGACTTGCCCGAATCGATAAAGCGCGATCTGCTCCCTCTCCCGCTTGCGGGGGAGGGCGGGGTGGGGGCTCTTGCGTTGTGTGCATCACGCGGCCTCCGCGTTCTGTCCGAGCCAGGCGCGCACGCGCGCGTCGGGGTCGGCATTTTGGGTAATGTCGCTGACCACGGCGATGAAGTCGGCGCCGGCGGCGAAGATCGCGGCGGCCTGCTCGAACTTGATGCCGCCGATCGCGACCAGCGGGATGTCGCCGATGCGCTTTTTCCATTCGGTGATTTTCGGGATGCCTTGCGGCGCAAAGCGCATCGATTTCAGCGTGGTCGGAAAAATCGGACCCAGCGCAATGTAATCCGGGCTGGCGCGTAGCGCGGTTTCGAGTTCGGCATCGTCATGGGTGGAAAGGCCGAGCGTCAATCCGGCTTCACGGATGGCGCCGAGGTCCGCCTCGGCGAGATCCTCCTGGCCGAGATGCAAATGCTTGGCGCCGGCGACGATCGCGGCGCGCCAGTAATCGTTGACGACGAGCTTGGCTGGTGTGCCATCGATCGCGGCGAGCGCGTCGGCCACCAGTTGCAACGCCCGGGAGTCGTCGAGGTTCTTGGCGCGCAATTGAATCGTGCCGACGCCAAGCGCGGCGAGGCGGGCGACCCAGGCGACGCTGTCAACCACCGGATAGAATCGATCAGGATACAGCATGCCAGAACGGGGTCCCGATGACTGGAGTGGAAGGGGAGGCGAAGTCGCGGGCTTCCATCAGCCCGGCTTCATAGGCAATACGGCCGGCCTCGACGCCGGATCGAAACGCCCTCGCCATTGCCACCGGGTCGGCGGCCTTGGCGATCGCGGTGTTCAGCAGCACCGCGTCGTAGCCAAGCTCGAGCGCCTGCGCCGCATGCGACGGCGCGCCGAGGCCCGCATCGACCACCAGCGTGATATCGGGCAGGCGGTCGCGCAACAGTTTTAACGCATCGCGGTTGATGATGCCGCGGGCCGAGCCGATCGGCGCCGCCCATGGCATCACCACCTTGCAGCCCGCATCAACCAGCCGCATCGCGACCGAAAGATCTTCGGTGCAATAGGGAAACACCTCGAAGCCGTCCTTGATCAGGTGAGAGGCGGCTTCGACCAGCCCGACCACATCGGGCTGCAGCGTGTCGTTGTCGGCGATCACCTCGAGCTTGATCCACGAGGTTGCGAACAATTCGCGCGCCAGCTTCGCCGTGGTCACCGCCTCGCGCACGCTGCGGCAGCCGGCGGTGTTCGGCAGCACCGTGACGTCCAGCTCGCGGATCAGCGACCAGAACGCATCGCCGGTCTTGCCGCCGGCGGCCTCGCGCCGCAGCGACACCGTGACGATGCCGGCGCCGGAGCCGCGGATCGCCGCCTGCATGATCGCCGGCGACGGATACAGCGCGCTGCCGACCAGCAGGCGGGACGTGAATTGTTTGCCGTAGAAGTTCAGCATGGCGTCAGCATCCCAGTAAACCCCCGTCGTCGTCCCGGCCAAGTGAGCGCAGCGAACGCGAGCCGGGACCCATACGCTGCGTCGCCTCGTTTCGGCACGGGGGCGGAGGCCTTCTGCAACCACGAAGGCCAGGGGTGATGGGTCCCTGCTTTCGCAGGGACAACTCGCGGAGAGACCTTGCATCCGCCCTCATCTCACCCTCCCTGCCGCGGGGTGATGATTTCGATCTCGTCGCCGTTCTTGAGCGGGGTTTCGGCCCAGCGGCTGCGCGGCAGCACGTCGAAATTCAAGGCGATCGCAAAATGCGTGCCCTCATATTCGAGCTCGCCGAGCAGCGCATCGACCCGCGCCGACGCGATCTCGCGCGCCTCGCCGTTGACGATCACGCGCATTGCATCACCTCATTGTCGATCACGCCGCGCTCGACATAGCCGAGCGTCAGTTCGGCCAGCGCCGGCGCCAGCAGAAAGCCATGCCGATAAAGCCCGTTCACCGCGATCTTCTGCTGGTTGACCGCGATGCGCGGCAGATTGTCGGGAAACGCCGGCCGCAGGCCGGAACCGAATTCGACGATGCGGGCTTCCGCGAAAGCCGGATGCACCGCATAGGCAGCACTCAGCAATTCCAGCGCGGAGCGAACGCTGACGCCGTTGTTCTCGGTTTCGATCGAGGTGGCGCCCAGCATGAAACGGTTGCCGCCGCGCGGAATCACATAGAGCGGCCAGCGCGGATGGATCAGCCGCACCGGACGGGCGAGCTCGACCTCGTCGGTCTCGATCAGGATCATCTCGCCCTTGACGCCGCGCAGATCGGCCTGGGTATCGCGCGCGGCCAGTCCACGGCAATCGATCGCGATGCCTTCGCATTGGTCGGCGCTGGCGTCGCTGTTGAATTTGATGGTGCCGCCGGCGGCAATGATGCCCGCATGCAGCTCAGGGAGGATCCGCCGCGGTTCGACATGACCCTCATCGGGGTAAAACAGGCCATCGCGGAAGCGGCCCTCGAGCGACGGCTCAAGTTCGGCGAGGCCGCGGGCGTCCAGCCGCCGATGGCCCGACGTCATTTTGGCGAAGCGTTCGAAATCGGCGCGGTCGCGTGGATGGCTGACCACCAGCGAGCCGTTGAACGGCGTTTGCGGAAAATTCTCGCGCCACAGATCCAGTGAGCGGATGCCGAGCCGCACGATCACGGGCTCCGAGGTCTCGGCCTCGCACCAGGGCGCCAACATGCCACCGGCCCAATGACTGGTCGATTGTGTCATCGTCTCGTCGCTGCGCTCATGCAGCGTCACGTCGTGGCCGGCTTGCGCGAACAGCAAAGCCTGCCACGCGCCGGCAATGCCGGCGCCGATCACCGAAACGGGGGATTCGCCCCCTGCGACGGGCAATCGCCCGCGCGGCTTGTCAGAACTCTGGTACATCCCTGTCCCTTCGCCGGCATGACCCGGATCAGGTTCAAAGGGTCACCGCGGTCTCGCCCTCCTGCATCGCAGCAGGTGTTTGAGCTTGCGGTCTCTCAGCTCCTCATCGGAGCTCCCCTCGGAACAAGGCTAATGTAGGCCGATGCGGCAGGGTGTCAACGCGCGTATCGCCGGTATGCGCCGGGCTATTTGGGAACCTGCGGTGCGCTGGCGTCGGCGTCTTTGGCGGCCTCTTTCGACGGCGCGCTGGCCAGCGTCGGTTCCGAATGCCGGGCATGTTCCAACCGCTGGCGCTTGGCGGCGTAATAATAGCCGCCGGCATAATAGGCGACGGCGCGGTTATGATCGCCGTTTGCTACGCGGTAGGCGCCGGCCAGATATTTCACGGCATAAGTGAGATTGGTGTTGGGATCGCGCAATCCGGCGGCGTCGCCGGTGTAGCCGAGGCTGCGCGCGGTCGCGAGCTTGATCTGCATCAGGCCGATGGTGCCGCCGCGTCCCACCAGCCCGGGCTGATAGCGGCTCTCACGAACGATCACGCGATGCACCAGCGCTTCCGGGACGCCATTGGCTCTGGCATGGGTGGCGACCAGTTCATCGTATGCGGCGCGCTGGGCCAGCGCGATTTCGGGCCATGACAGCGCCGCCAGGGCGGCGAGCCATCCGAGCATCAGCAAACGTCTCATCTTTCAGGGCCTCGAGCGAACCGTGTGGCGGTTGTGGGAATCGCCGCGGCGACGGTGGGGCCAAATCCAGGCTTTCTTAAGCCTTCTTGTCCGCGGCGCTGCGAAAAAATAAATGCAGCCGGGCTTGCCGTTCAAATGACTCATTGGCTCGACAAAAAACCGCGCATCAAGCATGATCAGTGACAGCGCGGATCACGCCATTTCGGCAGCAAAACTGTCCCATTCGCGCTCAACACCTTCAAGAATTCAGAGCAAAGGGAGACGCATCATGGCCAACCAAGATTTCGGCTATTTGCCTCACGGCAACCCCTGCGCCCAATGCAGCACGCCGATCGCGGCGCCCGACTGGATCGAACGCGGTCCGCGCCGCATTTCCTATCTCTGGCGTTGCGAGGTGTGTGACTACCGTTTCGAGGCGGTGGCGTTTTTCGAAGATTCGCAACCCGATCGATTGGCGGCCTGACCGGCTGACGCTTCCTCGCGGCTGACGGCTGGAGTTGCGCGCTCAGGCAGCCGCTTGCCGGCTCGGCTGGCGAACCGGCAACTGAATGCGAACGATCAGGCCGTGCGGCTGCCGGTCATTCAGCGACATCGCGCCGTGATGCGCCAGCACAATGGTACGCGCGATGGAGAGGCCGAGCCCGAAGCCGGAGGCTTCATCCATATTTCGGGCGTCGTCGCCGCGCACGAAAGGTTCGAGCATGACATCCTTGCGCGAATCCGAAATGCCCGGACCGTCATCCTCGACTTCGATCGTCGCGACGTCAGGCGATACGGTGAGGCGAATGATGGTCTCCGCGCCGAACCTGACCGCGTTCTCGACCAGATTGGTCACGCTGCGATGCAGATCGTCAGGCCGCACGGTGGCCATGGCGTGTTCGGGGCCGTCGTAAGCGACCTTGTGTCCCATATCGGCGAATTGATCGGTAACTAGCTGCAGCGTGGAGGCGATGTCGACCAGCGTCATGGATTCGAGCTTGCGGTCGTTGCGCAGAAACGACAGCACGGCCTCCAGCATCGAGCGCATCTGCTCGAGATCGCTCAACATACGGCTGCGATGCGTGTCGTCTTCGATGAATTCGGCGCGCAAGCGCATGCGGGTGATGGGGGTGCGCAAATCGTGACTGATAGCGGCCAGCGTCTTGGTGCGGTCGTCGATCAGGGTCGTGATCCGTTCCCGCATCCGGTTGAGCGCCTTGGCCACCGAACGGATTTCTTCCGGGCCGCGCTCGGGCAGCGGATCCGCGGCGCCGTTGAGGCTGAAATCTTCGGCGGCCTTCGCGAAGGAGGACAGCGGCGCGGTCAGGGCGCGCGCGGCCCACAGGCCGAGCAAGGTGACGCTGACCACGGCGAATAGCAGGGTCAGCATCCAAGGTCCTTGCCAGAACGGTCGTTGCCCCTGCAGTTTTGCGGAAATCATCGCACCGTCGGGCAGCACGATAGCGACCTTGTTGGCATCGCCGTCCTTTGCCAGGGAAAAGATCCGGTAGCTGCTGCCGAGGCGGCGACGCAATCCGCGCAGCTCGGAATTGTCGATGTCGCTGGCGGCGGCGGAATCGGGTGACAGGCCTTCGATCTCCATTTGCGGAAATGCTTTTGAAACATCGGCCGAGCAGCCGCGGCCGTTCGGTCGCGGGCGCCGTGCCAAGCAGCTGCGCCACGGTGGCGAGTTGACCATGTCCGCGGTCGATCGGCTGATCGGGCTGGTCCGGCCGGTGGATGAAAAAGATCGCGGTGAGGATCAGGTGAATCGCGATGATCGAAGCGACCACCAGCGCTGCGATTTGTCCGCTGATGCCCCGGAGATTCAGAAAACCGAGCGGCTTCATGATTGGCCGCCGGCGGGGGCGGCGACCGCGTCCACCGCGGGCGTGAACATATATCCGCCGGAACGCACCGTCTTGATCATGGTGGCGTCCTGCGGGTCGGGTTCGATCTTGCGCCGGATACGGCTGACCAGCACATCGATGCTGCGCTCGAACGAGCCGGCGCTGCGACCCTGGGTGAGATCGAGCAGGCTGTCACGCGACAACACGCGGCCGGGCCGCTCGCAGAAGGTCCGCAGCAGGTCGAACTCGGCGCTGGTCATCGCCACCCGCGCGCCGGCCGGATTGCGCAACTCGCGCAGCCTGAAATCGATCCGCCATCCCAGGAAGGTGAGGGCGGTCGCGCCATTGATGGCGCTGACCGTTTGCGCGGCGGCGTGGCGGCGCAGCACCGCGTTGATGCGGGCGAGCAACTCGCGCGGATTGAACGGCTTGGCGAGGTAGTCGTCCGCGCCCATTTCCAGACCGAGAATGCGGTCGACGTCCTCGCCGCGCGCGGTGAGCATGATGATCGGCACCTGGGATTCCGCGCGCACCCTGCGGCAAAGGCTGAGGCCGTCCTCACCGGGCAGCATGACATCGAGGATCAGCAGATCGACGCGATGGTCGGCCATCGCCCGGGCCATTTCGCGCCCGTCGATCGCCACCGTGACGTTGCAGCCATTGGCACGCAGATATTTCGCGATCAGGGATCGCGTCTCGCGATCGTCGTCAACGACGAGAATGTTCGGCGATGGTGCCATGCAAACTCTTGTCCGTGATTTGAGAACCGAAGGATTTTTGTTTCGTAATATTTCTGACGCGCGCCCCACAACACAAGGCAACATGCCAGTCGGGCGATACGAAGACTTCGTTAAGGCCATTAACCTTAACGTCAAGGCGTCTTGCAAGAACCTTTGGAGCGATCATGACCTCAATCTCGGCGACTTCCGGCAGCAACTACCTGTCGCCGCTCCAGTTGCTGCAGAACGAGCTGCAGACCGAAGTAAGCTCCGGGGCAATCAGCTCGTCCGATCAGAGTGCGCTGTCCTCGGCGCTGACCGATATCAACTCGTCGTTACAGAGCGGCATCGCCAACGGCTCGGCCAGCAGCACAAATACTTCGCCTGGCGACGTGCCGTCGAAGATCAACGGCTTGATTGCCAATGAAGTGTCCAGCGGCAAGCTGTCCGCCGATCAGGCCAGCGAACTGCAGGGCATCTTCGCGGCAGCCTTCGCCAACGGCCCCGATGGCGCCGCGAACTCGAGCAGCGCCAATAGTGCAAGTGCTGCAGGTGGCGGCGTTGCTCCCGCCGGACCGGGTGGTCCAGGCGGCCCGGGCAGCGCCGGCGGCGCGCATCACGGCCATCACGGCGGCCATGGCGGTTCGTCATCCGCTAGCAGCGCGTCCTCCGGTTCGTCCTCGAGTAGCAGCACAACAAGCTCATCGAGCGACGCCAATGAAATTCTGCAGCAGTTTCTTCAGTCGCTGCAGACTTCATTGTCGAGCTCATCACCGTCGTCCTACGGCGCGACGGGCGACAGCAGCACGGCGACCAGCGGCAATTCTTCTTTCACGGCGCTTCTGATCAACTACCAAACCTGAGCCAAGCCCGCGACGGCCCGCGCGGAGCTACTACGCGCGCCTCGGTCGCTTCTTGTGCGGTTGGGGACTTTGCAAGGCGGTGGTCGATGCTCGCACGACGAGCTCGATCGGCAGGACCGCCAATTCGATCTTCCGTTCCGCCAAAAGATCTAGAAGCCGCTCCAACGAAAGGCGTCCCATTTCCGCGTGAGGCGACCGAATGGTCGTGAGCGGAACGGGAAGGATGGAGGACAGTGCGATATCGTTGTAACCGACGACCGACAGATCTTCAGGTAAAGTAAGACCCATCTCACGCGCTATCCTCATGACGGCGATCGCCGCCACATCGCCGACGGCAAAAATCGCGGTAGGCCGATCGCGCAAGCTGAGTAACCTCTGTCCCGCTGAAAGACCGCCCTCGACATCGAAATCGCTGTTGACGATCAGTTCGGCCGGCTGATCGATTCCTGCCTCGCGCAGGGCTTCGCACACTCCGATAACCCGGTCGTTGGCATTGCTCGCGTGGCTTGGTCCGGCCACGACGCCGAATTCGACGGTGGCCAAGGTCCAAAAGGTGACGCGCGGCGAGATAGCCGCCGCGACGGTCGTCGCAGGTGATCGTCGGCCTGCCGACGCTATCACCATGCCTGTTCATGAGCAGGATCGGTGTTCGGTGCCGTGCGGTCATGTCGAACGCGCGCTGGGCGGGCCGGTGGACGCTAGCAAGAATAATCCCGTCGACCTGCCGGCTGAGCAACAGCTCAACTCCCCTTCGCTGAGCGTCCTCGGAATCCGGCGGGCTCGATAGCAAAATCTGGTATCCAGAGGCGGATGCAGCCGCTTCCATGGCCTCATACATCGACGCCATGACGGTATCGCTCAGCCGCGACATAACCACGCCGATTATACGTGTTTGGCGCGTGCGCAAGCTCGCAGCCATGAGATTGGTGCGATAGCCAAGCTGCTCGGCTACTCGGCGAATATTGAGGGCCGCGTCGCTCCATCCGTCTGGCGGTTCCTGCTGTCGCAGCACGCGCGAGACAGTTGAAACATGAACGCCGGTCAACTTCGCAATTTCATTGAGCGTCGGTTGACGCCGATTGCGCAGAGGCAAGCCTTGATCCCCGGTTGCTTTGCTTGGGTCTTCCGCGAACGGCCGCGAAATTGATCGACGGCCTGCGCGGTACCTCATGGTAAATATCAAACGGGCGGTAGAATACTACAGAAGGATCGTTTGCAAGAACATTTGCAAGATGATATAATTATTCTAAATAACATTGCGTGTCAGCACCGCGCGTGGCGTGTATCCGGTCGGCTTCGCACGCGTTAGTCTTGGTCGGACCCCTCCCCTAACGTGTTTGGAAAAATACCGAAGTGCAGGCCGCGTTTGTCGCGCTACCGTTCGTCACGAAGAGCATAGACATCCCGGTTGATGTGCAAGTTAGCATATGCTCCTTGCTGGACTTTCCAGGGTTTGGCGTCTGCGATCTACCGCGCCGTGCCGTTGTCGGCGGCTCCCTCGGCGGCTGCCCGATGCACTCTTGCTCCGGAGGCAAACGGCAATGGCCGCCTTGGCACCGGCGACGTTGATTTCGATTTCTGGGACTTGCGGTTAAGGCCTTCTGCAGAACATCCGCGCCGCACAAAGGCGAGGGCTCTCGACTGACTGGACTCTTCGGCAGCGGGCGAATGTCGACGGCGCCTGACTGCGCCGTCACGCGCAAAGCTTTGCAGGAACGATACCTTCCGTGACCCGAGGCCGCGGCCTGTTGCCGGGTTGGTACCGATATTTGTTCTTAGCGGGGGGAGCGATGCTTGTAATCACGCGTCAGATCAAGGCGGCGAGATCACTAATCGGATGGGAACAGTACACACTCGCGGATAGGGCCGGGATCGCGATTTCGACCGTGCGTCGACTCGAAGCCTTGCAGGGCCCGATCGTCGCCCATTTCGAAACCGTTGAAAAGATCCGAGCGGCGTTTGAGCGTGCCGGAATTCAATTTATCGGAAAACCCTTTCCCGGTGTTCAGATCATGAATCTGAATGGGGATCGCGACCTGCGCAATGATCCAGTTCCTTGAGAAGATGGACAGGCCGACTGAGCCGGCGAATGGCCGCGGCCCGCGACCGGCCGTGATCCAGATGCGGTCTTCTAAATTGTTCCACGGAACTTTGCCGTCACGGCATCGCACGATTTGAAAAACGTTCGTTAGAGGGAACAGCGGGCCGATCGGCGTGTTTTCTCCTGACCATTCATCTCAGGGAGAAGCCGCATGTTTGTAAAATATGTAACGGCCGGATTGGCCGGCTCCGCATTGCTTGCGACCGTTGCGTTCGCGCAAACCCCGACCGCGAATTCCGATGGCACCAACAAGATGGCGACGGCCTCGATGTCGGAATCGTCGTTTCAGGGCAGTTGGCGCACCTCGAAAGTCGTTGGCCTCAACGTCTACAACGACAACAATGAGAGCATCGGCTCCATCAACGATCTGCTGACCGACAAGAGCGGGAATATCAAGGCCGCGGTGCTTGGCGTCGGCGGCTTCCTCGGCATGGGTGCGCACCTGGTGGCCGTTCCGTTCGACAAGGTCAAATTCGTCAACGAACCAGTCGCCTATACCGGCGTGGCGAGTGGCCCCAATGGCGCGGGCAACCGGGCAGCACCATCGCCGGTCACCACGGGGGCTGCGACGGGAGCGACCGCGGCACCGAAACCCAATCCGTGGTACCCGGATCATGCGGTGTACAACGCCACCAAAGATGAGCTCAAGGCGATGCCGGAATTCAAATATTCGACAGAATAAGCCAAATCCGTCGCCACGGGTCTAATCGCGAACGAAAGCGCGTCCGGTTTCGCCAGGCGCGTTTTTGCTTTTGTCGACGCCGGGTGACCTCATCCCGGGAGTCTGGCGAAAAAAATGCGACCAAGGAAATCGGCCGTCATGCGGGCGAAGCGAAGCAATCCAGCCTTTGCAGATCGAAGAGTGGATTGCTTCGTCGCTGAACGCTCCTCGCAACGACGACCCTTTCAGACGATCTCAATTCGTCTTGACCAGCGGACAGCCGCCTTTGTCGAGCGGACGGAACGCTTCGTCGCCGGGTACGGTCGCGAGCAGCTTGTAGAGATCCCATTCGCCCTTCAACTCCTCCGGCTTTTTCACCTCGAACAAATACATGTCGTGGACCATGCGTCCGTCGATGCGGATTTTGCCGTTCTTGGCGAAGAAGTCGTTGATCGGCGTGGCCCGCATCTGGGCCATCACCTTTGGCGCTTCATCAGTGCCGATCGCATCGATGGCTTTGAGGTAGTGCATGGTAGCTGAATACAGGCCGGCCTGGATCATGGTCGGCATGTGTCCGACCTTCTCATTAAAGCGTTTCGAGAACGCGCGGGTCTCGTCATTCATGTCCCAATAGAAGGCGTCGGTGACGATCAGGCCCTGGGTTGCCTTGATGCCGAGCGCGTGGGTGTCGGTGATCTCCTGCAGCAGTGCGATCATCTTCTGGCCGCCCTGGGTGATGCCGAATTCCGCCGCCTGCTTCAGCGCGTTAGTGGTATCGCCGCCGGCATTGGCGAGCGCGATCACCTTGGCCTTGGAGGCCTGTGCCTGCAGCAGGAAGGACGAGAAGTCGGACGAGTTCAGCGGATGGCGAACATCGCCGAGCACCTTGCCGCCGCTTTCCTTTACGACATTGGCGGCATCGCGCTCCAGTGCCATGCCGAAGGCATAGTCGGCGGTGACGAAGAACCAGGTGTCCTCGCCGCGCTTGACCATCGCCTTGCCGGCGACGTTCGATAGCGAATAGGTGTCGTAGGTCCAGTGCACCGTGTTGGGGGAACAGGCGACGCCGGTGATATCAGAGCTGCCGCCGCCGGAGTTGATGTTGATCCTGTTCTTGTCGCGGGTCAGCGCCGAGATCGGCAGTGCGACCGATGAGGTCGGCACGTCGAAGATCGCATCGACCTTCTCGTTGTCGTACCAGTTGCGCGCGATATTGACGCCGACGTCGGGCTTGTTCTGATGGTCGGCGTAGATCACCTCGACGGGTTTACCCTTCACCTTGGCGCCGTAATCGGCGACCGCCATTTGGACAGCGGCCAGCGAGCCCTTGCCGGTCGCGTCCGCATAAAGGCTGGACATGTCCGTGAGGACGCCGATCTTGACGACATCGTCGGAAATCTGCGCGTTCGCCGCACCGCCGGATGCGGCAAGGACGATGCCGGCGGCGACCGCGGCTGCAAGTGACTTCATATTGTTCTTCTCCCTGGTTTTTTTGGGCTTGTTGCAGAGCACCTTTCTACGCGGCTTCAAGGATGCCCGCAAAGCTGACTTTCGACCAAGCGCGGCGGCTCGGCCGCTTCCGGATTGCGCTTTCAGCGATGACGTCGCGGTGTTAGGCTTTGTTCCCGGCGGGAGCGCCTGCGTCCTGCCCAACATGCAATGGGAGGACGATATGGCTGAGAGCGTTTACAAGGTCATAGAGCTCATCGGTACCAGTAAGGATTCATGGGAAAAGGCGGCCAAGGCAGCCGTCGACAGGGCGGGAAAATCTCTGCGCGATCTTCGCGTTGCCGAAGTCGTCAAGCTTGATCTGCAACTGGACGCCAAGGGCAAGATCGAAGCCTACCGCGCCAAGCTCAACGTCTCGTTCAAATTCGAAGGTTAGGGTCTTCTCCGTCCCGACGAATCGGGACGGAACCTTTATCTCTCGATTTTGTCGCGTTTCGTTGCCAACCGACATCAACCGGGATGCGTGCTGGCGGTAAATTCACAAGCCGCCCAGCACCGTCACGTAAACCTTGATTGCGCCGTCGGCTTCGGCGGTGACGCGTAGCGTTTTGGAATCGAAGGCGATGTCGGCGAGCCGCAGGCTAGTGATTTCCGCCTCGACCCGGACCCCGTCCTCATTCTTCTGGAAATCGGCGATCGCGTCCGCGATCTTTTTCTGCGCATTCGCAGCGAATGGCTTGAGATCGACGATGGCCCTGTCCGCAAGCGTCCTTTGCAAATACGGCATGACCTCGCGGGCCGCAGCCCCCAGCAGGCCGAGCGCCGCTTCGGATTCGACGGCGAGCTGGACGTCGGTCAATCGCAGGGTTTGGTGTGTCTGATCGAGCACTGGCCTGCCCCAGATATGCACCGTGGCTTTGCCGCCGAATCCGAAGAAGCTCTTTTTTTCTTTGGCGTGCACCAACAGCGAGATCAACAGCCGATCACCCGACGCCGCGACGGTGGCGTGGTCGACGGTAACGTCGACCGAACCCGAACCGTCCTCCGGAAAAGTTCGGCCGGTAAACTGCGTCTCCACGATCTTGTTGATGTCGGTGAAGGGCATATCGATCGGCACGCCGATGCTGACGCCACCTGGAACGGGTGGGACGACCGAAATCTTCTCCGGAAATGGGCAGTCGGGTTTGGTCTGCGCCGAGGTGATGCGGGTTTCCGCCTCGACCCCGAGCAACACCGAGACCGCCGACGCATCGACATGCGGCTGCACCGCGATCGCCCGGGTTGGCCGCACCTCGAGCCAAAGCGCCGGCGCTGTCGAGGCCGCGCCGGTGCCTTGCAACTGGATCGAACGGCAGGCCCGGTCCCATTGGATCCGCGCGTTTTGCTCGAACGTGCGATCGTTACGGATTCGCTCGGCCGCCGCAGAGATCTGATCGGCGACCGTCTTGTCGATCAACGGCTTGACCTGCGCCGGGACGTTGACGCGTGCCCCGGCCACCGAAAGGTTGCTGTCGCTCAAGCTCACCTGTCCGGCCAGATTGGGCTCGAGGTGCCAGGCGGCGGCGATCCTCGGCCGCGAGGTAATGGTGATGGCGCCCTTGATGTCCGCGGTGGCGTTGAGGTTCTTGATGTTGATGCTGCCGATCTGCTTGGCGGTGTTGCTGCCGAGCAGGCTGCCGAGCGCATTACTGACTGCGCCGGTCGCCTTCGACGACAGCGAACCCGTCGCATTCAGCGTTCCGGCCAGCGATGTTGCCAGCGACAAGACATCCTGGGCGCCGGTCGCCGTAATCGGCCCACGCGACGCGGTCCAGCCGATGTCGGCATTCTGCAGAACCTGCGATGCCGGGTTATCGATCTTGCCGGCGAAGGTGCGCGGCGCATTGTGATCGGCGACGTCCCGGATGGCGGCGATCGAAATCGCAACCGGCGCGAGGATGACCGAACTGCGCGAGGCAGGCGGCAACGGTGGCAATTCGGTCAGCGCCGGCGCATCGACCGAGGCGTGCGGCGACAACCAGTCAAAAGCCTTCAGGCTGACCAGAAATGAGGCCGCGACCACCGCGGTCGCGAGCAGAATCGTCTTGAGACGCATCGGCAGACGCATCGTCCCCCCGGACCGATTAAGCCGGACAGTTTACAGGGCGGGTTCTGCCGGCGCCAGAGCGATGGACCGACGCAAGCTCGGCGCTCCTTGTCGACTTTGCGAACAATGTAAGGCGATACCGTGCAAATGTTTTCATAGCAGCAACGATGACGATAATTTGTTGCCGCGCAGAAACAAAAATGGTGAAGAGGTAGAGCGGTATTTTTGTTGTCGCGAGGTCGTCAGCGGTCGCGGGAATAACGACGTCGCCGAACACGAATGCGGCGCGCCCGCGCGCGGTGGGCATCGTTGGCGCGCAGTCGATCGGCAACGAGATGGCTCGTCGAACTTGCTCCGCACCTCCGACGTCGAGGACGTCTTCGTTGACGCGCAGATCATCCCGGCTTCGGAAAGGTCGCTTAGACGGACAAGAGCGTTTGGTCGGCGGCACAGGTCAACGTCATCGCGCTGTCATCGGACCGCAATCTTCCGGACATGGATGAGTCCGTACCGACGCTCCAGGCTGGCTGAGCCCGCGGGCTCTGCCCCTACGAAAAAGAATCACGACAGATCTATGTCGTCACACGCTTGAAATATCCTTGGTCGAACGTCCGTAAATAGAGAATCAGCAACGCAGGTCTCGGTGATGCGGATATTGATTGCGACCGACGCTTGGCATCCGCAGGTGAACGGCGTGGTTCGCACGTTGACCTCGCTGGCCCGCAGCGCATCGACGCTCGGAGCCGAAATCGACTTTCTAACCCCCGACGGCTTTCCGTCGCTGGCGCTTCCGACCTATCCGGGGTTGCGGATCGCGTTGCCAAACCCGCGCAAAATTGCCGCCCGAATAGAGGCGGCCTCGCCGGACGCCATTCACATCGCGACCGAGGGACCGATCGGATGGGCGGCAAGAGCCTATTGCCGCCGCCGCAAGCTCGCTTTCACAACGTCCTACACGACGCGCTTTCCGGAATACATCGCGGTCCGCTCGATCATCCCGGCGTCGTTGAGCTATGCGGTGCTGCGGCACTTTCATGCGGCCGCTGCGATGACCATGATCGCGACCGCCCTCGCTTCGGCAAGAACTCAGCGCCAGAGGATTCGGAAGGCTTGGCAGCTGGACGCGAGGCGTCGACACCGAGCTCTTTACGCCGGATCATCCGGCCGAGCTTGATCTGCCCAGGCCGATTTTTATGACCATGGGCCGGGTCGCGGTCGAAAAGAACATCGAGGCATTTCTCGCATTGGATTTGCCCGGATCCAAGGTGGTGATCGGCGATGGACCGCAGCGGGCGGCGCTGGCGCGCCAATATCCCAAAATCAGGTTTCTGGGTGAAAAGACCGGCCAGGACTTGACCTCGCATCTGGCGGCGGCGGACGTCTTTGTGTTCCCGAGCCTCACCGATACGTTCGGCGTCGTTCAGCTCGAAGCGCTGGCCTGCGGCACGCCGGTCGCAGCATTTCCCGTGACGGGCCCCCTCGACGTCATCGCGGATCATCCTGTTGGTGCGTTGGATATGGATCTGCGAAGTGCCTGTATCCGCGCGCTCAGTCTATCGCGTGAAGCATGCCGGAGTTTTGCGCTGGAGCGTTCCTGGGAGAACAGCGCACGGCAATTTATCGGCAATCTAACCGTGCTGCAGCCAAGCCGTTCGCCGCGACCGGCCCGCCGCCTGGCGAACCGAAGCGCCGTGCAGGGTTGATCGCAGCATCAATCGAACAAACCAGACAACGAAACGGGAAACACGATGGAAGAAATCATCAAGCTGGACGGTACGACACAACTGGATCTCAGCCGCGAGATGGTGGAGCACGCCTACGATCGCTGGGCTCCGATTTACGATCTCGTGTTTGGCGGCGTTTTCAGCAAGGGCCGGCGCGCGGCCATCCTTGCCACCAACAGCATCGGTGGAAGGGTGCTTGAAGTCGGCGTCGGCACCGGAATCTCGTTACCGCAATATGCCCCAAACCTCCGTATCTTCGGCACCGACATTTCGGAAGGCATGCTGCGCAAGGCGCGGGCGCGGGTCGCCAGTTTCCGCCTGAAGAATGTCGAGGGTCTCGCGGTGATGGATGCCGAGAAGCTCGAATTCCCCGACGCTTCCTTCGATGTGGTGATGGCGCAATATGTCGTGACCGCGGTGCCAAATCCGGAAGCCGCGATGAACGAGTTCGCGCGGGTGTTGCGGCCGGGCGGCGAGATCATTCTGCTCAGCCGCGTCAGCGCCGATGCGGGGGTGCGCCATTTTATCGAGAAGGGGCTGCAGCCGGTGGTGCGCCAGCTCGGCTTTCGGACCGACTTTGCGTGGTCGCGTTATACCGAATGGGCGGCCGGAGCTCATGGGGTGGAATTGGTCGAGCGTCGGCCGGTGGCGCCCTTCGGTCACTTCTCGCTGATCCGTTTCCGCAAGCTCGAAGCGGTTGCTGCCGCTTAGCTGATCGCGCGCGCGTCTTGCGTAACAGCCTCGCCGCGCAACGGCATGTGTCATTATGATGATGTCACATGCCGTACATCGAATCGCGGTAGATAAAATACAGTCCACCTTTTTAGGGGAAGAAGATGATCAAGGACTTCCGGGAGCAATTGCGCGTCCAGCGCTGGGATGACCATCGCTATTACCATCACAGCCGGATCAACCAGAGCCTGCACTTCGTCAGCGCGGTCAGCTTCCTGATCGGCTATGTCATGATCTTTTTCGATCCGGTCGTCTCGGCGCTGATCGGCTGGCTGGTCTCCATGACCTCACGTCAGGCCGGCCATTTCTTCTTCGAGCCGAGAGGCTATGACCACCTCAACCAGGCCACCCACGAGCACAAGGAAGAGATCAAGGTCGGTTACAATCTGCGGCGCAAGATCGTGCTGATGACGATCTGGGCGCTGTCGCCGGTGGTGCTGTATTTCGATCCGACCTTGTTCGGGCTCTTCACCCCCTGGGCCTCGCCGGCCGATTTCATGCGGCAGGTTGCCAAGATCTGGCTGGCGATCGGGGTCGGTGGATTGTTGTTCCGGACCGTGCACCTGTTCTTCATCCGCGACGTCGAGACCGGCCTGGTGTGGATGACCAAGATCCTCACCGACCCGTTCAGCGACTTCAAGCTGTACTACAAGTCGCCGCTGTTCCTGCTGAAGGGCGAACTGATCGATCCCGGTCTTGATCTGATCGAACATGGCCTCGAAGAGCGACACGCTTGAGGTTTTTGGTGATCGAGGAGAATGGGCGCCGCTGAACTACGGCGCCCTTTTTCTTGTAATCATCTCTTTGAGGATTTGGCGGCGGATTTTCTTGTTGGTGAGGGAGCCGTCGCGCCACCACCAGCCGTCCTGCTTCATCTTTTCGGCAGCGACGACAAAGCGGTTCGCGACTTCGGCAAAATCCGCGTCGGTGTAGTTCAGGCTGAAGATCAGGCGTCCGGTTCCGACCCAGCTCAGCGCCAGCCCTTCGGCCCGCAGATAATATTGCAGCATCCAATTGTAGCGCGACGGCTCGGTGTAATGAACCATCCAGATCGAAGACAGGTTGGCGACCCGAACCGGCAGGTTTTGCGCGGCCAGCCGGTCGTTCAATTGGCGGGCGCGGCCGTTCCAGATCCCGTCGAGGCCATGATAGATCGCGCTGAAATTCGGGCTGGCGAGCTGGCTCAGGAATTCATCCATCGCCGTCATGACGTAGGGATGCGAATTGAAGGTGCCGCGGGCGAAGCAGACATCGACCGGACGATCATCCCGGAAGCGACGCATCAGATCCTTGCGGCCGCAGACCGCGCCGACCGGCAGACCTCCTGCGAGGCTCTTGCCGTAAGTCACCATGTCGGCGCGCACGCCGAAATATTCCTGGGCGCCGCCGGCGGCGAGCCGGAAGCCGACAAAGACCTCGTCGAAGATCAACACGATATTGCGCGCCGTGCAGATTTCCCGCAGCGATTTCAGCCACTGGCTATACGCGGCGCGGTCGAAATGAGCTTTTCGCGAGCTGTCGGCGAGCGCGGAATCCGCCGGCGCGTTGCCGTTGGGGTGAAGCGCCTGCAGCGGATTGACCAGAACGCAGGCGATATCGTTCCGCGTTTTCAGCACGTGCAGCGTCCGTTCCGACATTTCGGCAAGGGTATAGGTCTCGTGCGGCGACAGCGGATTGCCGACGCCGGGCTGCACGTCGCCCCACCAGCCATGATAGGCCCCGGCAAAACGAACCAGATGCGAACGACGGGTGTGATAGCGCGCAAGCCTGACCGCCTGCATTACCGCCTCGGTGCCCGACATGTGGAACGAGACTTCGTCGAGCGCCGAAATCTGGCACAGCCGCGCGACGTTGTCGGCGATGACGGGATGGTAGGGTCCAAGCACCGGGCCGAGCGCATGGGCCCGCGCTTCGGCCTTCGCAATACAATCCTTGTAGAAGTCGTTGCCGAAGATATTGACGCCGTAGGAGCCGGTCAGATCGTAGAAGATGTTGCCGTCGAGATCGGTGATGGTGACCCCCGCCGACGATTGCGCAAACGCGCCGGCGCCCAGATGCTCCCGGACCAGCCGGCTATACTGAAACGGCACCCGGTAGGCCTCGGTGAATTGCAGGTCGGAGATCTGCGTCGCGGCCTGCGCCGTCATCTGCCGGCTTCGGGCGAACCTTTCCTGGTAGATGCCCGCGAGCCGGAAGAAGCCGTCCTGACGTTGGGTGGCGACCGCGGCCGGCGCGCCGTCGGAACCGAAGAAATCGTTGATATCGAATTCATAGAACGGGATCAGGCGCGCGACCCGGCGCGACATCTTCGAATGTCCCGTCAACGAGCGGTGCTTGGCGCGCGACAGCGCCAGGCGCGCCTGCAATTTGGGAAAGGTTACCGCGACGCCGGCGAGTGCGGCGGCGGACAGAGACAGAATCGGGAGAGACGAATCCATGCCACCAGCGCTAGCCGGTCCATCTAACAAAATCATGACAGTCCGGGGCCTGATCTCCGCCCTGACGCAGCAGGAGGACCTGAACTTCCTGTTGACCAACCGCATTCCGCGCGCGGCGCTGACGCGGTTCATGGGCTGGTTCAGCAAGATCGAGAATCCGCTGGTGCGCGATGCTTCGATCGCGTGCTGGCGGATGTTTTCCGAACTCGATCTGTCTGAAGCGCAAAAAAACCGAATTCAGAAGCCTGCACGATTGTTTCACGCGCGAGCTCAAGCCTGGGCTCCGTCCGCCGGATCCGGACCCATCGATCGTGGTCAGTCCGTCCGATGGCATCATCGGCGCGTTCGGCGCTATCGCCGACACCGAACTGTTTCAGATCAAGGGCGCCGGCTATTCGCTGATCGATCTGCTCGGCGATCCCAAACTGGTGGAGGCCCACCGCAACGGACGGTTCATTACGCTGCGGCTGACCTCCAGCATGTATCACCGCTTTCACGCCGTCAGCGACAGCCGGATCGAGCAGGTCACGTTCATCAGCGGTGATACCTGGAACGTCAATCCGATCGCGCTCAAACGCATCGAGCGGCTGTTTTGCAAGAATGAGCGCGCGGTGATCCGGACCCGTCTGGCGTCAGGCGAGACCCTGACGCTGGTGCCGGTCGCGGCGATTCTGGTGGCGAGCATCCGGCTGCATTTCCTCGATATCGTGCTCAATGCCTCAAGCCGCGGACCGACGGTGTTCCCGTGCGATGCCAGCGTGCGCAAAGGCGACGAGCTCGGATGGTTCGAGCACGGCTCGACCATCATCGTGCTGACGCCGGATCATTTCGAGTTTTGCGACAATGTCAGCGAAGGCGCGCGGATTTTCGCGGGGCAACCGTTGCTGCGAAAGCCGGTATGAGTTCTGGAAATGGCGCGCGGGTCCGAACCCGGTGCACTTCTGCAATCTTGCCGTTCTCGACGCGAAGCAATTCTTTGAACTATCGAGCCGACGATCTCCTCATTCGTCCGCTCTTTCGAAAGGAGGTCGCCACCGGCGGTCAAAATGTGCTTCGTTAGTTGGTCGGGTTGCGAGAAATACGCCGAGTGACTGGAATTTATCGTGAGAACCCGGCACGGCGTCGCCGTGTACATTCGCTTCTGAGCCGGCCAGGAGACCGCCTTATCCTCCGTCAACTCGATGTAGACCCTCGGAATTCGACCGAAATTCTCGGGCGTTGTCCGGATCGGCGTCTCGGTAGGAGAATGCGGCCCACGCGGCTCCGGCGTAAGCAGCGCGTATGCGAGTTCAGCGTCCTCGTCGGGACAGTCGGCATACAATACCTCGCGGAATGAATGACGCTGCAACATGTCCGATCCAGCATCACGATTAACGTCGGTGTGGGCCAGCGAAAGCGATTCCTTATTGTCCGCCCATCCATTTTTGCTCAGAGCTAGTGACGTAATGTCACCGATGGGCGGAAGATAGGCCGCCAGAAAAACCAGCGTCCGTATCTTTTCCGGTCGCGCCTCGGCGGCTTGCGCCACGGTGATTCCGTTGCGACTGTGCACAACGAGAACCACCGGTTCGACGGCAGCGTCCAGGGCCTCCGTGATCGTGTTTACAAAGTCCTGCATGGTTGGCAGGCCCGGCGGCGTCCAGTCCCGGCCATGGCCGGGCAAATCAGGAACAATGACGGTGTGACCGGCGGCTTTGAGACGCGCGGTGATTTTATACCAGCACCACGCTCCGTGCCACGATCCGTGGATCAACACATAGGTACTCATGGAGTTCTCCTTGCGTGGGGGGCCGCGGGCGACCGCGTCGAGAAAACCCATCTGAGGCGGTCAACGCGCGCCAGGTGACAAACAAACAGATGTTCATGTCACTAGTTCCGTCACGGCCTTTCTATCTTTGATTGAAAAGCAAGGATTGAGGTCTCTGTGTATAAAATTGGTCACGATGAAGCCTCGCGTTCTAGCAGCGCGCGTTTGCGTTTGGCGCGCGCGTTTCAAAGCGCGCCGTTGCACGTCTCATCCGGTGAGCGCCATCGCCGCCATTTCGGCACGCAAACCTATGATTTGCGCTTCGGCTGCTTCGGCAGGGCCATCGGCCGCCGCGGCGGAGCGGGTCGGAGCTGTGGTCGCAACGCACCGGGCGCGGCTTGTTGCACGCCCTGCCTTTGCAATCCGGGACGCGGCGCACCGGGCACACCCGGCTGCACGCCCTGTCGCTGCAAGCCCGGTTGCGGTGGTTGTCCCGGCTGGCCCGGTCGGTTCTCCTGACCCGGTCGGTTCTCCGGACCTGGCCGATTCTGCAGACCCTGCCGTTGCTGCGGCAGGCCATTCTGCCGCTGCAGGCCGGGCTGCCGCGCCGGATTGTTGCGCAGGTTGTTATTTCTCGCCGGATTGGCTTGCCGCAAGGCGCGCTGCTGGCTGACGATCTGCCGGCCGACGCTTTGCGCGGCATGGACCTGACGCACGATGCCCTGATCGCGCAGCGCCTGCTGCGGCGAAATCAACAGTGGCGCGGCGGTGAAGCGGCCGCCGGCGCCGGCACGGATGGTAAAGCCGCTGGTCCCTTGGGTGAGAGAACCGAGCCGCGCGCCGCTGCGGTCGTTGACGTCGATATGTCCGACCCTGCCGTCCGGGTCGGGATAGAGCTTGATCGCCACATTATTGGCGCTGGCGGCGGATGCGCCTTCCGGCACCTCGACCAGGCCGGTGGTGCCGCGAATGCCCAGCGTCGCGGTCGGCGTCGATATTTTCATATCGCCGGTCTTGGCGACGGCGGCGGCCACAAACGCCACCGTGCCCTTGGCGATATCGAACACCGCGGCATTTTGCTGGCCGCCATCCTCATAGACATAATTGTCGACGGTAATCCGCGCATTGGCGGTGAGATTGAAGGTGGTGGCGTCGTTGAAGGTGATGGCGAGCGTCGAATTGGCCGAGGTCTGCAACACGTCGTTCAAATAGATGTCGTCCTGCAGCTTGAGCGGCGTCGAGGCGTTGTTGCGGGTGACGCTCGCGGTGCCGGTCAGGGTCGCGACGTTTCCGATCGGCTCGGCGGTCGCTGCAGGGGCGGGCGAGGCAGGGGCCGGCGCGGCTGCTGGCGCTGGTGTTGTTGCCGGTGCGGGCGTCACGGCCGGCGCAGGCTTCGGCGTCGGTTGCGCCTGCGCAAATCTTGTCGAACCGGACATCGCTACAACCGCCGGTGCATCGCCACCTTCCACCGCCATCGCGAAAACATTCGCCGGGCCCGCCAGCATGAAGCAGCCCAGAAGCCAGGTCACAAATGAAAGCCGAGGTGTTGGCACGGGGAGTCCTGAGCGGGAATGAAACGCACGGTTGCGGACCGATAGAGGACCCCGGCGGCTGAATGCCGGATGAACGCAGCAAAAAGGCCCGGCGGCGGATCCGCAAGGCCTTTCCGCAACGATATGCGCGTTTCTAGCTGATCCGTTTCCAGGTCTGACCGCCGCAGAACATGCCGCCGAAAGCGCAACCCTGAACCCGCATCGCATTCGGCCCTTTCATCGCGATGGTAGAGTCGTAATCCCTGCCGCTGTCCGGATCGTGAATCCGGCCGGTCCATTTGGTGTCGGAGGGCTTCATGTTGATGAGGATTTTCGCGCCGGACTTCACGGCATATCCACAGAGATTTGCTCCGCACGGCTCGACCCGGACATTCCCCTTGTTTTCTTCGGTGGCCCACACCCCGAGCGGCGTGGTCGGCGCCTGAACCGGCGCGGCGGCAACGACCGGCTGCGCCGTCGCGACGGTTGGGGCCGGAGCCGGAGGCGGGGCCGCCGGCGCAACGTCGTCCTTGACGGCTGGCGCGGGAGCGGCCGGCGCCGGTGCGGCGGGCGCTTGAGGCACGGCCGCCTGAACGACGGGGGCGGGCGCCGGTTCGTGCCGCGGGAGGGTCTGATCGCCCGGCGGCGACGTCATCGTCGTCGGATTTGTTCATTGAAGCCGAAACCGGAGCCGGAAAGGCCGGGAGCCGATATCTGGAGGCAGGACAGCGAATCGCAATTCCTTGGCGCCTCGATGTGGATCCGGTGTCCCTCGATCTCGAAGGAAATCGAATTGCCGGCGTGGGCGGCCGTGGTGGCCATCAGCAATGCGGCGAGCACGTAGAGTTTTTTCATGAGAGCCTCCTTGAAGCGGGCTGGTGAACCTGCCCGAACCCTAGGCCTGGCCTACGCCCGCTTCCGTGATCCGCATCACATGGCAATGGGACTAGCGACCGGCCGGGTTGCAATTCCCCGTCCCCGCGGGGCGCGACCTAAATAGCAAGCACCTTGTCGAAATCGCTCAATGCGGCTGGATGATATGAAAACACGTTCGCTTCATATTTCTCTGCCGTCAAAAACGGAGTGAGCGCACTATCGCCTTCGTCGGAAACCGGCCGCAAATGATGAAAGCCAAGGTCGGTCAGGGTGCTGACCATCGTCAGCATGGCCTCGCGTTCAGGACCGTCGGAAAAAGCCTGACCGCACTCCCAAATGATCATCGCTACGCGGCCACTTCGCAGCAACGCTTCAGCTCCCGCTATCACCCTGGGTTCGAAGCCTTCCGCGTCGATCTTGAGAATGACCCTCCGGCCCGATGCGCCCGGAAACCGGGCCAAGGCGCTGTCGAGGGAGATGACGGAGACCCAATGCGCCGGACCCCAGGGAAAACCCGGCGCCTTAAGGCCAACGCCGTGAATACTGTGCATCATCGACGAATTGGTAACGAGCGGGGCCAGGTCGAAATTGTCGCCGCAGGCTGCGCATACCACCGATACCTTCTCGCGCAATCTGTTGTTGTCGATGTTCTTCAATAGAATGCCGGCGTTGGTGGGATCCGGTTCAAAGGCGATGACCGCGACGTCTCCGGCGGGATGAGTTGCGGCCTGCAGGGTGAAAAAGCCCCAATGCGCGCCCACATCGATAAATAGATCGCCGGGCCGAAGTATTCTTTCCAGCAGGTTTCGCGTGGGTGGCTCGTACCCGTTTTTATTCTCGTGATAGACGAGATACTTTGCGCCCATGTCAGTGTCTCCCAATTCTTTTGGGAACGACACCTGGAAGCGAGATGCTCCATTGGGCAATTTGAGCGACGCTGGAACGAATGCCTGTCCATCTTTGACGGCGAGGACGATAGCCCTGCCTCCGACGCTTACGGTGGTCGTGGCGGATCCGGCGAGCTCCTCCATCATAGCTCCTTGCACACGCTCCATTGCACGACGGATGGGTATCCGCACGTCAGACATGGAACGTACATCAGAACGTCAAGACCAGGAAGGCGAACAACTAATAAACCGAAATCGTACATCAAGCATCGAAAACTCAAGCCGGTTCATATCTCGAAGGTCATCGGCTCGTTGAACTCGGCGCCGATGAACGAGGCCGCCATCGGCTGGCGCACGCCGGGCAGCACCGCGACGTCGTAAAGCTCGGTCCAAGGCAAGGCTGACCTGATTGGCACTCAGCCAGCCCGCCATTCCGCGCGAGCAGGTGATGTGCGTCGCCGTCAGTTGCGGCAGCGCGGCGGCTGATTGTGTGGGGCTCGCGGAGGCCGTCGCTCAAACGTATCAGTCCTTGATCTCGGCGGAGCGCCGTTTTTTGCAGTTATGCGGGATGCGGAGGCGACGTTGAGGGATTGCCGGAAGCATCGGCGGTTTTTCTGCAAGTGTTGCCGTGTTGCCGCAACTTCGGAGATTTTTGGCGCGATTTGCAGTTCGCCGCTCGCGGGCACGGATAGACGCGCGGGGTAGGGTACCCTATCGTTGTCATGTTTTGGTTTTGGGAATTTCGATGAAGAGTTTGTGTAGCCGCCCGCTTGGCTTTACGGCCGCAGCTCCGGCGGCCCCGCGTTTGCGGGAAGCGTTTCTGGGCACCGTTGCTGCCGGCGCGTTGTCGCTGGCATTCGGTGGCCCGGCGCTGGCGTTGCTGCCTGTCGGCTGCTCGATCTCCGGCGGAAACACAATTGAGACCTGCATCGGCGATCAGCACGCCGGAGTGGCCATCACCGGCCCGACGACACTCACCACCCTCAATGTCAACAGTCTGACCGCGGCGATTACGCCCATGAGCGGAACCGCCGGCATCAGCTTCACCTCCACCGACGCCGTCACCATCAACAGCAACACCGGCGTGTTCGGCATCACCACCAGCAACGCGAACGGAATTAATGCGATCGGGTCCCTTGCCGTGACGGTGACCTCAACCGGCAACATCGCCACAGCGGGCAACAACGCGAACGGGATCTTGTTGCCTTTGGCCTTGGCGCGGGCGCGGTGACGGTGACCTCAATCGGCAACATCGCCACCGCGGGCAACGACGCGTTCGGGATCTTTGCCTTGACCATGGCGCGGGCGCGGTGACGGTGACCTCGTCCGGCAACATCACCGCCTCGGGCAGCGACGCGAACGGGATTGCTGCCGGAAGCGCTGGCGGCCCGATCACCATCACGTCAAATCGGGCACGGTATCCGGCGGCTCAGGGATCTCGGCGGGCGTCGTCATCGCCGGCGGGACCAATAACACGCTGACCAATATGGGCACGGTGACGGCCTTGTCCGGCCTCGCGATCAAGGGCTTCACCGGCAACAACACCGTCAACAATTTCGGCACGGTGACGGCAATGTGATTCTGGGGTAGCGGCGACCAACACCTTCAACAATATGGCGGGCGGGCTGTTCAATTCAGGCGCGACCGTCAGTCTCGGTGCAGGCAATACGCTGACCAATACCGGCACGCTGTCGCCGGGCGGCGCTGGTGTGATCCAGACCACCGCGCTATCGGGCAATCTGGCGCAGAGCGCGACCGGGCCGCTCCTCACCGACATCAATATCGGCGGCGCGACCTCCGATCGGATCAATGTATCCGGCACAGCCAATCTCGCCGGCACGGTGCAGCTACAGATATCAGAACCTGACGTTGGCGCCATGGCAGGATACCATCGCTCTCGGCGGCGGGCGGCACCACCATTAACGGGCTTTCGCTGCTGCAACGAGCCCGGTGTTGCACGCGCAACTGGTCTTTCCCAATGCCACCGATGTCGTGGTGAACAGTTCCGGCTTCAATTTTTTGACGCCCGATCTTAACACCAACCAGACCTCGATCGCCAATGCGCTCAACGGCGCGGCGCATGCCGATGGCCTCGGCGGACCGGTGTTCAACCTCCTGCTCTTCGGCATCACCTCGCTGCCAGCCTACAGTCTCGCGCTCAACCAGCTCTCCGGCGAGGCCGCCACCGGCTCGCAGCAAACCACCTTCGATGCGATGAACACTTTCATGGGCACGATGCTCGATCCCTTTAACCGGGGCACGATATCGACTCCGGGTGGCGGGGCGAGCGGTTTTGCACCCGAAGGCAGTGCCAGCGGCTATGCCGCCGACGGCCGCAAACCAGTGCCGCCGGCGCGACGCCTATGCGATGTTCACCAAGGCGCCGCCGGCGCAGCCGTTCGATCAGCGCTGGAGCGTGTGGGCGGCCGGCTTCGGCGGCTCGCAGACCACCGACGGCAATGCGACGCTCGGCATCGAACAATATGACCATCCAGCGTCTACGGCACCGCGGTTGGTGCCGACTATCGCATTCTCGCCGTATACCATCGCCGGCTTTGCATTAGCCGGCGGCGGCACCAACTTTAGCGTCGCCAATGGATCCGGCAGCGGCCATTCCGACCTGTTCCAGGCCGGTGCGTTCATCCGGCACGAAGTTGGGCCCGGCTTACATCTCGGCCGCACTGGCCTATGGCTGGCAGGATATCACCACCAACCGCACCGTCGACGGTCGCGGGACTCGATCAGTTGCAGGCGAAGTTCAACGCCAATGCGTTTTCCGGACGTCTCGAAGGCGGCTATCGTTTCGTCTCGCCATGGGTCGGCGGCCTCGGCATCACGCCCTACGCTGCCGCCCAATTCACGACCTTCGATCTGCCAGCCTATGCCGAGCAGGCGCACTCGTCGGCTCAAACACCTTTGCGCTGGCCTATGACGCCAGGAGCGTCACCGACACCCGCAGCGAACTCGGCATTCGCACCGACAAATCCTGGGCGATGACGGATGGCATTCTCACGCTGCGCGGCCGCGTCGCCTGGGCCCATGATTACGATCCGGACCGTTCGATCGGCGCCACCTTCCAGACGCTGCCCGGCGCGTCGTTCGTCGTCAACGGCGCGGCGCAGGCCGCCGACTCCGCACTGGTCACCGCCTCGGGGAAAAGAAATGGCTCAACGGCTGGTCGGCTGCCGGCGACCTTCGAAGGCGAGTTCTCCGATGTCACGCGTTCTTACGCCGGCAAGGGCGTGGTGCGCTATCAGTGGTGAGCGCGCACCAAACGCGCGGCTGGATGATCAAATCGCCGCGCATTTCCGAAATCAGGGATGTTGCTAGCGCCTAAAACACGCCGAGCACGATGGCGCCGACAAAGGCGAATGCGATATACGCGGTAATCACGCTCAGTCGCCTCATCAAAGGACCCCGAAAATCATGGGAAATCTCCCTGGTTCACGTCGCTGCCCGCATAACGCGCAAGGTAGCAAGCGGTTCCGGCCGGAAAAAGTCAGCGCTGCTGTCCATCCGCGATTGTTCACAGCGCGCGGAAAGCCGACAGCGTGGTTAAAGAATCGTGAAATCAACGCGTTGAAGAGTCCTTAAATAAATTCGTTGAAATTGCGCGGATGACGCGCGGAGTTCGTTTGTATCTCGTCGGCTCCTTCGTCCTTGTCTCGTTGGCGGGTTGCGGTCGCGGATTTTTTCAGTCCGAGGAGCGCGAACCGTGGCGGGCCGAGGCCGAAATCGCATGCCTGAAATCCGGCGCGGTCAAAGAGAACGCCGATCTGGTCCGGATCGAGCCGATTTCAGGTCCCGGCGTTTGCGGCGCGGAGTTTCCGCTCAAGGTCGCGGCGCTCGGCGAAAGCAACAGCAGCTTCGGTTTTGCCGATGACGATCTGCGGCCGCCCGGCAAGCATCGGCAACCAGCCGCGCTGGCCGATCTCGCAGCCGCCGCCGCCGCAGGCATCGCCATTATCCCGATCAACCGATGCGCCAGCCCGGCTACGGCGCGCCCTCCAACGGACCGATTTCGCTGACCGCGCCCGGCGTCGCCCCGCAGGAAGACGAAATCGAACTGCCGCCCGAGGGCACGCCCGGCGCAGGCAGCAGCAGGGCATGCGCGAGCCTTATCCGGCGCGCAGGCCTATCCGCCGCGCGACCGCTATTCCGCGCCGCTATTCGCAGCGCGCCGGCTCGGCGCTATCCGCCGCAGGCCGCGCCGCTGCCGCGGCTCGGGCCGGCGCAGGGCAATTCGGTCGCCGCGTTCGGGCCGGTCGCGGTGAAGCCCGCCGCGACGCTGGCCTGTCCGATCGTCTCGGTGCTCGATCGCTGGCTCGCCGAATCCGTGCAGCCCGCCGCGATGCGCTGGTTCGGCGCGCGCGTCGTCGAGATCAAGCAGATCTCCGCCTATTCCTGCCGCGGCATGAACGGCAATCCGAACGCGCATATTTCCGAACACGCCTTCGGCAATGCGCTGGATATCGCGGCCTTCACGCTCGCCGACGGCCGGCGCATTTCGGTGGAAGACGGCTGGAAGGGCATGCCGGAAGAGCAGGGCTTTCTGCACGACGTGCAGGCCACGGCCTGCCAGCAGTTCACCACCGTGCTGGCGCCGGGCTCCAACGTCTATCACTACAATCACATCCACGTCGATCTGATGCGCCGCGCCAGCCGGCCCTGATCTGCCAGCCGGCCGCGATGTCGGGCGAGGAAGTCGCCGCGCGGGCGGCGCAGCGCAATCCCTATGCGTCGCGCGAGCCGATGGTCACGGGATCGCTCGGCGGCGCAAGACTTCGTCGCACCGGCAAAGGTCAACGAAGAAGACGAATTCGAGGACGAGTAGAGCGTTGATTCGAGCGAAAGCCTGCCCCGGACTTGAGTTCGGAGTAGACACCGGTTCAGCGGACGGTCCAATCAATAGAGCGTATTCCGAGCGTTCGCTATCAGGCCTTCCTGTGCCTGATACGCCGCGAGAAACATCCGCGTCGCGCTTTCGACCACTTGCGCCATGCGCTCCGCCGAAGGCGGCGGGGCGGCCTGAAAAATGAACGGCAGAAACAGCGACGCCTGGCACATCAGCATGAATTGCGATGCCGCGAGCTGGCAGTCGTCGATCGCGAGTCCCGGCCTTCACACGCGCCTCGAGATAGGCGGCGAGGCGGTCGATGGTCTTCTCCAGCACCTGCTCGTAATAGCGGCGGCCGACCTCCGGCATCCGCTCGGCGATCGCCATCACGGTGCGGATCGCCGATCCGCCGCCGGGCCGGCACAGCAACTGGATATAGGCCTGGCCGAATTCCCGAAGCGTGGTGGCGACGTCGCGTTCGGGATCGAAATTGAAGGCGACCTTGCCCTGTTCGAGCGTCTTCCTCCTCGACGATGGCTTCGAACAACCGGTTCTTGTCGGCGAAATAGACATAAAGCGTGCCCTTGGAGACGCCGGCGGCGCGGGCGATTTCGCCCATGCTGGCGCCGTCGAAGCCGAGGTCCATGAAGACCTTGCTGGCGCCGTCGAGAATCTGGCGGCGCTTCGAGCTGTCCTCGTCGCCGACGAGCGTAGAGGGTCGGAGTGGACTGCAACCATTGGTTTAGCTTCTCTGGCAAAATTCCGGTCCCGGCAACACCGTGGAAGGAACTCAGGCGCTATAGTCGGTGTACTGAAATATATCTTGACCGAACCGTTCGGTCAATGTTAATTTAGAGGCATGCGAGGCGGCAGGCCCGTTTTGGCCGGCGCTCGCATCGCGACATTGCAATGAGGAGGCCGTGATGGCCGCAGCGAGAGACCAGGCCGCGCGCGTTCTTCGTGCCGAGCCGGACACGGCAGAGGGCGAGCCGCGCGCGACGTCGCCGCGGCTCCGCCGAGCAGCTGCGCGCGCATCTCGCGGAAGAGACCGTCGCCCGCCGTCCGGCCGAGACGCCGGACGCCGCCGGCGATCCGATCAAGCCGGCCGCTGCGCCGGCCGCTGCTGCCAATCCCGCCGCGCCGAAATCCGGCAAGCGCAAACTGGTCTTGATGGGCATCGGCGCGCTGCTGGCGCTCGCCGCCGCGGCCTATGGCGTGCATTATCTCCTGGTCGGACGCTTCTTCGTCTCCACCGACGACGCCTATGTGCGCGCCAACAACACCACGCTCGGCGCGCGGGTATCCGGCCACGTCGCGGCGATCCTTCCCGGCGACAACGCGCGTGGTCCGGGCCGGCGACGTGATCTTCAGGATCGACGACGGCGATTACCGCATCGCGGTGGACGCCGCGCGCACCAAGATCGCGACCCAGCAGGCCACCATCGATCGCATCGGCCGCCAGGTCACCGCGCTGGAAAGCGCGGTCGAGCAGGCCAGCGCGCAGCTGGCCTCCGCGGACGCCGGCCTGAAGCGGGCGGGGCTCGACTACGATCGCCAGCAGGCGCTGAGCACCAAGGGATTTGCCTCGCGCGCGACCTTCGAAGTGTCCGAAGCCGGCCGCGATCAGGGCGCGGCGGCGGTGAAGTCGGCGCAGGCGGCCTATGATGCCGCGCGCGACAATGTCGAAGTCACCAAGGCGCAGCAGGCCGAGGCCCGCGCCCAGCTTGCCGAATTGCAGACCTCGCTGGCCAAGGCCGAGCGCGACCTCGACTTCACCTCGGTGCGCGCGCCGGTCGACGGCACCTTCTCCAATCGCCTGGTCTCGACCGGCGACTACATCGTGGTCGGGCAGCGGCTCGGCAATGTGGTGCCGCTCGACGACGTCTTCATCGATGCCAATTTCAAGGAGACGCAGCTCAAGCGCATCCGTCCGGGCCAGCCGGTGACGATCTCGGTCGACGCCTATGGCCATCGCAAGTTCGCAGGCGTGGTCGACAGCATCTCGCCGGCGGCGGGCTCGGTGTTCACGCTGCTGCCGCCGGACAACGCCACCGGCAACTTCACCAAGATCGTGCAGCGGCTGCCGGTCCGGATCCGCGTGCCGAAGGATGTCGCGCGGCAGAATCTGCTGCGCGCCGGCATGTCGGTCTATGCCACCGTCGATACCCGCGACGGCGCCAAGGATGCCGACAGCGATGCCGATCTGGATTCGCCGACCGCGATCCATCCGCAGTAATTTCAAGCTGAGGGCCGAGCCCATCTTCTTTCGAGCGCGAGAAAGGTTCCACAATCCTTGCAGCGGCTCCCTGAGGAACGCTACGGTGATTGCAATCCCGATCAGCAAACCGGTAAGAATTCCCGTTAGCGCTATTTCCGCGGATCGTCCGAACAGCACAACAAGCGCGACGATGGCGATTAACTCGACGATTTGATTGGCGAGCGAAAGACCCGCGCGCAGACGGAACCGTTCGAGACCCGTCAGTATCGCCACGAAGTAACTGAAAAATATGCTGACAGGAATTGCCGCGAGCACAATCGCGGCCAGTTGGGGCGTGATGCCTTGCAGGAAGGCCGGGTGCCAACGCCAATATATAAGTGTCCACAGCACAACCGCGGCCGAGGACCCGGCCACGCCCCAAAAGACCACCGCGGGCAGCCATTCCCCGGATTTTTGCTTCGCATCCGCCGTCCAGATGACAATGGGAATCTCGCCACCAAGACCTCCGATCAGCGTGCCGATCGCGATGGCCATCATGCACAGGCTGATTTGACCGCGGCCGGCCGGCCCGAGCAGCCGCGCGTAACAGATCTCAATCCCCAGCGCGACCAGAGCGCAGGCAATCTGCCCGCCGAACACCGTCGCAATGTTGGCGAGAAAGCTCGGACGAGCGGGTTGCGGCCGGCGGATTTCCGCCGGCGTTGCTAGATCGACATCGACGGTGGTCAAGCTCATGATCTTGGTGTGACGGCCACAATACGGAAGTGTGAAAGCAAGAAATACATCCGCGTGCTCCGAAATTACGAAATATTCCGCGGCTTCACTTCGAAAACACTACGATGTTTCCAGCCGTACGTTCGCCCGGCGCATACAGTCGATACGCGGAATTTGTTATGGCCGAATGACAGTCTGATGAAAGCTGCTACTTCGCAGCGATCCATGACCCCGTCCGGGACCAAATGCGAAAGCTTTGCTCTGATTTCGAGTGCTGTCGCTGTAACGCGCCGGCTTCCATCCATGGCTCGAACCGCGCGATCTTCGCGAACAGCATTTATGAACGGCGATTCGCGGAGAGACGCGAAAAACGGCCACGAATTATTCTCGACGCCTCCAAGAACAAAAAATACTCGCGCGGCACCGTAGTTTTCATCGGTCTTTCATACAACGCTAACAACCGACGCGTATCCACGTTCGTGTGCGTTATGGGCCAGCGAGTAACTTCGCTGAATGCACGTGAGTTTGCGATTCCCCACGGTGTGGTTTCGGATTTCGGTCGATTCGATGAAGTGAACGCGCACCAAGCGATCACCGCGATTCTATCCGGCTTCTGGAAAAGCACTGAGGAAGGCCATCGCAAGCGCCTCGCAACCGTAAAAACAAACTAAAGACCGACGTGGACTCCCGAACTTGCAGAGCTGACGTTCGGGTGTGAGTCGTTTACGCCGAACGGACTGTAAGCCAGAGGGCGAAGCTGCGTGCAATCGTGGACCGAAGCTCTACAGCCTGCTGACGGCGACGTGCGCGAAGGCTGGTATGCCGTATATACAAAGCACCAGCACGAAAAATCCGCGACGAACTTTCTCACGCGGAAGGGATTCGAAGTGCTGCTGCCTCTATATCGCGCTCCGCACAGGTGGAAGGATCGCGTGCAAGTGGTCGCTCTGCCGGTATTTCCTTGTTATCTCTTCTTGCGCACCAAGCTTGAACGAAAGCTGGAGATTCTCCAAACGCCAGGAGTTTTCTGGCTCGTGGGCAACGGCGGTCACGCCAGCCTGATGCCGGATTGCGAAATCGAATCCATCCGCAAGATCACGGAAAGCTCCGCGTGGTTTGAGCCGCACCCCTACCTCAAGTCCGGCGATCGTGTGCGTGTCTTTCTGGGCCGCTGGCCGGTGTTGAGGGCATTTTGACGAGAATCAAGAATCGCTATCGGGTCGTGCTGTCCGTCGAGTTATTGCAGAAGGCAGTGGCGGTGGAAGTGGACATTTCCGCGGTCGAGCGGTTGGAATCGTCTCGCTCGCTTGCTTCCCGTGAATTGCAGCGAAGCTTTGATGTATCGACCGCTGCAGTGAAGTTCGCTGTACCGCATCGATAATGGAACCTGATAACAATCACATTCGGTCGCGATTCGATTTAGCTGAAATCGTGCGGCCCGATTCTTTGGCACCGGTCGCGCCCGCGTCGCTGGAGCGACTATTCACCTGGGAGCAGGTGCAGCGGGTGCTACAGAAGAATCGCCGTTTCACGCTTATCTTTGCGTTAATCGCGACGGCGGCGATTGCGATCGCAGCGTTCGTGATGAAGGACGTCTACCGCCCCGTCGCGCGCCTGGAAATTGATCCGCCCGGCACGGGAATTAATACCTTGCACGAGATTGAATACTCCAGCGAGCCGGACAATCAAGATTATTTGGAAACGCAAGCGCAGATTCTACAAAGCGATGCACTGGCGATCAGCGTGATTCGCGCGCTGAAACTGGACCACAATCCGGAATTGATATCCAAAAAGGATCTCGCGAAATATGGACAGTCGCCGCAAACGAGCAAGCCGCCGTCATCCGCCGCGGACGATACTTTCCTCCAAGAGCAATTTGAGCTCGCGGACCGCACACCGTTGGAAGCGATCGCGCTGGATGGATTTCAGCGCCGGCTGTCCGTGAGCCCGGTGCGGAACAGCCGGCTGGTTGAAGTCAGCTACTCGAGCCACGATCCGCGACTCGCGCAGCTCGTCACGAACACCCTGGTTACGCAGTACATGGATCAGAATTACCGCAACCGCTACACCACCACGATGGAAGCCTCGGCGTGGCTCTCAACGCAGCTCAATGATCTGCGCGAAAAAGTCCAGGAATCGAACCAAGCTGTCGCAGACTATCAGAAAAAATATGGGTTCGTTGAAGCGGATGACCGCGACGTGCCGCTCGCGCAATTGATGGGCGACGTAAACCATCAGTTCAGTGATGCGTCGGCGAACCGCATCGAAGCGGAAGCCTACGTCCGCATGATTGATCTGGGCGAAACGGACGCGATTCCCGCGCTTCGCGACGATCAGCTCTACCAAAATCTGATGACGCGCTACGTGGATGCCCGCGCGCAACTCGCGCAGGCGCGCACTGTCTATGGCGACGAAAACTCCAATGTAAAGAAATTGGAAAACGAAGCGAAGGAGTTGGCGGCGCAGGTCGAGTACGAACGGACGCGGATGGTCAACCAGGTGCGTACCGCCTACGCCGCGGCACTCGAACGCGAGCACATGTTGCAGCAGTCCAGGGAGAAGCTCCGGGCCCAGATGGGTGACGCGGGCTCTCACATGGTGGGGTACAAAGTCTTGAAAAATGAAGCCCTCGCAACCGGAGAACTCTACGACACGCTGCAGGCGCGTCTAAAAGAGGCGGGAATTTATGCGGGGCTACGATCGAGCAATATCCGCATCGTAGACCTGGCCCCGAAGTTGCGAAGAGCAACTGCCCCGAATCGTGCGTTGATCATCCTGATCGGCGCCGTGTTCAGTTGCATGCTTGGCCTCGTGCTGTCTTTTGTTCGCGAGAGCGTGGACAACACCCTCCGGTCTCCCGACGACATCAAGGAGTGGATCGGATTGCCTTCGCTCGCGATGCTCCCGAAGATCTCCGGTAACGGCGGAGCGCCGGATGGGAGCCAGCAGGCGTTCCGCTCGCTTTCGCTGTCCGCAAATGGCGCAGTTGCAAAGAATGCCGCGCCGATGATCTTCTCGGGACGCTCCCATACTCCGGAAGCTGAGGCGATGCGCGATCTTCGAACCGCGCTGATGCTCTCACAAGCCGGCGCGCCGCCGCGCGTGGTGCTCGTGTCGTCGCCAGCGTCAGGCGAGGGCAAGACGACAGTCGCGATCAATCTCGCGATCGTTCTTGCCACCCGCGGCTCAACCTGCCTGATCGACGGTGATCTGCGCCGCCCGATGGTCGCCAGCGCGTTCCGCCTGCGCACGAAGGTAGGGCTTAGCGATGTTTTGGCCGGGCACGCACCCGCACAAGACGCGCTGGCAAAAATACCGGACGTTCCCGGGCTTTCGGTGCTGGCTGGCGGTCATTTGCCGCCGAATCCTTCGGACCTGGTGGCATCCGAACAGATGGAAGCGCTGCTGATTGCGTTGCGAAACAATTTCAGCCACGTGGTGATTGATTCGCCGCCCGCGATTCCTTTTTCGGATGCGCGAGTCTTGTCGCCACTGTCCGATGTGGTGGTTTTGGTCGGAAGATACGGAGCAACGACACGACGCGCACTCACGCGCGCGGCGCAACTCTTCCGCGAAGTTCACGCGTCCATGATTGGAGTCGTGCTCAACGACATTGATTTCACGTCCGCGGACTATCGCTATTTTAATTATGGATTCGGGCGCAATGCGGATAGGGAATTCTACGACGACGTGAAAAGAGACGCAGCCGACGATAACGGCGGCGCCGCGGTCGCACCGAAGAAGAAGGGCGCGCACGCGTGAGCGGCCGCGCCCACATGAGCCGAAGGCAAAGACGATGAAACATCCGGGCACAACGAAAATGACACGCGTAGCGTCGCTCTTCGCGGCTGTAGCGATGGTTTCTCTTTCGTGCGGACGCGCATCCGCGCAGAATGCGGCTTCCTCCGCTCCGGTGGCGGCCACAGCTAGAGGCGCGGCCGCTGAAGAATACACGCTCGGTCCGGGCGACGTGATTTCGGTGTCCGTGCCCGATTCCCAAGAGTTCGGCGGCAAGTTTCGCTTGAGCGATTCCGGGCTGATTGAAATCCCCGGCCTCGACGGTCCCATCCACGCCGAAGGCCAGTCGCCGATGCAATTGGCGCACACGATCCGCCAAGCGCTCATTGACGCGAAACAACTGCGCGATCCCAAAGTTACGGTCTTCGTCGAAGAGTTCCACGGCCGCAGAATCACGGTACTGGGAGCAGTGGCAAAACCGGCGGTCTATCCCATCGAGAGCAGAACCACCGTACTGGACGCGCTGTCGCTAGCTGGCGGTGCGCTGCCGGGGGCTGGAAACACCGTAACCATCGTCAGAGGTCCCGCCAGCGCCGAAGCGACCGGCACTCCAGTCGGCTCTGTGCAGATCATTGATATGAGTCGCTTGGGCAAGGGCGAAGACGCCGCCGTGAACGTGGAAGTTCAGAGTGGCGACGTGATCAACGTCTCGGCGGCGCAGGTTGTTTATGTTGTCGGAGCGGTGATCAAGCCGGGCGGGTTCGCGATGTCCAACCCGAGCGCGGGAATTTCGGTCGTCCAAGCCCTGGCGATGGCGGAAGGTTTCACCAATGTCGCAGCCACGAATCGCGGCGTGATTATCCGCCAGTCTACGAGCGCGGCAGCACGGCAGGAAATTCCCGTGGACCTCGCTCATATGCTCTCCGGGAAGGCTACCGATATGCTGCTCGCCCCAAACGATATTTTATACATACCGGAAAGCGGGGCGAGAAAAACCTTGAAGGCCTTGGGTGAAGTCGCAATGGCGGCCGCAACCGGGGTCGCAATCTACGGTGTTGGATACCGCGCTGCCGGTATAACGCCCTGAGTGGCTCGATTGACTTCCTGAATCAATTCCTGACAACAAACCTCGCTGAAAATTTACCTAATCCTGGAGGAGATTAATGTCGTCCCCTGCGACTTCGAAGCAGGATGTGAGCAGTCTTGCCGCGTTTCCGCCGATTCCCCACGGCAAGCCAGAGGCTGTTGCGCCACTCTTTGATTTTCTAGATCTAAAGGCACAGTTCGCGAGCATCCGTGATGAAGTGATGGCAGCGGTCACACGCGTGATGGAGAGCCAGCAGTTCATTCTGGGCAACGAAGTTCGTCAACTGGAAGAGGAAATAGCGACGCTGGTGGAAGCCAAGCACGCGGTCGCCTGCGCGTCAGGGTCCGATGCGCTGGTGCTCGCGCTGATGGCTGCGGGAATCGCGACAGGCCACGAAGTCATCACGACGCCTTTCACCTTCGTTGCGACGGCGGGATCAATTGCACGCCTGGGCGCGAAGCCAGTGTTCGTGGATATTGATCCTCAAACCTTCAATATAGACCCCGAAAAAATCAAATCGGCGATGACGGCCCGCACTCGCGCGATCATGCCCGTCCATCTCTTTGGCCTATCGGCAGAGATGGAACTAATCATGCAACTAGCTCAGGCCGAAAGTATTGCCGTCATTGAAGACGCCGCACAGGCAATTAGCGCCACATTCAGACGACGCCAGGTCGGCACGATCGGAACTTTCGGCTGTTTCAGCTTCTTTCCCTCGAAAAATCTCGGCGGTGCCGGCGATGGCGGGCTTGTTACAGTCGAAGACACCGCGTTGGCCGAGCGTCTACGATTGATCCGGGTTCACGGCAGCAAAAAGAAATATCACCACGAAATCTTGGGCACTAATAGCCGACTCGACGCCTTGCAGGCCGCAATTCTACGCGTCAAGCTGCGGTATTTGGAAAGCTGGAGCGCGGCGCGCGAAGTTCGCGCCGACCGCTACCGCAAAATGTTCGGCGAATTCGGACTCAACGATTATGTCGCCGTCCCATCGGTGCCACCGCCGGGTTCCCGCCACGTCTACAACCAATTTTCCATACGCTGCCGCGAACGCGACGAATTGCGCGAATTTATGCGCCGCGCGGGAGTGCCAAGCGAGATCTATTATCCCGTGCCGCTGCATTTGCAACCCGCCTTCAAGTATTTGGGATACAAACTCGGTGATTTTCCGAACGCGGAGGCTGCGAGCCAAGAAGTCCTGGCTCTGCCGGTCTACCCCGAATTGAGCGAATCGCAACAACAGGCCGTGGTCAGCGTGATTGCGAATTTCTACGGACAGAGTAACTGAGTAAATCTTCGGTGAATCACTCCAGTGGTAACCGCGCCGGTTTCTTTTTATTCGGTCGTGGAATATTTCAATAAATTCACGTTGTTGTCACTCATGCGCAATTGGAACACGTCAAAAAGGAAGCCTACCAAGCGAACGCTGCCGAATTCCCATCGATCCTTTCCTGGCGGTGGTGCAGCTCGCCGGTAGAATTCTCACTGACTACGAAATCAGGCCAAGCAAAAGGGGACAAGGATGACTGACCGGCAAGTGCCAGGGGTTGGGGTGGTCGGGTGTGGCTACTGGGGACGAAATCTTGTACGAAATTTTCATGCGCTAGGAAGTCTGCGGGCTGTCTGCGACGTCGAAGTGCCGCGTCTTGAAGAGATGCGACAAACCTATTCGGTGAGCGCGACGCAGCGTTTCGACGAGATGCTCGCAATGCCTGAGATTCAGGCGGTGGCGGTCGCGGCGCCTGCGGCACAGCATTTTGAATTATCAAGACGAGCGATCCTGGCGGGTAAAGATGTATTCGTCGAAAAGCCGTTGGCTCTTCGTACGGATCAGGGCGAAGAACTCGTGAAGCTGGCGCGAAAGCACTCGCGCATTCTGATGGTCGGCCACCTGCTGCATTATCACCCGGCGGTAGTGGAACTGCGCCGGTTATTGCAGGCAGGTGAACTGGGAAAGATCGAGTACATCAGCTCATCGCGGCTGAACCTGGGTAAACTGCGAACGGAAGAAGATATTCTCTGGAGTTTCGCGCCGCACGACATTTCCGCCATCCTCTACTTGCTCGACGAAAATCCCACGCAGGTTGCAGCACAGGGTGCCAGCTACCTCAATCATCCGATTTCGGATGTAACGCTGACGATTCTGAGCTTCGGAAGCGGCGTCAAAGCACATATCTTCGTCAGTTGGCTGCACCCGTTCAAAGAGCAAAAGCTCGTGGTCGTTGGCGATCGCAAAATGGCGGTGTTTGACGATACGCAGCCCGAACGCAAGCTGGTTCTCTATCCCCACCGCATCGAATGGGTCAACCGCGTGCCAATCGCCCGCCGAGCAGAGGGCGAAGTCGTGGAGTTGGATGAGCAAGAGCCCTTGCAATCGGAGTGCATGCATTTTCTGGAGTGCGTGCGCGACCACGCGAATCCCCGCACCGACGGTGAAAATGGCCTGCGAGTGCTGAAGATCCTGCACGCGGCAGGTCGATCCATCCGCGAGAACGGCCAGCCCGTGGCCAGCGAAACTCGTACGGTGCAGACCTTCTTTGCACACCCGAGTGCGGTGGTGGACGAGCCATGCGACGTCGGCGACGGCACCAAGATCTGGCATTTTTCGCACGTGATGGCGGAAAGCCGCATCGGACGCAAATGCATCTTGGGGCAAAACGTGCACGTTGCCAGCGGAGTGAGCATCGGCGACAACGTCAAAATTCAAAATAACGTCTCGCTGTACACCGGAGTGGAGCTGGAAGACGACGTGTTCTGCGGGCCGTCCATGGTATTCACAAACGTCATCACGCCGCGCAGCCACGTGAACCGCAAGTCGGAATACCAGCGCACGCTGGTGAGGCGCGGCGCGACGCTCGGCGCAAATTCCACAGTGGTATGCGGAGTGACGGTCGGGCAGTACGCCTTCGTTGGCGCCGGTGCCGTTGTTACCCACGACGTTCCGGATCACGCGCTCGTTGTCGGCGTGCCCGCGCGTCAGGTAGGTTGGGTTTGCCGATGCGGCGTCCGCCTGAACGTCTCCGCGAGCGTCGGATTGTGCCCCGAGTGCGGCACCACGTACTCGGTGGAAGATGGAATGCTGAATCAAATTCACGCCTCGGTTGCTCGCTCGCGATTAACGTCGCCGCGCGCTTTGGCAGCGACCGCCGGACAGGATTAGCCGCTCACTCCACGCGATTTCCCGATGAAAAGTTGTACACGGACGCTCGAACCGTCGAAGCGGATACTTCCCTTCTAGCACCACGGAGTCTTCCCGTTGTTCGCTGAGCACCAGCACACCCCGAAAATATGAGAGGTCGATGGATGAGGAGGACTATGAGTAGAGAAGACCTTCTACCGATTTATTTGTCCGGGCTCGAACAGGCCAAATATGAACTCGCGAAGGCGGAAAAGTCCTCTAGCAGCAGCACTGACCCGCTGGAAAAAATCCGTTGGTCGCTCGATGCGGAAGTGAGGCGGGCCTTGGTGCGCGTCTATGATGGCTTGATCGTTTTTGTGCAGCAGCCTAAGTAACGGTTTGGGAAGACGCAGGCAGGGTTCCTAGTCAAATTTCAGGGAGGGTGTGTTGCACGGCAAACCAGCGCGAAGGCCGTACCGGGTGGTGGTCCACGGACTTCCGCATTTCTGCCAAAAATTGTCCGGGTTGCTGCAAGGTGAGGGCTGGGACGTGCGCTATCACTCGCAGCAATCGGCTGCAGCGCTGGCGACGTTGGCCAATGATCTGCGCCGCTGCGATCTTGCGTACACCTGGGGCGGACGCGTCAGCATGGGGAAATTTTTGTGGGCCGCGCGCTGCTTCGGCAAAGAAAATTTGGTGATGCTCTGGTCCGGCAGCGACATCTTTTTCGCCAGGGAAGAGCACGCCGCTGGAAAGCTGGAACCCTGGATCGCGCGGAAAATTCATTGGGCCGTATCGCCATGGCTGGCCGAGGAAGTGCGCGCGCTGGGCCTGCGCTGTGAATGGGTGCAAGCTTCGTTCGTACAGCCGCCGGCGAAGGTCGTCCCGCTGCCGGAAAAATTTTCGGTCCTCGCCTACGTGCCGGACAGGGAGAAATCCAAGCTGTACGGATGGGATCAGATCGTCGAGGTGGCGGGCGCTCTTAGAAGCATTCAATTTAACGTCGTCGGATTGCAACCGGGAGTAACTCTGGAGGCTCCGCCGAATGTAAAGCTACACGGGTGGGCCAAGGATTTAACTCCTTACCTCCAACGTGCAACGGTGCTCTGGCGGCCGGTGGGGCACGATGGACTCTCTTTCATGGTGCTCGAGGCGCTGGCGCAAGGCCGCCACGTGCTCTATAGCTATCCTCTCCCGGGCTGCGTCGAAGTAAAGACCGCCTCTGCCGCCGCGCGCGAATTGAAACGGCTGCAGGAGCTTCACGATTCCCAGGTTCTGAGCGTGAACGAATCGGGCATGCGATCTACCGCGAAGGATTTTAGTCCGCAAAAGGTCCGTGCAGACTTGCTGCGCCGTTGGGAAGAAATCATTTTACGGAGCGGCGTTGAAACACCCGGTCATTTGGCGTCGCCAACTCCAAAAGACTCCGCGCACCAGCCTTCGCTCTGATTCGGCATAATTCGATGCCACGCGGGCATTTCCCTAAACGCGCGAGACCGCGTGTGCTGGTGCACGGGCTGATCTATTTCGGGCAGATGTTTGCCGAATTTATGAACGGCGATGGTTGGGAATTTCGCTATTATCCGGACGCCGGCGTGCGCAATTACTTGGCGATGGCGCGAGAGCTGAGTGTTTGAGATGTAGCTTACCAGATCGGCGGCCGGGTGAGCATGGGGTAAGTTCCTTCGCGCCGCAAAAACGCTCGGAAAAGACAAATCGTCATGCACTGGGTCGGTAGCGATACATTTGAGCAGCAACAGGAACTTGCGGAAGGCAAGGCCCACCCGTGGGTGATGCAGAATATTCGGCACTGGGCAGAATCCGATTGGATGGTCCGCGAAGTAGGGGTGCTGGGGCTGCCCTGCGAATTGATTCCACTGCCTTCCGCCCGAATACCCGATCGCCCTTCGCCGCTTCCTTTAGATTTTTCGGTGCTGGTTTACGTGCCGATGGTCAGCCGCGGTGACTTTATGGACTTGATCTCATATTGCGTGTCGCCCGTTGGCTGCCGCACATTCCTTTCGAGCTGGTTGGTCTGTACGAAGGAGAAATCCCGAACCCCCCGCCGAACTTGAAGATCCATGGACGGATTCCAGACCTGGTTGAATTTTACCGGGGGGCTTCCGTTGTCTGGCGCCCCGTGCGGCACGATGGACTTTCCTTTATGGTGATGGAAGCGATGGGGCACGGGCGCCACGTGCTTTGGAGTTATCCGTTCCCGGGATGCATTCACGTGAGGAACGCAGAGGAAGCCCGCGACGAAATCTTGCGGCTCTACGCGCTTCATCAAGCGCAGCGGTTGAAAACGAATTGCGCAGGCGTGCACGCTATCGCGGAAGGTGGATATTTGCCGCAACACTTGAGCAGCGAATTCACGCGCGGCTGGAAGAATTGCTTGGTTCCTAGCCCCACGATCTCCGTCCGTTTGCACGGTGCGGCTCTTGTCGGTTGATCGAGGTCTGCGGCTGGCGGTTGTTGCGCTTTTTGCGCTGGCGCTCGGTTGCGGCAATGATCTCGCCGCGGATCCGGGTCGATCCAGCGGGAAATCCTCTCGGCGACCATTATCTACTGCTGGTAAATACAGCGATCGCATCCGATGATGACGCCGGAGAAGATCTAGTCAATTCGACAAATCGCCATACGACGGTTTGTCGGTTGCGTTCCTTCACGCCTACGACACGTCGCCTGTCCCTTCCGTTCTGGAAATGGACTCGAAGATCAGCGGTTGGAAGAAAATTACCGCGAAAGATATTTGGCCCTGGGTGTACGTCAACCGCATGTTAGCGATCGATCCGGCCGAGAAGGATCCTTACTCCAAGGATCCGTATTTCAGCCTTTTTCGGGCGCCGATCTGGATGGCTCCGCTGGGGCGCAGGCGGATTTTCTCGAGAACTGGGGCAACGCGCTCCGCGCCGCCCGCGATTCGCAGGCGCCGGGAATAGTTTGCGACCTTGAATTTTATAATTACCAGAAAGCTTACGAAATTCCTGAACTGGCGGCAGCGAATCGGCCAAACTCCCGGACAAACTATCCAGCTTCTGCGCAAACTTGGGGCGCGCATGGCCGACGCCGCCGCGGCACAATATCCGACGCGACGCTATGGTTTCTTTTCACCGGCTTGACGCATCCGGACTACAAGGTGTTGGGAGAAGAGTCCTACTTTCCTTCGCCCGCCTACATCGCTATGGGACTGCTCGACGAAATCCAGGAAAAACAACTCAAACTCAGAGTCTTGACGGGCGGCGAAGGCAGCATCGGCTACTGCCATGTTTCCATGCCGGAATTTCAGGACAAAATCCGCGACCGGCAGCAGCGCATCGCCCGCATTGCAAAATATCAACGACTTTGGAACTCGCTGGAACGATGACGCTCTGGAGCGATCCCTCGGCGAAAAAGGGCTGGGTCAAAGCGTATCCCTGCGGCTCCGCCACGGCGTCAACGGTGGAAGACCTTCAGCCGTACGTGGAACTTCTGCTGCGCTCTTATCCTTATAACTGGATCTATGGCTCAGGCGATGGCGGCTACAATGCGTTGTCTCCCGAAAGCGCACGCAGGTTTAACGCTGTGATCTCCAAAGCCGGGCGCAAGCACTAGCGCCGCCCGCGCACTAGTCTTAGTCAGCGGTTTCCCGCGATCAAAAATTCACTTCAGCATGGGCCAAACAGCTACATCGCTATTGCAGGTATGAAGATCCGTCGGCGCCCCCGCGCGAGCGGTAGTTTACGCCATAAGGAACTTGCAAGGCGGGCAGGTGTTACTGGTGAATTCTTCCGCACTTGGCGTATCGATTTCGAGGACGCAGGGTTACGTCAGTGTCTTCGTGCACCCGGGGACGAACAAACGTCTGCGCTTCCCGCGCCCGGCTCCGGAATTTTGGAGCCGCGCGCATGCTGGAGAATTTAGGACCTCCACTGCGACTTGGCTCAATTCACCGCCCGTACAGTTCGGGAGACTTGTTCCTGATTTTAAGATTCCGTTTTCGTCGTCGAGTCGCGAAGATGTCGGGCCCATTTTTCACGCCGCTACGTCGGGATTGCCTCGACTGCCCGGTGGACTTGCCAACTTCCGCTCTGCTGACGCTGTCGCGTTTCGAAGAAACTCTTCCGGTCCCGCGCGATGAACATGGCAGATTCCAAGCGTTTTCAAGTGTTGCGTGGAGGGGTGGATTCTTGCATCGACCCATCGTGGATGAGTACGGACTGGGCCTCGCGGATGCGCTCGCGTACCTATTGCCGAGTTGGCAGCCCGCAGCGCAGACTTTGCGTGTAAAGCTGGGTCACGATGTGGATGAGATCGGCCTGCCCTTCAATTTCCATAGCGCCGCCGCGCATGCACTAAGACGACGACGCCCCGCGGCGGCCATTCGCGATCTATTGGCTCCGCTGAGCGGCGCAGATACTACCTACCAGAAGCTCTTGCGTGAAATCATTCAGCTTTCCGCTGACCGCGGCCTGGACTCAACGGTTTATTGGAAGTGCAGTACGAAGGGCCCGCACGATACGGGCTACGACCCTCACCATCCACGCATTCGTGCGTACATCGCGGAGCTGCGTCATCAACGCGTAAATCTCGGAATACATCCTGGATATGAGACCTTTGATTCTCCCGAGCGCTTTCTTGCTAGAAGTTGGCGCAGTGATTGAATTGCTCGGAACCGCCATGTGGGCGGACGCCAAGATTTTCTGCGCTGGAAACCAGCCACTTGGGTAGCGTGGGAAGCGGCAGGACTTGCCTATGACGCATCGGTTGGCTTTGCCGATCGCATCGGCTTCCGCGCTGGCACCGCGCATGCGTATCACCCGTGGTTGCTTTCGGAAAACCGCGAAGCGCGTCTGCTGGAAATACCCATTGTAGCGATGGATTCCACCCTGCGGGGCTATATGAGACTCGAACCGGACGAAGCTCTCGCGGCGTTGCGCGCTTTGTGGAGCGCTGTCGCCTCGTGGGAGGCATTTTTCATTTGGTTTGGCACAACACCACGATGCGCGACGCTAGTTACGCGCGGATTTATGGAAATCTGCTCGTACGAATTGGCGGGCAGCGATGCGCACGATTGGAAAACGCAAAACGATGAAGCCTACTGAAGAAAAATCCGGCGGGGATTCGTGCAAGTGGGTGAGCGCCGTTGGCGCGCGGCCCCAATTTGTGAAGCTGGCGCCAGTTTGCCGCGCCATCGAAGCGCACAACGAATTGGGCCGTCGCCGCGAATCGATCATTGCATCATCCACACCGGCCAGCACTATGACCATGAAATAGCCGAACTATTATTTGTGCAGATGGAGATTCCCACGCCGAAGTACAACCTTGGTGTCGGTTCGGGCAGTCACGGTACGCAACTGGCGCACATGCTTGCAAGGCTTGAGCCGATTTTGGCCTCGGAACGGCCCGATTGGGTCGTCACCTACGGTGACACCAACTCCACTCTTGCTGCCGCGTTGATGGCGGCGCGCCTGCAATTGCCGCTCGCGCATGTGGAAGCCGGTTGCAGAAGCTCGGACATGGGCATGCCCGAGGAACAAAACCGCATTCTCGCCGACCATCTCAGTCGGTTGCTCCTGGCACCTTCGCAAAGAGCCGTCGAAAACCTGCATCGCGAAGGGATCGGGACCGAATCCGATCCGCGGCCGCGGCGGGTCGCCATGGTCGGTGATGTCATGCATGACGCTCTAGTCCAGAACTGGTCGCTCGCCGAGCGAGGCGCAAACGAAAACCTGCGCCAGATGAACCTGCAAACAAGGGTTACTACCTTCTTACGCTCCATCGCGCGGAAAATACCAACGATCGACTGCACCTCCGCGAAATTTTGGCGGCGGCAAATTCGCTCGATCTTCCGGTATTGTTTCCCGTTCACCCGCGGACCAAGCACGTGCTTCTTAAATCCGGGATTTCGCTGAATGGGAATCTTCGCCCCGTCCCTCCGGTCGGATATCTCGAGATGCTCGGATTCGAGAAACACGCCCGCGTGATTCTTACCGATTCGGGCGGAGTGCAAAAAGAGGCGTTCTACCTCGGCGTGCCCTGCGTGACATTGCGCGATCGCACCGAATGGCCGGAAACAATCGAATTGGGCGCCAATCGCATCGCGGGCGCTGCGCCGAACGAAATCCGCGACGCCGTAAGCGCCTCGAATCATCAAGGCTGGCAAGCGGCGGCTCCTTATGGTGATGGAAATGCCGCGCACAAAATCGTAGGTGAGTTGCTGGCGCCATCGCGGCAAGACAACCTCGGTCCTATGCCGGCGGCCGCGTCGGCGATTTAGGCACGGCGGCCAACGCCAGCTTTAACCCAGAATCCCGTGACGCAGACCTTGATGGAACCGGCCAAAGTCGTGCACATGACTACGGTGCACTCCGCGCTCGACCCTCGTATTTTTCATAAAGAATGCAGATCACTGCAGCGCGCGGGATTTCAAGTAACCATCATCGGCCCCAATCCGGCAGGACATGATTGCCGATTGGGTTAAAATCAAAGCGATTTCTCGCAACGATTCTCGCGTAGCGCGAATGACCCGTACAGTTTGGCGCGTCTATCAGGAAGCGCTGCGCCAACATGCCGACATGTACCATTTTCACGATCCGGAATTGATTCCCGTTGGGCTTCTCTTGCGCGCCACGGCAAAAAAGTGATTTACGACATCCATGAAGACTTGCCGAAGGACATTATGTCCAAATTTTATTGCCGCCCTGGAGCCGTCGCCTGATCGCTTGGGTGGCCGAAAAAGTCGAAGGAGCGGCGTGCGGCCATTTTTCTGCGCTGGTCGTCGTTACACCCTCCATCGCCGAGCGTTTCGTCCGTTCAACATCCAGCACCGTGATCGTGCACAATTATCCCTACCCGAAAGAGATTGTTTTCGCGCGGAGTCAGCGCCCTGGGAAATACGCAAGCAATCCGTAGCGTATGTGGGCGGGATCACCGCGCAACGCGCGATTCGCGAGATGGTTTACGCTATGGCCCTATTGCCATAATCGTTCGTGCGACCCTGGAACTCGCCGGAAATCGAAATCCCGCCGAGACGCTCATCCCGATGAGATTTACAGCCACTCCGGCTGGAAGCGAGTGCAACACCACGGATTTTCTCGATCAGCCCAGCACTTTCCGCCTGCTGCACAGGTTCGAGCAGGACTGGTGTCTCTTTCATCCGGAACCGAATCACTTGGAAGCGATGCCGCAGAAAATTTTTGAATACATGGGCGCGGCGCTGCCGCTGATCGCCTCCGATTTTCCGTTTTGGCGGAGGATTCTGGGCGGCTTGGGTTGCGGCATCTTCGTTGATCCGCTGAATCCGCAAGCTATCGCCGACGCTATCGAATATGTGCTGACCCATCCACGTCGAGGCTGAAGAGATGGGCCGCCGCGGCCAAGCAGCCGTGTTGCAGCATTACAACTGGGACAGCGAAGCCGAAAAGCTCGTGAATCTCTATTCTGGACTGGTGCGACCTACATGTGCGGCATAGCCGGCATCGTTGCGATTGAGGGTTTTGACCCGCAAACTTTGTGGCGATGACCCATCTTGTCAGCTACCGCGGACCTAGCGGTTTTGGTTTGCCTACGTGGATCGCGTTGACGAATCAGTGCGGAGATGTGATCCACAATGCAGAACGGCTTGCCGACTATGCGAGGCCGGTGATTGGGCTTGGAAGCCGTCGGTCTGGCGATTCTTGGATGTTTCCGAGCTGGGAATCAGCCGATGGAATCCGCGGATGGCTCCTATTGCCTCACTTTCAACGGCGAAATTTACAACTATAAAGAAATTCGGCAGGGAACTCGAAAGTGCGGCCATCGCTTCCGCACCGGCACGGATACCGAAGTTATTCTGGCGCCTATCAGGAATGGGGCGAAGAATGCCTGCATCGGTTCAATGGCATGTGGAGCTTCGCGCTGTGGGATCGCGCGAAGCAAAAACTCTTCTGCGCGCGAGACCGGTTTGGTGTCAAGCCTTTCTACTATGCGATGCGTTGGCAACGGCCGATTTTATTTCGGTTCGGAGATCAAACAGATTCTTCAAGCCTCCGGCCTTCCGCGAGTCGCGAATCCCAGATACGTCTTTAGTTTCCTGGAATTCGGCCTTGTGGATTTTTCGGCCAGAAACATTTTTCGAAGGTGTCCGCCAATTGCCCGGCGGACACTGCCTTGCAGCTCGATCTTTCGCGACCCGCTCGACCCCAGCGTCGGCGCTACTGGGAACTTCATATCGAGCCGGTACCGGAAATCAGCGATGAAGATGCCGTTGAAGAATTTCGCGTCTCGATTTGAAAATGCGGTTCGACTGCGACTGCGCAGTGATGTCCCGGTGGGATTCAGCCTGAGCGGAGGCTTGGATTCCTCCGCAATCTTCTGCCAGGCCAAGCGGATTGCGCCAGCGACACATTTTCGAGGCATTTTCCGCATGTTTTGAAGAGAAAGCAATCGACGAGCGCGATTACATTGCCATCGTATCGCCTGCGACGCAGTCCATTGGGCACGAGAGCTTTTCCGCAGGCGGCCTGCCTTCTGGGAAACGATCCGAAAATTATTATCATCAGGACGAACCGCTCGGCAGCACGGTGCGTTCGCGCAGTGGTGCGTGATGGAGGACGCCAAGAGGCATGGTATTCCGGTGATACTCGGCGGGCAAGGCGGCGACGAAATCTTTGCGGGTATCAGAAGTATCGTTATTTTTATTTGTGGGAGCTTCTGCGTCAAAGGAGACCCAAAATTCTTTCAGAGAAATGATGCTGTGGGCGCGCAACGGGACGCGGCTTCCATGGTCGCTTGGCTCCGCGACAAGATACTTTCCCGGCCGGCATGCGCAGGCCGTTCTTCGCTGACCGAACGGCTGTGAGTCCCGGAATTTTGCAACGCTTTTCAGCGGCTCCTTCGGGATTGGGCGCGCAAAGCAGCCTCGCCGAACGCCAGAAGGCCGATCTGACTTATTCGAGCATTCCCACGCTGCTTGCATCACGAAGACCGCATGTCCATGGCGCACTCGGTCGAGTCCCGCCTGCCTTTCCTCGATTACAAATTGGTCGAATTTGCAGTGAATTGTGTGGCTTCGCTGAAATTGCACGACGGATGGAGCAAGTGGATTCTCGCGACGCGATGAACGGAACGCTCCCGAAAAAATCCGGCTGCGGAAAACGAAACTCGGCTTCAGCACCCCCGAACCGCGCTGGGTGAGGCTAGGCCTTCAAAATGGGCACCGCAAGGACTGGGACGCGCCGAAATTGCGCATGGAGCGATTTATTTCGTCGGCCACCTTGGCGGCGGAGTGCAATCGCTTCCTCACAAGGCATCGGGTTCGCTGCCCGCAAATTGGCTCTTTCGTGCGATCGAACTCGAACTCTGGGCTCGAGTTCACGCAGTTTCCTGAGCATCGCGTTACTGCCGTTCACGCGCAATTAGTTTTTCAGTCGGGAGATTTTGATGCAGTTGCAAGATCTGCATCGGTTCGCCACGGCACAAGGAATGCGCATCATCGAAGGCGAATCCTGTCTTTGGGTGGAAAAGCGGAAGTTTTTCCTCGAAAGTCTTCCCCAGCATCGCCGGATTCATCTTCGGCCGGGCGAAGCGGCGCGATTGTTCCTTCGAGGCGCCGGCGTTATCCGCTACACCTGCGACGAAGTAGAAGGCGCGCCGAGCTTCGAATACGTCTGGGACGACAAGAACTACAGCCTGGAGTCGCTTTCTAAAGACGCCAAAAGAAATGTGCGGAAGAATCTGGAATCGTGCATCGTCCGCCGCGTTGATTACAATCTTCTCGCCGAAGAGGGTTGCGCGATCAATCAGAGTGTTTATGCGCGGCAAGGTAGGCAAGTGCCAGATTGCTTTCTGACCAACCGGGCGCTTTGGAAGAATTATATGTCTGTGTGCGAAGGCCTTTCGTTCGTCGAAGCGTATGGAGCCTTCGTCGAAGAAAAGCTCTGCGCGTTCTGCCTTGTACTCTTGATGGACGGATACTGCTACACCTATCATCCGTACGCGTCCAGCGACTATTTGAAACATTACCCTATGAACGTTCTGATCTTTTCGATTGTCAGAGAGATGCTCGATCGGCCCGAAATTCGCTGCGTTTCATACGGTCTTGAATCTTTTGCCTCCCGTCCGACGCTGGAACGTTTCAAGTTGGCGATGGGCTGCCGCAAACATCCCATCGGGCGGCGGGTGCTGATTCATCCGCTGGCTCGGCCAATTTTCTCGGCTCCGGGCGCGTGGCTAACGAAAAAGGTCCTAACGCGCATCAAGCCTGGACTCGTCGAAGACTTTGCGACGTTGAGTGATGCTCTCCAGCGCCCTTCGCCTGAAGCGATGGTCGCGCAGGCGTAATACTGAGAAAATCGTCACGCGGCGGTTCGCGCTCTTAATTTCAAGTAGATCGTCAGTTGACATTCAGACCTCAGGAAACCTTTCGCCATGGCTAGCACCAAACTCGCTTCGGCAGCGCCACTTGAGTCCTCGCCGAAACCTTGGGAAAACCTCTGCCGGCTCTGTCGCACTTTTGGTCAAACCGAAACTGCGGTGAAGAATGGAGCGCAAAGGCTTGTGAAGTGCCACGCGTGCGGTGTCGGGTTCGTTGATCCGCTGCCAAGCCCTTCGTACATTGAGTCGCATTTCAAGGATCACTACATCACCGACGATCTGCGGCTCGAGCAAGTTTACGGTGAACTGCGCAGGCAGGCGCTCACACTCGTCGCCGCGCAGGTTCGGCGCAAAAAAGATGCAGGCAGAATTCTGGACATCGGCTGTGCCGGTGGTTTTTTCCTGGACCGCTACTTTCGCGCGACCCAATGGGAGAAATTCGGAATCGAGCCGTCGCGCTACGCACTCCGGCGGGCGCTGCAACGAGGCATCCAGACTTATGAAGGGGACGTCCTATCGGTTGATCTGCCTGACAAATTTTTCGATGTGATCACCGTCGCCGGTGTGCTTCCGTACTTTCGCGAACCGCGTCAGGAACTGCACGCAATTCGCCGCGCCTTGAAGCCGGACGGCTTGCTGGTGCTCGAGCTGCCGTTGGGCGCGACGCAGGTCTGGCGTCACAGCACGAAGTTGGGACGCCTTACGGGCGGAGGCACACGTTCCATTTTCGATAGTCCGCACTTGTATTTTTATAATTTGCCGGCGCTGCGATTGCTGCTGCGCGAGACCCGGTTCCGTGTGGAAGGATTGTGCCCTTCGCCAGGCAACCAGCAGGCAGGCAAGTTCAGCGACATTTTGTTCCGAACTTATTACCAGAGCTCGCGTCTTTTGTCGTGGATTTCCGGCTGCGGAATGATGCTCGGCCCCGGCATTGTCATCTGCGCGAGTCCAGGTGCGTAATTGAAATCAGAAACCGTTCAAATCCGCGACTCGCCGGGCACGCATGATGGTCGCGCTGATGGGAGCGCGCTCTTGGCGGCGAAAAGCGCGGCCGATTGGCCTTTCTGGAAGACCATCCCTCGCTTCGGGCGCGAATACAGCGCGGGAGATTTGGCGGCCGCGTTCGCGGCGTTGGTGAGGTCGGTGGACCGCTACGAAACCGGCCTGGAAACGTATTTTCGCGCAGCCGAGAGCTTTCACTTCGTCCGCAGCGGCAAGGAGAGCCTTTACCTGATTCTCCGCGCGCTGCATCTGCCCGCCGGGTCACGGATTGGCGTTCCACTCTATTGCTGCGAAGCCGTATTTGCCGCGATCGCCGCGGCCGGCCATATTCCCGTTTTCCTGGACGTGGAGCTGAATTCCTATGCCCTCGATGAAGATTCTCTGTGGCGCCGCAAAAATGAATTGGACGCGCTGGTCGTGGTGCATACGTTTGGCTACCCGGCGAATCTGACACGAATCAACGAGTGCCTCGAAAATCCCGATCTTCCGGTGATTGAAGATTGTGCGCACTCTCTATTCAGCGAATATATGGGCTTGCCGACCGGATCCTGGACGCAAGCTTCGTTTTTTACATTTGGGGTCCACAAGCCGGCTCCCGCCGGCGGCGGAGGCGCGCTGGTGATCAACAATCCCACTCTCGCGAAAGCCGTCGAGGAGGAGCTGCAATCGCTCAATGCCGAAAACAAATTGCAAGAGCTTGGCCACGCGTTGGTCTGCTGGGCGCGCAGTGTTTCGTATCACCGCGGCATTTATGGAGCCCTGCTCTCGTCGGTGCTCGCGAGCAGGCGAGATGTGGACGCAGTCGGAAGTACGGCGACCGGACCGCGCAGACGACAGAAAAACTTCCACGCCTCCGCAATCCGGCGCGTGGATAAAAATCTGATTGGAAAGCGCGTCTGCGAATTTGCCTTGTCGCTTCAGGCGTTGGCACAAAATTCGGCGCGCCTGCGCGATGCCGTTGCGGAAACGCCGTTGGCCATTCCGGAAGAGCCTTCATACGGCAGATGGAATCATTTCATGCTTCCACTTCGGTACGAGAGCGCCGCACAGCGCGACGCCGGACGCCAATTCCTGCTGCGCAAGCGTGTGGATACGTCTCCGCTCTATCGCAATTGTGTTCGCAATGCGCGCAAGTACGGCTATCGCGGCGGATGCCCACAAGCGGAACTCGCGGCGCAAACCGTTTGTACCGTGCCGAACCACGGCTGGCTGTCCGAGGAAGAAGTCGAACACATCGGTGTCACATTGCGCCTGAGCGCCGAACCAAAGTGAAGCCTGTTCGATCCCATACCCTCAACCGGTGCTTGCCTGGAAGTGTTACGTGCGAATCCTGATCCTGACCCAATACTTTCCGCCTGAAATCGGCGGGCCGCAGACTCGCTTGGCCGCCATGGCTGCGGAGCTGCAACGTCTCGGTCACGACGTCGAAGTTGTGACGGGACTGCCGAACTATCCGCGCGGCAAGATCTTTCCTGGTTACCGAAACGCGTTTTATCGCCGAGAAGTATGTGACGGCGTCACGGTCCATCGAGTCTGGCTGTACCCCGCTATGGGCGGCGGAGTCAAACGGATGCTCAACTACACTTCGTTCGCGGCCACCTCGATTTACGGACTGATGCGAGCCGAAAAGCCGGAATTTATTTTCGTCGAATCGCCGCCGCTCTTTCTTGCAATTTCCGCGCACGTCGCCGGACGCCTCCGCGGCGCGCCGTTCATCTTCAGTGTCGCCGATCTTTGGCCAGACGCCATCGCGGAAGGCGGCTTTCTGCCGGATGGATTTCTGTTGCGGTGTCTGGGAGCGATCGAGAAGTGGAGCTACCGCAAGGCGGCTTACGTGAACGCCGTTACCGAAGGCATTCGCGATGCGCTCTTGCACAAGAAATCAGTCGCGCCCGAAAAGGTGCTCTTTCTGCCCAATGGCGTAGACACCATTCGCTACCAGCCCCGCCGCGAAGATGCCACGCTGAAAAAGGAGCTGGGTCTCGAAGGCAAACGAGTGATCCTCTGGGCCGGCACGCTCGGGTACGCTCATGGTCTCGAAAACGTTCTGCAAGCGGCGCAGCTCCTTATTGACCGGCCCGAAATCCATTTTCTTTTCGTGGGCGACGGTTCCGCAAAGGCGAGCCTTCAGGAGTTGGCGCGGAACCTGTGCCTCACGAATGTGACCTTTCGCGACCCCGTGCCGGTCGAACAACTGCCACCATATTTTTCCCTTGCCGACTGCGGGCTTGCTTCTCTGCTGGATATTCCAATCCACGAGGGAGCTCGCCCCTCGAAGATTTTTCCTGTGCTCGCGTCCGGCAAACCCTTAATTTTTGTCGGCAAGGGCGAGGGAGCACGATTGGTGCAAGAGGCCGGCGCAGGCGTGGTAGTTGAGCCAGGGAATCCCGCGGTTCTCGCTCAGGCGGTTCTTCAACTCACCGGCGATCCGGAATCCGCCCGCGTACTCGGAGAGCGCGGGCGCGAATACGTGGAAGAAAACCTGCAGTGGTCCAAATTAATCAGCGCGTGGCTCGACCAGATCAAGATGCCGCCCGCGCTACCTCGCATCACTGCCGATTTCAAGAACGCTTAGGAATATTCGTCACACGATCTTCAAGGGGGCTGTGCCCATGTCCGTCACCACCGCGAACTTTCTGCCATTTCATCGCGCTCTCATCGAGCAAGAGGAAATCAACGCGGTAATCGGCGTGCTCCAGAGCGGTTGGCTCACCACCGGACCGCGTGTGAAGGAATTCGAAGAGGCGTTCGCGCGATACGTCGGCGCAAATCACGCGCTGGCTGTAAATTCGTGCACCGCCGCTTTGCACCTCGCTCTGGCTGCGATCGGCATTGCAGAAGGAGATGAGGTAATTCTTCCCACAATGACGTTCGCCGCATCCGGCGAAGTCGTGCTCTATTTCAAGGCGCGTCCCGTCCTCGTGGATTGTTTGCCCGGATCGTTCCACATGGATCCGGATCATGTCGAACGCGCGATCACCAGCCGCACGCGGGCGATTCTGCCCGTCCACTACGCAGGCTATCCGTGCGACATGGACCGCATTCTCGATATCGCGCAAAAGCACAGCCTGAAAGTAATCGAAGACGCCGCGCACGCCCTGCCCGCCAGCTATAAAGGCAGGCCGGTCGGCACGCTCGGAGACATCACCTGTTTTTCGTTCTACGCGACGAAGACTCTGACGACCGGCGAAGGGGGCATGGCAACCACGGATAATCCTGAATACGCCGACCGCATGCGGGTGCTAAGCCTCCACGGCATCAACAAAGATGCCTGGAAGCGCTACACCGCAGAAGGATCGTGGCGTTACGACATCCTTGAGCCCGGCTTCAAATACAATTTCACCGATTTGCAGGCCGCGCTTGGTTTGGCGCAGCTCGCGAAGTGCGATTCGATGAGCGCCAATCGCGCCGCGATAGCTAGCCGTTACAACCAAGCCTTCAGTTCGCAAGAAGCGTTCGAGACGCCATCCGCACCGCCGGACGTTGGCCACGCCTGGCACTTGTACGTTCTGCTCGTAAACGCTTCTGTCCTCCGAATCGGTCGTGATCGCGTGATCGAGGAACTCAAACAGCGCGGCATCGGAACCTCGGTTCATTTCATTCCGCTCACCTCCACTCGCTCTATCGCAACCGGCTTGGTTACGTAAGCGGCCAGTTTCCCAATGCCGAGGAGCGGTTCGAGCGCGCGATTTCACTCCCCATTTATCCCGGCATGCAACAAGCGGATGTGGATCGGGTAATTGAAGCGCTGCAGGACATTGCGCGCCAATACCGGCGATGACAACTGATCCGCGCAAATTGGTAAATTGCCGCGCCTTGAAT